>CAYTZN010000055.1:0-1000 GCA_964442495.1 uncultured Legionella sp. | reverse complement strand
CATCATGCTCGACAGCGCCGCTGGCGAGTACCTGGCCAAAATGGGCCTGCCGGAAGAAGACTTCAATTCCTACGCGACCCACCGTGGCGACCATCTCACGGCCCAGCGTGCCACCTTTGCCAACCCCACGCTCAAAAACGAAATGGTCATGGTGGACGGCAAAGTCAAAGCCGGCTCACTCACGCGTGTTGAGCCCGAAGGTAAAGTGACCCGCATGTGGGAAGCCATCGAGATTTACATGGCGCGCAAGCAACCGCTGATCATCATTGCCGGTGCCGACTACGGTCAGGGCTCGTCGCGTGACTGGGCGGCCAAGGGTGTGCGTCTGGCTGGCGTGGAAGCCATTGTTGCCGAGGGCTTCGAGCGTATCCACCGCACCAACCTCATCGGCATGGGTGTGCTGCCGCTCGAATTCAAACCGGGCGTCAACCGCATGACACTCGGACTCGACGGCACCGAAACCTTCGACGTGACCGGCCAGCGCAAGCCGCGTACCGATCTCATCCTCGTCATTCACCGCAAGAACGGCGAGCGTGTTGAAGTGCCTGTGACCTGCCGTCTTGATACCGCTGAAGAGCTGTCGATCTATGAAGCCGGTGGTGTGCTGCAGCGCTTTGCGCAGGATTTTCTGGAATCCAGAAAAGCGGCGTAACAGACGCGCATCAGGTGCAAGGCTTATCCCGTCATACTCGCTGCAGGGCATGACGGGTTTTTCATATCAAGGACCCATTCGTATGGCGCACACACCGCAAATCAAAATCCCTGCCACCTACATGCGTGGCGGCACCAGCAAAGGCGTATTCTTCCGCCTGCAAGACTTGCCTGCGCCGGCCCAGGTGCCGGGTGCAGCGCGCGACGCGCTGCTCTTGCGTGTCATCGGCAGCCCCGATCCTTACGGCAAGCAGATTGACGGTATGGGCGGCGCCACTTCCAGCACCAGCAAAACCGTCATCCTCGCCAAAAGCAGCCACTGCTAGCGTCATCAAGCGGAAAAAGGGGC
>CAYTZN010000054.1:0-1018 GCA_964442495.1 uncultured Legionella sp. | reverse complement strand
ACGGGATCTGGGTTGGACAGCCTGACCGCTGTGGATAGCCTGACCGCTGGTGATGCGCTGTCGATAAGCCTTGGTGCAGGCGCTAATACAGCGGTACTGAACGGCGCGCTGAACGGCGGGACGATCAGCTTTACGACGCTAGGCGGCGTAGACAGCCTGACGACGGGCGGTGCTTGGTTGGCTAGCGGTGCGATTGCGGTCAACCTTGGCGATGGCGACAATGCTGCGACCTTTGGCAACACGGTGACAGGTTCTGAGATCGGCGTCACTACAGGGCTGGGTACGGATTATCTGACCGCGATGGCAGCTTGGCGTTCGACCGTTGGCAACGTCACGGTCAATATGAACGACGGGGCCAACACGATTGATCTGCGTGCCTCTGTTACTGCAGCGACGAGCCTGTCGCTGTCGACGGGATCTGGGTTGGACAGCCTGACCGCTGTGGATAGCCTGACCGCTGGTGATGATATTTTGATTTCGCTTGGGGACGGCGACAACATATCTCGGTTCGATGGGTTGGTGAGTGGAGCGGACATCACCCATATGTCCGGGCTTGGTAAGAACGACGTTACGATCAACAACACATGGACGAGCTATACGGGCGACATCGCGTTCTTGACCGGTGACGGCGTCGGCATTTTGAACTTGCACGGTTCGATCGCGGCGGCCCGCGATATCATCGTATTAACAGGCATCGGGACTGATTTGCTTGACGTTGATTTTGGAAATGATTGGACCGCTGGCCGAAACGTGCGCGTTGAACTGGGAGGCGGCCCGAATATCGTCGCCTTTGATCAGGCGATTACCGCACTAGGCACGATGTTACTTTCGACCGGAAGCGGGCTTGATTCGGTCAGTGCGACTGGCGCATGGGCGGTAACTGGCGATGTCTTAGTAACACTAGGTGGAGGCGAAAACATTCTCGCGGTTAGCGGAGATGTTACAGGCGGTTCTATCTCTATCGTTGCTGGGAGTGCTAGCGACGCGCTAACGATTACCGGAAATCTGATTACTAAAA
>CAYTZN010000053.1:0-1033 GCA_964442495.1 uncultured Legionella sp. | reverse complement strand
TTAATATGCCAAAAGTTCAAAAAAAACGAGATATTTTATCTGGCTCAATGCCTAATCACCACTTAAAGTTTGAAAATGGCGATGATGTTCCTAAAGACCTTGAGTGCAGAAAAGAAGGCCGGCGGTGGTTTGTTATGCAAGAAAGCGGCGAAAAGATTGAGGTTTTTACTGCTTCCACACTGAGTAATCGCCGCTTAAAGTTTGAAAATGGCGATGATGTTCCTAAAGGACTTGAGTCTAGGCAAGAAGGCAAGCGGTGGTTTGTTACCCAAGAAAATGGCGAAAAGATTGAGGTGTTTACTGCTAATACACTGGGTAATCGCCGCTTAAAGTTTGAAAATGGCGATGATGTTCCTAAAGGGCTTGAGTGTAGGCAAGAAGGCAAGCGGTGGTTTGTTGTCCAAGAAAACGGCGAAGAGGTTGAGGTGTTTACTGCTGCGACACTGGGTAATCGCCGCTTAAAGTTCGAAAATGGCGATGATGTTCCTAAAGGGCTTGAGTGTAGGCAAGAAGGCAGGCGGTGGTTTGTTATGCACGAAAACGGCGAAAAGATTGAGGTTTTTGCTGCTGCCACGCTGAGTGGCCGCCGCTTAAAGTTTGAAAATGGCGATGATGTTCCTAAAGGGCTTGAGCGCAGGAAAGAAGGTGGGCGGTGGTTTGTTACACAAGAAAACGGCGAAAAGGTTGAGGCGTTTACTGCCGCGACACTGAGTAATCGCCGCTTAAAGTTTAAAAATGGCGATGATGTTCCTAAAGACCTTGAGTCTAGGCAAAAAGGCACGCGGTGGTTTGTTACACAAGAAAACGGCGAAAAGGTTGAGGTGTTTACTGCTGTGACACTGAGTCATCGCCGCTTAAAATTTAAAAATGGCGATGATGTTCCTAAAGGACTTGAGTCTAGGCAAGAAGGCAAGCGGTGGTTTGTTACCCAAGAAAATGGCGAAAAGATTGAGGTGTTTACTGCTAATACACTGGGTAATCGCCGCTTAAAGTTTGAAAATGGCGATGATGTTCCTAAAGACCTTGAGTGCAG
>CAYTZN010000052.1:0-1137 GCA_964442495.1 uncultured Legionella sp. | reverse complement strand
GTCGGAACGATTTGTAAAACCTCATCGGACGGCCGCAAAACCCCGCCAATGGTGGTGAGGCGGACATTTTTGACTATGCCATCCGTCGGGGCTTCCAAAATGGTATCCTGCAGGGCGACTTCACGTTGTTTTAGCGCCTGCTCCGCAGTCACCAGATCATCGTCCACTTTGGCATATTCCGCCTGAAGATCTTGAAGGTACTTATTCTGCCGATTTGCGATTTGCCCCTCAATATCAGCTACAGATCGTTCCAGACGCAGCACTTCAGATCGACTTACATCGCCAAATTCGAGAAGGGGCTGGTTCATGGCCAACTCTCGACGAACCAACAATAGCATGCGGTTTAGAGCGGCGATGTCCTGTGTTTGAGCAGCCCGCCTCTTAGCAAGTAACTGCCGCTGATTGGCCATGAACAGCGGAAAAGCTTTGACATCATCTGTAAATACAAGCGGCTTATCAAAAAGCTCTGCCTCCATTCGCGCCTTCGCGGTCTTCAATGACGCTACTTTAGCTCTACTTTCATCAACTGCAGCGCTAAGCCGGATGCGATCGAGCGTGACAAGGATCTGTCCCTTCGCAACGCGATCACCTTCTTTAACGCCGATAGTTTCGATGACCCCGCCATCTGTGCTCTGGACAATTTGCACACGGCCAGATGGGATAACCTGCCCTGTAGCACGGCTTACCTGATCTATTTCAGCTAAACTGGCCCATGCTATAAAGCCAATTATTGCCAGCGCTGTGAGCGAAATTATGCTGCGGGAAGAGCTTAGATTAAACATGATTTTGCTCTCTGACAACGATACGCTGCCCAGGATTGGAGGGTTTTTCGGTCTTTGGCCTCAATCTTTCCAACACAGCATTGGTTGGACCATCCAAGGAAATTTGGCCATTTGTGACAACAATTAGGCGATTAACCAGACTGACTAGCGGTAGCTTGTGCGTGACAAAAACCAGCGTACATTGAGGCCCAATGGCTTCGAGGATAGCCGCAAGAATGCGTGCTTCGCTCTCTTGGTCAAGGTTTGCAGTTGGCTCGTCTAAGAGCAGAAGCTTTGGCTTTGCAAGAAGCAGGCGTGTCAGCCCAACTTGAACGCGCTGTCCTCCTGAAAGCCCATTGCCGCCCTCAGAAATAGG
>CAYTZN010000051.1:0-1141 GCA_964442495.1 uncultured Legionella sp. | reverse complement strand
TTGCGAAGCGGCAGTTAGCAATAACAAACTATATTTAACGGGTTTAGGTAGGTCGATATCAAACACCAATAAAGAATGCAGCAACATCCAAAAAGTAGATAGGTTGTTAGGAAATGGTCACCTTCAGGGCGAACGAAATCTATTTTATAAATTGATGATTTCGAAACTCATTGGCGATAACACGTGTCCATGGATTCATATTGACAGGACTTGTATTAACCCTGTAACGAATTTGTACGCTTTGCGTGCCAGTTTGTCGATGAAGGGGCGTTCAATTGTTGTTTATGAAGCGTCTTATCCTAAGAAAAAAGAAAACAATCATGCAACACACAAAGCATTTTTAGATCAACTAAAAGCACTGTTACCCGCATCTGTGAAACCTGTCATTGTTACAGATGCGGGTTTTCGTGGACCTTGGTTTAGCTGCATTATCAAATTGGGATGGGATTTTGTAGGTCGTTTACGAAATAAGAACTCTGTTTGTATGGAGAACACAGCGACCTGGTGTTTAAGTTCAGAATATTTTAAGCAAGCTACCGCAAAGCCTACTTATAGGGGATGTGGATTGTTAACACAAGACGGTAAAATCCCCGTCAATCTTGTAGTCTATAGAGGAAAAAATAAAGAGAGACATCGACTTAATCATTATAAAAAAAGGAGTCTCTGTGGAATGAGTAAGCGCCACGCCCTAGCGGCTAAAGAACCCTGGGTGTTAGTAACATCTCTCAATGCAGCAAAACTCAATCCTGTTTTAATTGTTAATATCTACCGGCAACGCATGAGAATTGAGGAAAATATAAGAGATACTAAGTGTCCTCATTATGGCTTGGGCCTTAAAAACAGTCTTACTCAATCTCATCAACGAATGAATATTTTATTGCTTATTGGAGCTATAGCTAATTTTATCGCATGGCTAGCTGGGCTTTTTATTAAATCAATGGGTAAGGCTTCTGATTTTCAAGCACACTCTGCTAAGTTCACTTCAGCTTTATCTTATGTTTTTTTAGGGAGGCGTGCTTTGAAAAAAAGAATACTCATGTCGAGTGTAGAATTTGAAACTACACTCGACATGCTTTTTCAGTGCGCTCTTCAAGTGCAACAAGAGAGCCATCACTATGATTACTTTTTGTGAGGATCTCTC
>CAYTZN010000050.1:0-1143 GCA_964442495.1 uncultured Legionella sp. | reverse complement strand
TAAATCAAGAGACTCCAGGATACTTAGACTATTCGGCTTTAAATCAATGAGCGCTGTTAATTGATTGCACTGATATAAATTCAACGTTTTAAGCTTAGGCGCTGCTTCTAAAAAAACGCGCAAGTTGTCTGATGAAATATTACTACTTGGTAAATTAAGAGACTCCAGGTTACTTAGACTATTCGGCTTTAAATCAATGAGAGCTGTTAATTGATTGCACCGATATAAATTCAACGTTTTAAGCTTAGGCGCTGCTTTTAAAAAAACGCGCAAGTTGTCTGATGAAATATTACTATTTGGTAAATCAAGAGACTCCAGGTCACTTAAACTGTTTGGCTTTAAATCAATGAGCGCTGCTAATTGCTTGCAATAACTTAAATCCAATGTTTTTAACTTAAGCGCTGCTTCTAAAAAAACGCGCAAGTTGTCTGGTGAAATATTACTCTCTGATAAATTAAGAGACTCTAAGTTATTTAAACTGTTCGTCTTTAAATCAAAGAGATTTGCTAACTGTTGGTAATAACTTAAATTCAATGTTTTTACATCGATTAAAAGGGTTTGTAGTTCACTGATTGACACACTATTGTTAATGGTAGCAAATTGATAATGTGTACTTGCCTCTGCGAGTCCAAGTTCTTTTTCATCTTCATGTTGCGGGGGATATATATCTCGAATAAGGTGGGTGATTTTGGGGGTAACGTCAGGGATGATTTGTTTTAATTTTTCTCGACTCTCTTTGGATAGTTTCTTATACGCCTGGAACGAGATACTTCGTGGGTAGGGAGGTTTGGCATTTAAAAAATAGTCCATCCAATAATCATCTAAAATACAAAGATTCTCTTTGGTAAACCCGAGCTTTGCAGCAAAAGCCGCTGTTGCAATGTCGTCATGTAAAGCGGGGCTGATATCTTCCTTTGTCGTGAATAGCGCATCCTTTGAAAAAAGAATCACTTTACCATTCGTCCAGACATAAAGACTAAACCCTGCAGACGAGGCTTCGTCTAATCGCTGAAGAAGTGTCGAGAGTGCCTCTTCTGAATAAGTTGCAATTCGCCAATCCGCTATGATCAATTTTTTTGGTCGATCTTCACGTGATAGGGGTAGTCGCCAGGGCTTTTGACCGCCCACTAAGCGTTCCACATC
>CAYTZN010000049.1:0-1283 GCA_964442495.1 uncultured Legionella sp. | reverse complement strand
GGTAGAGTGTCGATATCAATTGTCCAAATCAATACCGATGGATCGCTGCCATCTATCTGGATGGTTCCGATGATATCCCCCACCGCACTATCGATATCATTCCCAGTTTTCAGCGTAAGCCGAGACTGAGACGGGCGAAGAGTTCCATAAACTTCTAATAATTTTGACCATAAATGAGGATTATTATCGGCGTCAACTTCCGCTCCATCTTCACCCAATAGACGAATTCTTCCATTATCTACAGCAACGTGATGATTTCCTGGGGTGATTATTTGTTGGCTGAAAATTTCATTTGTTGTTATATCCTCCATGTCTTCATCGCCATGGCGGATATTTGCCACAATCTGCTCAATGCGCTTCTGCTGTAGGACTTTTGCGGGAGGCGAAAGCCATATTGGTATTTTTAATCCTACGGTAGCTATATCAATTTCATCCTGTGTTCCAACAGGAATGGATCGAGAACTTAGTTGAATGTCTTCCAACATGACCATCGTCATAGCAGACCAATCGAGAGGATTTTCGCTATTCTGAATATCGAAAGTTGGAGTTATGACTGTTAAAATTTGTTCCAATAATTGATGCTTTTGATCTATATTGGATGTCCATATATCTACCTGAACGGCCATTTCAAACGGCCGAGGCATCAATCTCTCAACAGAATACCGTACACCACCATTCTCGGTATAGTTTCCAGTATTCAAATCAATAGATCGCTCCCAAACTTGCCTTGTGTCAACGTGCCCGGGATTTTGTAGTCGATCCATTGAAAAACTAAGACCGGTTTGCCATACAGTAATTAATGGAACTGACAACAGAACATTTTCTGAACCATTCTGCATGATTGATGATACCATGCGGTTAGTCGATGCCATCCGGCATGGAACTTGTATTAGTTGTGGTTCTTCGTTTGCTCGTCTACCGGTACGATATTGAAACCCTGAGAACGCTCGAACGATTTGTTCGAGAAAACGTCTCATTTGCGCATCGTAAAAATAACTATATTGCGTAATGGGCATGCCCTATTTATCCGTCAACAAAAACGGCCATTGACGGAAAAGTGAATATCGACTAGCAAGTATAAGATTTAATATTAGGATTATGGAATGACAAAAAAGGCGGTAGGCGTGACGATTAAACCGGAATCACAGGATCGTCCTTATAATGCTCTTATCCCAAAAGCAAAAATTGTTAGATTTTCAGGAGGTCCATCAGTGACAGAAAGCATGGTTTTACACCATCTTAAAACTGCCCTGATGGAGTTTCATAAGATCAATGATCTGAAA
>CAYTZN010000048.1:0-1294 GCA_964442495.1 uncultured Legionella sp. | reverse complement strand
TGCCGCTCCGGTTAATGTGAGTAGCGCACTTAAAACAATTCCTTTAAATTTCATCACCGCTCTCCTTAATCACGATTTCTGAAACTTGCAAACGGTTCTCTTCTCGTGTGACGGTTGCAGGAACGGCACCTAATTGAAAACGTGCGGACAAGCGTCCTCCTTGGTCGAAGTAAATTACGCCTTCCAATGCCTGTTCTGCATCGCGCACTGCACCGCCAGTTAAAATCAGTTTGGGATTTTGGCATTGGTGCAATTTCTTCTGCGCCCAAAATAATTGCGCTTTGTCATCGGCATTAAAGAAGATCCAACAAGGGGCATAATCGGGGCGTTGCTCCAATCCATTGACGCGCGTACCCGCTGGAAAAATCACTTGACCATGCTCATCTAAAATATCGGTCGTTAAAATCACGGTTGGATCGTAGTGGTAGCTGCGTTTAAGCGTTGCGCGAGGTAATCCAACTGGATTCGGACGATTAGCCGTTCGCTCTGCACGTGCCTGCCATTCTGACTCCATCGCGTGCAGCTCGCCACTCGCCGTCAGTTTTTGTAATCTGAGATCAATGAAATCTAAAAAGCTCATTTCCCCCACGGGAAAGGTCTCGCCCACAACACCAAAAGATTTTGAAAAACTTAAACCGGCCATACAGGCTAACAACAACCCAACAAACGCGCGCTTCATGATGTACCTCTCATGGCGGTGGCAAGTAATGGAACAATGGAATCTGTTATATCCCGGCCACTAGAAAGGACATGAGCGCTATCAAAAATGACGGCGTGATGACTTTTCGCATAAGCATCAAGCACACCTTTGAGCTTACGATTAAAGGCCTCGCTTGATCTTTTCACGCTCTCATTAGACGCATGATGAAGTGCCAATTGATGGATAAATTGACCTTTGATGTGGTTTAGATTAATGGTCACAACATTTGATGAAGGTTTCATCCCCACCAGCGCCAACACCGCCAATGCAATAGCGCTTACAACTACAGGCAATTGCTTCATGATGTCGCTGCCTGTTGAAGATTCGCGACTCGTCGAACCGCGTCGCTCATTGAAATGCCTTCTGCAACTAATGCTTCAATCTCGCCAAACACATCGCCGCTTGTTGAGAATAATGCTGTTGAGAACGGATCGGCAAAGTAGCGATGGAAGGTATGACACGTTCCAAATTGCATCATCAGACTTGAAAAGCCTTGGCCATGTGCCTCACCAAAAGACTCAATCATTTTCACTTGGCTCGGGGTAAACGCCTTGGGATGGTCATCCATATATCCTTTAAATCCACCTTGGCGCA
>CAYTZN010000047.1:0-1342 GCA_964442495.1 uncultured Legionella sp. | reverse complement strand
ATAACAGGTGTTCACGTTCGTCCAGAATGGGTGTTCATTTTCGTCAGAATACGCAGACGTCGCGTTTGATTTAGACACAACCGACATAGTTGCACATTATTCATTACAAAAGAAACTGGAAAGTCTAGGTTTTAAACCGGAGGGAAATATCAATTGCAGGTATGTTTTAGATGATTTCATGATTGATGTGATGTATACCGATGGTACCTTACAAGGAATCAATTCCAATTGGTATCAAGCAGGCTTTGACAATGCCATTGAGATACAAATTAAAGACAAGAAAATCAAAATACTCAATGCCGTCTATTTCATTGCCACAAAGCTTGAGGCATTCACTGATAGAGCTTATAACAAAAATGATTATTGGGATTGTAAAGATTTGGAAGATATTATCAATGTTATCAATGGCAGGCCTGAACTATTGGCTGAATTAATGGATTCCCCCAAAACTGTTATACAATTTATTTCAAGTTACCTTAAAAAGCTTATTGAAGATCCAAAGTGGTTTGATTCGATAAAAGCGATTGCTCGACATGAGCGATCAAGAAATGTGGTTTTAAGTACAATGGAAAAAATTATTGCACTTGAGTATTGAAAAATTTGACGGGGTTTTGTGGGTGTATTCACCGACAATAATAAACCAAAAAGGTAAAGTGATTTAAGCTTGAGGTCACAATTTGTGACCTCAAGCTGGTAGCAAGGGCACCAAGGGTTGAATCTTGGGTGGCACTACGCGGGGATTTCATTAAATGCCCCATCGGCGCCCCAAAATTACATGACCTAACATTTAAACTAGATAAATCAAGTTGTTACAAAAAATTGTCGCGGGTTCGATTCCCGCCGCCTCCACCAATTCAAAGTTTTAAAACGTCCAAATAAGTCTAAGATCCTTTTAAAATCAACGATATAATGTGAATTCACAGTCTAAGACCGTCTAAAGAGGTCATTGACATCCAAGAATTATGGGGGCAACACTAGGGGCAAGTTTTATAGATGTAAATGAGTTGCCCCAAAATGCCTTTAAATTCGACTAAACTCCGTAACATTAAACCTATAGATAAAACTCAGCGCTTTTATGACGAAAAAGGTCTATACCTTGAGGTAACCTCCAAAGGTAAAACATGGTGGAGATTCAAGTATCGCTTTAATGATAAGGAAAAACGTATATCACTCGGTGTTTTCCCTGATGTCTCTTTGGCGATGGCAAGAGATCGCCGAGACGAAGCTAGAAGACTTATATACCCATCGCTACTGAAAGTACTGGAATATTTTTCTGAAATTGGTTAAAACTACCCGCACTATGAGATTTCATCCGCTGAATGAAGAGCAAAAAGAATATTTG
>CAYTZN010000046.1:0-1404 GCA_964442495.1 uncultured Legionella sp. | reverse complement strand
TTGATGCTGAACTTACACCAAAAGCCGCTGCTGGTCATGTTGGATTCTTTGCACTCAATCCTAAAGACCACTGGGATGAGGGGCATCCTGAAGCAAAAAGAAATGACGGGCATACTATTCCCTAAAACAAATGGCTACTCACCCATCCACAGGCTTAACGCATTGTCATTAGGCCTGTGGAAACTTGGACACTATCTAACAAAAGCCTCGAGAAGCCAAACTCGATTTTTTGCAGAAAATCCATCCGGGTCATCAAACACAGAGGATAAGGATGCTGGGCCATGGTGACACCATGTTGACTAAAATAAATCTTACTGTATAATTTATATTCAAAATACGACCGCAAGCATTGACATGAAATTCAAATCCCACGAAGAAAGAATGCAACACCCAGAAGCCAGGCTTATTCCACAAAATACGTGGAATGATTATATGGTCTTTAATCGCGAATTATCGGATAGGTTTATACCGCTGATGAAGGCAAATAAAGATGCCCTGATGGATGAGGTGGCGAAGGTACCTTACGATAGCAGCCAAGAACGTTATTGTGCATGGCTTGCTGTTGCTTATAGTCATCCGGATTTAGATACTGCAATGCTTCTTGAGCTTTCTCGGGTAATGAATTTGTCAGATATAGATGCTTTAACAGTCGCCACAGTGTATGGAAGATTAGATTACGTTATAGAATTAGATAAGGAGTTAACTCACCGAGCCTCACGTGTCTGGAATTCCTTTGGCACAAAAGAGAAGCTGTTTGAAATGGCGGGTAGGTTTGGTCATTTATCCATACTTCGGTATTTTGAAGAAAAAGCGCCAGATAAATTGCAAAAAATGATTGCAGCAAATGACTACGCTGCTTTTCGATGGGCTGCTGAAAATGGTCATTTAGATATCCTTCGATATCTCGAAGAAAAAGCGCCAGATAAATTGCAAAAAATGATTGCAGCAAATGACTACGCTGCTTTTCGATGGGCTGCTGAAAATGGTCATTTAGATATCCTTCGATATCTCGAAGAAAAAGCGCCAGATAAATTGCAAAAAATGATTGCAGCAAATGACTACGCTGCTTTTCGATGGGCTGCTGAAAATGGTCATTTAGATATCCTTCGATATCTCGAAGAAAAAGCGCCAGATAAATTGCAAAAAATGATTGCAGCAAATGACTACGCTGCTTTTCGATTGGCTGCTGAAAATGGTCATTTAGATATCCTTCAATATCTCGAAGAAAAAGAGCCAGATAAATTGCAAGAAATGATTGAAGCAAATGACTACGCTGCTTTTCGATATGCTGCTGAAAATGGTCATTTCGATATCCTTCTATATCTAGAAGAAAAAGCGCCAGATAAATTGCAAGAAATGATTGCAGCAAATCACTCCTGGGCTTTCCAATCCGCTGCCAGAGAA
>CAYTZN010000045.1:0-1432 GCA_964442495.1 uncultured Legionella sp. | reverse complement strand
CATGCACGGGGTATGAGCGGCTCGCTGGGTTTGAGAAAGTCGTCTGGCCTCGTGTGTTGCCTATTAGCCCGCATTTCTCACCAGTAAAACAAACAGAGCCGACCTCGGGCACGTAACTTGTATTGCGAAGTACAGTTATGTTTCCACGGAAGGATCGGCTCTGCTATGACACAGTGTAATTCATCGTCGCTGGCATTTCAGCCCCTGGGGACTCGAGAAGTATTGGCTGCTTTCGATGGGGGTAAGGTCACCTCGGATGCAGGTGGCTTACTGCTGCGGGAGATCGAAGGCCGATTTCAATTTCTGCGGCGATTCGCAAAGTGTTTTAAGGATCATCGCGATCCCCAGCGGACAGAGCACACCGTTCTGGAACTGGTTCAGCAGCGGGTCTTCGGGCTGTGCCTGGGATATGAAGACCTCAATGATCACGATCAACTGCGGCACGATCCGCTGCTGGCAGTTCTGGTCGGCAAGACCGACCCCTTGGGGGAAGGGCGAACAGCGTCGCGAGATCGTGGCAAAGCGCTCGCGGGTAAGAGCACTTTGAATCGACTGGAGCTCACACCACCGGGGGCTGGCCCCGACAGCCGCTACAAGAAGATCGTGGCCAATGTGGCCGACATGCAACGCTTTCTGGTGGATGCGTACATTGTTCAGCAACGACAACGGCCGTCACGGATCGTGCTGGACGTTGATGCCACGAATGATCCCATTCATGGGCACCAACTGGGACGCTTCTTTCATGGTTACTATGACCAGTACTGTTACCTGCCACTGTACATCTTCTGCGGCGATCATCCGCTGTGTGCCTTATTACGACCATCCGACATTGATGGCGCGGCGGGGGCTTTAAAGCAGATTCAGCGCCTGGTCGCTCGCTTGCGCGCCCAGTGGCCGGGGATCCAGATCGTGATCCGTGGTGACAGCGGATTCTGCCGTCAACCGATCCTGACCTGGTGTGAGCAGAACGGTGTCGACTATCTCATCGGACTGGCGAAAAACACGCGTTTGATCAAGATTCTCGGTGGCGAACTGCAGCGTGTGAAAGATCGGTTTCAGGCCACAGGAGAACCGGCTCGTGAGTTCAAGGATTTCCAGTACAAGACCACCAAAAGCTGGAAGCAGGCGCGACGCGTGGTGGGCAAGGCCGAGCATCTCGCCAAGGGTTCTAACCCGCGTTTCCTGGTGACCACTCTGACGCCTGAACAGTTCGATGCTCAGAGCCTGTACGAGCAAGAGTACTGCCCTCGCGGGCAGATGGAGAATCATATCAAAGAGCAACAGCTCTTCTTGTTTGCAGATCGCACCAGCTGTCATACCATGCGCGCCAACCAAATCCGGTTGATGTTATCGACTGTGGCGTATGTGGTGCTGAGGGCGTTGCGCGAGTTCGGCTTGGCGGAGACGCAACTGGCCACGGCACAATGTGACA
>CAYTZN010000044.1:0-1457 GCA_964442495.1 uncultured Legionella sp. | reverse complement strand
ACCCCTTCATAGCAAACAAACTAAACACGCTTCGTGTTGAAAAGGCAGCTGTGGAGCAAGAAAACCCAAATGCGGTTTTTGATATACAAAATGCAGATGAGGCGAAATTAGTTTTTTACATGATAAGAAATCTCATCCGTCGCAATTCTCCTGAATGTCGAGATGACTTGATTTTCTTATTAGAAATACCGGCCGTTAAAGCCTTGGCACATACTGAGGTAACAGCACAAATCCCAAACGAGCTTTTGCGTTTAGCTGTAACACAGGACAACCAAATGGCAGCTGAATTACTACTCAGCATCCCCGCTGTTCGTGAACTTGCAGAGCAACATCAGTTTTACCGTGAAGAGGCTCTAGGAGCTCTTGATTTAAGCGCGTTGGCACACGACCGTGAATCCTCAATGACCGCATTAACGACCGGTGAACAACGGCGCTTAGAAGCGGTCATCGCGCGTTACGAACCTCTTTTGAAAATGAAAGAGGTTCCTAATGTTATGAAAGAATTGCGTGAAATGCTTAAATCACGCTACGAGAATAATCCCGCCAAGATTAGCCTTGAGGACAAAGAGCTCACGCTACCCTTTGATTGGACTGCTTTTAAAGCACTAGAGCTTGAAGATGCTGAACAAAAACTGGCTTTAAACGCGTATTACCAACACAAAGACCACAGCGCATGGCGTTACCTTTCTAAGCCCAACCCCTGGATGCATGAAGCGGCTTTTTATGTTTATGTAAATCCACATAACCCTGCAGAGCGTTGGTCAACCTTTGAAGAGTATTCACCGCTTATCAGCCTGTTATTTTTAGCCGCCCAAGATAAAGAAATTCCGGCTATTAATGATTACACCGTGGACACGCGCGTTGAACATTTTATTGATGAATTAGCACACATAGGACGTGCTCACAACTGGGACAAAACCCGTTTCAAGGTTGACGAAAAGGGCTCGCCTCTATTTGATAAAGAAGGCAACCCTATAAGGGAAGAATACGATGATTCAGAAGGCGATAAACCAAGCTGCTTCTCAGGCGTTAAACGTCGCCTCTTTCAAGCAGTTCAAGGCCATCCTTTATTGGTTTTTCTTACCAAAGACATACTTGATGAAGAAGTGCGTGATTTTGTACGTGACCATTGGAAAAAGACCATCAATGAAGATAATCAAGAGGCACTTCGTGCAGCTTGGAATAATGTCATTGAAGGCAGTGGCACTGATGAGGACATTAAAATTTTACAATGCCTTGATGTTCCCCCTGAAGCAAAAGCGTTGTTTAAAGCGCAACTTATCACTAAATATGGTGACCAGTTTGCCAAAGAGCTCGCCTTTATGGCTCAAATCACCAATGCTTTTCTAATAAAAGAAAATGATGCCCAGGTGTTAAACTTAGGTCATCTAGAGCCTGGGCAGTTGTTTGATGCTGAACTTACACCAAAAGCCGCTGCTGGTCATGTTGGATTCTTT
>CAYTZN010000043.1:0-1607 GCA_964442495.1 uncultured Legionella sp. | reverse complement strand
AGCTTGCAACAGATGCAGCATTTTGCAATGCAGTACGTGTTACTTTAGTTGGGTCAAGAATACCTAACTCAACCATGTCACCGTATTCGCCAGTTGCAGCATTAAAGCCATAGTTGCCTTTATTATCAGCAATTTTGTTAACGATAACAGACGCTTCATAACCAGCATTAGCTACGATTTGACGTAATGGAGACTCAATAGCACGACGCAGAATGTCGATACCCATGTTTTGATCAGGGTTATCGCCTTTCAAACCTTCTAATGCTTTTTGAGCACGAATCAGAGCAACACCACCACCAGCAACAATGCCTTCTTCAACAGCTGCACGTGTAGCATGCAATGCATCTTCAACGCGAGCTTTTTTCTCTTTCATTTCAACTTCAGTTGCAGCGCCAACTTTAATGACAGCAACACCGCCAGCTAATTTAGCTACGCGCTCTTGGAGTTTTTCACGGTCGTAATCAGACGAGGTTTCTTCCATTTGTGCACGAATTTGAGAAATACGAGCATTGATTTCAGTTGCTTTACCTTCGCCATCGATGATAGTGGTGTTTTCTTTAGTGACAACGATACGTTTTGCAGTACCTAAATCGTCTAATGATGCACCTTCCAAGCTCTTACCAATTTCTTCAGAAATCACTTGTCCACTTGTTAATGTAGCAATGTCTTGCAACATGGCTTTACGACGATCACCAAAGCCAGGCGCTTTAACAGCACATACTTTAACAATGCCACGCATGTTGTTTACAACCAATGTAGCCAACGCTTCGCCTTCAACGTCTTCAGCAATGATCAATAATGGACGACCTGCTTTAGCAACACCTTCGAGAACAGACAACATGTCACGAATGCTTGATATTTTCTTATCAACCAACAGAATAAAGGGCTGTTCAAGTTCAGCTGACATGTTTTGTTGATTGTTGATGAAGTATGGGGAAATATAGCCACGGTCAAACTGCATGCCTTCAACAACAGATAATTCATTTTCCAGACCATTACCATCTTCAACAGTGATAACGCCTTCTTTGCCTACTTTTTCCATTGCTTCAGCAATGATAGAGCCAACAGCTTCATCAGAGTTTGCAGAAATAGTACCTACTTGAGCGATTGCTTTGCCATCTTTGCAAGGCTTGGACAATGTTTGCAAGTATTTAGTGACGGCTAATACGGCTTTGTCGATACCGCGCTTTAAATCCATAGGATTCATGCCAGCAGCAACAGCTTTATGACCTTCAACCAAAATAGAACGTGCTAAAACAGTTGCTGTGGTTGTACCATCGCCTGCTGTGTCAGAGGTTTTAGAGGCAACTTCTTTAACCATTTGAGCGCCCATGTTTTTAAAGCGATCTTCAAATTCAATTTCTTTAGCAACAGAAACACCGTCTTTAGTAACAGTAGGTGCACCGTAAGACTTTTCTAAAACAACATTACGTCCACGTGGACCCATTGTTACTTGAACTGCATTTGCCAAGGCATTCACACCAGCCAACATTTGTTGACGTGCATCATCACCAAAACGTAATTCTTTAGCCATTTAATTATCTCCTTTAATCGATAAAATTACTTCTCAACAACGCCCATGATGTCATCTTCGCGCATCACGACCA
>CAYTZN010000042.1:0-2176 GCA_964442495.1 uncultured Legionella sp. | reverse complement strand
TGGGGCTCATGCTTGCATGATAATTTTTATACGCCTCTAAATTCTCTTGCGAATCAGGCTCTTCTGAGTTGATTTCAAAACACGCAATGCCGGCTTTCTCTAACGTCTCTCTCAAATAGCGTGAGTAATTAAAGCCATCTGTTGTGTTGGGAACATAAATAATCCCCTTGTAATCTGCCAAGGTCCCACCGCTGGGTGTTAAGGTGTTTTTGATTAAATCAGGCATGTTATCAATGATGCGCCTCACGTGCTTAAGGCTATACGCTTTATCAAAGGTATCCAAAACAGTCGGCGTTAAATGACCACCCAAAACAGCGCTCTCGCGTGAGTAATCAATCGATACAGCATCCTCTAATGCCAATAACGCATGATGCTTTTTAGGCGTTGCTGATAAACATGCAACAAAGGCATGCTCTGGGTTGGGGTTTAATTGATGATAGGCCGTGAGCATTGATGCTGTTAAGTGCCATTCGTCCGCTAACAACATACAAGGACGTTGGTAAGGCACCATCATCTCGTCTTCAGATGCTAATATCTTTAGATAACTGTCTTCGCACGTAATCAATACACACCCTTTGTTATCGAGCGTTCTATTTTTCATTAACGTTTCAGCAGAAACCGACGACAAGCTCGAATCAACTTTTATAATTTGGCTCGCTTGTATCGGCAAGCCTTCAATGCCTGCCAACACCGCTATGAAATCACGGTGCGCTTGAGACACCAATTGCCGGTAAGGGGTCACAATAACAATAGGCCGCGTCGTACCCGTTAACAAGGCCGCAATGGCCAAATAGATTTGAACATACGTCTTGCCCGTCCCCGTCGCCATATTAAACTGACCAACAAAACGACGGGACAACAAGCGCTCACAAACCGCTTCTAACAGCTCTTTTTGATAGTCATGCAGGCAACCCAACGCTGTTACTTTTTTTATCTGCTCACCCAATGCCGTTAAAAAGGTCTCATCCGCTATGGCAGGTAACGCCTCCAGGGCTCGGTGCTCTAACCCATTCGCCCAAGCATGTGCAACCATCAAATCCGTGGTCGTGCCTCGCTCAAGCAGCCCTCTATAAACCTCCATGTTGTCTTTAATAATCCGCTGAAGCGCTAATATGGCATCTTTAACAAAAACACGCGGTTGAAAGCCATCGCAAGTCAATACATCAAAAGGCGCGCCAAAGCCCTCTGCAAACAAGTCTTCTGGCGTCGTTTGACACAACGCATCAGCCGTTTTTACAACTTTGCTGCACAAGCTCGCCAAAGGCGCCCTTGTCACACCAAAACGCTTTGAATCAAGAACCGTATAACCCGGCCCCTGGCCCCTAAACAACGCTTGAAACATCAGCTGAAAATAATAGTCCTCGCCCCAAAACGCATTCGCGCTTACTGGGAAAAACGGCAAAAACCAAGACGCCGAGTCATCGCCTAACCTATCCCTCATACGTGCTAAGTCAAACATGAAAAGCTTTGAGCCCAGCTCACCCAACCTTTCACCGCGTATCCCGTTTGATGAAATCGTCGGTAGACTTGCGCAAACAGCCGTTGTTGTTTGCAACGACTGCGCTATCTCGCTAAAACAATCTTCCCATGAAAATGACCCTTCCAATGCCGGGTTAACATGCACGCTTTGTAAGTTATCATCGCTCATCAGTGCGTAAGGCACGCCACAATGCTGATTCAAATACATTGCACAACAAAAAGCCCCGATGCGTCTCGTGTTTAATAAGCCAAGCCGCTCATAGTTACCATGGCTTGCTGAAGACAACGCCTCTATTCTTAAAAAATCTAACCCAGGGCGGATATACCCCTTCAGCTCGTCAAAATCCTCTTCCGTCCCCACCAAGATAACGCGCAGCCTGTTCGTCGCATCACGCGCCACCTCCGGGATATAAGCACGCTCCTTCCTTCCAGCAAAAACAAACATCGGCTGGTCAGTTGACTCAATCGCTGGTAAATGCGTGAAAAGGGTCATCTTGATGCGTGCGCTCATGTCATAAACGGGTGACTCAATATCAATGCCCACAATATGGTCTTCAGATGAGCAGAGACTTTCAACAAGAGGGTTAAGCTCAAGGCTCGCACTAAAGTTTTCCTTCTTCATGAGCACGTCTGATGCACATCTTTTGGCTTCCGGTAACCGAGGGATAGCAAGGCCTGTGTACTTTTCTGATAAGCC
>CAYTZN010000041.1:0-2480 GCA_964442495.1 uncultured Legionella sp. | reverse complement strand
CGATAAAATTACTTCTCAACAACGCCCATGATGTCATCTTCGCGCATCACGACCAGTTCTTGACCATTGATTTTAACTTCTGTTCCAGAGTATTTACCAAATAATACTATCTCGCCTACTTTAACGGCTAAGGCACGTAGATCACCGTTTTCTAATACTTTACCTGCGCCAATGGCCACAACTTCGCCACGCATGGGTTTTTCTGCAGCGCTGTCTGGAATTACGATACCACCCGCTGTGGTACGTTCATCTTCCATGCGACGAACAACAACACGATCGTGTAAAGGACGAATCTTCATTCTCGTTTTCTCCTGATGTTAAGTTAAATACTTTATAAGTCAGAGTGCGCTCTGATAACTAGCGTTCAATCATTACAAAAAAACGCTGATGACAGACATATGGGGGCAACCCCACCACTTTCAAGGGGGAAGATAAAAAAAATTTTGGTTTTATAAAAACTCACTCTACAATGTCTTTACTGAATAAAAAAAAGAGTGGTCTCGCCTTCATCAACCCTCTTCTTCCTTTTGACCAAGGCTCATGATGAAAAAAATCGGTTTGTTTTTAATGCTTTTTTTAACAACGTTGCTTGTTTTTGCAACGCCTCCGCTCGCAAATGAAGTATTTCAACTCACTGCCAAACCAATCGACCCCAACACCTTCATGCTCAATTGGCACATTAAAAAGGGGTATTTTCTCTATCAAAAACGTATCCGATTAACTGAACTTTCGAATAGTAATGTTTTTCTAGGCGCCATTCATTTCCCCGAAGGAATAAAGCAATCAGATGCGCTAAAAAAAGACTATTTTGTGTACCGTGATGAGTTAAATATTCCTATCCCGGTTCTCGGAAAAGAAGCCGGAGAATCATTAGTCAATATTCATTATCAAGGGTGCGCTGATGATGGCTTTTGTTATCCACCCCAAATAACGAGCGTTAAATTAACCATTGATGATCATTTAGCACTCACCCAAGTGACCGTAGAAAATGAAGATTTGTCTGCCGTAAACAGTACAAATGACGAACCTAACGAACTTGAGCAATTATTCTCTTCCGGAAACTGGTTCCTCATTGTGCTTAGTTTTTTTAGTTTTGGCTTGTTATTGGCATTTACGCCCTGCGTTTTACCGATGGTGCCGGTATTATCTGGCATTATTATTGGGCATGGTGAGCAGTTAACAACTCGAAAAGCGTTTATGCTGTCCTTAAGTTACGTGCTCAGCATGTCTTTCACCTACGCTGTTGTTGGAGCGGTGGTTGCGTTAATGGGAAATAATTTACAAATTGCCATGCAATCACCTCTGGCAATTAGTGTCTTTAGTCTTATTTTCATTCTTTTAGCACTTTCCATGTTTAATATTTACGAGCTTCGTTTACCCCTCTCATGGCAAGCTAAATTTGCAAGTCTTACCCGTCGCCAGGGTAGTGGACATTACTTAGGTGCTGCTGTCATGGGGGCATTATCCACATTGATTTTATCACCCTGCGTTACAGCACCGTTGATTGGCGCACTGGGGTATATTGCTCAAACAGGCAATGTAAACTTAGGTGTTTTAGCCTTGTTTTTTTTAGGCCTTGGCATGGGAACACCACTTTTATTAATAGGGACCTCTGCTGGAAAGTTACTGCCTAAAGCGGGACCTTGGATGAACAAGGTAAAAGTCTTTTTTGGTGTGTTGCTTCTTGGTGTTGCCATTTATTTAATGGGACGTCTATTACCCGCTACCCTGATCATGGGGCTTTGGGCAAGTTTGATGATTTTTTCAGGGCTTTATATGGACGCGCTAATCATTGGCAACTCCAAGTCAGAAAAATTTCGCCAAGGGTTAGGTATTATCCTTTTGACATATGGCTTGCTCATTCTTATTGGCACAAGCCAAGGCAACAGCAACCCATTACTGCCCTTGGTGCAAAACAATAATTTCTCTCATTTGCAAGATAACAATGAAATTGTGGTTAATACTCTGGCTGATGCTCAACGTAATATCAGCAAAGCCAAAGGAAAACCTATTTTAATTGATTTTTATGCTGATTGGTGTGAGGCCTGCAAAATCATGGCAAAAACTACGCTCCAAGATAAGCTTGTCAAAGCCGCATTAAATGATTTTTTGGTCTTAAAAATAAATGTCACAAAAAACAACACTGAATCAAAATTGCTATTAAACCATTTTAATGTGGTAGCCCCACCTACGTTTATTTTTTATGATGCAAAAGGCCATGAATCACCAACCTTAAGGCTCGTGGGCGAGGCATCAACAGCCACATTTGTCTCACGTTTGAACAAAATTAAAAATATATAAATATGCTAACCCATCTTCAACTTTGTTTCTACGCGCATAAAATCGACCATGAGCCCGGAAGCCCTACCTTGCTGTCCACAAAAAAACGTCATCGGGCCTGCAAAAAATGAGCGTTCTAAGCGGCCTTGTTTACGCTCAGGCTCTAAACCGCTACACGCGTCTTTGTTAAGACGTTTTTT
>CAYTZN010000040.1:0-2494 GCA_964442495.1 uncultured Legionella sp. | reverse complement strand
CGTCTTCACATCCCTGAGCGTGCAGCGCATCCATTCCAACTCGGGGTTTTCAAATCCTTTACGCACCAGGGCGGCCCGAACGTCGCGATCCGTGAAGAAGCTGCCGTCGTCACGCTCGGCGGACTCATCCAGCTCGATGGTGTAGTTCTTGATGTTCGCTGTTTTGAGCTGCTCGCCCACACGCTGCTTCACCTCGCGCGTGGTCTGGCCTACCTTAAGCAGGCCTGCATGCGCCTTGTCCGCGATGGAGTAGGCGTAGATGCGCAGTCGGACTTCCGGCTTGGGCGAAAGGATCTCTTCGATGGTCTTACTCATCGTCGTCGAGAATAGCCTCCTCCTGGGCATCGCCGCTGAGGTCCATCGGACGGATCATCCACTCAACAAACTTAATTTCCTCGTCGGACAGACCATACTTTGCATAAAGCTTTTGGTCGTTCCACGGCTTGGAGAAGTTCTGCGTGGGCACGAAGGTATAGACCTTTCGCGTCGCGTGTTGCGATGGCTTGTGCAGCATGACCAGAAAGCGCGTGAGTTTGCACGAGATATAGGAAGCCAAATTCTTGGCCTCGTTCTCCGACATGCACGGGCCGATGCAGATATAGGTTTCCGTAGAGACCGAGCCAGGCTCGCCGACGAAAGGCCGGCCCAGAACGGCTTTGGGCGGCGCATCCCGGCTTGCGCCGCCGCCGCCCCGGTCTCCATACGCACCACCAATGAAAACTTTCCACTGGTCAATTAAGTTAAGCCCCTCTGTCACCTCGGCCCGCAGGACCCAGCCTTTGCCTCCCTGCTTGAACCCAGGCCCGCCGTTCCAGTAGGCGATGACGTCGTTTTTCCGTTTGTCCGAACGGACTTTGAACTTCGTGTCTAAGCCAAAAGGCTTGCGAGCACTTACAAGATTCGTGAAGCGTTTCTCTTCCGGCAGTAACACGGAACCGGCTGCCCCGCCTTCAACAGCAACGATCTTCTTCAAAATCGGCACCGCTTCGTTGTAGCGAATGAATACATCTGCGCCCGGCTCCAGCAAAGGCCGGGTGGCGCTCGATAGAATCTTGCCCTCGTAATGCGTGACAACCTCGCAGTCGCCGGGGTGCTCCCGGTTCCACAGGAAATAAAGAATGCCGCCCTGAATGGCTACACCGGGGAAGGCTTCACCGACCAGCAGGTAGTCGTGAATGACCCGGGTGCGGTTATCTTCAAGCATGCTCTCACGAAACTCGTCCAGACCTTTGCCCCCGGCAAACCACCGCGCCGGAATAACCAGCGACAAATAGCGAGGCTCGAGCGCTTTCGCTTGCTGCACAAACAACTGGTAGATCGGCGCAGCACTCGTACCGTAGCCGCCATCGTCCAACTGGTACGGTGGGTTGCCGATGATCACGTCGAATTGCATATCGCCTCCAAACAACTTGGCTACCCGAGCCTTGATGTCGTCGCTGTGGATGAACGCATACGCGTGGGTTTCAAGCCCTTCGCCACGGTCCAAGGTTTTCTGACTCGCGCCGCAATACATGCACTTGCCGTCCACCCACGTGTGTTCCATACGCTTGAACCATATGTTGCCTGCGTCGCTGGTGAAGCTTTTGGCAATAGAGTGACTGCCCTTGGCATGCTTCGAGCAGTACACGCTCCGCCGCGCCAGCAGGCTGGTGAGGTACGTGATGCCAATGCCAAACACCTGCTTCGTCAGGATGTGATTCACGCGCTTTTCCAGTTCCGGAATCTCGCTCTCCAACCCCTTATTGAGGCGGCTGGTAATCTCGCGGAGGAACACGCCGGATTTGGTAAATGGGTCGAGGAACTTCACCTTCTTGTCGGCCCAGAGGTTCGCCCCGTTGTTGTCGGCAGCCCACGCCTCGGCCATCGCGTCCAGCATCCGGTTTGCGAACTCCGGCGGTGTGAACACCTCGTCGTTGGAGAGGTTCGCAATGCAGGTCAACACATCCGGATTGCGGCCGCGGAGTGTGAAGGCGGCTTGCTCGCTCATGCCCGCGTGCCCAGCACGAAGCGAGCGTGTTCGATACGCAGCATCTGGTATGGCGTCATGAATCGCACGCTCAAGCCGACGCAGACATTCGGTATCTTGATACGACCCGGCGAGTTAGACTGAACCTCGTGAGTCACCACCACGTGCTTGCCGGCCAGTGCATGAGCAATCAGATAGAAGTCGGCGGCCTGCAGAAACGTGTTGATGGCGGCCGGTGTATATTGTTGTTCCGTGGCCCAGGTACTTACCTGGGTGAACTGCGGCGCCAGTGCGGGAGGCGTGCGCCGAAAGAGAGTATCGCCGTGACTCTTGGCCCAGTCCGACAATTCGTCCTGACCGGCCTCGATTTCGTCGGCCACCTTGTCGATGCTGAACACCGATCCCGTATTGCCCTTGTGCACCAACCAGTCCCAGAACGCCGGGCAGAAATCCAGGCCATAGTGCAAGTTCTTCGCTGACATAAACACATTAGCGTCTAGCAGATAGCTCACGCCGTAACCCCTAGCT
>CAYTZN010000039.1:0-2539 GCA_964442495.1 uncultured Legionella sp. | reverse complement strand
CACAGGAGGAGCAAAATGCCTAGAAAAGTTGAGGGTCGAGAGCTTCCGGCTAAACTTCAGGAACTCGTCAAGCCAATCCGTGCAGATCTTGTTCGGAAACTCAAGGAGATAGACCCTAAGCTTGTTCTAAGTATTACTGTTGGGGGGAAGCAAAGATCTGAACAGTTTGCGACACTCCTTGATCCGCATACGGACCTGGCCAAGGACACTTTCAAAGATAAGTTTAAGGATGGAGATAGTTTCGCTGACGTTTTTAAAGAGGTTCCTGATCGTCAGGACATTGTAGGTTTCGAAGATTTTCGTGGTCGGCTCACCGGAAAACCGCTTAAGCTGGGGCGGGTTCGTCCAAAGTGACATCACATTATGAACAGTGCCATTGGAGATGAGCCTGTTCAGATGGTCGATGGTCACCCTGCGCCACGGCTCGTCGTTTTGCAGCCTTCTTCCCTGTGCAACTTGAATTGCACCTATTGTTACGTGCCCGGACGCCAAGACTCTTCACTAATGTCTGAGGAGGTCATCAGCGCTGCCGCACGGTTCATTTTTTCGTGCAACTTCCCTAATGGTGAAGTCGAATTTCTCTGGCACGCCGGGGAACCACTCGCGGTAGGACTGCCATTCTATGAACGTGCATTCTCCATTATTGAAGATTCCGCAGTTGGTGGTTTAACACTGTCTCATGTCATGCAAACAAATGGAACATTGGTAGACCGAGACTGGTGCGCTTTTTTTCGGAAACATCGAATTTTTGTTGGGCTCAGTGTTGATGGACCCGCTCTCCTGCATGACAAAAATCGTCCTACTTGGGGTGGGCGTGGCACGCATGCAAAGGTTATGAGAGCTTTCGATCTCCTGAGGGAAGCCGGAATGTCCCCAACTGCTATCTGTGTACTCACCAATGAGTCTCTGAGCTCACCGGATGCTATTTATGACTTCTTTGTCACTTCCGGCTTTAAGTCAGTAGGCTTCAACATCGAGGAGTCAGAGGGAACGCATAAGAGTTCGCTACTCATGCCCAATGATAAAAGCGTTCGTGACTCCTACGCGGAATTTCTTAAGCGAATCTATGAACGTTGGCGAGCGGATGGATATGCCCTTCGAATCAGAGAGTTCAATCATTTGCTCAACTGCGTTCGGTGCATTCAGCGGGATGACGATTTTGTTCGGGAACCCGATGAAGTCGTTCCATTCGGGATCTTGACCATCAGGCGTGACGGAGGAATTTCGACTTACTCTCCGGAGCTTGCCTCAACCAAAAGTATCCAATACAACGATTTTTTAATTGGCAATGTCCTCAACGATTCACCACTGGATGTGATTCGAGGCAACTCTTTTTCTCGTTTACAGGCAGAGGTGGCGTATGGACAATCTCGATGCCGTGAAGGTTGCACTTACTATGCGCTTTGTGGCGGCGGTTTTCAGTCCAATCGTTTTACGGAGCATGGATCAGTTAGAGCTATGGAAACGCTCACCTGCCGTCTGCATCGTCAAACTCTGATCGATGTATTCGTCGATCAACTTCATATAGATAGCATGCAGCGCAGGTAGGGGGCCTGGCGACATTGCGCAATTATCGCTAGCTGAGGAAATGCATGGTCCACAGTAACCGCCGCCTTAAGCAATTCGATGTTGTGAATCAATGGCCTGCGGTAGACGTTCGTCTGTGGATCGGAGATGCAGAGTTCAAATATGCCAATATTTCCTTCGACTATACCGGAGGACAAATCGATTCATACGAGAAAGGAGCAATCATCCCTGCTGGAGAGGTCACTTCAGTTGGGTTGAAAGAAGTGCGATCCTTGATCGGTCCCGCATTTTCGGACCCATGCCGAACGATCGGCATTATTTATCTTGGTGACCGTTGCAGCAACCCTCAGGAATGGATTCTCGAACGGCTGTCACACCGTCAAGCTGTAGTCCCGTTTCCGAGTCAAGATTTGGTTTCCAATCTGCGCGGCTGGAAAGGAGGTGAGAACGCGGAGTGGTTAGGTCTCCACTATTCGATTCCCTCCCAGCCGACATTGACGCTTCGACGTGGAAGAGGAAATGACGTTCCTCTGAGGATCGGACTACACCTCGACAATTGGGATAAGAACAGTTTCGAGAACAGGCGGCAAAGTAGGAACAGGCTTGCAGTCAATCTTGGACCAGGTAATCGAGAACTTATCGTAGTTGCTCACGACGTACTTGCTAGGCTGCAGGGATTAAAGGACAACAGCATTCCTACTACAAAACACGTTCGACAATATGCCATGAAAGAGGGGCCGCTGGTAATTATGCGCCTAACGATCCCCCCTGGGTTTGCCTACATTGCGGCGACTGACTATTTGGTTCATGACGGATCTACATATTTTGAAGACTCTGGCTCATGGCAAGCGGTCTTTCTTGGACACTTCAGACCTGTAGATCACACCGTTTCTTCGGGGCCAGTATTCGTCAACAGATAAAGTGTCTGCAGAAAATCCCTATGCTAAAATTGTGCTACTTTTAAGGCGAGGGTCCTGGGTTCGAATCCCAGCCGACTCACCATACAAATCAA
>CAYTZN010000038.1:0-2621 GCA_964442495.1 uncultured Legionella sp. | reverse complement strand
TGCGTATTCTGACGAAAATGAACACCCATTCTGGACGAACGTGAACACCTGTTATTTTAACGCATTGTCCGAATGACCTTTTACACCAAGTGTTCACTTTCAGTCAATTTCCCAAGTATTTTTCGCATGGATTCCCCTTTTAAATTTAATCGATGAGCATTGTGAACCAGCCTATCCAAAATAGCGTCAGCCAGTGTGTTATCACCAATACAGGCATACCATTGATCGACGGGAAGTTGGCTAATAATTAGTGTTGATGACTGTTCATGTCTATCGTCCATAATTTCCATTAAATCACTTCGTTGAGCCTGAGTCATTGGCTCCATGCCCCAATCATCAATGATTAATAGTCGAGTTTGTGACAGCGCGGTTAGCTCTTTGTGATAAGTACCATCCGCTTTCGCTTTTGCCAAGGTGATAAACAACCGTGATAGGCGGTAGTATTTGGTTTGAAGACCTTTCAAGCAAGCACTATGACCAAGACTGCAAGCCAGGTAGGTTTTTCCGCTGCCACAAGGCCCTGTAAGTAACAGGTTTTGTTTTCTGGTTATCCAGTCGGCTTGTGCCAACTGAGCTATTTGATTTTTGGTAATGTTTCTGGATTGTTGATAATCAATACCCTGTATATTGGCGTTGAGTTTAAACCGTGCTTGCTTGATGAGGCGCTCTTGCTTTCGTGTATCACGACTTAAGCTTTCTTGATCAAGCAATAACTGTAAACGCTCTTCAAAGCTCAGTCCATCATAAGTATTGGGCAGTTCTTGCTGTGCTTGCAGGGCACTGGCCATACCACCTAATTTTAATTGACGTAACTGTGCCAGTATCTGATGAGTCATAATGGGTTCTCCGGATTAATGAAAGGAATGTGGGCCACGAATGTTTTCATGGCTTTGTGGCAAACTGATGATGGGATTGTCCTGTACGGGCAATCTGTCCAGATTGCTTTCCAGTATATTTTTAATATTTTTTAATCGGGAAAGTCCTGCATCGTTGGCGCGTGCGCAAGCTGCGTTCAATCGCGCAGCAGGATAGGTTCGAGACAGATTTAATAATCCAAGACAAACACGATAGCTTTGCTCAGGATGTTCTCGTCTTGAGAGTTGCCTGTCTACCCAAATCAGAACATCAGGACCTATATCTTTTGCCCAGTTTTTTAGCCGTCCCGGACTCCAACTATGATGTTTCTGATGGCGTTCTGGCATATGGCCAGGCTCTGTGGTCATTCCAGCAAAGAACTTACGGGCGTGACTGGCTATCATTTTTTGTTGGAAGTACAAACAAACACGTGATTCTTCTGCATGTAACTCGAGTACCTCACCAACAAACTGATGGGGTACAGAGTAATGATGACGTTGATACTGTACATGGTAATCAATATTAACCTTGACTCGTTTAATATCAACAAACTGGTATGTATGTTCTGGCAATGGCTTTAACGAGGGCTTATCCATTTGCTCAAAGGCACTGAGACGATTGCCAGGCATTTGCTTAAATGGGCGTTCGTTCAATTCTTTGAGTAGCACCTTAACGCAGGCGTTAAGCTCTCCCAGAGAGAAAAAGCTCAAGTGCCGCAAGCGAGCAAGGATCCAGCGCTCAACCACCTGAACGCCAACCTCTGCTTTAGCTTTATCCTTGGGCTTATAGGGTCTTGCCGGAATAATGCCAATACCATAATGGGCGGCCAACTGCTGATAGCTCGGATTGATGTCCGGATCATAGCGACATGCCTTACTCACACCGCTGCGCAAGTTATCCGGTATGATGAGCTCTGGTGTGCCACCAAAGAAAGACAATGCTCTGGCATGACTACTCAGCCAGTCAGGCAAGGATTGTGTCCAGGTCGCTTCAGCAAAGGTGTAACTGGAGCAACCCAGTACCGCTACAAAAATCTGTGCTCTTTTAATTTCGCCAGTATGGGCATCAATCACAGGAATCGTTTGGCCTGCGTAATCAACAAACAACTTTTCTCCAGCTTTATGAAGCTGGCGCATGGAACGTTTTTGCTTCTTCGCCCATTCCATGTAATTAGCACAATACTGGGGATAGCTATAACAGTTATTGGGATATTGCTCTGTATACTCTTCCCATAATAACTGCTTTGTCATTCCCTTACGCTTTAATTCAGTATGAACTAATTGCCAATCAGGCATTACAAACCGTTTTGATGTATTAATATCGGCTTTCGGATAAAACAGAACAGCAAGCTCTTTATCGCTCAAGGTTTCTACCTGAGGCCAGGTGACCGCTAGCGCTGTTGCCTTACTCAATAATTTTTGAATAGCACCCACACTGATTCTGGCACTGCGATGGATTTGACGCACGGATAAACCAGCCACCAAACGCAATCTTAATATCTCTCTTATATTACGCATTGTAATCCTCTTGTTCGGCATCCCCGATCTCCCTTTCTCATGGACAGATCAAGAATAACAAATCAATTTAAATTCAATGCGTTAAAATAAATTCTGGCGGAACGTGAACACCAATTATGGCAATGTGAACACTCATTCTGGAGTATATGGAAAAGTGTTCACGTTCAATCAGAATCACTGTTCACGTTCCGCCAGAATCGGTGTTCACTTTCAATCAGAATGAGTGTTCATTTTGGGCCAGAATATGCA
>CAYTZN010000037.1:0-2812 GCA_964442495.1 uncultured Legionella sp. | reverse complement strand
GGATTGTTTTAATGCGAGGCAAATATTGTTTCATTGCTTTACTCATCATCGATACCTTAACCAACCTGGTCTATGCCGCCAATGTATTAACCTTTCAACAAGCCTTAAATATAGCGTATCAAAATAATCCATCCTTTCAGGCACAACAAACAACTATTGAGCAAGCTAAAGGTCAATTTGTACAAGCGAAGCTATATCCAAACCCTACTGTAGCTATACAGGCTGAAAATATTGGGATCCCTTCAACGCTAGAATCAGGCTATACGGGTACAGAAACAACCATTTCAGTCTCTCAACCTATTCCCTTGGGGAAGCGGTTATATTATCAAGGCGTGGCCGCTAAAATGGAGTATTTTGCTGCCTGTTTAAAATTGGAAGCCACCCGATCGTCTTTATACATTGATGTGGGACAAACCTATATTGAGGCCTTTTATGCCCAATATTGGACGAAGGCTGCTAAACGGCTTGTGAGTGTAAACGAAGAAGTAGTTGCAAGCATTCAAAAGCGACTTGATATTGGCGCTAATTCGGAAGTGGATTTAAAGTTGGCAGAATTGGCTCTTGATGAAGCAGTTATTGTGTTTGACAGAGCTAGAAGGAATGAATTAAAAACAAAGATAACACTCGCCAATTTAATTGGCATGCCTCATCTTAAAAAAAACATCTTGAATGAAGAGGGCTTAACCCACCATCTTGATAACTGGTCAACGATAAAAAAGAAAGTGCTCAATAGTAATCTTATTAGAGCGCAAATGGCTCTCATTAAGGCAATGAGCTCACAAATCACGGCAGCTCAAAAACAAGTTTGGCCCGATTTAAATCTTCAATTAGGTTTTCGCCATTTTCAGCTATACGATGAGAAGGGACTGGTTCTTTCTGCTAATGCGCCTATTCCTCTATATAACCAGAACCAAGGCAATATCTACACCGCCCAAGCAAAACGCAATGAAACCATTAAGAATTTACATCTATTAAAATTAAACTTAGATACGACATTGTATGCGGCTTATTTAGATGGCTTGCAAAATAAGGAAGAGGTACAGAAAGTTACTGAGAGAATGTTACCTAATGCCAAGAAAACGGTAGAGTTAGCTAAAGATGGTTTTCAGCAAGGTCGCTATACCTATCTAATTCTCTCCAATGCTATGCTAAACCTCAGTCGTGAAGAAGAGCATTATACAAGAGCACACGCGGATTATCATAAAGCACTTATTAAAATACAAGGGTTGCTAATGAGTAGCAAAATGCAAAATAACACACGGTGATTAATTCCAGGCACGAGTTAACACCTTAGTAAGGGAATATGACGTGAAAAAACACCATTATTTTCTCATTATCATCGCTATCCTAATTATGGGCGCTTTATGGGGACTGTCTTTACGCCTGCACTTCGCGTCTGCGGGCCAGACCACTGAGAGTGGGCAAGATGTAGAACCAGGTCCTCATAAGGGCAGGCTCTTTCGTAACGATGGATTTTCTATTGAGCTCGTTATGTTTGAAAAGAACTCACCACCCAAATTTCACGCTTACGTAGCGTTTGAAGATAAATCCATTCCGCCAACACAAACTAAGTTAACCCTGGAATTGGTGCGTTTAGATGGGGAACGCACTAATGTTACTTTTAAACCCGAGCGGGATTATTTGGTAAGTAACGAGGTTATAAATGAGCCACATTCCTTTGATGTAACAATTAAAGCGATTTATCAAGACAAATTATACGAATGGACGTTTCCTTCTTATGAGGGAAGAACACAGTTAAGTGCAGACGCTGCAAACGAAGGCGGTATCAAAATAGAAACAGCGGGACCTGGCATCATTAAGAAATTTATCCATCTGAACGGCAGAATCACGTTAAACCGCAATACCACAACAGATGTGAGAGCCCGTTTCCCAGGTGTAGTAAAGGCTGTATTCGTTAAATGGGGAGATACAGTTAAAAAGGGAGATTTATTAGCTACCATAGAAAGTAACGAGAGCTTGAAAGATTATGAGGTGCGGTCGCCGACCGATGGACGCATTCTGACTCGAAACATCAGTGCGGGGAACGTGGCTGGAAGTGAACCCTTATTTACATTGGCCAATTTGGCAGATGTATGGGCAGAGCTCCATGTTTTTCCACGCGACTTAGGCAAGGTCAATGAAGGGCAAATGGTCACCATTCATTCACAAGAGGAAGATAGAGAAGTACGTTCGCCGATTAGCATGCTTTTGCCTACCACCGATCCGTTGAGTCAAACAGTCATTGCCATTGTTACTATTGCTAATCCAAAAGAGGTGTGGCGACCCGGAACCATTGTTAGAGGTGATGTTTTGATTGCAGAAAAATCTGTCCCTGTTCTGATTAAATCCAGCGCCCTACAAAATGATAAAAATTCAACAGTGGTTTTCATTACCAAGGGCAATCAATACGAAATGCGACCGGTTCAGCTAGGCGAAAATGATGGAGAGTGGGTAGAGGTTAAAAACGGTTTGAAACCAGGCACCAACTACGTCGCAACCAATAGCTTTCTCATTAAAGCGGATATTGAAAAAGCAGGTGCTGAGCATGATCATTAGTCGGGAAGCTCCCTTATGTTAGAGAATACGGTCCTTTTGGCTATTCGCCATCGCTGGTTTGTATTGTTGCTGGTGCTTGGGGTAATGGGGTTTAGTGTTTACAATTATAAAAAACTGCCTATAGATGCGGTTCCTGATATTACCAATGTTCAAGTACAAATTAATACCGAAGCGAAAGGCTATTCACCATTAGAGGTCGAACAGCGCGTTACTTACATCATTGAAACAGCGCTTGCTGGTCTTCCTAAGCTCGATT
>CAYTZN010000036.1:0-4133 GCA_964442495.1 uncultured Legionella sp. | reverse complement strand
AGCAGAGGGATAACATGTGCCATTTGATAAAATCACTGTGTCATAAACTGTGGCATGGCTGTGGCAGCACTAGGCAGTTTTAGGCTGTTCTAGACCGTTTTTCGATGATTTGATGCGTTGCAAGGTATTGATTTATAAGGCTTTTAAAACTAGAGCATCAGGCTTCGAACCAAGGTGTCGGGGGTTCGAGTCCCTCCGAGCGCGCCAATTATCGGGTTTTTCCCATTTAAGGGGGCAGCTTTAATCACCCGCAGAGCACCTTAACACGCACTCTATACCCGTCGCCACTGAAAGTACTGGAATATTTTTCTGAAATTGGTTAGAACTACCCGCACTATGAGATTTCATCCGCTGAATGAAGAGCAAAAAGAATATTTGGAATTACGACATCGCTATGAAGGCGATAAGCGTGTTGCCGATCGCATCAAAGCCGTCTTACTAAAAAACGAAGGCTGGAAAAATAAAGCGATCGCGCAGGCTTTACGTATCCATGAAGAGACGGTTAGGTATTACATTACTGACTGGACCTCAGATGAGAAACTAAAGCCAGAAAATGGCGGGTTATACGGTAATCCCTCCATTTTTAGCCGATATTAAAAGTAGAGGGTTAAGCCATCAAAGCTAATTTTTGCCTTGGAGGAGTGTCACTCTTGTTGTTGTTCAGTTTTTAACGGGTGTTGCAGCTCGATGTTGAATTGGCGTTAGAGAGTTAAAAGAGGAAGCTGCATCAGCTTTCCGGGGTAACGGAAAATTAAAAATCCTTCGCGTAAAAAACCACGCAGTATAGTTATCTGGAGCGTTATGTTTTTAGCCAAGTACTAGCAAATAATAGGTTCAATTTGAAGATGCAAATCATAACTATCTTTAATTTGAGACCGAATCCAATCGGCAAATTTTAGTACTTCTGATTGACAGGCACCTCCATAATTAACTAATACCAGTGCTTGTTTTGAATAAATTCCTACATTGCCATGCCTGTGTCCTTTCAGCCCTAAATTGTCAATAAGCCAACCTGCAGAAATTTTCTTGCACTCGGGATTTGGCGTAGGAAAAAGAGGCATATTTGGGTATTGAATTAGCAATTCCTGTGCTTTTTTTTCTGGTAAAATAGGATTATGAAAAAAACTACCGGCATTTCCTAGCTCTTTCGGGTCAGGCAACTTGCTTTGACGTATACCCATAATGATATGACGTAAGTCATCAGGCATCGGATTAGTCAAGGAAGAAATTATTTGAGCTAAGTTTCCGTAATTCAAATTTAGATTGGGGTGAGCCGATAATCTAAAGCTGACACTGACGACGATATAACGTGAATTATTTTTTAATTTACTGTTTCGATAACTAAATTCGCACTCATGATTACTGAGCTTAACTAGCTGTGCGTTTTGTATATCATAAACACAGACGTCTTCAATAAAATCTTTTACCTCAACCCCATAGGCGCCAATGTTTTGAATAGGTGAAGCGCCTACAGTTCCTGGGATTAAGCTTAAATTTTCAAGTCCATAAGCGCCATGTTGATTGCAATAAGCAACAAATTCATCCCAGTTCTCTCCTGCCATTGCTGTAACAATTCGTTCTTGACCTATTGTAGTCATCGTGATACCACGCAGCTGATTATGGATCACTAAACCTTGGTAGACTGGAGGTAGAATTAAATTGCTCCCTCCCCCCAAAACAAAGAATCGAGAAAATTGGGACGTAACGGAACAAATTGCGTCCAATTGTTCAATTTTGTTTAACGCTAAATAATGAGAAGCAGCTGATTTCAGATGTAAAGTATTTAACGGAGTTAGATCAACATTTTCTTGAAGATTCATTTAATGTTAGCCAGTAGTTTGTCAATTAATGATTTTTAACGAACGTCGATCATGCAGAGTCTAAATGAAGACGAATGCACTATAGGACCATTTTCGTTGCGTTTCGATGCACATTAGGTTCTATGAACCAATTTTTAATTAATTGAAAGATAGGCAGTTTTTATAGTGCAATTGGATTGCGATCAGAAACAACACTAAATGGACTGCCTATATGAGCAATAATATACCGGAGGACGCTTGGGATTCAATTTATTCTTTTCTTCAAGGCGTTAGTGGCTTACATACAAAAGACGAAGAAAAGACAAGATGTTTTGTTGAAGGTGTTTGGTACGGTATTACGTACAGGATGTCACCGTGTATTATTAATTATAATGGCTATTGGTTGTGTTTTTGGCATGTTTTCCGAAGGACTTGATAGGTTGTGGACTCCTTATATTTTGCAATTTAATTTTTCTAATATTGGCCATTTTAATCTTATCATTTGGTTCGGTATTATTAATTTTGTGGCGATGATGTTAACCGTTGCCCGCTCTTTACTGATAATTAACTTCCTGTTAATGAGTAGTGTTATTTTATTTGGTTTGCCTGGTAATTTCACTTGGGCACTGGTTAATTATTGGCTTGTTTATTTTTTAAGAGTAAGTTAATGGTCCTCTTTATAATGCTTGGTTGAATCAAAATATTACGTCAAGCATCAGAGCGACGGTATTTTCAATTAGCAGTCAATCAAATGCACTTGGTCAAATCCTATTCGGCCCTTTAACAGGTCTGGTGGCCTCGTTATTCTCGCTGAAGGTCGCCCTAATTATGGCTGGGTTTCTACTTCTACCATTAGTTTTTCTGCATATATTTACAATTAAGAAACATAAAATGAGAGGGTATTCTCAGTAATGTTTATCCATATGTGGGTAAGTTCTCCTGACTTGGGACACCACTGTGTCATATCTGTGAAGGTACTCTGCAGTTTTAGGCACTTTTTGATTCACAAGGTCTTCATTAATAATGTTCTTAAAACCTTGGGAACAGGGAGTTTTTAAGTGCGAGAGCTTGGTTATTTAGCAAGTGCTTTATCTACGCTTCCTGTAGGTTGGGCCATGGGCCCAACCTACATTTACTTCTATTACTAACCCGTATATCACCCCAATTCTAACCCTATAATTTTCAATATAAATTACCATCTTAACGTTGTTTTGGTTTTGTGATTTGCTTTACCATGAGGCTAACGCCTAAAAAATTTGCCAATGCCTATGAAAAAAAAATCAACTCAAGAACACTACGCATCGAGCTATTATGTGGGCATAGGACTTCTGTTCTTATGTTGGCCATTACACGCTTCTTTTATTGAACAAACACTTGGAACAGCTGTTGTTATGGACGCAACAGCCGCTTATTTTAATCCGGGGGCATTAACGGCAGTACCCAAAACGCAACTTATTACTCAAGGCACATTGGCAAAATCACAGTTTCAGTTTACAGGCAGCGCGCATCAATTACCTCTTGGTATTACCGAGACTGGGATTGCCACGACAACAACAAATTTTTCCTTACCTTCTCTGTACATCAGTATCCCTATAAACGATAAATTCGCTGGTGGTTTTGCTGTTGTTGCCAATGATTTTAATAGTGACCTAGAAAGTCATTCTGTTCTTCGCTACGCTCAAGCACGTAATCATATTAATAATATAGATTTAGTTCCGGCAGTCGGCATTAAAATCAATGAATTTCTATCTATAGGAGGCAATCTTAATTTCTCCAATGCCCACTTTATTCAAGAGCCTGTTTTAGGCGTAACTCGTTTTAATGTTCCTGAAGGTCGTAGTTTGAACAATAGTAAAGGAAATAGTTTAGGCGGGGATTTTGGAGTTTTAATTAAATTAGCTAAAAAAACAGCCATGGGTTTTAATTATCGCAGTGCCATTACTTATCATTTGCATGGCACGAGTACAATTAGAGGTTCACAGGTTGTTTCGTCGGATAATTATTATTTTAAATATTGGACACCAGCCCGAAGTGTATTGTCGCTTAGTCATTTCCTGAATAAAAAAGTGGGCTTCATAGGAACCATTCAATACCTTCAATGGGATATCTTTAAAGAGACTGATGTTTATAATTTTGCAACGCAATCAGGCTCCACTGCCTTTATCAATCCTCAAGCCCATATAAAATATAACTTTCATAATAGTTGGCTTTTGACCCTCGGAACTATTTACAATATTTCAAGCAAATGGGTCGTCAGGGTAGCCGGAACCTATAATCAGTCACCTTCAAATGGGCGGTTCCAAATAAGCACTGGTGATAGTTTGGTTGTTGGTT
>CAYTZN010000035.1:1987-4316 GCA_964442495.1 uncultured Legionella sp. | reverse complement strand
ATTTTTTTAGAAGCAGCACCTAAGCTAAAAAAAATAAATCTTTACGGAACGGGTTTTTGTAAAGGGAGTATCAAGTTCATCCCGCCTCATATTGACGTTGAATGGGATGATGCACCCAACATAGCGGTTGTTAAGGAAAGCCCTCATCCCTTTAATCCTCAAACAGCCGATAGAGGTACGGATGATAGAGAGTTGTCACTAACAAACCCAATCCACCATCCTGCTGCTGAAAAAGAAAACAAGCCCACGCCAGAAGACTTTAAATTTGAATACAAAGGCAATAACCCAACTAAAAACCAGGGAATGGTGATTGAAAAAATATCGCAGTATTTGGTCTTAACCAAAGGCTCTCTTGAGATAGTGCGTTTAATACAGAATGGGATATGCCATGATCTTTCTTTGTATTTCTTAGGCGTTGGCGCCCCAGCCTTTGAATCATTTTTAGATGATACAAAAGCATGGAATGGCATGCTTTCAACCCTGACACCACGATTAAAGTCCCACTTTGATGCGCTTATTCCACGGCTTAAACAGCCACAAAAAAAAGCCGTGTATTTAGGTGAACGTCTAGCTGATTTTCTTGAGCACCAAAAAGGCAATTATTTATTACATAATCCATGGCATGCGATTGCACTCCAGCACACCGAGCATGGTGTCGAAATTTATGATCCAAACTTTGTTAATGGTAGCCAACTCATCACCAGCGAAGAAAGGCTGTTGTCGACCATTACTAACTCTTTAGGGCTGTTGGTCGCAACCTCGGTGACTCGGGTACCCCACCCTGTTATCAGCAACCCTCATCAATTTCTAGAAGTTGGTGGTTTGCTTGCATTGCATCAGTACGCCAATAAAGAAGACATGTTGGCCTGCATAAAAATCGACACTCCATGGTCAATGGCGGCATTAGAAGGGCTTTTTTTACGCACTAATAACGGGGTTCCTGCATGGGCTGAATGTATTGGTAATAGTTCTATTGCGTTACAAGACTTGACCATCACGTTACTCCGTCAACTAAGACAAACAAACCCAGAATCTTTTCAGACGCAGCTAATGCGCAGCTTAGAAGCCATAACGCTGCAAGAACAACACGAGCATCTAACCAACCTGAGAGGTGTCTTAACCCACGATTCTGACGCAAAAGCAATCGATGTTATGGAATCATCCATCTTAGCGATTGAAGCAAACATTTGTGAGGAAAAAGAAAAATCAGCCTTTGAAACAATCTTCACGACCTGGAGTGTTAAAACACCCGAAGTAGACAGCATGCGTCGTTACGGTTTTAACTGTTTGACGAGCCAAGATAAAAGCCTTTTGATTCAGACGTCGTCTTCATTACACACCCAAGGTTTACGTTTTAGTTTAGAAAACATTGCGCACACTATCGAGCAGCCCTTTTTTTATATCGACACACCGGACGCGCTGGTGTGCGCCATGCCTTTTATAAAAAATGAAGGTGACAAAGGGGTGTTACAGGCAGGGCCTGGCGGCATCTTGTATGACTTTTTGAATGCTCATGAGGGGCGCGCTATCACGCTTTGTGTCAATTATGACACGTTCGAAGCCGATGATATGGTGCGATTAAACACATTGCTCGACAGTACACCCTCCGTGGATGGCATTGCATTGCCCGATACATGCAAAGTTATCGGCATCATGAACACTCATCGAGACAATGTTTATCAAGGTTCTGATTTCTACTCACGCTTTACGTCAATCCATACCTGCCCTCTGTCTGAATCCGTTTTACAAATGAGCATTCCACCAATACCCTATCTGTCTACCTCTTCAATGGAGGCTTCAGATACCGTGATTATCAATCTTTTTGAAAAGATAGATTGGAAAAGTGACGTGTTGGGTCAATGGGTATTAATCAATAACCAACTGGTTTATCAACAGGGCTGGCTTGAGACAGCTCTTAAAACAGGAAAACCCCTGGAGATAAAAAACGCCCCCTTGGGTCGCACAGACTTTGAGCTTTGCTGGCAAGAAGCTCTCTTAAGAGGCAAGTTCTATCATGCAAACCACACGATTGAACTGACAACACCCATAAACATCGTGTTATCCCATGGTTATGACTGGCCTGATTTGCAACGCTATTTTACCTTAAAACCACGACCCAATGTTTTAGATGAAGCCTTTGACTCCGTGGTTTTAAATGAATCAACGTTCAATCAATTTTTTACTCATTATGCCTATCAACACACTGAAAACGTTTTTATGCCATTACCTGGTCAATTAGAGCAATGCTCAGATAGCACCTTAGAGATATACGTTACTCAGACATTACTGGCAACGCAATGGGCACAGTTACTAAATACGGCCAAACAAC
>CAYTZN010000035.1:0-1887 GCA_964442495.1 uncultured Legionella sp. | reverse complement strand
ACAACCTTAGCCATGTATTTTGATGAACATGAAGGCTTGGTGATTGATGTTTCTGAATGCGAGCCTGAGGACTTGCTAGAAAAAATGGACGTTCGATTGGTGTGTTCTGAAACACCTCACTTTGAGTTTCAACACATAACCCAAGCGCTAATCAAGGGCCTCAACGACGATAACACAATCATTTTAAAAGGATTTTTTTCCAGAACGCTCATGAATGCGCTGGTTCCTTTTCTAATTAAACGCTATCAAGAACAAAAGCCTCGTGGGAAATTAGTGCTCATCACAGAGCAAGAAGATGCCCTTAGCGCCCTGCCTTATAAAACACATGAGGTAAGCCCCTCGATGAAGCTGCAGTTGTTAAGCCTTACCCCAAGGATAAAAGACGTGCTGGAGCCCTTTTTAGCTACAGAGTCCTTAAGCACACTGAATGCTCGGCGGGATTTTTTGATTAAACACCCAGACGCACCGAGTGAGGACTTTAGAATAGGCTTGCGCCACATTGATACAAAAGGTCATCAACCAGGTGATGTCGACTTATCACAAAGTGCTGACAAAACCCACAAAGAAATGGCGCGTCGTCGCGATGCGATTAATGACGTGCTGGACTCAAAGCCTTTTGTGTTTTTAGCAGGCCTTTCTGGGGTGGGAAAATCAACGTTTGTGAAAACCGAGCTTAAAACCAAAGAAGACCGGCTTTATCAAGAAGAAACCGCTATTTTAGATTGGATAGCCGACCAAAACCCCGAAGGACGAAAACTACTCTTTTATGATGAGGCGAATCTAACGCCTACCCAGTGGTCGATGTTTGAAGGGTTGTTTCAAGACCCACCAGGCCTATTGTATCAAGGGACGTTTTATCCCCTTACCCCAAAACATAAAGTGATTTTCGCAGGCAACCCCCTTAACTTTGGGGGCGGAAGAACATTGGCTAGTCTTTTTACGCGTCACGGCAATACCGTATTACTAGAGCCCCTGCCCTTGACGGTTATTTTTGAAAAAATCATCAAGCCTGTTTTTGAGAACAGCCCTTATAGAGACACATCGCATGACATCGTGATGCCTTTTTTAGACGTTTATCGCTTTCTTGTGCAGTGCTCTGAAACGGAGCTCCTCATTACTCCGCGTGAGTTGCAAATGATGGCTTTGCTAACGCTTGCACATGTGCATCATTCCCCCAAGGCCGATATCCAACATATTGCTCGATATTATGCACATACCTTGGCTGCATGCTTGGTTCCAAACGAGCATCGCCAAGCATTTGATGCAACATTTTGCGTTGATGACCTAGCGTTACCCCTTGTGAGCAAATTGAAAGAGGACTTCCTCATTACAGCATCGAGAAAGCCTCTTTATCAATTACTAACCGACGTCGTGGTCTTGCGTGAATTAAGACAAACCGTCTTAAAAAACGATGCCGAACGTTATGGTGGCCTAGGTAGCATGGTCATTGAAGGAGAGCCTGGAGTTGGTAAAACGGAATTTGTCCTACACGTATTACGCCAATATGGTTTTGAAGAGGAGCATGACCTTGAAAAGCCTTCAACAAAAGAAAAGCCTTTTTATCGCATTCCAGTGAGCCTGTCCACGTCGCAAAAAAAAGCACGCCTACTCAAAGCATTTGATGAAGGAGCGCTTGTCATAATCGATGAAATCAATAGCTCCCACATGCTGGAACAATTCTTAAATGCCTTACGAATGGGGACAACGCCTGAAGGTTTACGTCCTAAAAAGCCTGGGTTTATGATGATTGGTACACAAAACCCATCAAGCTTCGCCGGTAGAATAGCACCCTCCGCTGCAGTGATTCATCGAAACATCAATGTTACGCTGGAGCTTTATACACAAGATGAAATGATTCAAATATTGATGCACAAAGGCCATCAAAAA
>CAYTZN010000034.1:2344-4638 GCA_964442495.1 uncultured Legionella sp. | reverse complement strand
CAGTTTCTACTGGCAACACCAGTGGTTTTATGGGGTGGATGGCCTTTCTTTCAACGTGGCTGGCAATCAATTAAAACGCGTCATTTAAATATGTTTACGTTGGTAGCCATGGGCACTGGTGTGGCGTGGGGATACAGTGTAGTCGCAACCCTTTTTCCAAATTTATTTCCATTAGCGTTTCGTAATAGCCACGGCATTGTTGCCATTTATTTTGAACCAGCGGCAGTGATAACAACATTAGTCTTGTTAGGACAAGTGTTGGAGTTAAAAGCACGAGAACAGACTGGTGGTGCTATTCGCGCTTTACTGAAGCTTGCACCAGAAATAGCACACCGTATTGATGCAGATGGTGTCGAAGATGAGGTGTCACTCGATATGATCCAAGTGGGTGATTTGCTGCGAGTCCGCCCCGGCGAGAAAATTCCTGTGGATGGTGAGGTACATGAAGGTCACAGTCATGTGGATGAATCCATGGTAACAGGTGAGCCAATGCCCGTATTGAAGCGCATCGGGTCGAAAGTAATCGGTGCTACCATCAATCAGACTGGCAGCTTTATCATGAAAGCACTGCATGTCGGAAAAGACACGATGCTTTCTCGTATCGTGCAAATGGTTAGTGATGCTCAGCGCAGTCGAGCCCCTATTCAACGATTAGCAGATGAGGTATCCGGGTGGTTTGTACCTGTTGTAATACTCATAGCAGTGGCGGCTTTCATTGTATGGGCCATAGTGGGCCCGCAACCTGCATTCAGTTATGGTCTTATTGCAGCCGTATCCGTGTTAATCATAGCCTGTCCTTGTGCACTGGGTTTGGCGACACCTATGTCAATTATGGTGGGAATTGGACAAGGAGCGCGTGCAGGCGTGTTGATTAAAAATGCCGAATCCCTGGAGCGCATGGAAAAAATCAATACGCTGGTAGTGGATAAAACGGGTACGCTTACGGAAGGCCGCCCGGTGCTCACGCGTATTATGACGACCAATGCGTTTGAAGAAAACGGGGTTTTAACACTGGCGGCAAGTCTTGAGCACAACAGTGAACATCCGCAAGCATTTGCAATTGTAACTGCCGCAAATGAAAAGAATATTGTTCTGGAAGTGGTTACAAACTTTAATGCTCCGACAGGAAAGGGTGTCATCGGCACGGTGAATGGTCGTTCTGTTGCCATTGGTAATGACAAACTGATGCAAGAGAATGGGATTGATACTTCCTCTCTTCTTGAAAAAGCAGATGCCTATCGTGACGATGGCGCTTCAGTCATGTTTATGGCTGTTGATGACCAATTAGCTGCTATTTTGGTGGTGGAAGATCCCATTAAACCCAATACTTCAAACGCGATCCGCAAACTGCAAAAAAATGGCATTGAAATTTTTATGCTTACGGGTGACAACAAAAAAACTGCTACGGCTGTAGCCAATAAACTCGGAATAAAGCATGTGTTCGCAGAGGTGCTACCTGAGGATAAGAGTCGTATGGTTAGTGAATTGAAAAACAAAGGTTTAATCGTTGCGATGGCGGGTGATGGTGTAAATGATGCGCCTGCACTTGCAAAAGCCGATATCGGCATTGCCATGGGAACCGGCACAGATGTAGCCATCGAGAGTGCAGGAATTACGTTGCTGCATGGAGATTTGACTGGTATTGTGAAAGCCCTGCGTTTGTCAAAAGCCACCATGAGGAACATTCGCCAGAATTTATTTTTTGCTTTTATTTATAATGCGCTTGGCGTACCGTTGGCAGCGGGAGCTCTATATCCTTTCACAGGGTTATTATTAAACCCCATGATTGCAGCGGCTGCCATGTCATTGAGCTCCGTTTCAGTGATTATCAATGCGCTTCGTTTACGGCAAATGAGTCTATGAAACTATTTGCACGACATCTTTATATGAGCTCTGGGGAATGAACGCCGTGAAAAAAAGAATACTGCTCATCATTACGCATCTTTTTTTTGTATCGAATGTTTTTTCAGCAAGCCCTGTTGTCAATTTAGTCATAGGATATAAATCAGTTGATTTCGCGGGTCAAGTAAAAAAAGCACTTGCAGTAAATGATCAAATTCCAGGTCCTACGTTGCATTTCAAAGAAGGGGATCACGTTACTATCAACGTTCATAATCATTTAACTGAGGAAACAGCTATCCACTGGCATGGGATCATTCTTCCTTGGCAAATGGATGGAGTTCTCGGGATTACGCAACGAGGAATCCCTCCAGGCGGTGTTTTTCATTATCAATTTACGCTACATCAATCAGGTACATATTGGTATCATGCGCATGCAGGTCTTCAAGAACAGC
>CAYTZN010000034.1:0-2244 GCA_964442495.1 uncultured Legionella sp. | reverse complement strand
GCAGGAGGTAGTACTATTTTTCGTGTCAAAATACCAGGCACGTCTATGCAAATGGTGCACGTAGAAGGTAATGACGTATCTCCTTATACCATCAAAGATTTCAAAATAGCGCCAGGCGAAACTTATGATGTATTAGTCAAAATTAAAAAAAATGAGCCTTATATCATATATGCGGAGTCAATAGACACATTAGGAGCAGCTTATGGTGCTTTAGTCACGACACCCCATCAATTAGTAAATTACAAACAAGTGACCCCATTTCCTGAGCCACTACCTGTCATGAGAGACATGATGTCATTGATGATGGGCGATATGATGCAAGACTCGATGCCTATGGATAACCGCAAAGATAATCACTCCATGCATCAATTTATGCCAGAAAAGATGAAAATGGACTCAAGCATGAAGATGGAAAAAAACATGCCAATGAATCATTCCATGGATATGGGCGAAAAATCATCAACCAAATCGATGAAGATGAGTAAAAAACCTAACCATGCAATGCCTTCTCATATGATGAAAATGAAGCATACAAGCTCACATGACATGAATTCGATGAGCAAAAGCCACCATTCGATGCAAGATGGCATGAAAATGGATCATCATATACCCATGAATGACTCTATGAACATGAGTATGCCAATAGAACCAACAATAATAGGCGATACTATTTCTTCGCCTATCAGTACTCAAAAAACTATTGGAACAAAGTATCAGCATTTAAAAGCAGCAGTTATTACCAACGATCCAAATAAACCTGTCAATGGGGTTATCAAAATGGAATTGTTTGGTTATATGGATAGGTACATTTGGTTTATCAATGGGGTGCCAGAATATAAAGCCCATCCCATTCCTTTAGAGCCGAATAAACGTTACCGTTTTATTTTTACTAATCCGTCCATGATGCGTCACCCAATGCATATCCATGGCCATTGGTTTATTTTGCGCAATGGAAATGGGAGCTATGATCCTTTATTGCATACGCTTGATATACCGCCTGGTGCAACGGTTACAGCTGATCTTGATACAGATGCCAGTGGTCAATGGCTTTTCCACTGTCATCTTCTCTATCATATGATGACTGGTATGTCGCGAGTATTTCAATACACAACCTTAATAGAAATTACAAAAGGTGAAGCGAAGCCTGAATATATTGTAAAAAAAACTCCTTACATTAATCGCCCCATTGTTCGGGTGGATGAAGTAAGACCTATTGACCCCTCACTTGTTCATCATCCTATGGCACACCACACGGGTTTATGGCGCGCAACTTTTTTAGATGTAGGTGCAGATCCATTTGATAATGTCCAACGATTGACATACAAAGGGCTATACGGGCCAGATTATAACAAACTTGAATTATTCACTAATGATGCTGAAGTAACCAAAGGAACAGTAGACAATGCCGACATAGATATTTTCTATTGGCATCTTATTAGTCAGTTTTGGGCGATTAAAGGTGGTGCTAATTATTTTAATCGTCCTGCAAGCAGGCCATATTGGCAACCTGGTCTTGGTATTGAAGGATTAATGCCTTATTTTATTGATACCAATGTCAGAGGATATTACTATGCCGGTAGCGCAAAACTGGACGTTGAACTCTCACGGGATACACAAATAACCAATAATTTTCTTATAAGAGCAGGTGTCCGCAGTATTTTGGCCTCAAAAACAGTCACTCAAGCTGGACTCGGTACAGGATTAAATCAAATGCGATATATTGTCAGGCCTTATTATCGATTAACACCCGGTCTGAATATTTTTGCAGAATACGAACACGAAGAAGATTACGGCCCCTTCAAAACCATTCAGATAAGTTTAGGCGAACCAGTTAATCAAAACACATTAACGTTTGGTCTTTCAGTTTTATTGTAAGTGGATTTTTTTGATTGGTTTGTTTAAATATGAACAAATGCTTTCCATCTGTTTAATTAAATAGCACACAAAATATCCAGTTCATGTTAGCAAGTATATAGCAAATTAAATCCATTTAGCATAAATTTTAATTCCTAATTTGGGGCACCACTGGGGCATTATTTTAAAATTCCGGGGCTTTTTTGGGGCATTCTGGGGACAATGAAAGGCCATGAAAAACAACCTCTCATGGATTGTAACTTGATGATTATCAACGGTTTTTAGTGGCCTTTGATAGTCTTTTGTGGTCTTGAATATTGGTGGAGGCGGCGGGAATCGAACCCGCGTCCGCAAATCCTCTGCCGTCAGCTCTACATGCATAGCCTGGTC
>CAYTZN010000033.1:0-5091 GCA_964442495.1 uncultured Legionella sp. | reverse complement strand
ATAGTCTAATAATCAATCGATAAGATAGGAAGGTAACCGTTCACGCAATGGCGTCAACTTAAGAAAAAAGCTATATTTATCAATTAAATAGAAAATAAATTGTTTGCTTTTATGGAAATCTTATGTATAGAGCAAACAGTTTATTATCTAACACTAGAAATAAAACTAACTCTGCTCCATTCCAAACAAGCCATCGATTAGAAGAAAATAGCTTCACCACTTATCTCTATTAGCTCGCCAACGTTTCCAACCCCGGTGAGAGATTAATACAGAGTTCCCGATTTAGTTCCTGTACCAATCTGTTGCTTGCGGGGCGTTCAAAACCCTCAGCTCTCACACTTCGTTCTTTCGAGGCTAATTTCTTTCACCCTATGCGTTTTTCGGATTTTGGCTCGGTAATTTCGTTGTCTACGCTTCGTTGTTTTCGTTACCTACGACAACGCAAGACTCACTACATAGTGGAATCGGTTCTCCTTCTATGGCAGGACTTGCACGTGCAAGATAAGCCAAGCTTTGCTTGGCGCACTGAACAGTTACGATGCCTCAGAAATGAAAAATAAACCTTATTGAGCAAACCAATGCTCAGTAGGTTGACCTAAGCATTGGTATATTTTGATGGATGATTGCCTATGCAGACATGACAGATTTTATTGCTCTTTTTTGGCAAAATCTATAAAGAGTAAAAATGCACCAAGGCAAATAGCGCTATCTGCAACATTAAAGACAGGCCAATGATAGTTTTTGTAATATAAATCAATAAAATCAATAACATATCCATAATAAAATCGATCGATTAGGTTGCCAATAGCACCACCTAGCACAAGACTTAATGCCGCTAATTGTAGATATGCTGTGCTTTTAAGACGAAACATCCATATTATGAGTACTGTGCTCATGAGCGCGCTAAAACTTGAAAAAAACCAACGGTGCCATTCACCAGCACCGCTTAAAAAACTAAAGGCCGCCCCCGTGTTATAAGCAAGCACAAGGTTAAGCATAGGAATCACCGCTTTGGGCTGGTATGGGCTTAATGCTATAGAAGCCCAATATTTACTAGCTTGATCAATAAAAACAACTAAAAATGCAAGTGTAAACCATGGCCATTTTTTCATACAAAGAGCCTCACTTCGTCCTTACCACTGATGTTAGAAACACACCGTTGACATAGCTCAGGGTGCGATGCATCATCCCCAACGCTCTCCGAACGATGCCAACACCGACCACATTTAGGATAAGCGCTTGATTTTACCTCAATAGCCACTCCTAATTCCTCATTTAAATGCACACCAACAGGACGTTCTGCTAGAGGACTTACTTTAGCTGATGAAGTAATCAGGAAAAAGCGTAACTCATCTTTGAACTTTTCCAAAAGCAATTGTGAAGCTTCTGACGCATAAAGGATTACTTCAGCAGCTAATGCAGAGCCGATTAAACCTCTTTGACGTTGTGTCTCAAGGGCTTTGTTCACTTCATCACGAATAGCATGCAGCTGTTTCCAATCCTCCATGACCACATTACCCACATCAGGCCACTCCTCATACCATTGCGCGAGAAATACAGAGCCCTCTTGATGCCCCGGAATGGCTTGCCAAATTTCTTCTGAGGTAAACGATAAAATAGGTGCTAACCAACGCGTTAGAGCATGCACGATGTAGTACATTGCTGTCTGACAAGAGCGTCTAGCCACACTATTAACGGGTATGGTGTACTGCCTATCCTTAATGATATCTAGATAAAAGCTTCCCATGTCCACGGCACAAAAATTATGTATTTTTTGATAAATCACATGAAAATGGTAATTTTCATAAGCAGCAAGTATCTCTTTCTGCAATTCTTGACAACGTTTAATCGCCCATCTATCCAATTCCACTAATTTGTCTTTAGCAACAGCATCACGCTCAGGGACAAAATCAAATAAATTTGCTAAAAGAAAGCGAGCTGTATTGCGAATACGGCGATACGCATCAGCATTTCGTTTAATGATCTCTTCCGAAATGCTTACCTCGTTCCGATAATCGGTAGAAGCAACCCATAAACGCAAGATGTCAGCGCCATGCTGAGCAATCATTTTATCCAAGGCTACATAATTGCCCTTAGACTTGGATAGTTTTTTTCCCTCAGCATCTACCGTGTAGCCATGGGTAAGAACCGATTTATAAGGTGGCTTGCCATACATCGCTACTGCGGTGGTCAATGAAGAGTTAAACCACCCTCTGTGTTGATCAGAACCTTCAAAATAAACATCGGCTGGAAAACCAAGTGCATCTCCCTGATTTAAAACACAAAAATGAGAAACACCTGAATCAAACCAAACATCTAACGTATCACTGATTTTTTCATAGTGCTGCGCATCCGCACCCAATAACTCGTTAATGTCTAGATCAAACCATGCATCCATTCCCTCTTGTTCAATTCGAGCAGCAACTTTTTCAATCAACTCTACCGTATGTGGATGTAACTCACGACTAACTTTATGCACAAACAACGGCATAGGAGTATTCCAGGAGCGCTGCCTTGATATACACCAATCCGGCCGGCTTTCAACCATGTTTTTAATGCGCGCTTTACCCCAGTCGGGAACCCAATTGACATCATCAATTTGTTCAATCAATGCATCTCTCAACCCATTTTTATCCATTGATATAAACCATTGAGGAGTCGCTCTAAAAATCATGGGTGTTTTATGACGCCAACAGTGAGGATAACTGTGTTGAAGCGCTTCTTCATGCAATAACGCGCTCTTTTCACGTAAAGTATCTAGAATCTCTTGATTTACTTTTAATACGGAACGTCCTGCAAATAAAGGTACATCTGGTGCGTAACAACCGTTCGCCATGACGGGGTTAAGTAGGGGCAACCCATAAGCCCGTCCAACTAAATAGTCATCAGGGCCATGGGCAGGAGCCGTATGCACGCAGCCTGTACCTGAGTCAATGGTTACATGATCACCCAACACTAAAGGAACGTCGCGGTCATAAAATGGATGCTGAAGCAACTCTTTATCAAAAACCTGGCCTAGCGCTGTACCACATGTTTTAAACATCGCAATATTATATCGGGCCATAACACTTGCTACTAATTCATTCGCCACAAGGTAATAACAATGACCCACATCAATGAGAGCATACTCAATAGTAGGATGTAAACAAACCGCCTCATTTGCCGGTAAGGTCCACGGTGTAGTGGTCCATATCGGAACGATAACCTCTTTCTCAGGTAATTGAGGATTGATTTTTGCTATAAAAGCTTCTGCGTTAACGGCGTGGAAAGCCACATCAATAGAAGGAGATGTTTTATCTTCATAATCAACCTCTGCTTCAGCCAAAGCTGAACCACAATCAATACACCAATGCACAGGCTTAAAACCTTGTTGAAGGTGACCGTTTTCAATGATTTTGGCAAGTGCTCGAACAATGTTTGCTTCATAAGTATAATTCATGGTGGTGTAGGGGTTTTGCCAGTCCCCAAAAACACCTAAACGCTTAAATTCTTCGCGTTGGATGTCTATTTGACTACCCGCATACTCACGGCAATGCTTCCTAAATTCTTTTGACGAAACTTTTACGCCTGACTTTCCTACTTTCTTTTCAACGTTTAATTCAACGGGCAAGCCATGGCAATCCCAGCCAGGTACAAATGGGGCATCAAAACCACTCAACGTTTTTGATTTTATAATAATGTCTTTAAGAATTTTATTTAATGCATGCCCGCAATGTAAGTGGCCATTTGCATAAGGAGGACCATCATGCAATATAAATCGTTTGCTTCCCTCTCGAGCTGCACGAATTTTTTTGTACACATCATTTGCTGCCCATGCTGCCAACCTATCAGGTTCACGTTGAGACAAGCTTGCTTTCATAGGAAAATCGGTACGTGGTAAATTTAATGTGTCTTTATAGTCTGTCATGGGTATCCACTCTATATGATTTCATGAATGCGGTTAAACCAAGATTTTGCCTCAGCAATATCCTCATGAATTTTTATTTTAAGTTCATTTACTGAAGAAAATTTAATTTCATCTCGCAATTTATGTAAAAAAAACACCTGCAACATCTCACCATAAATGGAGACATCTACATCCAAAAGATGAATTTCAAGAACATTCCTACTGCCATCAATGGTTGGACGGCAACCTATATTTGCAACCCCAGCTAAAAGAGCGCGCCCCTCTTGTTTTACTTGAACACAAAAGACACCGCTCAACGGAAGGGTCTTGCGGTTTAACATTAAATTGGCCGTAGGAAAACCCCACTGCCGACCACGCCCCGCGCCATGAACAACCCGACCACACATGCTGTAGGTTCGCCCTAAAAAACTTGCTGACTGCTCGAGTGCTCCCACCGAAAGTGCTTGTCTAATTTTAGTAGAACTTACTCGTTGTTGATCAATATAAAAATCAGGGAACGTGTGCACATCACAAGCATGCTTCTTGCCAAGCTCACTTAAGAGCATCATGTCACCCGCTCTTTCACGACCAAAGCGAAAATCTTCACCCATTAATAAATACTTAGCATTTAACCCTAAAAACACGTAATGCTCAGCAAACTCTAGCGGTAGCATGGATGCCCATTTTTGGTCAAATTTAACACAAACAACATCATCAACACCACACTCACGCAACACTTCAAGCTTTTCACGTAGGGTTGAAAGCCGAGCAGGAGCCGCCTCTTTTTGAAAATATTCGGCCGGTTGGGGTTCAAACAGCATAACAACCAAAGGCAACTGTAATCGATTCGCTTCTAGACGTAACAAACGTAACAAAGCCTGATGGCCTAAATGCACGCCATCAAAATTACCAATAGTAGCCACGGTCGCCGAGGAACGCTGCTGAATTTGCTCAAAACCACGCCACAATTTCATCACATGAAAAACCAATCAAAGGGTCGTATTATACCGAGTTAGCGCACAATTGCGAAATGATACTTATAAGAGCATGCAGAAAAGCATCTAATTTTCAAGCACAAATGCGCTTGTAATCGCCTACGTAACGTTCTTTATACACGATGTACTTCCGGTCTCACATCGAGATCCTACTAGATACCGCGCATAAAGCCTGAGAGATGGTCACGAAATATGAGGCTAACTTCATAT
>CAYTZN010000032.1:0-6088 GCA_964442495.1 uncultured Legionella sp. | reverse complement strand
CATAAAGCGCGGTAAGTTGGTGACTAGGTTATTTAACGGCCACTCACGGAGCTTTTAGAATAACGTGGCTGCGCAGGACTTAAATTTTTAGGCACCTGCGTTGCTCAACAGGCCATTTGATTTTTTATCCGGCGGTTGAGCAACTCGCTTTAATTGATTTAGCACCCATGTTGATCAACTCTACTTTTGCACCGGGTACTGCAGTGATGGATAATTTCTCACCCGATTGAAGAACCAGGCCTAATAACTCACCTGTGGTTAGTTGCGTGTCATTAACGGAACCTGTTTTACGTAACATTTTAACAGAGATGGGGTTTTCATTGGTGTCGCTAATGATGGTGCAGTTGGCTTTTACTGTCCAAAAAAATCCATTGGAAAACGTTTGGGGCACATTAACGGGTAATTCATATTCTATGGAAAAACCTTGGGTAAAGTAATGATTAGTGGTTGAAAAAGCAGTTGTAGCAAATAAACTGCAACCACAGAATAGGGTGTAACCAATTTTACGTATCATACAAGGTTCTCCTCTTATAGAAAATCAGCAGCTAAGATATCTTGAATTTCAAAGCCTGGCAAATAAGATTAATTTGTTGAATTATAAGTCTATATGTTAAGCAGTTCAACTTGAAATGTAATTATAGTCCAATTTTGTGTTATAACGCTAATCTTAAAAATACAACTGTGATTCATTAAGCGTTGATAATTTACATATTAGACAAGGCTTTGGCAATCGATTCCAGCATGATTTTAGCATCACCAAATAACATGTAAGTATTTTCTCGATGGAACAGCTCGTTTTCAACCCCTGCATAACCCGGAGCAAGACTGCGCTTTAAAAATAGCACGGTTTTTGTATGCTCTACATCCAAAATAGGCATGCCATAAATCGGGGAACTCGGATCGGTTTTAGCAGCAGGGTTAGTAACATCATTAGCACCGATGACCAAAGCCACATCGCAGGTTGCAAAATCTCGATTAATCTCGCTTTGTTCAAACACAACATCATAGGGGATATTTGCTTCGGCCAATAGTACGTTCATATGTCCTGGCATGCGGCCAGCCACGGGATGGATGGCAAATCGAACACGAATAGAACGCGCCTTAAGCGCATCCATTATTTCTTTAACGGCATGTTGTGCATGTGCTACAGCCATCCCATAACCAGGGACAATGATAACGTCCTTAGCATTGCTAAGGAGAAACGCGGCGTCCTCTCCGTTTGCTTGATTTACTGGACGTGGTTCTGCTTGGGGCGCTTTGGTGCTTTTTTCTGCCGCCTGTTGTAAACCACCAAAAATAACGTTGAGAATAGAGCGGTTCATTCCCACACACATGATATAGCTTAAAATTGCGCCACTAGCCCCCACCAAGGCACCAGTGATAACGAGTAAATGGTTATTTAATGTAAATCCTATACCTGCTGCAGCCCATCCTGAGTAAGAGTTCAACATCGAGATAACGACTGGCATATCAGCGCCACCAATAGGAACAATAAGCATTGTTCCTAATAAAACAGAGAGCAGTGCGATGAACATGAAAAGAGTAAAAGATTGATAGCTAATAAATAAGAGCAATAGTGTCATGAGTATTAGGGCAATAAAAGCTGTAAAGGGCCTTTGTCCGGGTAGCTTTAATGGTATACCTGACATTAAACCTTGGAGTTTCAAAAAGGCAATGATTGAGCCTGAAAACGTAATGGCTCCAATGATTAGACCCAAGCTCATTTCTATGAGTGAGCCCTTGCTTATGGCGCCGATAGCTCCAATATCGAATGATTGAGGGGATAAAAATGCACAAAATGCTACTAATACTGCAGCTAAACCTACCAATGAATGAAAAGCGGCTACTAATTGGGGAATGGCCGTCATGTGAATACGCAACGCTATGATGACACCTACAATACCTCCGGCAGAAATTAGTGAGAGCAATAATGCATAGTGATGGATGGTAGGGATGAGAAGAGTGGCTCCTATCGCAATCCCCATGCCCAACATTCCTAGTAAGTTACCTTCCCTTGCGGTTGAAGGGCTTGCAAGCCCCTTCAATGCTAAAATAAAGCATACAGCGGCAATTAAATAAAACAATGAAACCAATGTTGTCATGAGTACCTCTGTTTTTAAATAATGAACAGTGAGATTTATTTTTTATACATTCTTAGCATGCGTTGAGTGACCACAAACCCACCAAAAATGTTGATAGATGTGATGAAAATTCCAATGCTACCGATGAGAGTGATGTTATTAGCAAATGCAGTTCCAGCGCTGATTAATGCACCTAAAATAATAATGCTTGATATTGCATTGGTCACTGACATAAGTGGGGTATGTAATGAGGGCGTAACTTTCCAGACAACGTAGTAACCCACAAAACATGCCAGGACAAAAATCGTTAGAATGGATATGTAAGGATTGCTGATAGCATGAATGTCCGTCATGTTAATTCTCCTTCATGGTTTGGAATGGTAATGACTTGCCTTTATGACAAAGCATGGCTTGTTGAATGATTTCATCGTTTTCATTAAATGTTAGTGTAGCTGGGGTGCTAGCAAAGAGCTTTATCAATTGAACTATATTATTAGCGTATAATTCGCTCGCTGTAGCGGGAACAAGGCCAGCCATGTTGCTGTAACCAATTACGGTGACATCTTGATGTTGAATAATTTTATCACGTACACTCACCTCACAATTGCCACCCCGTGCAGTCGCCATATCCACGATGACAGAGCCTGGTTTCATGCTTTCAACGGTTTTTTTAGAGAGAAGCATAGGGGCTTTTTTCTCTGGAATAAGGGCGGTACAAATAACAAGGTCGGCAAGTTGTGCATATTCATCAATCAATGCAGATTGTAAATGTTGTTCCTCTGTGGTTAATGCTTTGGCATATCCGGAGGCGGTTTCATTGTTTCCTGTATGCTGGACTTCTATAAATTCAGCATTTAAGCTTTCCACTTGCTCTTTAGCCGCGGCCCGAACATCAAAAGCATAAACGATAGCACCTAAACGTTTGGCAGTGGCAATGGCTTGTAGGCCTGCTACGCCCGCGCCAAGAACGAGGACTTTTGCAGGCTGAATCATCCCTGCTGCGGTCATCATCATAGGAATTGCCTTTTTAAAATGAGAAACGGCTTCAATGACGGCGCGATAGCCTGCGAGATTGGCTTGTGATGAGAGGCTATCTATGCTTTGTGCACGACTAATGCGAGGAACATGGTTCATGGAAAAAACACTTATCCCTTGAGCTGCACATTGATTAAGGCATGAGTTTGTGCTTGTGTCGACAGGGTAGATGAGTAGGGCGTTTGAAGGGAGTTTTTTTAAGTCAGTTGCGTTGGGTTCATTGATACAGACCAATACGTCTGTGTTTTTAAGAAGTTGAGCTTTTCTCTTAACAATCTTTGCCCCTGCATTTTCGTAATCAATATCTTTAAATCCAGACAATAGGCCGGCATTTTGTTCGATAATAATGCCGAAACCTAGTTTGGCATAGGCTTTAATAACATTTGGAGTTATAGCTACTCGCGTTTCATCCTTTTCGCTATTTAATAACCATCCTATTTCAATTGGTTTAAATTTACCATAGGGACTAAAGTGATTCATTTGAGTCAAAACAATTGAATAAATTGTTGTAAAAGTGTACAATTCCGCAGGTTGTCATTTATAGGATTTTTGATGCGTGGTCTTATACTTTTGTTCATCTGTTGGTGTGGAATCGTTAATGCGTCTTCAAAAGCCACGACTTGTCAGCAACGACATTGTCTTATCGTTGTGGATGCAGGTAGCACTGGGTCAAGGCTGCACTTGTTTGCTTATGATGTGGATACCCACCAACATCGTATTAATATCAATGAGTTAGAGTCTAAGAAAGTCACTCCAGGATTTGCATCTATCGAACCAAATCAAGCAAACATAGATGCCTATCTTTTGCGTTTGTTTGAGGGGGTTAGTACGCAAAAAATCCCTGTCTATTTTTATGCAACGGCTGGCATGCGGTTATTACCTACTGAAAACCAGGCGCTTTATTTTCAAGGGTTAAAAAATTGGTTTGCTGTAAACCCGTATTGGTCTTTAAAAGAGGCAAGAACAATAACCGGTAGGGAAGAGGGAATATTTGGGTGGCTCGCTGTGAATTACCAGGAGGGGGCGTTAAATGCTTTTGACAGGCCTTTGGTTGGTGTTATGGACGTGGGTGGGGCTTCTGTGCAAATTACTTTTCCAATACCTGAAGATGAGCTAGCCAATAACAGTAATGTGGTGAGCATAAACGTTAATGGACGGCATATTACCTTGTTTGTGCATAGTTTCTTGGGTTTAGGTCAAACAGTGTTATCCCAGCAGTTTTTAAATGCAGGAAGTTGTTTTCCGACGGGTTATCTACTTCCTAGTAAAGTGCCGGCAAAAGGAGATGCCTTTGATTGCCAGAGTAATATTGCGCAATTAATTAATGAGGTACATGGTGTCAGCAAGATTGTAGAGCCTGTTGTGAAACGAAACCCACTATCATCGTGGTATGCGATCGGCAGTGTGGGTTATGTTGTTGGTGATGAGCCGTTTTCGTTTAAAGAGAAACAATTTACAAATCAGCGTTTGCTGGAGCAGGCAAACAATGAAGCCTGCCAAAGGCCTTGGGGAGATTTGTCTGCTCAATATCCAGATAATGGGAAACTTTTCAGCTACTGTCTTTTTTCATCGTATTATTATGCATTAATGGTGAATGGGTATGGTCTTGAGCCTGAGCAAACCATTCATTATATGTCCGCGGCAGATGCTACGGATTGGTCTTTGGGTGTAGTATTGCGTCCAAACTAAAGTGAAGTATATACTTCGCATGATTGCCGTTGTAGCTCAGTTGGTAGAGCAATTGATTCGTAATCAATAGGCCCGCGGTTCGATTCCGCGCAACGGCATCAGAAAGTTATTAATTATCAATAAGATAAAAACAAATAGATTGAGCAAAGATAAAACAGTTTATTTTCGTGCTACGCCGGTGCTACCTTTTGCAGCAATTTTTTCATATAACAATAAAATAAAAGATATAAGCCTCCCAACAAAACGAGCACTAACGCTGCTTGAGCGTGAAGAAATATCTCGAGGTTTATCGGCTAACTTATCAATCAGGAATATTGCAAAGTCCTTAAATCGGCATCCATCGACTGTATCTCGGGAAATTAATCGTAATGGAGGTATTGCCAAATATCGCGCTATATCAGCTGATAAGCAGACATGGATAAGAGCCAAGCGTCCCAAAAAATCCAAACTTCAAATCAATATTGGATTGAATGATATAATCACAGATAAACTTTCAAACAAGTGGTCACCAGAACAGATATCTGGTTATCTTAAGCGTACTTACCCAAACGATATCACCATGCATATTTCCCATGAATCTATTTATAAGACGCTTTATATCCAATCTCGAGGTCACCTGAAAAAGGAGTTGTTGAAACATCTTCGAACGCAGAGAGTCATGAGGCAATCTAAACAATTTAATACTAAAGGTAATGCGCGTGGAGGCATTATAGACGCAGTATCTATTCACGACAGGCCAAAAGATATAGATAATCGTACCATACCAGGTCATTGGGAGGGTGATTTAATCTGTGGCTCAAATAAATCTTACGTTGCCACATTAGTTGAAAGAACATCGAGATTTACGTTGTTAGTTAAGCTTAATGGCAATGACACAGCCAGCGTTGTAAATGCTATTACAAATAAAATTATAGAGCTTCCAACCCAACTAAAAAAATCGCTCACCTGGGATCGCGGTATGGAATTAGCAAAGCATAAAAAATTCACAGTTGACACAGAAATCAAGGTATATTTTTGTGATCCGAGATCTCCTTGGCAACGAGGAACGAATGAAAATACCAACCGTTTGTTGAGACAATACATGCCAAAAAAGACCGATCTTAGCGCTCACTCTCAAATTGATTTAGATCAAATTGCCAAAGAATTAAATGAAAGACCTAGAAAAACATTGAACTTTCTGTCTCCCGCGGATAAATTGAGCGAGGTGTTGCAATGATGGGTTGAATTTGCCGCGGCGTACTTTGCTCAGCACCAGAAATAAAGTACGCATTTATAAAGTCTAA
>CAYTZN010000031.1:0-12136 GCA_964442495.1 uncultured Legionella sp. | reverse complement strand
AATCGGTGTTCACTTTCAATCAGAATGAGTGTTCATTTTGGGCCAGAATATGCAAAAGAATACGAATATACGCAGGAATATGAATTTTGTGCTACAATGTAGCTCAAGAGACAGGAGAATATGATGACTACTAATGCAGTGGTAAGAGCGAGAATTGATGAGCATATTAAAGAAGAGGCTTCAGCCGTGCTTGCATCGATGGGGTTAACCGTATCTGATGCATTCCGTATGTTGCTAACGCGCATAGCTAAAGAACATGCGTTGCCTTTTGAACCCCTTATTCCAAACCAAAAAACTATCAATGCAATGAAGGAAGCACGACGCGGCCATTTAAAATCGTTTAAAACCGTTCAATCGCTCATGGATGATTTAAATAATGAGGACGATTGAGTACACGACCCAATTTAAACGTGATTATAAGCGTGAGATAAAAGGTAAACACAAAGCAGTCTTCAGCACTCTTTTTGTTGAGATTATTGATACATTAGCACGAGATGAACCACTGGCAGCTAAACACAGGGATCATGCGTTATCTAATAATTGGCAGGACCACCGTGATTGTCACGTAAAGCCTGATTTAGTTTTAATTTATCGCAAGCCAGATAGAGAGACATTACAACTAGTAAGATTGGGCTCTCATAGTGAGTTGAGCCTTTAATCATAAGTTAAATACCTCGTTAGTTTTTTGCATCCCCTAATAAAAGTGCCATAAAAACGTGGTTTTCATATTTCCCATCAATACAGACAGCATTTTTATGGATACCTTCCTTTTCAAATCCAAATTTTTCATACAAGGCAATGGCTGGCTTATTTTTTTCGCGAACAGTGAGTTCTATACGTGTTAGTCCTTTCTGTTCTGCTTTTTGAATGGACATCTGCATTAATCTCTTACCAATCCCTAGACCTCTATAAGATGCTAATATTCCAATTCCTAAAGAACCAATATGTGCAAAAACAGGTCTATCAAGTGCACTAATGTCACACCATCCAATTATTTGTCCATCACTAACAGCAATAAAATGAGGCCAATTCTCCTCAATATTTCCTAAAACAAATTCTCTGGTGCTATTAATTGGTGGGCCCTCTAAGAAGGCAAGATATTTACGTTCACGTGCAACACTGTCTACAGCAGACCAAAAACCTTCAATATGTTCTTCAGTAATTGGAATTATTTCAACATTTAGCATGTTTTGACCCTTGTTTTAATTCAATTTTTTGGGCTTATCAATTTCTGGTAATTATCAGGTAATGTAACTTACAAATGAGCTTTTCTGCACAAAAAATCCAGAAAGGTGGCAAGATAGTTGCTATAAATATTATAACAAGGGCTTAATAATTCAAAAATTGCTGATGACTTAATAAAAAGTAACCCGCCGGTTTGAGGATACTCACAGAGCCTAGCCTTGGTGGGTTTTCTTAATTAAATTATTGCTTATTTTGGTATTTTTTGCAATCTATGTGGATGATTGCGAAAAGATGCGAATTATAAAATAATGATTAAATATCATAATCACATAGAATTAAAGTGCGACTAAAAAAAATATTACAAAAAAAATACAATCAAATCTCCTGCCTATCTTTAGTTAGGTCCTTAATTTTCTTATTAAAAACAGCATCCGTAGCATTTTTAGGATTTCTTTCTATAGTTTTAATTTTAAATGGATTAAATAAATGTTGCCCTGATATATATCGTTGGCTTACCTATTGGGCAAACCAAAAAGAAGTACCCACTATAAAGTCATGTAAATTCAAAAAGCTACCTATGAACGATTTTAAACAGTTTACATGGTATAACGTTGAAATTGAGTTAGAAAAAAAGGGCCGTGCCTCCGCCGTTATTTTCCCTACTAGAGAATACCTATCGATACAAACAGTTGATGGTCCAATTATTCCTGCCATGACAAAAGACGAACCCTATTTAGTGTTATGGAAGAAAAAATTTGGGGATAAACCACTCTTAGTTAGGATTCAGGCAAACAATGAATACGAAAGCTTTGAGGAAGGTGTTCAATATTCTTACTACGATTGCCCTATAAAGGTGGAGTTTCTTGTTGATGAATAAATTTATTTTTGCTTTTATTGCTCTATTAGTAACAATTCCTCTATTTGGAGCTCCCAAAGTTTCTCCAAAAATAGATAAAAATGTAATGTATGAATTAAATATAAACAATAACAAATATTACCTTATTCCTGCAGAAAAAGAGCATAACGCTTTGAACTATCAGCCAGATCCTAATGCACCTAACCCCTGTATTGGATCTCTTATCTGTTATAAATGTTGTACTGGTGATAATGATATTCCAAAAGAAACTTGTGAAAAGACATTCAAGAATTGGAATAAAGGGAAAGAATGCAACTGTACGTAATTTACAGCGCCCCAGAGAGATACAAAAAAAGGCGCTAATCAGTTAGACCGAGAGTTTCATTTTCCAGCACCCTTTAACCAGCGACCTACCGATTTTGCAAACCGGATACCAAATTGCTCTGCGCATTGTATGTCTATATCACTAATCAATTTTGATTTATCTGGTATTGAAGTAGCCATCAACCCTAGCCAAGCACCCCACTCATTATAATCATGCTCAGTTTTAGATACTTTTCTACCGATCCCACAATTATTTATCCAAACCATCCCAAACTGGGCTGCAAAAATTGAAAGCTGAATAATAGTATTTAACTTATCACCAGAAGGATAAGTTGCTACAGTAAAACCTGCGGCTAATTTATCAACAAGTTTTTGCTCCGTCCAAAGCCCTCTGTAAGAGAACTCATCTAAAAATAACTTAAACTGCCCAGCAACACCGCCCATAAAAGTTGGAGAACCAAAAATGATGCCATCAGCTTGTTCAATCAGTTTCCAAGAGTTCGAATCAAGTAAACTAACATCAATTAAACAGGTATCTGAGCTAATTGTTTTAACTCCCCTTAGAACAGCTTCTGCAAGGCACCGTGTATGCCCTGAGGCACTATAGAAAGGGATGGCTATTTTAGACATAAGTTATACTATCTCGTTTATTTATCTTTCGAATTGCACTAATTCTATTACCTTTTGAATGCTCTCTTCAATTGAAAGATCAGATGTATCAAGTTGCAAATCAACATTATTCCAAGGCTGGTAGTCTCGATCTAATACGTCTTGCCATGTTGGTAGCTGATGATTTTCAATATCTGTCGTTCTTTCTTCAACTCTACGTCGATGTTCCACTTTATCTAAACAAACTACCTCTATCTCGTATGACTTTACACCAACAGCCTGTGCCACCTCTCGCCAATCATCCCTTGTGATTTCTATAGGGTTCACTGTATCCGCAACAACTATAAGTCCCAATGCCAAATTTTCCTTAGCCAGTGCGTAACAAATAAAATATCCTTCCGGTCCGCACCAATCTTTAGATACGGCATCAGAGCGCTTTAATGCCTGCTCAATTGTATCAACTCGTAAGTACACGGCGCCAACAGTTCTTGCTAATTGTTTAGCAATGGTTGTTTTTCCTGTTCCCGGAAGTCCTCCGAAAATAATTAACATAATATACCTTTTGTTACGCATCCATATAGTTGGATGGCAGTTTTTATCTAATAATGAAATATATCACTAATTTATTTTTAGAAAAAATATAAGCTATACTTTACAGAACATGGTAAAAATATGGTATATTCATGGTTAAATCGTGTATAAATATCATTATTTTAAGTAGGCACCAATGCATTCATCTATGAACATGTCACAGCCATCATTATTTAGGACTATCCCTGAAAAAGACTATCTACATGTTTTTAATGAAGGCACCGTTGATGGCCAAAAAGTTGTCGACCTTTTAAATTATAAAAAAGCCGATGTTTCAACAGCAACCAATGTTCCGGTTTCCTCTATTCGCTACGAGCCTCAAAAAATGCCTATTGAACTGAAAGAGCGGCTTACCGAATGGGCTACAGCACTAAATCTAGTTTATGGTTTTTTCAAAGACAAAGATAAAACAATTCTTTGGTTTTCTATTCCGAATCCTCTTTTAGGAGATATGGCTCCAAGAGATATGATTCGCGTTGGCCGATTCAAAAAATTGCTTAATTTTATTCAAACGGCTATAGAAGAAAATCAATGATAGTTCGCATGCCTAAATTTAGAGGAAATAGCCCTTCTAAAGCTAAAGCGATATGGTACCTAATCTTTAGCTGCCCAAACAGATCTTTGTTGCCAATCATTGGGAAAACCCATTGCACCGAAAGGAATATCATGTTTTTCTATCAAAGTGATTAATCGATTTTTAAAATGATTATCAGGACAAATAACTTTTAGTAAGTGAATAACTAGAACCAACGGATTATAGAGTTTTCTTAATGATGGTGGCTCATTATTAAAGCTACCAATTAGTTCAAGTGGCTTCGAGCGTGGAATCTTGATAGTTTTTGTTGTTTTTCTATTCCATACTCTACTGTGGTGAGCACATAAGTTACCCAAGTAAGCGAGGTATTCGATAAAACTAACCAGAACATCATAATCTAGTTGGTAAGCTCTAGCGATTTTATTACAAGGTTCACCTGGCTTCATTGATTTTAGCCATTTTGATAAAAGGCCAAACGACATTACCTCACAGGCTACCCATATAGGCGGTTCATCTGGAAAAGTATAAGTATTTTGATAATGTTTTATAAATAACTCATCACTACGTGCTAATTCTTTTTGTAACTGAGCAATATTTTTTACATGCCATTCGTCATTTTTGCTTAAATGTGGCTCCAAATGAGCATGGGGACCGCTAAGTTCCGCAAAGTAATGCGCCCATTGAGTCCTAATAGATATTTCAATTCTCTCTATTGCATCCAGCAGTAACAGTCTAAGCTCACGATCAAAAAAATATAGATTTAAAACATCTGAAAATCGTACATTAGGTTTAAAACGATGAGTTTTATTATCTTCCTGGAACGGAATCCAATAACCTGACAATCGGTAATAATTAAGATGCGCTAAGTAATGGACAGTATCATTTTCTAGGATTAAACCACGTTCGGATAGCAACATAGCTTGTTGTTCAAAAGAAAGGAAAGGTTTATTAAACTTCATTTTTAGGGCTTAAAAAAAGTAACCCACCGGTTTGAGGATACTCTGTGAGCATAGCCTTGGTGGGTTTTCTTAATTAGATTATCGCTTATTTTGGTATTTTTTGCAATCTTACACGAGTCGTTAGTTAGCTCTCAACCCGATATGTATATTCGGGTGATAAAAATTTTATTTGAATTTCGCTAAATTTTTTAAATGGTTACCCGCGTAAACGAATCAAAATACTGGTTCATAATTTGACAAACTGGATTTATGGTCTACGCTTAAATAGATGTATATGTAAAAAAGGCAATAATGGATTATTTTTCTAAAAGAAAATCGCTTGAAAAAACGCACCGCTACGTTGCCTCACCCCTCCAATGCATTAATCAATACATATTTAAACTTCAACACAGGAGGTCCACAAATGATATAAACGGAAATCAATTTCTATCTATGCATATGTTTAAAAAATAGTCATTTTTATTGTAGTTGCATAGAAGAAATAAGTCAATTTAATTTTTAATAAAATTTTTAATGAGGTATTAATCTATGGCTGTAACTACAATTAATTCTGGTTTCATAGGAATATATAAAATCGGTGACAATATAAATACTAATTTATCAATGTTAAGAGAATTGTACAAATTAGATACTGTGCATAACCCTATTTTTAACAAAGTTAAAATAGTGACTATTGCATCAATAATTGAAGCAATATTATTTGATTTTTTCTTTAGAGCTAAAAATTTCACAATTGAAGGAATTAAAAATATTCCTACCGAAATTTTGAATTACTTTAAGCTAAAGAAAATTTCTAAATTTGAGAGCTACATCAGAAGTGCTGAAAAGCATGGTCTATTTGATCCATGTGGCATTGAAACTTATGAGAATCTTCACGATCTAAGAAAATTACGTAATAGAGTGCATATACAAAATGAAAAGAAGCACTTTGAACACAATGAGCTAGCTGCCTTTTCTCATAGGAGAAAATCTCTCGCTGAAAATACTTTAAAAAAAATAATGTTGCATATGGCTAATTTTCATAATAGAGGTCATGGATATGTGGATGATTTCATTTTACCCTGGTAGTTAAAATTCGGTTTTAGCAGGTTTAGATTCCAATAAACCTGCTGTTTCACTTAATGGCAGCTTTTCCACCATCTATGTATTAAAGTAACTCTTTAAGCAGTAACTGAATGGCTTTTTTAAGTTGCTTGGTTTCCCTGGTGTTAAGTCCATGTTTCAATGCATTCTGAGAACCAACAGGAGCACCGCTACCTTTTGTTCCCCCATGCATTCTACATCGCCTTTTATTGTTAACAGTAGGTGCTTTACAAGCAGTTCCTTGTCTAGTTCTAGCACCACAGCGTGGAGACTGTAAAAATGGATAACAAGCCTTATTACTACTTTGCATGGGGTTAATTTCATTTTTCATTAGCTACCCCCCCCGTATTATTTGCATTTACTTGCCCAACGATAGCCTGCGCCCCTTGATGAACATGTAAGTGCTCTACAGTAACCTTTTGCTGGTTCTGGCCTTGTAGTTTTTGTAGAAGCGTTATTTGCGAAACGAAAGCATTCGAGAGCTTGGTAACTGCATTAATGTAATATTGATTCTCCTCAGGGTAGTTCATAGAACGATTTGCATATACTATTAATTTTTGCTGTAACTCATGGATATCAAGTAATTGGGTAGATAGAAGATGCTCAACCAACCCCTTTGCGCCAAGAGCATCTGTCAGGAGCTTTGTTGCTTGGTATAATTTGCCCTCTCTTTGCTGTTTTTCATCAGCACTCATACCTGTAAAGTCCATACCTTTTGTCGCATAATTACCTAAAACAGCAGTGATGACCTTTTCGTCCCCTACCATTGTAGATTCCTTAGCACTTAATTCGTGTGATTTTCCTGTTTTAACCAGATTGCCTCGATGTTTTTTAATCGTCATAGCTCCACCTCATGATATGTGATGATTTGTCAGAGTTTCCCTTAACCAAATATTTGCTGCTCGTCTTCCTACATTTTGCTTCTTATATGTTACCGGCTCTCGCTCGATGGCGTTATGCCAGCAATCAATATATTCACTTAAGAAACTGGCAAGTGTTCTACGATTGATTCCGAAACAAACTGCTTTAAGCCAACATTTATCATCTGGTAATAAATCTATATTCAACTCAGAAGCATTAGAAAAAAAACTATCGAGTATGCCTGCGGCATCATTATTTATCAGGAAACTTTTATCATTGATTTTTACTGCAAAAGTTTCCTGATTACTTGATTCTGGTTTCCTGTTAGTTTCTTTTAATGTTTCCTCTTTAAAACCAGATGTACACAGCTCTTCTTCATGATATGTGTATTCAAAGTTTCCAGCGTTGTTTCCTAATTTCCTCTGAAAGTTTCCAGTTTCCTTTCCTAAGGGTGTGAAACAGGAAACTTTTATCTCATGGCAATATTTAGATAACACTTTTTGAGCCAAATATTGAAAGTTACCCATCTTTTTTTACCGCCCCAAGCTCCCTAGCTTTTTTGAGTAATTTACTTACTTGGCTTTTTGAAAGGTCTAGCTCTATTACAATATCTTTTTGTGAAAGTCCTTCATTTGCAAGCGCAATCACCCGCTGATAATTATTTTGATCAAGTGACTCGTATTTCCAACCTTCATCCGTAAGCCAGCATCTAATAGGATTTACATTATCCCCTACCATTCCACGAGCTTTTTCAAAATGAAGTTCAAAACATGCCCCATCAGATGGTTCATAATCCGATGGATGTCTAAGAGCTATAACAGTGTCTAAAACATCCTCACGCTTGCTCGTTCCCCTTTGATTACCATTTTTTCCAGCATGGTGAATAAACAGTACACTTTTACCTTGTTTTCTCAGCAATAACGCCCATTGTTGCAAAGGAATCCAACTCTCAGCTTCATTTTCCTTAGCAGATCCACCTAAGGTTGAAATATTATCAACAACAATTAAATCAGCTTCATCAGTTTGTTTACGGATTGATTCTTGCCCATCCAAGGTACTTAAATCCGGCATAAAATCACCCTGTAAATCCGGTGTAATAAAAAATGGTTCGATCATCTGTTCATTAGCAGACATTCTCTTTTCAATTTCAGCTAAACGTTTTTGCATCGTATTGGCGGGCATCTCTCCATCAATATAGAGAACTTTAACTGATCTAGGAGTAGTGAATGAAAGAAACCTTGCTCCGTATGCTAGAGCCATTGCTATTTCAAGGGCAAAAAAAGTTTTACCGACACCTCGTTTGGCGTATACCATGCATAATCCTGCTCTCGGCAACCAAGGGTTTAACAAATTTTCACGTGGTGGCAACTCCATTCCTAAAAGTTCACTTAGGCTAACAGCTCTTACTTGTAGTTCCTCTGTTTCAATAAAATTTTGGGGTATATCTAAATCTGGGGGGCTCATATTTGTGGCTCCCCTAGACCTACCAAACAAAACAAATCATTGAAGTCGTTAAATTTTTTGCTAACACCTGATGGAAATTTTGGTTTTATAATTGTTGCCTTAACTGCTCTTGCTGCTTCTCTCGCTTTAAGCAGGCCAACTGGATCAATATCGGCACCTATTACTAACTCTGATGCTGATAAATGTTGACGAATGTTAACTGCAACTGGTTTTAAATTACCTGCATTACAGGCAGCAATTACGCATGCGTCTGGGTATTTTTGTGCAAGTGCACCTGCGGTTGAGAAGCCCTCGCAAATCAATATTTTTCTGCTAGCGACTAACTGATGCTGGATAGGTATAAAATGCCCTGCAATAACGCCATTAGACAAAAACCACTTACCACCATTTGGCGCAATATACTGTAAACTTGAAAATTCGCCGTTAACGTTTATAACAGGGAGGACAAGATTATTTCCTCGTTGACGTGCATAAAATGGCTTAATACACTTTCGTACCAAATAAAGGTGTTTAGGATCAGCAGAAGGACAATTGGAAAAAATATGTTCTGCTAGCTTTGCTGCTTCGGCTTGTTCTCTAGCTCGGACTGCTGCATGTTGTAGTTTTGCCTCTTCGATTTGTCGCTTGTATTCTTTGTATTCCCAATTACTCATGTATTCGCGCTTTTTAGAGCACCATTTATGAGTAGTGCCTATTTTCCAAGTGCCAAATATGCCACAGGATATATTGTTGATAAAAAGCAGGTAATAGCCGTTCTTGGATCCTTTCTTATCGCCTTGGACATGAAAGCGGCACAACTTACCATCGCCAACAATCAGCTGAGGGGGTGTAATTCCATGTAATAGCATTGCTGCTTGGAAATTTTGATTAATTTGATTAAAATCCATGTTTGTTACTCCTACGTAACTTTTGTCCTAAGATTTCAACTTGGTGGTGAGCTTCTTTCAATTGGCATTGAATATATTCTTGGCTCGCCCCGTGTTGTTTGCTAGTACTAACTATTCTGCGTTGCAATAGATTGAGTATCATCTTTAGGTGTTCTTCCATGACGCCCTCCATTTCCTTGTTTTACCTCTGTTTTTGCAAGATTAGTTGCCCATTCTTCAATTTCATTTCGCAAATACACAGAGCGCTTGCCGCCAAAGAGATTTCTTGGTTTAGGAAAATCAGGAAGTTTTACAAGCTCATAAAATTTAGTGGTACCTATACCTAATAGTTTTTGAGCCTGATGAGGATAAAGTAGTATTGGAAGTGTATTCATATTTTCTCCTTTAAATGTTCTTTTTTAAAAACGCCGTTTCTTCTAAATCTTTCTCAGGAATTAAGAAGAATTTTAAATCTTGTTCTTTAAAAAATGACTTTTCTTCTGAACCTTTCTCACGAGTTCAGAAGAATTTTAAAGGAAATATATTTTTATCGCTGACCCGAAAGACACTACGTCTTTTATGATGTTGTGTCTTTGGGCTGTGCTTCATGAGATAGTATTAAAGGAGAAATTTCATTTCTGTAAATATTTAATAACAATTCCCATTTAATTAAGTTTGATCGATATGAGCTACTCATTTCTATTAATGCTGTGATTTTATCTTGAATGTGAGTCTGCTTCTTTGCGTTATCATATTGTTGACAGTAAAATTCGAGCATATCCTCGGTTGGCTCGTATTTTTTAGGTAATGGCTCTGTAATAATTTTTAAAAAGGCCTTCAAAGGGCTAGATTTATAATAGTTTAAGGGAGGGGTTAATCCGAAAGATTCCCCTATAAACAGCAATTCATAATAAAACAGTTTTGTTAGGGTGTATTTATTATAAAGTGATCCATTTTTTCGATGTAAGTATTTTTGAAATTCATCAATTTTTTCTCGTTTGCCAAATATAGCTAAAATATTCTCTTTTTTATGGTTAAAAGCTTTAAGATCGCTGTTATGAATGTCCATCAAAATTTCATCACGAAGAGGGATGAGCTTCTGAATGTTTCTTTTTAGCCTCTTCAATTTAGCACTTCGACCTGTATTAATTAATTTTTGATAATGGCGCCAAGAAGAAATTATTATTATGACGTGTTGTAGTGAAATTTCGAATTGTATTAATTCCTTTAACTTTTGATGTATAAATAAATAAGTTTCTGGGGTGTAGGGATCATCTTTAATATAACTATTCATTAATTTTGGGAGTAAATCTGCAGTACGAGCAGGATCTTCATAAATTTCCATTATTAGGCTCCTTTAAATTTAATTGATTGAGCCAAAGGGGTACACAGCCAATTGCTATACCAATCCATTAGCGCTCTGCGTTCTGTTTTAAAATCTGCCCTCATATAAATGCCACGTACTCCTTGTATTTTATGTGCTAACTGAGCTTCAATAGCATCAGCTCGAAAATGACTTTCTGCATGTAATACACTAGAAGCCAAAGAACGAAAACCATGAGCTGTATGTTTATTTTTAAAACCAGCATTATGTAAAAGTTTACGAACACTAGTTTCGCTGATAGGCTGAAATTTCTTAAGTGCGGGTGAACTAAAAAGATATGGTGTAAAACCAGTGATTAATCTTAATTCTTTTAATAGGCTTAGAACGTGGGACGTCAAAGGAATCCAGTGCGGCAAACCCATTTTCATTCTTTCTGCTGGTATATTCCACTCAGCCTTTTGCAAATCAAACTCATTCCACTTCGCTTCCCTAAGTTCTTTTGGTCTAGTGAACATATGAGCTAACAACTCCATATACAATTTAACAATTTTTGTAGAGTTAGTTTTTTCGATCACATTCATCATCTCATGGGCTTTGCTTGAGTTGATAGCGGGCTGATTTATAACCTTTGGTCGGGGAATTAAAGCTTTTTTTAAGCCAATGAACGGGTAATTTTCTGTAAGAGATGCTCCTAAAGCAAATTCAAATATACTTTCTAATCTTGAATATAATCGATGAGCGACATCGTGATGGCCTAAATCTTCATGAGGTTTAATAGTCAGCAATAAATCAGCTTTTGTTATTTCATCGATTGGCTTATCAATGATTGAAAGAATGTCTCGTGAAAGACTTTTTAAATGGCGATTTCGTGCAAACTCTTTCCATGTTCCTTTGTATTTTTGAAACCATTGATCAGCAACAACTCCAAAGGTTATTTTTGCTTGCTCAACATCGCAATTTTTCGATCTAGGATCGATACCTTTATTGACCATGTTTCGATAAGTTAAAGCTATCCCCCGAGCTTCTGCTATGCCAATACTCCTATATTCCCCAATTGTGATCGTTTGCGGCTTTTTATTCCATTGAAAACGGAAAATGAATACTTTATTGAGTTTCTTTTTGGTTGGTCTTAGTTCTAATACCAAACCATAGAGATCAGTATGGCGTTTTTTATCGCCCATCTTTAAAGATTTAACATATGAGTCGTTTAACATTAAAAATTACCTCAACTAAGCGGCAACTTTGGAAGAACTGGAAGAAGAGAAAAACTTTACCCAAAATCTTACCCAAAGTTCTCGCGGTTATATGCGAAAAGTAACGAATAGTTGAGAAAGGTTTGAGAAGAAAAAGTCGATGTTATTTTATTATTTATCAATCAGTTACGTACTAATTTGAACTCTTGCGAACAATTACAAAATGTGTAATTGGTGCCCAGGGCCGGAATCGAACCGGCATGGTGTTACCACCGAGGGATTTTAA
>CAYTZN010000030.1:0-14287 GCA_964442495.1 uncultured Legionella sp. | reverse complement strand
ATTTTACGCGCCGCACGTATGCACTGGCAGGTGGAAAATACCTTGCACTGGAGTCCTGATAAGTATCGGTACCATACGGTTTACCATTCTAAAAATAAATTAGACGTTGTTGCAAGTTAGATATAGCGCGTCAGAAGACATAGCTCACATAACAAAAACAATTTAATTTATAATGTGTCATACATACGTGGGGATTAACCAATGCTGCTAGATGTTAATGGAAGTCAGCTAGAGCGGATTTTAGCACAAGGCTATGATTGCCTTAAAAAGACGCAGCAACAACAAGCCTTATTGTGTTTCAATAGGGTGGCTTTATTAGCACCCAACCACATAGACGCATTGATAAATTGTGCAGCTATTTTGATGGATTTAAATCGGCCAGCAGAAGCGATCATATACGCTCAACATGCTTTGCAACTTGATTCTAACCCCCTTGTTTTAATGTTGTATGCTAACGCACTGTATCAAGCGGGAAAATATATTGAAGCTCTTGGCTATTTTGAGCGCATCATTGCTGAAGAACCAGCCCATTATATGGCGATAGGACAACGCGCACTTTGTTTGACACAAGTCAACCGTCATGAGGAAGCGCTTCAAGCTTATCAACAAGCGTTGATCTACAGTAATCATCAAGATGCCTGGGTTCAGTATAATTATTCTTTATGTTTACTGGCTATGGGTAACCTACCCCTTGGATTCACGCACGTTGAGTACCGCAGGCGATGCTCATTACGAGAAAAAAACCACGTATGGATAGTGCCAGAATCTGCAAGTCGAGACATGCTCTGTGGAAAATCGATTCTTATCCATTCAGAGGAAGGGTTGGGTGATAATATCCAATTTTTTCGCTATGTCCCACTATTAGTGCAGTTAGGTGCCCGAGTCTATCTTGAGATGCAGCCATCATTAATTCCACTCTTCCAGGTATGGCGTCATACGATTCATTTTATTGCCATAGGCTCGCCTTTGCCTTCCTGTGATTATCACTGCCCAGCAATGCTTTTAGCCAAGCTATTTAAAACCGAAATGCATACGATTCCTTGCTCCATGCCTTATGTGTTTCCAGACATACGTGCGCTTGGAACTTGCCAAACAACATTAAAACATTCAAGGCGTAAGCGCATTGGCATTGCTTGGAAAGGGGAGACGTTGAATCCAATAAATCAACAACATTCTCTTGCCTTACGTACTTTGCTCACATTGCATCCATCAAATATGGATTTTATTTGCTTACAAAAGGATGTGGATTTAGAAGAAAAAAATGAACTTGAGCAACACAACATTGCCTATCATGGCATGGAACTTAGCACTATGATTGGAACTGCCGCACTCATTGCCTGTTTGGATTTGGTGGTAACGGTGGACTCGTCTATAGCTCATTTAGCAGCTGCCATGGGTAAAGAAGTATGGGTTTTATTACCTTTCAATGCTGATTGGCGTTGGTTTCTAAAACGAGACGATAGCCCTTGGTATCCCAGTGTGAAACTCTTTCGGCAAGAAACACTGGGAGATTGGGGCACTCCTTTGACACGTATAAAAAAAGCGTTGGCAACATTACCACCTACTGAACGCAAACTTAATATTGAACTTGCCATTCATGATGCCCACCAACACTTACAAAAGGGATTGTTATTCGAAGCAGGGCAACGTTATCGACATATTTTAATAAACAACCCAGGATGTCATCGCGCCGCATTTGATATTGCTTTAGCGGCATTTCAAGAACACAACATGGCAGATGCCATTCAATTCATGCAATTGGCTGTAGAAATAGCCCCAAACTTAATGGTATATAGGCGTAATTTAGGTGAGTTATTGTGTCGAGTAGGACAATTAGAAGCAGCAATTGCCTCACATCACATCGCTATCAGTATAGAGCCTAACCATGCTGAAAATCATTTTCTATTGGCTTTAGCCTATAATAACAATCGCCAATTTCAATTGGCAATTCAACATTATCGTATCGCATTATCTTACGATGAACATTACGGTTTGGCATGGAATAATCTGGGTGCATCTCTTGAAAGCATGGGTGACTCGCATCAAGCCAAAAGTGCCTATGCAACTGCCATTCGTTTAAATCCAAACCATGCAGAAGCACAGAATAATCTTGGCGCTATTTACAGTGAGGAAGGTCGAATTAACGATGCGCGTGCACATTTTGAAGCAGCCATTGCGGCAAGAGTAGATTTTGTTGAAGCGCATTATAATCTATCATTGTTAAAAGTTTACACGCTCAACGATCCCCATTTGGCTTTTTTAGAAACCATCGCACAGCACGTAGGTGATTATTCTATTCAGGCGCGTATTCAGTATTATTTTACCTTAGGAAAAGCACTTGATGATACACAACAATATACGCGTGCGTTCCAGGCGTATGCCGAAGGAAATCGGTTACATTATCTCGAAAAGCCTTGGAATAAAACCATATTGCATGACTTCGTTGAACAACTGCATAAGGTATTTACAACTGCTTTTTTACCCCCACCAAAACCCACCAACGACACGCGTTGTCCCATTTTTATTGTGGGCATGCCACGAGCAGGAACAACTTTAATTGAGCAGACTCTGTGTAGTCATAAACACATTTACGGAGCAGGAGAATTAAATATTTTAGATGACGTGATTCAAGGGGCCTGTCATGCTGCCGGTTTGCCGTTGATGACTTGGGTTACCCAATTAACGGATCAGGATTTTGCGGACTTGGGAAAAAAATACCTGGATAAAACCTGGAAATTAGCGCCAGACAAACGCTTTATTGTTGATAAAATGCCAAGCAATTGTTTTTATATTGGCATGATTCATCGCATGTTACCTACCGCTAAAATCATTCATGCTATTCGGGATCCCATGGATTCCTGTTTTTCGTGCTTTACTCATTTATTCAAGACCGGTATGTTATTTGCTTATGATCTCATCGCATTAGGTGATTACTATCTACTCTATGCCCAAACGATGCAGCATTGGCGTAACGTCTTGCCATCAACACGAATATTTGATTTACCTTATGAGCAAATGGTGAATCACCACGAGACACTTACAAAAGCACTCTTAGACTATATAGGATTGCCTTGGGATCCAAATTGTCTTCATTTTTATAATAATGATCGCATAGTAAAAACAGCGAGTTTAGCTCAAGTTAAAAAACCCATCTATAAAACGTCCGTAAAGCGATGGCAACATTTTACGGACGGGTTACAACCTTTGTTAAACAAGGTTGAGCCTTACCGCAATAAAAAAGGAATCAGCGCATGATGTCCGCTGATGAAACAATGCGCATTGCCATCCAATTCCAGCATGCAGGGCAGTTAGTGCAAGCCGAAACACTCTTAAACCGTATACTAGAAACGCATCCTACCCATGCTGATGCGTTGCACTTGTTGGGCGTTATCGCTTATCAAGTGGACAAGATTGCATTAGGGATTCAATTCATTGAACGAGCGATTCAGAGCAATCCTCATGTTGCTTTATTCCATAGCAACGTAGGTGAAATGCACCGCAAATTAAACGCCATACAGTTAAGTATTCACTATGGAGAACAAGCTGTCGCACTCGATCCCCACTCCGCAAACGCTTTGTCTAATTTAGGTATTGCTTATTATGATGCAAAAAATTATGCGAAAGCAGAAGATTGCCACAAACGAGCGCTTGCTATTCATCCCCAATTGGAATCATCGCTTAATAACATGGGAAGTATTTATAGAGTGTATGATAAAACAGACGAGGCCATAAGATTTTATCAAGCCGCTATCGCTATTTCGCCCCAATCTGTCGAGCCATTGAATAATTTGGGGGCTTTACTTCTGCAACAACAAGCGTTTAAACAGGCATCATACTACTTGAGTCAAGCCATTCGGTTAGCACCCGCTTTTGTCGATGCACAATGTAGCATGGGTTTAGCATTATTGGGCTTAAATCAATGTGAAAATGCCTTGGTTCATTTTAAAAAGGCACGGCAATTAAAACCCAATTATGCAGAAGCCTATTATGGTATTGCAAAAACACATTTGCATCAGCATCATTTTATGGAATCAGAACACGCCATTCGTAAAGCGATAGCGATTAACCCACAACAAGTCGAATTTTATCAACTACTAGCAGAGATTTATCAAGAGCAAAATGATTATAAACAAGCATTGGTGTATTTAGACAACATTTTAGATATAGACTCCACTTATACTCGTGCATACCTTGGCAAAGGCAGTGTATTGATGGAGATGGGGGAAAGCATTAAAGCAGAAGAGGCGTTTTTAAAAAGTGCCGACGATCCAAACAGGGATACTCAAGTTCTTGCCCATTACTCTTTAGTTCAATTACAGAAAGTTAAACCCAACAATTCAAGTTTAAATCATTTACTATCAATCGTTAATGATCACAGTCAAGCCCTCTCTCCGAATAAATTGGAATACGCATATTTTGCTTTGGGTAAATGTTATGACGACATGGGTGAATGGGCAAAAGCGTTTGACTATTTTTCTTTAGGTTGTCATACAAAACGTACTCGCATGACCTACAATATTGCAGAGCAGATCGAATTCACAGATAAACTCATTCATTGTTTTACACAACAAACCATTGAACATTTGCGCGCGTTTGCTAACCCGTCTGCGTTACCTATATTTATTGTCGGCATGCCGCGTTCAGGAACGACTCTTGTTGAACATATTTTATCCAGTCATTCTCGCGTGTATGGTGCTGGAGAATTAAAGTATTTGAATCATTTAATTCAACAGCCCGTTAAACATCAACAAAATTTGGTGTATTACCCTGAAAACGTTCTGCACTTTTCGGCTGAAAGATGCCATGCCATCGCAAATAATTATTTATCTTATTTGCAGCGCTTTTCTCCTGAGGCGATGCATATTACGGATAAAATGCCACATAATTTTATTGCCATTGGATTGATCCATGCCTTATTTCCAAATGCTAAAATTATTCATGTGGAACGCAATCCCATTGATACCTGTTTATCGTGCTATACAAAACTATTTACTCATGGACAATTGTATTCCTATGATTTAACAGAACTGGGACAATATTATCAGTGCTATGAACGGATAATGAATCATTGGCGTCATCTTTTACCCTCCAATGCCTGGTTGGATATAAAATATGAAACCATGGTGAGTCAGTTTGACGAAGAAGTAACACGGCTCATTGATTTTTGTGGTTTACCTTGGGAAGAAGCTTGCCTTACCTTTTATCAATCGAAACGCCAAGTGCGTACCGCCAGTTTTGCACAAGTACGTCAACCGGTTTATTCCTCATCCGTTGAGCGTTGGCGCCGATATGAACGCGAACTTGCACCGCTTATCCAAATATTAAATTAAAATACTGAACCTATGGCTTCCAATCCGTTGCCCAACAACACGTGTGATCAAAAGCAAGTATCTCTTTTATTGTTGGCTTTTTTGTTGCGGGGAAACGCTTGGTAAACGCAAAAACAACGTCTTTGGGCGCTACAGTATCTTTACCTCCCACCCAATGTGTTTGTGGAACAGAGAGTAAATTTTTCCATGCATCAGCCGGGTTTAACGAACCATTTAATGGCGTTAAGCCTTGTTGACGCACCCAAAAATCGGTATCTAATATTGCTGCAACGGTTATTAATTGAATCACATCGGTACGTCGAGCGGCAATCAATGCGGCAATCGTGCCCCCGCCTGAATAACCTATCAATACAATATGTTTGGCATGATACTCGTTTTTTAATTGCTCCACTGCTTGATTCATGGCGTTGATGACTTTTGGTGAAAATCTCAAATGAGTCCAATATGCGGCCCGGCAACCGCCCCATTGCTGCTTCGATACAAACTGACAAGGGCGCGCTAAATAAACGATAGGATGGTGTTTTTTGTCGTGAAGGGCCATTTTAAGGCCCGTGGGCATGATAGGCGTTGGATTCGCTGAGGGCATCTCTCCTGAAAGCCACGCTAACCCATCCCCTTCAATGTAAATGGTTAATCTATTCACTTTTTTTGGGGCTGCCGAACGATAATTTTTCAAGGCAAACAGCGGGGTATGAATTGTGTGCTCCTGCCACCCTGCCTTTTTTGTAAGAGCAGCTGCGTGCAGGGTGCGCTCTTCGGGGGATATCACTGAGTGCAACCCACACCCAGACAAACACACGCAACTCAGCAGGATAAGTAACTTTGACACAGGTTTATATCTTATATTTTATGGTTGCAGATCCAATACCACTATAAGCATTGTTGCCTGTTTGTACATCATAGTTTAATTCAATAAGGAGGGGGCTTGTGGGATTTGTTAGGGTTAAACCCGCGCCCCCTCGAAAGACGATGCGATTAAATTGCACCCCAAAGGTTGAAAAGGTTGAGCCACTTGCCACGAAAATAGAAGTAACTTGTGGTTGGTTGTTCAACACATCTCCCGCCAAACCTGCATATCCTGTGAGCGTAAGATTTGTCTCATTGTGAATATTAGGTAGATGGTACGCGCCATTGCCATAAGCACCCAGCACCAAAGATGAATTATGGTTAGAAGCAACCAATAAACTCATGGGTGAGCCCGATTCTTTATAACCGTTTTGGTTGATAAAAAGATAACTTGCGTCCACTGTCGGTGTGAATACAAATTTTGGACTTAATGCGTAAGTACTCCATCCCGCCTCTGCTCGAAAGTTGGTAAACCAGTTATTGTATGAGCCCTTTGCTGTGCTTGCATATAAGGGAATAGCACGACGGGTATCGTTTGTTTCGTATCCAAGGAGTCCTTGTCCGGCAAAATAAACATGATTGGGGAATGTCTTCGCACCATACAATAGCCCCTGATAAGCTTGACTATTGATCGATTGACCACTGAGTATGGATTTACCATGCATTTTATCACCACCCGCCGCAAATCCACCGCCAAATAACCAGTCATTCGTCAGCTGTATATCTTTGCCAATGACAGCCCCGTAAGCGGTGGCATTAAATCCCGGGACAGTGGTACGCTCATTTTGTGTCATGGAGGCACCATAGGGTTTCATCCATATTTTCCCTGGTTGATAAAGCATCGCATCCCCGGATGATTTACCACGCAAGGTGTTCCACATAGGGGCAATATCCATAACAGAACGCGTTATCAATTGAACCACCTGAATGTTTTCATTGATTAACTCAGGCGTGGCTTGACTTGCTGCATCACGAAGCACATTGGCTGTGGCCAGTGTCGCGTAAGGACTAAAGACAGGATTACCTGCTGCAACTTGTCCCAGAATAGCCGTTGCCGCACCCTGACAATAAGTGCCTTTACATGCGTTGTAAGCCTCTGGATTAATTGTTGCGGTCAGATTGACCCCATTGTTGGTGCTATTGAGTGTAGGGGCAAATACCCAAATATAACTGTTATCGCTAACCGTCAATCCATTAGCGGGCAAGATAAGCATGTTTCCACTAATAACATCGGAGAGAACATCTCCATTGTGAAGCAAAACATCTTCACCCACCTGCACATAAATATCACCACTTTGTGATAAATCAACGGCCTCCGTTACCAATAACTGGCCATAATCACTAACATTAGAAACGTCTGTTTGAAAGAGACCTCCCGTTTGTTGTGTATAGTTTCCTACCATTGTTTGTAATGTATTGGTAATAGCTAATGTGCCTGAGTTGTTAACGTTCTGTGCCGTTATCATGTTTGCCATGTTAAAAAGCGCATTTGAGCTAATATTAAAGGTCCTCACATGGTAACTACCTTCACTGGTGAATAGTGCACCATTGGTAATATTAACATTTGTATCGGGTGCATCAACGCTCCCAATGATCCGTGCATCTTGACCAAGAACATCAATATTAGCCACAGTGCTTCCAGCGATACTAATCGCATTGATGTTACCTTGGATTATTCCACTATTAGAGATACCACCAGTTACTGTTGCGGCATCATGAATTGCTATCCCACTTCGACCGCCACTGATCGTGCCACTATTTGTGATGCTTCCAATTATTGCATGAGAAAAAACCGATATCCCAGTTCTACCGCCGCTAATTGTGCCAGTATTAGATATACTTCCGTCGACGCCACCAAGATTATGGATTGATACGCCCTGCAGACCACCACTGATGACGCCACTATTAGAAATATTACCCTGAATAATAGTTAATTCATTGAAAACAGCTATACCTGTATTCTCAGCACTCCTAATTGCACCACTATTAACGATACTACCGTTGATAACGCTATCAGTACGTAAGAGAATACCATTACCACTGCCTGCTGCAATCAAACCACTATTAGTGACATCACCCTCAATGGTGGCACCGTTAATCATTGCTATACCCGTAAGATCGCCGCCAGCTTCAATTTTTCCACTATTAGAGATGCCGCCATTGATAGTGCTTAAATCGATCAGAATCCCAGTACCATTTATACTATTAATTACTCCACGATTGGATAGACCGCCGCTAATCTCACTTACATTAGAAATCGATATACCCATACTTTGGGTATTTATCGTACCACTATTCGAAATTCCATTTGAAAGCGACGAATTACTTATGTTAATGCCAGTGCCCGTCATATTATTGATCACCCCTCCGGCATTGATTGCAATGTATAACGGCGGAGTGGGCGGGGGATCAACAGCAAGCAGGCCGATCCCCCCCACGACCCCATCATTTGCCACGGTAACACTAGAGGTTGCGTTAAACTCACATACTTCTTGCTCTAAAATCGTATCCGCAATATAGGCAGGGCAGGAAGTCGCCATCACTGTTTTGGCATTAAGAGCAAGGATCGCTGATGCGGTTGCTTTGAGTGCGAACCGTTTAACATTGTCGTGAAAGAGCGTTTTATTTTTCCGAATATTCATATTTTTAGATGCTTCCTAGCAATCAACCATAGTAAGAAAACCACCCCTCAAACGCCAACTAAACGCTTTCACCAAGCGTCATATATGGATTTCTGTCACAATCAAGACCCTGTAAACCCTCATTAATAGTAAAGAGATACATCGGCTCTTTCAATAAGTATCCACGTGCAATAAGTGTTGATAAAATATGTTGCACTGCCTCGTGAATAGTCATGAGCGAGGTATCAATTTTTATCTCAGGGTTAACCGGTACTTCATAAGGGTCATCTACCCCTGAAACATGTTGAATGAGTCCTTGTTCTGCTTTTCGGTATAATCCTTTTACATCCCTTTCTTTGCATACCGAGAGCGGCGTTGCAATATAGATCTCAATAAACCCTCCAAATGGACTGACTGCATCTCTTACGTGTTGACGCGTTGCAGAATACGGTGCAATAGCGGCACAAATGGCGATACCTCCATGTTTTGTTACCTCAGAAGCCACATAGCCTAGCCTCTGAACATGAGTATCTCTATCGGCTTTTGAAAATCCCAATCCATCTGATAAATGATGTCGTACGATGTCACCATCTAATAATGTCATTTTTCGTGGATTTGACGTTGACTGTAAATATGACATCAATGCTTTGGCAATGCTTGATTTTCCAGCACCAGAAAGGCCTGTAAAAAATAACGTAAACCCTTGTTGATGTTTGGGCGGGTAGGCTTGTTGTAATATCTTAACGATACTTGGGAATGTAAACCAATCCGGAATGGTTAATCCTTGTTCTAAGCGTCTGCGTAATTCAGTTCCGGAAATATCTTCAATGGTATCGCTCTCATTAAGTTCATCCATAGTGTAAAATGCCGTTTTTTCTTTTACATAGACCATTGCTGAAAAAGAGATGATTTCTATCCCAATTTCACTCTTGTACTGATTAACCAATGTTTGGGCGGCACAAGGATCATAAACACAAGGATCATAAAAAGGAGAACCATTACTGTTTACTCCAGGACCCGCATGATCACGACCAACAATACAATGCGTGACGCCGAAATTTTTACGAATGATTGCATGCCATAACGCCTCTCGAGGACCAGCCATCCGCATTGCCAGGGGCAATAAACTCAATGCAGCTTGTTGCTTTGGAAATTCTTTTAAAACGGCTTCATAACAGTGCACCCGCGTCACATAATCGATATCACCGCTTCGAGTCATACCAACGACAGGGTGTATCAGCACATGGCCGTTTACTTCTTTTGACGCACGCTGCATCAGCTCATAATGAGCACGATGAATGGGATTACGTGTTTGAAACGCAATGATATTAGACCAGCCCTCTCGCTTAAAAAGCTGTTGAAGCTGATTTGGCGTATGCCGATAGTGTAAAAAATCATAATGCGTAATTGGAGAGAGTGCCGTCACGTGCCCCCCCAAATAATAGGGGCCTGCAACGCTATAAAGATAATTTACTCCTGGATGTTTTTTATCAAGGCCACCAAAAACAAGCAAGGCTTCTTTATCTTTATCAACTTGCCATTTAGAACTTACCGTCAGCATAGCTAAGGGGGTATTTTCGTCATTGGTTAAGAGGATAGGCTCGCCTAATTGCACTTTATTTGCAAAGGATTCAGAGACATCAAGTGTGATAGGCATAGGCCACAATCTGCCATCAGCCAATCGCATGTTTTTACATACAGAATGGTAATCCTCTCTATTTAAAAACCCCGTTAAAGGAGCAAACGTTCCATTCAATAGACATTCCAAATCACACAATTGTCGTTTTGTTAAACGAAGTACGGTTTTTTCCAGAGGGCCATCCGATAAGCTATTTTTATTCTTATTAACCATTAGTTTTTCCTTAAAAATCCTATATTCCTGCGTTGCTATATTGTTTCGTAATCGTTCACACCCCATGTAAAACAAGCGGATGATTAAGTACGGCAAAATAGGTTTTGATTGCGTTCATAATGAAATTTAATGCATCACTCTGTTGTTGTTTACAAGTAGCGACAATCGAAAACATGCGTTCAATAAAACAACTTCCTCTTTCAGATTGGGTTCCAAAAGTCAGTTTTTTAGAAATCACTAAAGGCCTCAGTTGGCGAGACATGGGGTATATAGAACAAGCTCCATAAACCATCTACAGAATCCCAGATATTAAAGCATGTTCTGGCGGTTGTCTTATGAGCATAACGGGTTCCGTCGCGAAGGGCTCGAAGTAATTTTGTTTTGAGACGCCGAAGCTTTTTGTTTTGTTTCTTAACAAAAGCTCTATTTGAATCATATTCAATTTTCTAAAATGTAAAAAGGTTCTCATATGCTTTAAGGGCGCGTTGTTGCCCTTTATGCCCAGCTTGACCTCCGCGGGCACGGGTACTTTTGGGCTTGGTTTGTTTTTTCTTTTTCAAATCTTTAGAGGGGGAGAGAGATGAATTCTTAGAATTTGTGTTTAATTGTTCTTTCAAACGAGCATTTTCTTCTTTAAGCTCGACAATGAGCTGCGCCAATTGACCTATCGTTTCCCAGGCTTCTTCTAGACTTTTCGGTTTTAAATTTATTTTTGATACATCGCTCATGAAACAACAACTAAATCCTTTTGATCCTTATAACAATTTTTGGCTCTTTAGAATACTACTGAATGCAAAAAAATTTCTTTAAAACAAAAGGCCTGAACGATTACTGTTGTTTATACACATTTCGACGAAATGTCATTATGACGTCACAGAGAATAATCTACGCGCTCTACTGGGCCCAAATAAAATCACCATGTTGCATCTCAAATAGTATCGACGCCATCTACTTTGCTCATCTATATTTTCTCCTCATCAGTATCGCATCCATAAGCCTTGCTCTATAAATTACGACTTCGTGACAAAAACTCTTTACTAACTCTGTGATAATAGCAGGACGATTTTTGAAGAAATCAATTTATATTGATCGCAAATCTAAACATTTTTCCATGAGATAATTAGTCAATACAATACCGCCAAGACGCGGCTTATTTTGTTCCTTAAGAGCTCTGTACCCTATTTTTTCAAAGAAAGGCTTAGCGGTGATACTTGCCTCTGTCGTTATTTTTATTACTCCGCTTTCTAAAAGAATTGATTCCAGCTTATGGACCAGCATCGACGCAATACCTTGGCGCTGATGATTTTTATGTACAAACAATCGATCTAGATAGCCATCTATTGTCATATCTGCAAATCCGACAATAACTGCATTAATCTCAACTAAATAGGCAATATTGCTTAATAAACTTTGCCATCTATCATCGCTATAATGTATATGGTCCGGGGCCCAAACCTGCAATTGCAAAGGGGTATAGTGTTTTGCATTAACGTGATGGACTGTTTCTTTAAACAAAGCAACGATTAACTCTAAATCTTCAGCTTTAATTTTTCTAATATGGACACAACAATCATTGCTTATCATAATAATAAATTTTCCAGAATAATTTTATCACCTTTCATAATTGCTAAGACGTGCTCTCTAATTTTTTTAATCGGCCAACTCCACCATTGTAACCTCAGAAGAAAATCAATGGTTTCTTCATCAAAGCGCTTACGAATAACCTGTGCTGGATTACCAGCTACAATTTCATAGGGAGCGACATCTTTAGTTACGACAGCACGCGTCCCAATAATGGCCCCATTACTAATAGTTACTCCTGGCATGATCGTTGCGTCATACCCAATCCATACATCGTTTTCAATTACTGTATCTTTTTTACAATTTGGCACAAAAGGAATTTCAGGCCAATACGATTGAAAAATAATAAAAGGGAATGAAGAGAACCCTCCTAACTGATGATTTCCACCATTCATAACAAATTTCACGTGCGCTGCAATTTGACAAAACTTACCAATGATGAGTTTATCACCAATAAAATCGAAATGGTAAAGTACGTTTTTTTCAAAGTTATGAATATTAATTGGATCATCGTAATAGGTATAATCACCTACGCTAATGTTTGAGCTTTTAATAATATTCTTTAAAAAAACAGTACGTTCAGACCCAAGCATTGGATACAACTCGTTAGGATTGGGGTTCATTTATGAAACCTCTAATGTGGAGCACAATAACACTAAACACCATTAATAAAGCTACACTAGACTTGAATCATTAGCTGTTTCAAGAAGGGTAAAAGGTTGCACCTGTTTAACAACCATCTTTTTTATACGCGCAAAACGCTCAAGCGGATTACTTTGCACAAACCATTCATGGTGAGTTTTAGCACTCATCAGTTGATTATCTACCGTGTAACCATACCATTCAAAATCAACAGTCAAAGTACATGCCTCATCATTGATAACATCTAAGTTGAAATTTTTTTCAAAGTGACCGCTTTGCTTTATTTTACTGCTATTTTCAGCAAGCCAATGTTGAAACTGTTGCCAATCGTTTATTACTTTCCCGCTTGATAAATATAACTCAAAATCATCAGCAAAAATTTCTTTAAAAACACTCAGATTTGACGGACCATTTTCAATACAATACAACCAGCAGTGCAGCAAAGATGCGGCCCGATTTTTCATATAGGCATCCTGAAAAATCGATGGTGTCGCATGCAAAAGAGCTATTTTAATATCAGAAAAAAGAGGAAAGCCTTCTTTAAGCGGTTTCAAGGTCGCTTTATATTCTAGTGTATTACTGTGTAAAATTTGGTCTGGAAGTAACATTTGATGTAAAATTTCGGCCTCAACGCATAATGAATTATCGGGATGTTTTGCAACGTTTACACGCTGCAAATGGTGTGCATTGCTGGCACCCTGAGCCAACTTAACTCGCTCTAGGTATTTGTCTTTCCCTTGACTAATGCCTAGTCCTGACGGAGACTCAATTAAAATATCATCATCAAGTAGCGATAATTGGTGTTGAAGTGTTTGTGGATGACATGGTCTTTCATAAAATTGAAACCATCGATGCAGTTGAATCAAAGCTAAATGTTTGACGTTAATATTGATTAGCCTATCCATAATTTAAAGCTCCTGAGTGTTAGCAATAGCTACTATTATATTAACAACAATTCGACTCCAAATCCTCGTGTCTAAAAAACACTTTTAAGGAGTGATTGTCCGTTTTTTTGGCTACCCCGCACCATTATCTTGTCTCACTACCCCTAAAAAATCGCATGAAAAACAATGTAAGCTATACCATCTCACTCACAACAATATTTCAGAAAAAGAATATCGACGATGCTAAAAAGCACACTAACCTCTAGAAAATTTACTGTGCATTGGCAACCCCCTATTTTTAACCGGTACACGAGTTTCGCACTTAGCTCATGCGGCTTGAAACATTAAGATTTTGATCTGCCCCTGAATGGCGTTTTTAATCACATTCCAGTTTTGTTGATATAGTGTAATTTTTTGTGTAATACGCAGTTTATGTTGCTCAAACCAAGCCGCATGAGCTAAGTGCGAAACTCGTGTCCATGAAGAGAATGGGTTCATTCGCAGGAGTCTCTGCAACTAATTTAATATATT
>CAYTZN010000029.1:11881-15053 GCA_964442495.1 uncultured Legionella sp. | reverse complement strand
AAGCAGGCGCGCTACCAGACTGCGCTACACCCCGTGAACCCGTCCCAAGGACAGACCCGAAATGATACTCGCAGCTTCTATATAGGTCAACTAATAAACGCGATAAAATGCAAAAATCTCCCATTGCTGCACTTCTAAACATACGTTACGATTAAAATTCACCAGTATTTCGCGAAATCATCATGAAATTCTCTCTTTTACCTCTATTCGACAGTATGAACCATCTGCATAAAAATGAAGAGCATGTCGTGCTCCCAGCGCCTCAATTTCAGCAAGACTTCACCCATGTTTTAAATTTTCTTAAAAGCTACAACGGCAGTTTAGGAACCTTTAACAGTTACCGCCGAGAAGCCGAGCGTTTACTGCAATGGTGCTGGGGCGTTAAAAATAAATGTTTAACAGAACTTAAGCGGGATGACATTGAGCATTTTGTAAGGTTTTGTCAAAACCCACTCCTAACGTGGATTTCATTAAAAAAGGTACCACGTTTTGTAGAAAAAGAAGGACGACGCATTCCTAACCCCAATTGGCGACCGTTTGTTGTAACTGTCAGCAAATCATCACGTAAGCAAGGAGATACAGCCGCCCTCTCACAATTTAGTTTATCTCAAGGCGCTGTACAGGAAATTTTTGCTATTTTAAGCACGTTGTTTAATTTTTTAATTGCAGAAGAGTATTTGGTGTCGAACCCTGTTGCACTTATTCGCCAAAAAAGTAAATTCGTACGAAAACGACAGCAAAATACCCCCATCCGACGCTTAAGCTTAATACAATGGAACGCCGTGCTAAATGCAGCAGAAACATTGGCTTTGCAAAACCCTGAGAAGCATGAGCGCACTCGCTTCATGTTAAGCATGCTATACGGTATGTATTTACGAATTTCTGAGCTAGCCGCAAGCGACCGATGGATTCCTACAATGAATGATTTCGCTAAAGACAGCAATGGTCATTGGTGGTTTACAACCGTAGGCAAGGGCAATAAAGAGCGACAAATTGCAGTGAGCGATGCAATGCTTAATAGCCTTTCTCGATGGCGACAATCGTTAGGGTTAACACCGTTACCATCCCAAGCTGACAACACCCCCTTAATTCCTAAATTAAGGGGTACAGGCCCCATGAGTGATACCGCCCCTATCCGCCGCTTAATACAAATTTGCTTTGATGAAGCCGCCATAGAGTTACGCCGCACTCATCAAATAGAAGAAGCTGATAACTTAAATTCTGCAACGGTGCATTGGCTTAGGCACACAGGTATTTCTGAGGATGTCAAAATACGCCCACGTGAACATGTGAGAGATGATGCCGGGCATAGTTCAAGTGCGACCACGGATAGATATATAGATGTTGAATTACAAGCCCGACATGCATCCGCTCAAAAGAAAACCATAGAACCGTGTAAATAGGCTTTACCACTGAAAAATATAAAACACACATTGAATGGTTCAGCAGGGCAAAAATATGCGTGACAAAAAATGGATCATATTTTTTTATATTAGCATGTAAAACAATTAGGGGCTGGGTTTCGGACGAGGAACCCTGACCCTTACGGTGTCTTCTTCACATCAGTAGATGGGGTAGATTGCTTTACTATGTCTACTGAGTTTGGCGTTGCAAAAATCCCGTGCTGCACTCCTGGATTACACAACGAAGGGGCCGGCTCGGGTTTAGGTGGAACTGGAGCGATGGCAGCAACCTGCGCTCTAATAATAGCGAGCAGCTTATCTATCAACGGTGAGGCGGGTTTACTAACCTGACAGAGATCCTTTACGTCTTCTGCGCTGATTGGGATTTCTGATAGAGGGCTCAAGAGATGGGGATCATCTGTTACCGTCAGCACAAGGCAGTCTTCTAAACACACCAGGGAGTTTTTCTTTCCGTGTACTGTGCCTAGCTCACGAGTAAACGCTGGTGATTTAGAAACATACTTAACCAAACCGGGACGGTGTGACTCTTCCTCCACTACAAGGGTAAGGAAGTCAATTTCACATGTGATTTTCTCATCGCTCTTATCCAAAGACGCCAATGCTTTCTTCGCAAAAGCATGTATTTCACTGTAACTTAAGAGAAGAGCATCCTCTCGTAGAGAACGAATATCATCAAACCGTTCTTTCTTGTCTCGATTTTGCAACCGCCACAATGCGCCAAAAACGAAAGGGGAAAGAAACTCATCTTTTTGCTGGTCTCTTAAGCAGTGTAACACCAATTGACGCTGTGCTATTTGTTGCTCTGGAGGTGCGTTTTTCAGGTGTCTGGCGAACAATAGGCTAAGAAGTTGGCCTAGCGCGATGTTCGCGATACTTTGTAATGAAGCATCTGCAAAAGTAGGCAGCAAATAAGAACGCGCTTCCATTTCCTCACTTAAAGCCATGTCCATGGTCTCTCCCACAAGAGAGGCACCCATGTGCCGAAGACCGCTTAGTAAACGAGAACACTCCCAGAGGTACCCTACCTCGGGATGCGTCTTTTTTTCTAGCATTTTTATAAGAATTATCTCGAGGCTCGCAGTAACCTCTTCATCCTTTAATCCAATGTGAAGAGCAAGATGCCTTAACGCATGGGCCAAAGCCAGCTTCGCGAGTGCTTGTACCCTAGGGGAGGAGGATTCGAACAAACAAATTAACATCCTCTCATCGATAGGCAAAACCTGCAAATCATCCTCAATGACTGGCTTATCTAATCCGGAACTTAATGGGCTGCGTAATGAGTTGAGGTATTTTACCAAGGGCGCGCAAGCTATATTGCGTCCGACATAGGCGGCTACTGCACTGAAACCATCACCATGCAACCCACAGAATGTCAATACCATGTTGCCCTTTAATGCATCAGCAAGAGTCTTTGCACCCTCAACGCCAATCGGGTTGCACGCAAGATTCATGGATAACAATGTTGTATTGACACTTAATGCATCCGCAAGAGCCTTTGCGCCCTCATTGCCAATCTCGTTATCCGCAAGGGCCATGCATATCAACGTCATGTTGGCTTTCAAGGCTTCGGCAAGAGCCCTTGCGCCCTCTGCACCAATCTGGTTACCCCCAAGGTCCATGGATGTCAATGTCGCATTGATTTTCAAGGCCTCGGCAAGAGCCCTTGCGCCCTCTGCACCAATCTGGTTACCCCCAAGGTCCATGGATGTCAATGTCGCATTGATTTTCAAGGCCTCGGCAAGAGCCCT
>CAYTZN010000029.1:0-11781 GCA_964442495.1 uncultured Legionella sp. | reverse complement strand
ATTGATTTTCAAGGCCTCGGCAAGAGCCCTTGCGCCCTCTGCACCAATCTGGTTATGCCAAAGCTTCATGGATGTCAATGTCGTGTTGGCTTTCAAGGCCTCGGCAAGAGCCCTTGCGCCCTCTGCACCAATCTGGTTACCATCAAGGTCCATGGATGTCAATGTCGCATTGATTTTCAAGGCCTCGGCAAGAGCCCTTGCGCCCTCTGCACCAATCTGGTTATGCCAAAGCTTCATGGATGTCAATGTCGTGTTGGCTTTCAAGGCCTCGGCAAGAGCCCTTGCGCCCTCTGCACCAATCTGGTTACCATCAAGGTCCATGGATGTCAATGTCGCATTGATTTTCAAGGCCTCGGCAAGAGCCCTTGCGCCCTCAGCGTCAATCTGGTTATACCTAAGGCACATGGATGTCAATGTCGTGTTGGCTTTCAAGGCCTCGGCAAGAGCCCTTGCGCCCTCTGCACCAATCTGGTTACCATCAAGGTCCATGGATGTCAATGTCGCATTGATTTTCAAGGCCTCGGCAAGAGCCCTTGCGCCCTCTGCACCAATCTGGTTATGCCAAAGCTTCATGGATGTCAATGTCGTGTTGGCTTTCAAGGCCTCGGCAAGAGCCCTTGCGCCCTCTGCACCAATCTGGTTACCATCAAGGTCCATGGATGTCAATGTCGCATTGATTTTCAAGGCCTCGGCAAGAGCCCTTGCGCCCTCAGCGTCAATCTGATTATACCTAAGGTCCATGGATGTCAATGTCGTATTGATTTTCAAGGCCTCGGCAAGAGCCCTTGCGCCCTCAGCGTCAATCTGGTTATACCTAAGGCACATGGATGTCAATGTCGTGTTGGCTTTCAAGGCCTCGGCAAGAGCCCTTGCGCCCTCTGCACCAATCTGGTTACCATCAAGGTCCATGGATGTCAATGTCGCATTGATTTTCAAGGCCTCGGCAAGAGCCCTTGCGCCCTCAGCGTCAATCTGATTATACCTAAGGTCCATGGATGTCAATGTCGTATTGATTTTCAAGGCCTCGGCAAGAGCCCTTGCGCCCTCAGCGTCAATCTGGTTATGCCTAAGGTCCATGGATGTCAATGTCGTATTGACTTTTAAGGCCTCGGCGAGAGCCCTTGCGCTGTCAGCTCCAATAAGGTTTTTCCTAAGCTCCATGGATGTCAATGTCGTATTGACTTTCAAGGCCTCGGCAAGAGCCCTTGCGCCCTCAGCTCCAATAAGGTTACCCGCAAGGGTCATGGACGTCACGGTCGTGTTGTCTTTCAAAGCCGCGGCAAGAGCTCTTGCGTCCTCATCCCCAATACGGTCACCCATAAGGTCTATGGATGTCACTGTAGAATCATTGTCTGTTATTTTTTTCAGTAAAATCGCATCAAAAGGCATGGCAATCACCTGAGCTGTCTTTTATTTGGGTAATTATAGCGCAAATAGGGCTAAATAAACCTTGTGTTCTGAAAAACAGATTAAGGTCTGTTGACATTATTTCTTAAACAAACCACGTACCGCGTCCATACAATTACCCGCAAGTCTGAAAACCCCTCTCAGTAAAGGGATATAAGACTTGCGGTATAGAATACCTACTGGTTATGTCTTTCCCGCGAAGGCGGGAAAGACATAACATATGAGATGATACTTCAATTCGCAGGAACAACAAACCATATGACAGCGACTTATCCGCGATACGTAGGACCTGTAGAGCTGATGGTCAAAAAGCTATAGTATTTAAACGATTAATAACTATATTGATACGGTCAGAAGGATTACCGCAATTATCCAAAGCACAAGGCCTGACCAGTAAGAAACGACATCCGGTTGGGCGCGCCCTTTTTTTTTGACCCCAAATCGAAACACCAACACAGGCAAAATTGCGAGACAAAATAAAAATACAATTCTTACCAACAACACAGACCCTGTATCGAAAGGCAAAAAGCGCGCCACTGCATTTATGATTCGATGCAGTTGAAGTTGTCCCCACGTCAAAACCCAAAAACCAAACTCCTCATGCATTTCAATTAACAAAGAGGCAATAGCTAAGGGCAAAAACAATTTAACACCAGGAATGGAAAATAGTTTTTTAAACATTCGGATAAACTCTTGGGAAAAAAAAGCAACGATTGAAGAGCAAAAAACAACCAGCGCCAAGGTTACAATCATGCCCCTCCTCCGCTTTTCGCCTCTAACAACTCCCAGCGCTCATACAAAGTTGCAAGCATTGTTTCTTTAGTAAGAAGCTTCTGGTTAAAATCACTGATTTTTTGCGCTTCTTGCTGGTAAAAAGAAGGGACTGCCATCTCATTTTGCAAGGCTTCAATTTCTTTCTCTAACGTTTCAATTTGCTTTGGAAGTTTAGAAAGTTCACGTTGTTCATTAAAATTGAGCTTAACAACACTGTTTACTCGAGGTGCTGTGGGTTGCACGGCAACGGTTTCACGTTGCTGCTTTTTATAGGTGCGATATTCATCATAACCACCCACATGCTCACTAAACCGCCCGTCATCTTCATAAATCAAAACACTCGTGACCACTTGATTAATAAACGCTCTATCATGGCTTATTAATAGTAAAGTACCAGGATAATCCACAAGCAACGTTTCCAATAGTTCTAAGGTTTCAATGTCTAAATCGTTTGTAGGCTCATCCATCACTAATAAATTAACTGGTTTTGCCAATAGTTTTGCTAACAATAACCGATTACGCTCACCGCCCGAAAGGGATGAAACGGGCTGATTAAACCGTTCTGGCGAAAATAGAAACTCCCGCAAGTAACTCGCCACGTGTTTTTGTTTGCCATTGATGGTGACGTGATCAGCGCCGTCCGCAACGTTTGCCATGACGGTTTGTTGCTCATCTAATTGGCGACGTAATTGATCAAAATAGGCCACTGCTAAAGAAGTCCCTTGCCGTACAGTACCTGAGTTTGGCGCTAACTCACCCAACAGCAAACGCACCAGCGTGGTTTTTCCGCACCCATTAGGGCCAATAATACCAACCTTGTCACCCCGAGTTAATAAAAATGAAAAATCACGTATGAGTGTTTTATTATCAATAGTATAATTGATATGTTCTGCCTCAATAACCACGTTACCCGAACGCAACACATCCAATACATGGGTTTTTACTTTGCCTGTTTGTAAACGACGTTGTTTATGTGCGTTTCGCATTGCCTCAAGGGCACGAACACGCCCTTCGTTACGCGTGCGTCGAGCTTTTACTCCAGTCCTTAACCACACTTCCTCTTCGCTTAAACGTTTATCAAACAGTGCATTGTGTTTTTGTTCACTTAAACGTATAGCTTCGCGTCTATCTAAATACGTTTCATAATCACACTCATGGCGATGAAGTTGCCCTCTATCAATCTCAAGAATACTCGTTGCCACTTGGGCTAAGAATTCTCTATCATGGGTAACGACCAAGATACTGCCTGAGTAATTTTTTAAATAAGACTCAAGCCATTCAATGGCAGTAATATCTAAATGGTTGGTCGGCTCATCCAGTAAGAGTAAATCAGGCGCGGCGATTAATGCTGCCGCTAATAAAGCGCGCCGTTTCATTCCCCCAGACAATTTGCTCATGGACACATTCGGGTCTAAACCTAAACGCGTTGCCATGGTTTCAATTCGGGGCAGCAAATCCCATGCTTGCAAGTCATCCATTTTTTGTTGGTAACGCGCCAATTTATCAAGACAACCGCCATTGGACTCTGCATAAAAATGGGCTAAAACCTCACCCACATCACCTAATCCCTTGACCAAAAAATGATAAACGGTCTCATCCTGGCTCACGGGAACTTCCTGCGTTAAGCTCGCAATTCGTAACCCGTTTTGCTGATGGATATGACCTCGGTCATGTACAATTTCACCTTGCAAAAGTTTTAACAGTGTCGATTTACCGGCACCATTTCGTCCTACTAAAGCAATACGGTCTTGAGGTTGAATTTGCCAATCCACATTATCTAATATGCAGTTATTGGCCAGTATGAGGCTCACACCATTAAACGATAAAATACTCACGGAATAACCATAATAGCGTCCATTTCCACCAGTGAACCTCGAGGTAATGCAGCAACACCAATGGCTACACGGGCAGGGTATGGAACAGTAAAATAACGGGCCATGGCTTCATTGATCAAATGAAAATGGCTTAAATCAATTAAATAAACGGATAACTTGACAATATTAGCCAAACTACCCCCGGCAGATTCGCACACTGCCGATAAATTTTTTATAACTTGCTCTATTTGTAGCTTAATATCATCGCTGCACAGTTCCATGGTGTTAGGGTTTAGTGGAATTTGGCCTGATAAATAAACAGTTGAGCTACATTTTATGGCCTGACTATACGTACCAATGGCTTTAGGCGCCAAATCGCTATGGATGGGCTGCATTATTCAATCCCCCTGTTTTTTTCTAAACAATCTCATGACCAGTGTGTTTGCTCGCAAACGACGCATAACGCGTGCTAAATGCCTGCGATTGGTTACACTGATTGAAAAAGTTACTGCATTATGACGACCATCTCGAGGGTCTACATTAATGTTACCAATGTTTGATTCTGCTTCTGCAATCGCTGTAGCAAGCGCTGCTAAAACACCCCGTTGGTTGGCTACTTCGACCGTAATATCAACCCAGAACTCACCTTCTACATCATCATCCCAACGCAAAGAGATAAATTGCTCTGGGTTTCCACGCGCTTTTTTAATAGAAAGGCAATCACTCGCATGCACCAAAATACCGCGACCTTGTTGAAAACGACCAACAATATTGTCCCCAGGTATGGGTTGGCAACATTCCGCAAAATGCACTACCATCCCTTCTGTACCTTTGATGGACAGCGGTTTTCCAGCCACTGTTTTCTGCAGCGAGCCACTTTCCTCAGCCACCACAAGACGCTTTGCAATGACCATCGACATTTGATTTCCTATGCCTATGCTATAGAGCAAATCGTCTAGCGTCTTATAGCTAAGATCACTAAGGAGCGCGTGTAATGACTCAGGAGGAACCTTCGCGTACTCACTACCCAAATCAGCCAGAGCTTGTTCCAAAAGCCGCTGCCCTAAAGTGATGGACTCCATGTGGTGCCGGCTTTTAAGAAAGTTACGAATATTGCCACGCGCCTTGCCCGTTACAACAAAATTAAGCCAAGCAGGGTTAGGATTCGCACCAGGAGCCGTAATAATTTCAACCGTTTGGCCATTGATGAGCGGAATGCTCAATGGCACTAAACGACGATTAACTTTAGCAGCCACACAACTGTTTCCCACGCCTGAGTGAACCGTATAAGCAAAATCTACTGGTGTCGCGCCTTTTGGCAATTCCATGATGTGGCCTTTAGGGGTAAATACATAGACCTCATCAGGAAACAAATCAATTTTTACATTTTCAATAAATTCCAGCGAATTGCCAGTATTGTGTTGCATTTCTAATAAACGTTGCACCCATTCTCTGGCACGCAACTGCGCTTCATTGACCTCCAAACCTTCCGATTTATAGAGCCAATGCGCAGCCACACCGTTTTCAGCCACATTATCCATATCACGTGTTCGAATTTGAACTTCAAGAGGAACACCAAAAGGCCCAAATAACGTGGTGTGCAAGGATTGATAACCATTAACTTTAGGTATGCCAATATAATCTTTAAAGCGCTGAGGAACCGGCTTATAAGTACGGTGCAAGGCCCCCATGACCCGGTAACAAGAATCAATGTCCTCAGTGATCACACGAAAAGCAAACACATCGGTTATCTCGGTAAATGATGCTTTTTTTTGCCGCATTTTTCGATAAATACTGTATAAATGCTTTTGTCGACCAAACACATGCTCATAGGGTATGTTTAGCTCGCGGAGCGCTTCTTGTAAATCGTGTTCAATTTTTTGTGTTATTTCGCGCCGATTACCGTGAGATTTTTCAACGGCGGATTTAATTGCACGATATCGCATAGGATACAGTGCTTTAAACCCCAAATCTTCGAGGCCAGTGTACACCACATGCATGCCCAGTCGATTAGCAATGGGGGCATATATTTCGAGCGTCTCTATAGCAATACGTCTTTTTTTAACCGTTGGCATCACACCCAGAGTACGCATGTTATGTAAACGGTCAGCAAGTTTGACAATGATCACGCGAATATCTTTAACCATCGCCATGACCATTTTTCGAAAATTTTCAGCCTGGGCTTCGGCACGCGACTCAAATTTAATTTTTGTTAATTTGGTAACGCCATCCACTAATGTAGCAACTTCCTCGCCAAACTGTTGCTTCAATTGTTCTTTATTGGTTTTGGTGTCTTCCACCACATCATGCAACAAAGTCGCCATAATGGTTTGATAATCCAAACGCATTTCAGCCAAAATAATAGCCGCCGCAACAGGATGAGAAATGTAAGGCTCACCTGAACGGCGCATTTGCCCTTTGTGGCCTTCTTCTGCAACCAAATAGGCTTGGTAACACTTTTCAATGTGTTCGGCCTCAAGGTAGAGTTTCAGCTCTTCAGAAAGCTCATCAAAGTAACTCACACCATGCTCCCTCAGCCTGCATCAATCATGGACTAATCTTTAATTAATATATCGGCCTTGATTAAACCTTCTGCAATTTCGCGTAATGCAACCACAGTTGGTTTATCATTTTCCCATTCTACCAACGGCTGAGCACCACGTACCGCAATTTCACGTGCACGCTTTGAAGCAACCATGACCAATTCAAAACGATTTTCCACATGCTCCAAGCAATCTTCTACAGTTACACGTGCCATAAAACCAACCTCCGGAAGTTAAATCAAAAACACTGGGGTTATCACCTTAAAAGGCTAACAACGTGTTGACAATTCATTGCCCATAAACCACGATGCAAGCATGCAAAAGCAATCGTAAACAGCCCCAGCAACACCTTAAATATAAAAATTTATCAAAACTTTTAATTATACGTTGATGATAGCAGGAAAGAAAGTAGTTTTTCTTGCCGTTTGGTCTGTGCGAGCATACGCAAACGATTTGAAATAACGATGGATTTTAGTTCTTCGGCGGCTTTTTCAAAGTCATCATTAACAATTAAATAATCAAATTCAGGATAATGACTGAGCTCATCACAGGCACGCTGCATGCGTTCACGAATAATTGTATCATTATCTTGCTGGCGTTTGGTTAAACGCTCTTTCAGCGTATCTAATGAAGGAGGAACAATAAAAATGCTCACTGCATCATGAAAAGCATGACGAATTTGTGCAGCACCTTGCCAATCAATGTCTAAAACCACGTCAATCCCTAGACGCAATCTATCTAATATTTGGGAAGACGATGTTCCGTAAAAATGATTAAAAACCTCCGCGTGCTCAACGAAATCTCCCGCCTCTACCATGTTCATGAAGGTAGGCTCATCAACAAAAAAATAATCAACCGTATTTTTTTCACCAGGTCGCTTTTTACGTGTGGTGTGTGAAACAGAGACAACAATGTCTTCTAAATCACTCACCAATTTACGAACCAAACTGGTCTTTCCCCCGCCAGAGGGAGCGGCCACAATATATAAACGTCCAGAGTAATGCTCAGTCATGGTTACTCACTCTATGTTTTGAATTTGCTCACGCATTTGCTCAATCAATACCTTCATTTGCACAGCGCATTGGGTTAGTGCAACTGAATCTGACTTAGAACTTAATGTGTTTGCTTCACGATTTAATTCTTGCATTAAAAAATCAAGACGCCTACCAGCAACGTTATCACACTCCAATGTTCGAGCCACCTCAATAAGATGTGTCTCTAACCTGTCGAGCTCTTCACTCACGTCTAGGCGCGCCAACATCAAGGCAAGTTCTTGCTCAAGACGTGCATCTGCTACCTCTAAATGCAACTGCTGAAGTCGATTTAACAACTTTTCTTTTGTATGATGCCCCACTAAAGCCACTTGGGCGCGAGCCTCTGTAATTTCGTGGCTTAATGCATCCACACGTGTACTAATGTGCTCATTGAGCATCGCACCTTCGGTTAAACGCACCGCTATCAGCTCGCTTAACGCATCTTGAAAAGACGCGAGAACCACTGGCGCTAAAGTAGCCATGTCAGGTGGGCATACTTGTACTACGCCAGGCCATGCAAGTACGCGACTTACGGTTAAATCATCGGCTAAAGATTGACGCGACGCTAACAAAGAGCCTGCTTCTAACAAAGCATTAACCAACCCTTGATGAATATACATAGAAGGAGATTCATCCGTTGCTTCATCCACTTTAAGATGACATTCAATTTTTCCACGATGAATTTTATCACGCAACCCGTTACGTAACGCTATCTCTAAAGAACGGAACGATTCAGGTAGACGAAAAGAGACGTCAAGGTAACGGTGATTAACTGATTTTAACTCCCAACACAGCACATAAGGGCCCTGTTGATTCTGCACTCTAGCGTAAGCGGTCATGCTATGGGTCATTTAGAATTTCCACCCCTTAAAATGTTGGGCGACTATACCCCAAATTTGTACAAATGCAAACCCAGCTGCTTGTTCATAACGCGTGCAACCACCCGATGAAACGATTATACTTGCAGTTTTTTTAAGGATTTCACCATGCGCCCCAGTAAACGCGAACCCAATCAACTTCGCCCAATCAACATCACCAGAAATTATACAAACCATGCTGAAGGTTCCGTTTTGGTTGAGTTTGGACAAACAAAAGTACTCTGTACAGCGTCTGTTATCGATGGTGTACCCCGCTTTCTAAAGGGCAAAAATGAAGGGTGGGTCACCGCTGAATATGGCATGTTACCGCGTGCAACCCATAGCCGTAATGAACGTGAAGCCAGCAAAGGAAAGCAAGGTGGGCGCACATTGGAAATCCAGCGCCTTATCGGTCGCTCTTTGCGAGGATGCATTGATTTAAAAGTGTTAGGTGAAACGACCATTACCCTGGATTGCGATGTGATTCAAGCAGACGGTGGCACACGAACAGCCGCTATCACCGGTGCATGTGTTGCCTTGAAAGATGCTCTAGACTGGATGGTTTCCCGGGAAAAATTACGAAAAAAACCTGTCTTTAATTATGTTTCAGCAATCTCCGTTGGTATTTACCGTGGCAAACCGGTGCTTGATTTAGATTATGCCGAAGATGTGCTTGCCGAAACCGACATGAACGTTGTCATGAACGAGAAAGGCCATTTCATTGAAGTCCAAGGCACCGCTGAAGACGGCAGTTTTAGCCGCGCTCAACTAAACGACATGTTAATTCTTGCAGAATCAGGAATAAAACAATTGATTGAGCTTCAGAAAAGTGTGCTTCTATAAATTACACCCTGTAGGTTAAGCCCTGCTTAACCTACACCGCACCAAATCTTGTCTAAAAAAGTGTTTTATTTATAGCCACATCACGGGCCGTTTGACGAGCTATCATGTTTTCATTCACCAACTGCGTTAAATGCTGATCAAGCGTTATCATTCCTTGTGCTTGGCCAGTTTGAATTGAAGAATACATCTGCGCAATTTTATCTTCGCGTATCAAATTTCGAATGGCTGAGTTACACAACATGATTTCAAGTGCCGCCACACGCCCTCCCCCTACTTTTTTCAATAAACTTTGAGCGATTACCGCTTGCAACGATTCCGATAGCATGGACCTAACCATGGATTTCTCATCCCCAGGAAACACATCAATAATCCGGTTGATGGTTTTTGTCGCAGAGTTAGTGTGCAACGTACCAAACACTAAGTGTCCGGTTTCAGCCGCAGTCATGGCTAAACGAATTGTTTCCAAATCACGCAACTCACCCACTAAAATAATGTCTGGATCTTCCCTTAATGCAGAGCGAAGTGCGGCACTAAAACTATGGGTATCACGATGAACTTCACGTTGATTAACCAAACACTTATTACTGGTGTGCACAAATTCAATAGGATCTTCTACTGTTAAGATATGATCGTAACGATTAGCATTGATGTAATCAATCATAGCCGCCAGCGTGGTACTTTTTCCAGAGCCCGTGGGCCCTGTGACCAAAACCAAGCCCTTAGGAAAGGATGCCATTTCTTTAAAAATAACCGGCAGATGTAAATCATCCATAGAAAGAATTTTTGAAGGAATGGTACGAAATACAGCGCCAGCACCTCGTGCTTGATTAAACGCATTCACCCTAAAGCGAGCTAAATTGCTAATCTCAAAAGAAAAGTCCGTTTCTAAATGCTCCTCATATTCCTTGCGTTGCTTGTCATTCATGATGTCATAAATGATTTTAATGACATCTTTATGCTCTAAGGCAGGTATATTAATTTTACGCAACTCACCATCAACCCGAATCATAGGCGGCATACCTGCAGACAAATGCAAGTCAGACGAATTATTTTTTACTGTAAACCCCAAAAGCTCTGCAATGTCCATGGATATCCTTACCTATGCAACGCGCACTTCCTTACTAAAAGGTTAGCTGAGGAATGCGCCTATCGCAACTTAAAGCAGGGCAAGAATATGTATATCTAAAAAACAAAGGGGACTTACTTTGATTAACCTGTTCTAGTCCTCAACGTCCTGCGGCTTGTCCGCAGGATCCATGAATTTTGCCAGATTGATGAGTACCGCGCATAAAGCGCGACGAACCATTTTTCCCTCATGCAGGTATTTCCCTGCTTAAAGGAGCCATTCCTAACGCATGATTTTCAAGGAATAAAATATTTATCTCTATTTTTTCAACAGTAGCTTAAAAAGATGTTAGATTTGATAGGCAAGATGGATTAATTGATCAAGGAGAACACAATGAAAAATCAATTCTTTGATACACACAAAATGTCCGACCACCAAAAACAAAAAATGCAAAATTCACAACCGCAAGCATTAGAAAAAGCCTTGCAAACATTAGATGCATCCATTGAAGCCTCAAAAGCCGCCAGAGAGCTTCAAGCCGATGTCACAAAACTTCCTGAGACATACAAAAAACAAAAACAAAAAAATTCGAGTCTTTTTAATTTATATAATATGTTTGCTAGCAATGGGCGCTCACAAGAAATCAATTTTATAACGTCCGTCGCACAAAGTTTAGACCTAAAGGTGTCCTGTCCCATTGAGCTAAGTGCCATTCATGCGGCTTCTTCGCACTTAGATACATTAACAGCCAACATACCCGACATTATTCAGGGTGCCCGCATTTGTGTTTTAGAAGAAATTGAATCCAGTTATAAAATGAGTCTATGGAGCCCTAAAGCTTCTGATCTTTATAGTATATTAACAAAACAAGTTGGTTCAATATCCGCTGAAGATAAAATTAGATGCTTAACAAAATTACAGCATCATCTTAAAACCACGCCGGAAGAAAAAATAAACTATGGCAATAAAAAAGCAGCAACAGTCTTAGCTAAAATTTCCAATCAAATAGAGGCCCTCATGTCTAGTGCGAGTGCTTTGCGTCATTAATATTCTGATTATTTTCAACGTCCTACGTTTTAAGGACGTTGAATTTTAAATTTGGAATATTGAACTCTCAGTCAAGGGGTTTTAACCACTGGGATCCCCCTTAACATCAAAACATCTCACTCATTCATGTCCATAAAGAAGCCATGATTAGTTTACTAAAGCTGAACCTAAATCAAAATCATCTTGAAACCAAACTAGATTTTTTGCAGAAAATCCATCCGGGTCATCAAACACGGAGGATAAGGGTGCTGGTCGTTAAGACACCAATTTGACAAAAAAAAACCCGCAAGGTATAATTCAAAAACAAAATATAGCTGTGAGCATTGACATGAAATTCAAAACCCACGAAGAAAGAATGCAACACCCAGAAGCCAGGCTTATTCCACAAAATACGTG
>CAYTZN010000028.1:0-16230 GCA_964442495.1 uncultured Legionella sp. | reverse complement strand
AACTTCAGTTAAGTAGCTTTGCCGTTTTTGCTCATCTCTTTCTGCATAGAGCGCGGACTTTTTTTTCGTGTTATTTTTAATCGTTTTAGAGCGCGCCATAACCCTGAGCTCGTTACTCCAAAATGGACTGCCATTTCACTTAAATAAGCGTCAGGATTCGCTTGAATATAGCTTTGAAGTGCAGCGTCATTAATTTTATAGGGCGCGTTAATTCGCGAAACGGGAGATATGCTACCCGTTTCTTCTTTTTTATCACGCCATCGTTGAATTGAGGAACGACTCACTTTGAATAATACGCAAGCGCTCTTTATTCGCCCGCCTTCCTCAATATAATCTAATACTCGGGTTCTTAAATCTGTTGAATGACTCATGATTGATAAAAGCACATATTATAACAAATAAATAAGTCAATATGAATTCAATCTACTATACTTAGATAGGAGTGTTTTGGGAGCGTATAAAATCCGTCTACGTTAATGTATAGTCAATTTTTTATTAACCAAATATAGATATGTCTTGGCTTTTCCGAGAAACAGAAAGATCCTCTGGATACCGCTGACAAGCAGCGGTATCCAGAGGAATTAAGTCATTTAAAATGTTAACTATAGGCGGATGAAATGGACCTATTGAAAAGGTTACATCTCTAGGGCAGGGCTCTCTGGTAAGATACCATCGTCTGCTGCCGTCAGAACTTTTACTTGCTTTACACCCGATAACTCATTTTTTAAGCTAGTAAGCTTCGCATGTAATGACTTCGCATATTCCTGCGGCTTCCACGTTCTTGGTTTAAAGTCTTTCAAACCTTTATCAACCCACTGATTTAGCGTCTCTAATTTCTCGGCACTTTGAGGCTCATCTTTATAATTATTCATGCAACTTTCGAGCGAAGCAATATATGCTGTTCTGATCGACACGGTTGTTTTATAAGAAAAACACCCAAATAAAACCGCAGCAACTTGCCCTATAAAATCTCGAAACCAGAATGTCTTGTGTCGCTCTTCAAGATACGCCGGAAAAATACCTTTTACCCCCGATATCCCAAAATAAGTGTTTTTCAATTCATATAACTGCTCTTCGGGGGTTAAAAACACAGAAACCATCGTACACATTTTTAGTTCAAGAGTTTTTTTCGCTTGGGCCAATTTGGTTTGGTGTTCGTAAATCGGCTCAAGCGATGCATCGGTTACATTAGCAAAATAAGCTTTATTTTTTTCCAACATGACCGATTGTTGATGTATATCATCAAGAACTTGTTGTTTTTCTTCGCTGGTCCATGCTTCTTGTGTCTCTATTTTTTGGAGGATAGCTACGCAGCAAGCAATCGTTGTTTGTAAGCTATTGTCTTGCAAAGATTTCTCTTTTACATCAAACGCTTGAATAGCTTCTTTCAAGGCCAGATACCGAACCACTATTTTTTTACTTTTTTCCGCTAACACTTTATGCTCATTATCTAATGATGCTTGAACGGAGAGGCCTGAATTTACACGCAGCAACTCAATATTCACCCTATCTTGATCTTGGGCGGCAATAGAGCCTTGTATCGTCTCGTACAAATCAAGACTGGATGTAGGCTGAGCATCTGTTGTGGCCTTAAACCACGCTTTTAGCTGTGACACCGAGTCTTTATCTGCAGCAATACGCTCTAAAGCATCACTCGCTAACATTGAATTTATCTGATGCATGAGTATTTCTAATGACCGCTCCTGAGGAGCAATGGCGTCTAACCTAAACTCTAAATTAGTCAGGTGTAAATTTAACTGTGCTTGCCTCAACGCCAATGCATCTTGACGTGATTGGTGCTCAGCTAAAGCCAAAGTTGAAATTGCCGCCTTAGGCTTCTCTTGAATATCCTTTAATTTCAACTTAATACGAGCTTGCAAGTTAGATATAACAGAAGCATGCTCTTTACTTTTCGTGACAAATCTTACCTGACTTATATCATGTATTTTTTTATGAAGTTCGGTAACAATCGATTTATCTTTTTCATTAGTATAGCCAAATATATTAATTAAGATCTCTGCGGAAGGTAATTTAAGAGAAGTAGATTTTTTAAATGTGCTTTTTATACCCTCTTGGAGTTTATTTAGCTCAACAAGCGCAATATTTAGTATGTTGTGATGGTTTTGAGAGCTATCCAGCATAGGGGCAGCATTAGACGCCGTAACCGTTTGTTTTTTAGTTTGATATGCCTTAAGAGAGGCCTCTGCTATTGCCTTACGCTCGTCTATAATCGCCTGCAACGCTTGCAATTTTTCTTTTTGCTCTTCAAGCACACCCTGCTGGCCTTGATCATTTAAAAACAGACACTTCGCTTTTACTTCAGCAATTAACCCATTCACCTTTTCATGTTGCACGTGTAAATGCTCTTGAATGGTGTGAAGTTTCGCTTTTGCAGTATCTCTAATAGCTACAAAAGCTTCTTTAGTGTTAGGTGTTGCTTCACGTGGGAGTGCATGCGCTGCATTAAAACCTTTAATCTGATGCTCAATCTCTTTACTTTTATTCATTATTGATGAGGCATAAGTGCGCAATTCACTCAATAATGAAACATAGGCCTGAACATTGACATTTACAAAATCAGGGGTGTCTATAGCAACTAAATCAATGTGATAAGCCAGCTTACCATCATCAGTAACATACAAAACATCAGGAAGAAGTGTTTCTTCAACTGCTAGAGCATTGTTAATCTTATCTGCGTAAGCTGCAAGAGCACCTTTTGCGGCATACGTGTCAAGTCTTATTTTGAGGGTATCATTAATGCGCTTAAAAGGGGTTATGCCTCTTTGCGTTAACAATTCATTTGTATGTTTATTAGCAATAGCTAATTTAAAAAACTCATAAAGATGCTGACCTAACTCATAGGTACTATCATCCAAAATTCGAAGCGTACCATCTTCAGGGCGAATCTCATTGCCTTTTTTAGGTTCCAAGTAATCAAACCAAGCTGTCATTAGACTTTCGTTAGGAAGTAAAATGGTGATCTGGCCCTGGGTAACAAAAGTAGAGCTTGACGCTCGCTCCAAGGTATCTGTAATGTTCCATAAAGCTTGAAATGCATTGATCCGATAAAGGTCATTTTCTTCTAAAGCAAGGGAGGTATTGTTGAGTGGCCATTCGCCTTTTCTACTAAGGCTGAATTTTTTATTGCCAATTCTTTCGATGTGACTTTTTAAATCAACCAGTGCTTTCTGGAAAAGTTCTTTTGGATTGGCCATGCTCACTGCTCCTACATTTAGATTATGTTAGCTATAACGTGTATAGCCAAAATACACGCTTAGATGTTCAGATATTACACCAATAATATTAACAAACTATTAAGAGAACATTTAAAAGATAAAACATCCTTTGTGCCGGACAAAAGTCATGAGGTAAGCCCCTGTTGTGGGCAAACATTAAAAGACACGCCCAGTATTTTTTTAAACTGGGCAAATTTATTGCATGGATTAACCAGAAGATCGCGAATAAAATCGAAGCCATAACGGAAGAAACTATTTTGTGGCCGATTACTCTCGCGATGTCTGTTGATTTTGATTGCTTTTTTTGTAGCTTTCCATTCACCTATTTTATGCGCCCAGCAGAATCCAATAGCTAATACGGCCATTAATTTTTCTACACGTTCAAGCGTTGTCATATGGGTATCTTCGAAGCGAAATCCTCGTCCTTTTAATGCTGAGAAAAGACATTCAATTTCCCATCTTCGAAGGTAGATTGGTATTGCATTTTTTGGAGGTTGATTGGTTGCAACAATCATTAATTCACCTTTTTCAGAGCGTGACCCAGCGAGAAAAACCTTTTGACCGAACACCTCTACAGCCATATCAAATACTTTATGTTCTTTAAGTTATAACTTATTAAAAATTTTTTTAGCCGTGAACAATTTCTTCTTGTGTATTTGTGTTATTGAACCCTCTTTAATCCTTATATAAAATGGAATATTCTTTTTATTCAGCCAGTTAAATAAACCGCCGCTGCCAAACTCACGCTCCCCTAGTAGGCCTAATATCTGAAAAGAGCCAAAGCTTTTTAAGAATCGGCTTATTAATGCTTTTTGTTCTTTTATATTCGAATTACCTGCTTTAGGAAGACACGTCCAAAATAACGGAATAGCTATACCCTCATAAGCAATGCCCAACATAAAAATATTAATTTTTTGCTTTCCCCAATACCAGTTTGTTCTATCAATTGTTAGATACACTTTTTGAGTGTCAGAAAAAAATAACTTAAACAGTAACCGTGCAATAATTGTGTAATCAATATTAAATTTTGCAAAAAATCTTTGTAGCCTTTTATAGCGGGAATTTAGGTCTGCTTTTGAGGAAAAAGCCACCGCTATTTCGCTTAAATTTACTGTGCGAACTACAAATAAAGCAACCAACATTCGCACAAAACAATCTAATCTAGCCTTGTTCCAAATAAGATTTTCACCTAGTATTCTCTTTAACTCGCTGATTTTATCCATATAATCCTCTTTTTTGGCGAAAAGAATTATATTAAAAGGTTTTAAAATCAGCGAGTTATTCCTTATTCATTCAGTCCTTTTTTAAAAATTGTCCTGTGCAGAGTAAAACATTACGATATATTTCAAAACGTAAAAAATCATCATGAACATGACCCAGGTAATAAAACGTTACCTGGGTCATGAACTAATTACTGTATTAAGCTAAAACCTGATTTTCCGCACTGCAGCATCATCCATTGCATTATCTAAAGGCAATAATTTTTTATAGTTTGCAATGCCAACACTAAAAAAACGCCCATCGTGAGAAACCCCTCTCAAAAATTGCAACGTATTTTGAAGCACTTTTATATCTTTGTGGCGTCTAGAGTCCATGAGCATAATATACTCACATTCGGCATCTGTCAGTTTAGGAATAGCGTCTTTGATGAGCGGCAGATAAATTGGATGTTGAACAGCAAGCCTAATGTAAGATTCAAAAAACTCGTACCAATGCTTAGATACAAGGGTTGTATATAACCCTTGTATCAATGGTTTTAGATCCACTTTTTCGCCAGCATCCCAATCACATTTTTCAATAAAATAGCAGGGCGCCCAACTCAAAAAAGGCACAAGCCATGTGTCGATGAGCAGATTAAGTATTGGGGAGAATTCGCCTGTCCAGTGTTTAATAATAGAGGTTATTAAAAGTAACGTGTTACCTGAAACCATTTTGTCTGCATCAGTGGGTTTGTATTGATGCATCGCATCCGAATCCTGAGGCGCTTTATTAATGCCTCTAAAGTTAGCATCCATTAATTTCTTTAAACAATCATCAAAATGCGTTTGTTCAATAGGGCTATAACTTAATGTTCGAAGACACAAACAAACGGCCTCGTTTAATCGCATCGTCTTTACATCGAGTTGAGCGAGATAATGTTTGTATACTGATGTTAATGTAGGAACGTCAGGGTTCTTTTCTTTAAGAGGAAAGAGCAAGGTTAGCCGACCCAATACGTTTAAAAAATATGCTTCATGCTCCGTATCACACATTAACCCTTTTATAGCCTTAACATATTGTGCAAAGAAAGAAGCAACATCCAAGTAGTTATTTTGGATTAAATAAATAAAACATTTTTCGACCACATCAAGATGTTGAGGGGCGAACAATTTTTTTGTATTAATCCCGCTCCGAGTCTCTATTTCACGGGTGAATGACGACTCACAAGGCTTGCTTAACAGCTCATAAAACAAATAAGGAATTAACAACGCCAGAAGCTCAGGCGTTAGTTTGGCCTCTGTTTTTGAATGCTCATCAAGCAGCGCGGCAATTAAAATAACCCGTAAATCTTGCTTGCATTTAGAATGCTCTGACGCCGCTAATACACCTAGAAGCAATGAGGAGACCATGCTATCGCTTTTATATTCTATTTGATGAAGGCGCTTCAACATAAAATCAATGTAAACGTGCTTGTTCAGAAATTGCTGATGCTGAGACATAAAATTAAAAAGCCTCTCTAGAAACGCTTTTTCTTCTTCAGGATGTTGTAGAGGTATATCCAGGGCTTGAAAATCAAAAAACCAAGAGGAGGTCTCGGCCAAGTCTTGGACTTGTGCATAAAGAAAAGATGCTTTTTCAGGCCATTTTTTAAACAACAGATTGATTATTTTTGTCGAGATAACCGTAAACTCGGTATTAAAATTATGGTTAAAAAATTTTCTTGTGTTTTTTAACCCACTGAACAACAAAACAATATCTTCATAGGATAATGGTTCATCCTGGTAAAACAAAACAACGTGCGCTAATTTTAAAATTTCTGTGTTTTTAATTTTGTTATTCAAAAGGGCGGAAAGCTCCGTTAACGACATAAGTTTATTCCCTTCTGAAAAACTTAACTTGGCAATGGCATCGCTCAACGTGGCATTCATGTCAACGAGCGGGTAGCCTAAGGATGAGCAGCGCACGTCTACATAAACCTCTGACTTAAGAAAGCCTAACAACGTTTTAGAAACGTCCTCTTTTTGTTTCGGCGTCAATCTATCAACCATCAATAAAGCAAGCTTAGCACCTACTTGAGTAAACGACCCATTGCATAACTTATCGATTAAACCTATTGGGTCTATATCCTGCCAAGGCCACGCGTTTACTTTTACAAGACTCGCACTAAGCCCTCCTAATAGATGTGGGTACAAAGGGTCCGTGATAAAAGGCATGACTAATTCACTAGCGCCAGATGCGCTCAAACAGCTTGAAAATTTATGACAAAACCACTCAGCTATTGCAGAATTTTTAGAGACAAGATGGGCAATAATAATTTGGAAAGTATGGGGTGCTAAACCATCTGGTGACGTATTATACTGTGGTGCACGAAGGATTTGCCATAACAGCTCAGGGTTTTTCTCAAACCAACCAGCTACAAGGCTCTCTAAAGCATCAAGCAATTGCTGCAAACTCTCCGTATAAGTCACATCCCCACAGCTCATAAAGACTGACAACAACTCAGAATAAATAAGTGAACCATCTGAGCCGTTTAATAGTTCCGCAATAATAGCCACGTGTTGACTATTCAAGAATTTTTTAGTTAATAGCATGCTCCTCAGCGGGCTATCTTTCCTCACCACGTAATTGGATTTTTTCAGTACCTTTAAAATGACGCTATAACAGAAATAAGGCTTAGGCAAGTCATCCATTCGCCAAAACAATTGACGACGCATGGCCTGTGTCGCCAACGTGTTTATTAATTTATCAGCCAAGGGCTGTGGTATGATATGCACATAATCTAGGGCCTCTTCTACCGATTTAAAATCAATATCATTAAAAATATCTTGCCTTTTATGACTTAAGTTAAACTCAAGTTGTGTAGCAAAACTTTCAATACGTTCCAAATATGTTTGCATAAATCATTGTCCTTTTAATTTTCTTATGCCAGGAATAAGCCATATTGATTCCTAGAACTCCAGCGTGGGTTTATGCTACTGTTTCTATTTGAGATTGGCTAGAATTTCAACCACAGAAAGCCATATTTTTTACCATCAAGATTACTTACGAACCATCAACACCGTTATGAAATATCTCCAGCAGCTAGTAGCAAACGAAGGTTGGGCCCATGGCCCAACGTTTATCTTTCTCCAAAATTCTCTACCTTAAACCCCGCACTCTAACTATTATTCAACAAAATTCATCAAACTATATGATATACTGCGCACCCCAACAGTTAACGATTTTTGAACCGATAAGCTTTTGCACGGGGAGCACGCCGTTATTGGTGTTGTGCTAGACCACGTTATACGTGGGAAGCCTGATCCAGAACAATTGCTCCCCACCTGAACCCCAGGGTTCAAATTCTTAACTGTTGGGAACCATGCCGAGGCTTTTGAATAACACCCAGCTACAAAAAATAACGTTTAAATGCTCTGTGATTAAAATGTTATTTGTGCTTAACCAAAGCTCCTGCTGCCCTCTCTAGATAGATGAAAAATTTGCCTTTTCTTCACGATCTATATAAGCTGTTTTTTCGCTACAAATACCCTGTAATTGAAAGATTTTGATTTGATAACAACTGATTAACTAATGGAGGAGTTTCATGTTAAAAATGAAAAAAATAATGATGACCAGTGCGCTCGTTACGTTACTTTGCCCACTTAGCATTCAAGCGGGTACCATGGGCGATGCCGTTATGGGTGAGTCTGGTAAATTTCTTCTTTTAGAAGCTGGCGCAGACTATATGAATGCCATTTATAAGACGAATGTAAGAGGTGCCCAGTCTTACCGTACTGCTTTTCCCAATGGTCAAAGTTATAACCCATCAAATGTATTCCCAAATAATTTTTTTGGTGGTTACCTAGGCCTGTCACTGTATACAAACTCTTTATTGTTTAATACGCGATATGACATGTATGAGAAGAAAGGACGAAGTTCCGATCAAGGATTATTATTGACAGATATCGCACCCGCTAAATTATCGTTTACCTTAGATAAAACATGGGGCTCTATTGAAAACTTGATTTATGGCGTAGGTGCTGGGGTTGTTGTATCAACGCACAATGAAGCACAACTGTTCAACTACGACACAACCACCCAGGTCAACAACCAAATAGGATTTGCATTCCCAGGCCGCACAAGGCTAGATCCTTTAGTTGAAGCTGTTGCCATGTATAAATTGTCACAAAAATTTAATCTTCGTGCCAATGTGGCTTACCAGATTCCAGAACACTCATTTTTCACAAATGGGCATGTAAACGTTAATTTAGGGATTAACTACGCACTACCTTTGTGATAGCTTAAACAAGTGGTCCCAGTGATGTATAAACTGTACTTGCAATAATAAAATGGAGATTTATTGATGGACAACCAAGAACTAAATGCAATCGAAATTGAAATTCTTTTTGATGAGAACTTACCATCTGATGTTTCTTTAGCTTCATGCTGCTGCTGCAGTAGTAATTAAAATTTAACGCTCAAAAAAGAGGGCGTTGAGCACTACATTAAAATGTCTACGTATTACATGCAATAATGTGTTTACGTAGACATCATTGATAAAACGCGAGGCTAAATGTCAACAGGTTATCAATGTTTAAAATATTAAATTCCCATGCAATCCTGCCCTTTGTTATATCCCTTTCATTTTTAATGGAGGCAGTTGATAGCACCATTATAAATACTTCTATTCCCGCCATTTCACATAGCCTATCGGTTGAACCCGTAGATTTAAAAATTGCACTTATCAGTTACTTCTTAAGTTTGGCTATTTTTATTCCTATTAGCGGTTGGCTTGCAGATAAATTTGGTTCAAAACACATTTTTATAACCGCTTTGTGTATTTTTACACTCGGATCATTCTGGTGTGGGTTTGCACATAATTTAATAGAGCTCGTAATAGCACGTTTTGTTCAAGGGCTTGGCGGTGCGCTTGGCTTGCCTGTAGGGCGGCTCATTATTTTTCGTACATTTGGAAAAGAGCGCTTAATACCAATGATGAACCGTGTCGTCACTGTTGGCGCATTAGGAATGATGCTAGGGCCGATTATTGGCGGGTTTATTACACACCATTTCTCCTGGCATTGGATTTTTTGGGTCAACATTCCTTTAGGGTGCCTGGCCATCGGCTTAGCGCACGCTTGTATTCAAGATAACCAACGGCATACAGTCCCAGCCATTGACGGCCTCGGTTTTGTGCTATTTGGTTTAGGTTTAGCCGGCTGTACCTTTGGACTCTCTGCCTTTAGTGAAACAACTTTTAGCAGTTTCGTTGGATTAGGAATTATAGCTCTCTCCGCTTTTATGCTAATGGCCTATATACAACATTCAAAACATCAACGGCACCCCATCGTTAAAATTGAACTGTTAAAGCTCAGAACATTTAAAGTGTCTGTTGTTGGTAATTTAATTTCACGCTTAGGTTTTGGTGGTGTTCCTTTTTTACTACCCCTTTTATTACAAATTGGGCTTGGCTATCCAGCAGAACAGTCAGGCCTGTTATTAGCACCCACGGCGATTGGTGTTGTGATTTCAAAGCCGCTGTACCTTCCTTTATTACGTATTTATGGCTATAAAAAACTCCTAATCACCAACACGTTTTTAGTGGGTTTATCTATATGGACGTTCATCACCATTAACGCCGCAACACCCATTTATTTCATCGGCGTGTTAACCTTTTTTTATGGATTTATTGTGGCTATGCAATACGGCCTAATGAATTCATTGGCTTATGCGGACATAGCACCAGAAAATTTAAGTGCTGCAAGCAGTATTTTGGGAACGATACAACAAATGTCACAGAGTTTTAGCGTTGCAGTAAGCGCCTTATTGATTCGTTTTTTTTCCTTCATTTACTCAGGCAACTTAACCCATCATCCTATGATCTTTCAAAACACTTTTTTTATAATCGGCCTTATGACATTGGTATCCTGTCTTTTTTATACGCAATTAAAGCCCGGTGATGGACAACAAATGATTGTGTGAATTTATATTGTTTTTCCTCTATTGAGGGCATAGAATCATTTTGCATTGTGGTTTTGCAATGACTAAGTTTTGCTTGAAATGGAGTTCGAGTGGTGTACATCATTAATGATTATCAAATAACCCTTGTTAAATCAGACGCCTACATACACGGTGACAATAAAGCTGCAAAAATATCCAATCAGCTGCTCATCCAAATACTTACTGATTTGCAACACAAACACAAACTGGAGTTATCTGAAGAGGAGTTGGTTGAGCTCGCCAACCAACACCAAATCAGCATGGATCAGCTTAAAAATATTCTTATTCATCAATTGGATGTACTCAGACCATTAGTGTCTAAAAAGTTTTCAACCATCTATATCAACGTTAATGATGCTTTGGTTTCTAGCCTCATAGCTGAGTCTTTAAAAAACAGGTACAACGTAAAAATTGTTCCTGAAGATTATGTTAATTATTCAAGCGGCTCACTGCTAATTTTTTATCGAAGTAATTACTCAAGCCAGGATTTTAAGCGTCTTTATCACTATTTGCCGAATGATGTTTTTGTGGTGACAGCTGGCATCATACACAACATTTTATTAATCGATAACCTCTACTTTAATGGCAGTGGATTGCCCACACACGTTTCAAACTTGCACCAGCTCATGGCATACCTTAACAGTGAACTCCCTGCTACCAAAGATAATTGGCTCTTGTTCTACAGAAGCATGGTAAAAAACAATGTTGATGAATTTCCCGAGCCTAAAGTTAATCCTTGCCAACAGGGATTTGTGGCCTACGCTATGTACCAATTTGTTTCACAGTATACCCATTTTTGGTCATCGCCTACCCCTCTCGATCAAATCAATTGGTTTTGGCATGTGGATTTAACAAGCTTTAATGTTCATCGTGAAGTAGCCATTCACTCGCCCTTTTCTGAATATGATATGAAGCTTAATTTAGCGACGCTAAAACAACCCGAGTTGGTTTAAACAATGGATGTTACTGAGAAAAAACCTTTTGTTAATGCGCTGTTGGACAATTACCTTGATTCAAGCGTTTACCATGACATATTAAAAACCTATGCTAAAGAGACCATATCATTTATTGACTATGGGAACTTAAGCATCACCAACATGAGTTCGACACTTATCAATCAAGTCCAATTGACTGAAACAGAAATTTCACCGTTCCATAAGCATGATATTGACTGTAAAGACGAAACACCAACAGAAACGATGAGGATGCCATCGCTTAGCATATTCAATGATAAAAAAATCGATTTTTCAGATCTACAGCGCTTACTGATTAAGAGTTTTTCACCTAACGAAGGGACCCGCCCCTACCCTTCTGCCGGCGGTCTTTATTGTATTGAACCGTTGGTATTTTTATTTCAGGAACGAATCCATCAGTTTGAAAATCATATGGCTGGCTGCTATCACTTTAGGCCCATCAGTAAAAAACTACAACTGATAAAACCCATGTCCATGTCTTTTTTTTATGACAAACTAATTCATGGGTATATGAAAAATAACCATTTACCTTGTTTAGGAATACTCTATCTCCTCAATATTAGCAAAGCGCTCTTTAAATACCGTTACAGAGGGTATCGTCATGCATTGATGGAAATAGGATCCATGTATCAACAGGCAACGTTTTGCTCTCAAGACATGGGATTAAGAAATACCGTATGGTCGACGTTTAGTGATCAAGAAATGCTTTATGCCTTGGAGCTAGATCACGGAGCCTACATGCCAATGACGATGCAATTTTTTGGGTACAGTGAATCATGATCATGCTAGGTTCTTTATTAAAAACATCCATCATGAAGACCAAACATGCCTCTTTACAACATGCAACGTCTTTTAACTTAAGTTCCGAGGGGATGCTTTCTGTACCTCGGTCAGTGATTCTAAATGGCATTGTATCTTATGGTGGAAGTACCGGGTTTGGCCTCGATCTAACTCAAAAAGCCTTTGGCGAATACTATGAGCGCAATCATTTTTTTACTTCAGTAGCTATCACTTCTGAAAAAAAATTATCGGAAATACAGCCAGAAATACACCAAAAAAAATTACGATCACTTTGTAATGGCCAAACATCTAACGCCATAGCGGAGCATCGATTTGCATTTACAAAGGTCTATAATCTATTTAACTCATCCCCCTGCGATTATTTTTTTAACGCAATAAGTCTTCATGGTGTTAAATCAGACGCTACCTTTCTGAACGTTACTGACAGCTGCGCTTGTGCGTCTCATACGACAAAAGAACTGGCATTGTATCAATCATTGATTGAATTTTTAGAAAGACAATCACTGATTGGAAGTTGGGTGTCGAAGACATATCGGTACAGCATTAATCCCTTGGTGTTAAAGGAGTTATCCCCCTACGCCTCTTTGGTTGATAAATTACTGGAAAATGGTGATATCTATATTTTTGAAAATGGGAATCATCTGCCAGGATATAACATCATTATGTTTTATTTTGCTCATAGCGCCGCGGATGCAGTGCAATATTCCGTAGGCTCCAAAAGTGCAGGTTCTTTATCAACAGCGCTGGCCTCTGCATTTGAAGAGCTTTATCAATGTTATACGTTTCTCTATAGCGCGGTCTTTAAACCAACCAATCTCGAAAATAAGCCAGGCGCAGGCTATCATCTGGCTTTCACTGGTTACAATACTCAAAAAACCAAATTAATCATCCCATTTTTAGAACACATTAAACCATTTAAAATCAATACTTTTGCCGATATCAATGCGCTACCAACCATTGGTTTTCAAGACATGTTACAAACGCTTAAAGGGCTTACACCAAACATCTATTTTTATTACCACTATGAAAAAGCCCTCGGGTTACATTTTACAAAAATTTTTAGCCCTGATTTTTTTTCCCACATGTCACTGAACAAGGCCCTCAACCTAAGCAATTTATACGCTCAAAAATTAAACATAACACAAGATAATGCGTACTTAGAGAAGCTCCCATTCCCTTAAGTCGATATCTATATTATTAGGTGGTAGATGAGTATGAATGTCGTCATGAATTTAAACGGGATTATCTTATGTCCCTTCCAAGGTATTTTGGATGTTGCATCACAACTTACGGAAAGCACGCCCCTACTCAACGAGCTTGTATTTAAGCCGGTTAGTGAATTAAACACTATTAATGATTGGGTCAATCTGGATGACTCCGTCGGTGACCCAACGGCAATTCGCGGCCAAGAAATAACCAGAATACTGTGTTCATTACTCGATAAACAGGCCATTTCGAGCCTTAACATTCATGTTGATCTTGGCGACAAGTTGTTAACCATTGATAATTTTTTCGCCCTTTTATTTTTATCGGCGTCGATTAAACATCTTGAAATATTTTTTTATATATCACCCAATAACATTTCAGATGTACAACGTCTTACCCGCACGTTTTATGAAAAAGAAAATGTGGTTATCCACTATCGACAAGCCTCGTGTTTCCCTAACGAAGAGGCTTATGTTCAAAAAGCACAGCAATTAAAAACAAAGCGCCATCAATTATTAAGTGCACTAGGATTTTCATTTGATGAAACATTCAATGCGTCTCTATCAAACCTTGGAACCATCATCAATTATGCGTGGTCTAGCTTAAAAGCGGGGGCATACCCTTTAAGTTGTCAGTTGCTTGAAAGCATACTCAGTCAGGATAATGTAGAGGGCGCGCTGCGTGAAGAGATTTTCATGCATTTACAAATTATTCGTTTTTTATCACATCAACACCACCAAATAAATAAGGAGGTGTTTCCTGAGCACTTTCATTGTATTAACCAAGAGCGAATAGAACACCTCTATTTTATTAGGGCGTTTGCAGCAACCCTAACTCGCAACCTAGAAATGGCAGAGGAATTATTTCAAAAAGCAAACATTCATCTTGCGATGCCCATGACGGATGAAGAATCAATTTACAAATTAAATTTATATGCTTTGTTTTTGCTCATCAAAGGCGAAACAGAAACCGCTTTTAGATTAGAAAATCAATTGCGTGATTACGTTCAAAGCCATCATATTCACGCTGCCCCATTAAATCATGTGGTTTTAATGAATATTGCTCGATTATATAAAAAATCAAAACAGTATGATCTTGCGAGTGATTATTATGAAAAAGCATATTATGAGCTCAGTGGCGGAGGTTTTACGCCATTTGATTATATCAATTATGCCATTGATACAGCCATTTTATCTGAAGCGCGCGGCCAATGGGTGAGCGCTCTTTTCTCATGGGTCAAGGTTGCTATCTGCTGGCTTTCCTGCCCCAATCCTTATGCCCTTCCGGTGCGTACAAGGCTTGTTTTATGCAATGAAAAAGTAACCGATACAGTCATCCCATTATCCATGGAGCAGGTCAATCAATTTCTACTAGAAAAAATCAATTATATATGTGCGATTGGTGATATTCATTGGGACAATATCGATAAGCCCCTACTCACCTTTGGCTTTGATGGCACACAACATACCCCAAGAAGGTCATGTCACGTTACAAATCATATGGTTATTTACACGAGCGCCTATCATACTAAAAGGCGCCTCACGCCATGCACACCCATGGAACAATCTTTACAACGATTACTGTCTAACTTAATAAGAGCCCATATAAATATTAACGATGCCGAACACGTGGTTAGTCTTGAAACGCAATACGATTGTTTTCATCCTCAATCCAGCGAGGCTTGCGTTGCATTGGCGTTACTCTCTCAATGTACCTCATGTTATTACAATGGAGAGTCACTCCATTTAGATAACCATTTGTTAAAAAATGTCGGAGTCACACCATCTAAAATGATTAAATCCATTGAAACGACATCCACCGGGCTGAACGTGCACTATAAGCGAAGCTTCCTGAATAAAACACTAGAGTCGTCTGAGGAGATTGAGCTCATCAATAAAATCAGCAATACAAGCTTCGCCAATGCATGCGTATTAAAAGACGATCACGCTGAGGTGTTGATGAGTCTTTTCAATAAAAAAATCATTTCATTCGATTTTCTTAACGTATGAGCTAACAAACATAGCGTTGGTTCAAAATAAAGCATGAAATCCCGTCCCAAAGGAAGGGATAAACAATTAACGTTATACCAATATCAAATTCTTTATGTTAAGGCCGACATCATAGGGGTACTCCTAAACCCGCGTAGGTTGGGCCATGGGCCCAACCTACTGACTAAAGACGTCATGAGGACACTCAAATGCGCATTATCAGACCGAAAAGCACGTAATAAACCATCTCCTTGGCATTTCAAAATATACCGTATATATTTTTAGAACCATTTCAACGGAGATAGATTGTGCCAAAATTTTTTTCGTCAAAACCAGTTAAAGCTGTCCAAGCATGTGGTTATGGTGTGGCAACAATAGGTGGAGGCGTAACCACCGTAGCAATGTCACTCCTTACAGTGGGCTTAGCCCTCACGATAATTGGTATTCCTGCAGCTATTTTTGTGGGAGCCCCCCTCACCACTGCAAGCGCCTACGGTACCACTAAGTTGGCAAACAGAACTGCTCACAAAGTGGATAGAGCCATGAATTAACAAAGCACCCGTAGGTTGGGCCCATGGCCCAACCTACGGGGACGGTCTACAGATTTTGCAACAGAGCTGCCCATTAAGCAGTAAAAGCGAGTCTTAATGAAACAGCGTCATTTACACCTTGATTTACACCCGTTATGACATTTTGCGCAGTCTTAATATTAATATTTTCCCTCTTGAAAAAAGCATGCCCATAACTGAAGTTTACGGTGAAATTTTTCATCAATTGATAACCCATAGAAGAACCAACAACCAAACTATCACCAGTGCTTATTTGGAACCGCCCATTTGAAGGTGA
>CAYTZN010000027.1:0-17146 GCA_964442495.1 uncultured Legionella sp. | reverse complement strand
GCTTTATACACAAGATGAAATGATTCAAATATTGATGCACAAAGGCCATCAAAAATCGTAGCGACCTTTTTTCCTCGTTATGAAAAAATAAAATCAAGTGAGGTCACGGTGGATGTATTAGACGTTGGCCAAGGACTTTCTGTCGTGGTGCGCACAGCCCATCATGTTTTAATCTACGATACAGGCATGAAGTTTTTTCATGGAGGAGACATGGGTAAACTCGCTATTATTCCCTATTTAACAGCGTTAGGGATAAAGCAGTTAGATAAAGTAGTTATAAGCCATCCAGACCTTGATCACCGCGGAGGCCTTGCTTCCCTGGAAGAGAAATACCCCATCAAAGAATTTATTGTCGATAATCCAAATTTTTATAAAAGAGGCGTCTCGTGTCATCAATACCCATCTTGGGAGTGGGATAATGTCATATTTCGATTTTTTCCAATAAATATACCGTTAAAGAGCAAAAACAATCGTTCGTGTGTTTTGCAAATCGCTACTCCTGCGGGTAAAGTATTGCTAACTGGCGACATTGAAAAATCAGCTGAAGACTACCTTACAAAAACCTATGGGCAAAAACTTCGTTCCTCCGTAATGGTTATTCCCCACCATGGGAGCAAAACATCGTCATCAAGAGACTTTGTTCATCAAATTGCCCCCCAATACGCACTTGCATCTTATGGGTTTGATAATCGTTATCATTTTCCGCATCAAGAAGCGCTGCAAGTTTATGAGAGCCCCATCTACAATACACTTGATTGTGGGATGATACGCGTACATTTTAACACTCAAAAGGTTATTCCACCTCAATGTTATAGAGCAACCTATTGGACAGGTATCAGGCGGCATTAAAGGGACGCAGTCAAAAATGCGTTAAATTGCAGCATAAAACATGCTAAAAATTAACCAACCATGACAAAAATAGATTAAACTATAGATATTCCCCCAATTATTTCAGGATGGCCATGCATAAAAAACTGTATTTAACTGGCATTGAAAAACGTGCAGGAAAATCGTTTATATCGCTAGGCCTTCTTTCATCGCTCAAAAGCAAGCTACCGGCGATTCACTGCTTTAAATTATTCAACGAATCAGACAAAGAGCAAATTCCATTATTGGAACAAGTAGCAAATCACCCAATTACCCCCTTGATGGACATCAACGAAGCCATTTTGTTAACACGCTCACACCCAGAAGATTTAGTAACAACCGTACTTGAAAAGACGCAAAATTTAAGCCCAAATGTTTTTAGTTACTATGAAGGAAGTGACTTTGAGAGCGATAATGATGCCTTTGAATACCAATTCAACCTCACGCTTGCATACCAATTGAATTGTGATGTGGTGTTGGTAATCTGCGCCAAAGACCGAACATTAGCTCACACGGTTTCAATTTTAAACACAGCGTTAAAAGTTGCCAAACAACATCATGCAAGGGTTGTAGGCGCTGTGATTAACCGTGTACCAAGCCTTTATGAAACAGAAGCACAGGTGTTGTTTAAAGAGCATTTTCCAAAACTACACTTAATTGCCATTATTCCTGAATTTGAATCTCTAGCGCACCCCACCATGAGCGACGTTGCAAATAAACTGCAAGCCAATGTTTTATATGGTGCCAATGAGTTGCATCGGCCTGTGCGACAATTTAATGTGGCAGCAAAAACCGTAGCCAATTTTTTACAATCCCAAATGGACAAAAGTGGCATGCTCATCATTACACCCGATGATAGAGTCGATATACTTTTAGGTTCACTGTTAGCTGATCAATCAACAAACTACCCCAAAATTGCAGGCATTGTATTAACAGGTGGCGAACTACCGGGTAATATTATTTGTGAAATCATCGCAGGACTTGAATATCCTTTTCCAGTGCTCTTAACTCGATTAAACACCTATGAAACAGCAACAGCGCTTTTTTCAGCAAAATTTAGCTTAAGTCGACATGATGAAGCAAAAGCGATGATGGCTATCGAAACAATGCAGCCCTTTTTTGTAGAGCCATTGTTGCAATTTCTTGCATTAAAAACTGAAAAAACCCAATCCAGCCCTGCGGTGTTTTTGTATGAACTTGCTAGTAAAGCCAAACAAAAAAAACGCCATATTGTGTTACCGGAAGGAGATGACCCGCGTATTTTGCAGGCGGCCGATTACATATTACAACGCGGTATTGCAACCATCACCCTGCTTGGTAAATTTGAAAAAATCCAATTGCTAGCAAAACGTATTGGCATAAGGCTTCTTGGCGTCAACATCATTGACATAGAGCAATCTGCTCAAAAAGAAGTATACGCAGAAGCTTATTATCAATTACGTAAACATAAAAACATCAACCTTCCCATTGCCTTAGAACGGATGAATGATAACAATTATTTCGGGGCCATGATGGTGTATTGTGGGCACGCGGATGGTATGGTATCTGGCGCCACACATACAACAGCAGATACCGTTCGACCAGCTCTAGAGATCATCAAAACCAAACCCGGCATACAAAAAGTCTCCTCCATTTTTATCATGTGCTTAAGCGAGCGCGTCCTTATCTATGGCGATTGCGCGATAAATCCTGAACCAGACAGCATCATGCTTTCAGAAATAGCAAGTCAAGCCGCTCAAATTGCAACACAATTAGGTATTGATCCTAAAATTGCTCTGCTCTCCTACTCATCAGGCGACTCTGGTAAAGGCAACAGCGTGGAAAAAGTGGCGGCAGCCTATCAAATTCTTAAAACAAATCATCCAAAATTGTTGGTAGAGGGACCCATCCAGTATGACGCGGCAGTGGACAAAGGGGTTGCTGCCAAAAAGCTACCCCATTCTAAAGTCGCTGGAAATGCGAACGTACTTATTTTCCCAGATTTAAACACCGGGAATAATACATACAAGGCCGTACAACGTGAAAGTGGTGCACTAGCCATTGGCCCTATTCTATTAGGGCTCAATAAACCCGTGAATGATTTAAGCCGCGGTTGTACATCTGACGATATCATCAACACCATCCTTATCACAGCGATTCAAGCCCAGGACAATACACCATGAACATACTCACTTTAAACGCAGGCAGCTCTTCCATAAAATACAAATTGTTTAGGGTAGATAACGCTGCACCTCAGAGCATTCTGACAGGACTGATTGAAGGGATAGGTGAGAAGAAGAGCTCTTGGCACCACACGTTTCAAGAAAAAACGACAGTAGCGCAATGTTTTCACTCCCATGAGGAAGCCTTTGACGCACTCGGACACAAATTACACGTGGAAATGGGCCATTTACCGATCAATGCAATTGGACACCGTATTGTTCATGGGGGTTGTCATTATTTTAAACCAACACTTATTAACGACGATGTCTTGAAAGCCATTATCGATTTATCTTCACTTGCACCCATTCATAACCCTATCAATGCATTAGGCGTGCAATTTGCCAGAAAAAATTTCCCCAGTGCCACCCATGTGGCGCTTTTTGATAGTGGATTTCACCACACCCTGCCCCCTTATGCTCACACCTATGCGCTGGCTAAAGACGTAGCAGAGGAGTATCAAATTAGGCGCTATGGCTTTCACGGCATCAATCACCAATATGTCTCACATGAAGCTTCGCGTTTTTTAAAAAAGCCCATTGAACAATGCCATTTTATTTCGCTTCACTTAGGCAATGGCGCCAGTGCATGCTTGGTAAAAAATGGGCAGTCTATTGACACCAGCATGGGCATGACACCTCTGTCAGGGTTAATCATGGGCACCCGTTGTGGTGATATTGACCCCGCTATTCCGCTCTATTTGCAGCAGAAAGGCATGTCATTAAAGGATGTCGATACCCTTTTAAATAAAAAAAGCGGTCTTTTAGGCATTGCCAAAGATAATGACATGCGACATTTACTGAGGCGCATGGAGGAGCAAGGGGATGAGTCAGCTACCCGAGCTATAAACATGTATGTTTACAGCATCCAAAAAACCATTGGTGCTTATCTTTCTCAAATACCAGTATTGGATGCTTTGATTTTCACAGGAGGGGTTGGAGAAAATGCAGCGTCTATTCGTGCAAAAATTATCGAGCCGCTCACTCATTTAGGATTAATGATAGACCACAACACCAATCATGCCCCATCAGAAAGCCATTGCAAAAATATTTCAACAGATAAGACGCCTATTTTGGTGATTAGGGGGGATGAAGAGCAATTTATTGCCGAAGAAGTAACAAGCCTGCTTAAAGAAAAAAACATATAAATTTAATAAAATACCGCGCACATGGCGCGGTATTTCAAACGCTACGCCGTCACTTTCAAACAACTAACCAACACAGATTCTGCCGCCACTTGAGTGAGGCGAATTTCTTCCTGCTGATGCGCGCCAGAAACAAATCCAGCTTCATACATAGACGGCGCAAAATAAATGCCTTTTTGTAACATGCCATGGAAAAAGCGCTTGAACAATACTTCGTCAGAAGAAGCAACATCCGCATAATCTATCATTTGATGTTTGTCGTTAAAACAAAAACCAAACATACCCCCTAAGGATGCGCCGCAAAAAGGTATATATAAAGACTGAGCAACATCAGACAGCGCATGAACGAGAGACTTCGATAGAGCACCAAGGTGTTGATAAAACCCAGGTTTTTCCACTTCCGACAAGGTAGCAAGACCTGCCGCCATGGCGAGTGGGTTTCCGGATAATGTACCCGCTTGATAGATAGGTCCCTCAGGCGCCAAACACGACATGATACTTTCTTTACCACCCAAAGCACCCACGGGCATGCCACCACCAATTACTTTGCCCAAGGTTGTAAGATCAGGCTTAATATTATATACCTCTTGAGCCCCACCTAGCGCCACACGAAAGCCTGTCATGACTTCATCAAATATTAACACGGCACCATACGTGTCGCAGAGTTGACGCAACCCCTGAAGAAATTTATAACTTGGTTGAACAAACCCCATGTTGCCGGCAACTGGCTCTACAATTACGGCAGCAATGTCTTTCTTGTATTCTTCAAATAGACGGATAGTTTGGTCTAGATTATTATATTCTGCTGTTAATGTGTGCTCGGTAATGCTCGGGGGAATACCGGGTGTGGACGGTATGCCTAACGTTAATAATCCAGATCCTGCTTTTACCAATAAACTATCACTATGGCCATGATAACAGCCATTGAATTTGATGATTTTATTTCGATGCGTGTAACCCCGCGCCAAGCGAATAGCCGTCATGGTGGCTTCGGTACCTGAATTGACCATGCGTATTTTTTCAATGGAAGGCATGAGCGAAATTATTTTTTGTGCAAGTCGAACCTCAAGCTCCGTAGGTGCACCAAAACTCATACCACTTTGCAATACATCCTTCACCGCATTGATGACCGTTGGGTGACAATGCCCAAGAATCAAAGGCCCCCATGAGCCCACAAAATCAATATAGTGTTTGTCATCAACATCAATCAGGTAAGCGCCGTTTCCTTGTTTGAAAAAAAGTGGCTCACCTCCGACTCCTTTAAATGCACGCACAGGCGAATTAACTCCTCCTGGAATAACAGCTTGTGCTTCTGCAAACAATGCGTGCGATTTATTCATCATAAAGCTCCTTGTCGACTGAATTTTGCAGTCATTCTATAGAATTGCATTAAAATTGGCAAGAAATCGGCCCTAAATTAAGAAACAAATCAAGACAATTTTAACAAAATAAAACCAACAAACACCCTCCAATCAACGGTATTAACATCAAACAAAGCGACCGATGTAAGCCGTTATCATGGCAGAAAAAGCACATAAAAAAGTACCCCACACCCAGTCGATAAAGGCCATGCCTATAGGCCAATCCTTAAAAATACCATAGCAGGTAAAATCATAAACACCATAGACCACAAAGCCCAGTAGTGCGCCATATAAGAAAGCCTCAACCAAAAGTCCTTTTGCAAGCGGAAGTACAAGGGTCAAGGTGCCCAAGGCAAAAAGCATGTATACGATAAGAACAGCCCACCAAACGGGCCAAAGTTGGCCACTCTCTAACCGTAACCAAGCCCCATAATTTTTTATATACAAATTTTTTGCAATTAAACCCAACCACACCATGTCTAACGTAAAGAACACAAGCATCGACAATAAAAAAAGTCTGGCATAATACATAGCAAACCTCCGTTTAAATTAAGACACACCGTACTCTACTTTAGATGAGATAATAACGAATTAGTATTGCTTTGATTCGAAAATCCAAAATGAAGACAGATAAGGCCAACATATTTCACATATTGAGCAATCTTTACTTTACTTTAAAACAAACAGTAGCTAAATTAAGCTCTTTTAACGGCAGGCGATGGTCATGAACGCATATAAAAAATATATTTGTGTCATTTGTGGGTTTATTTACGATGAGGCTGAAGGCTGGCCTGAAGATGGTATTGAAGCAGGAACATTATGGGAAGAAGTTCCAGAAAATTGGTTCTGCCCAGACTGTGGTGCTGCTAAAGAAGACTTTGAAATGGTCGAGATGGACTGATTTTTGTAGGTCGCTAAGCCATTAAAAAGGGCTTAACGACCACTAATAAAACTATAGAAATCAACAATAATGTAGGCAACTCGTTAAATACCCTGTAAAAAAAAGCTTTTTTGCTATTTTTTTCCTGCAGAAAACACTTCAAATAATAGCCGCAAGCCAAGTGGTACACCCACAAAAGCATCACCAACCCCAGTTTCGCATGCATCCAACCTGCTTTAAGGTAATATGCTGGGTTGTATAATAGGAGCACAACACCCAGAATGCTGGTTAATAAAGCCGCGGGCCATGTGATTCCATAATAAAGACGACGCTCCATTGTCTTGAATCGTTCAAGGCTTATTAGATCAGTTGTTTCGGAATGATAAACAAAGAGCCGCGGCAAATAAAATAACCCAGCAAACCACGCGACCATTGCGATGATATGAAATGCTTTAATCACAAGCATATTTACTACTCCTGCTTAATATTACGATGAAGTCTATTTCGTCGCGATTGTCTAATAAGGTTAAGCGATTCAACACTTAAAGAAAAACCCATGGCAAAATAAATGTATCCCCGAGGCACATGGAAAGCAAAGCTATCAGCCACTAATACCGTGCCAATTAAAATTAAAAAACTCAGTGCAAGCATTTTAATGGATGGGTATTTTTCAATAAATCGACTAACCGACTCACTTGCATAAATCATCACTACGATAGCTAAAGTAATGGCGAGGGCCATCACCCAAAAACGACTCGTTAACCCAACAGCAGTCAAGACACTGTCTAATGAAAAAATAATATCCATTAATGCCACTTGAGTCACAACCCCTTTGAAAGTAGCCATGGGCACACCAAATTCACTTCGTGCCGACTCTTCATCGCCCACTTCGCCATGAATTTCCTGGGTTGCCTTTGCTATCAGAAAAGCACCACCCGCAAAGAGAAAAATATCACGCAGTGAAAATGTTGTGTTACCAATAGTAAACAATGGGTGCGTTAATTTAACGAACCACACCGCAGACCCCAGGAGCATCAAACGTGTCATCCAGGCAAACGTCAATCCCCATCGACGAGCTTTTTTACGCTTTTCACGGGGTAATTTTTCGGTCAGTATCGACAAAAAAACCAAATTATCGATGCCTAGAATGATTTCTAGAATAATTAACGCCAATAAACTTACAAAAATATCTAAGAATTCCATTTGCGTACTTAACCTTATTGTCCAAAAATCTATTGTCCACAGAAGTGGGGGCGAGGTAAATGGTTCACTTTCACACTTACCTTGGCTATAATAACGCGCGAAGACAAAATACCCTATAGGTGAATATAATCATCAAATTAATTAAAAGGCTGTTGCGTAAATCAAGGGCTAGTAAACCACCCGTTGATTCCAGCTATATTATACAACGCAGTCACCATCATGTATCCAAAACGGATATTAATCCCAACGCGCTTAAAGTATTAAATCGTCTAAACAGTGCAGGCTTTGAAGCCTACCTGGTTGGGGGAAGCGTTCGGGATTTATTGTTACATAAAGCCCCTAAAGATTTTGACGTAGCAACCAATGCCACGCCGAATCAAATTAGAAACCTATTTCGTAATGCACGTATCATTGGCCGTCGTTTTAAGCTTGCCCATATACTCTATCATCGCGAAATCATTGAAGTTGCTACTTTCCGCGGCCATGAACCTGTTGATGATAACCAACAAACCAATGATCGAGGCATGTTGATACGAGACAATGCGTATGGCACCCTAGAAGAAGATGCATGGCGTCGAGATTTTACAATCAATTCCCTTTATTACAATGTTCAAGATGCCTCAATTGTTGATTTTACAGGTGGCTTTAATGATGTAAACCAACGCGTAATTCGCATGATTGGCAACCCTGTTACGCGTTACCAAGAAGATCCTGTGCGTATGCTTCGAGCCATTCGTTTTAGTGCAAAATTGCAATTTGATTTTGCTCCAGAAACCGCCCTACCATTGCTTGAATTAAGCCCACTCATTAACCATATTTCTGGCTCGCGTTTATTTGATGAAATCAACAAGCTCTACCAATGCGGTGCGGCAGTTGCAGTTCAGAATTTATTGGTTAAATATGGGCTTTTTCAACGCCTTTTTGCCCAAACCCACGAACTGGTAGACAGTCATTTTCCCGTCAATGAATTACTCATGATAGCCTTAGAGAATACTGACACACGTGTGCGGGAAGACAAACCCGTAACACCTGCTTTTTTATTCGCTGTACTGCTATGGTTCCCACTGATGGTTCGCACAGAAGCATTAAAAAATGAGGGAATGGATCCACTGCCCGCATTAGAAAAAGCCATGTCAGAAGTGATTACCGAACAAAATCGTGTCATCACTGTTCCAAAGCGCTTTACACAAGTCATGCGTGAAATCTGGCTTTTACAATACCGCTTCCCTAAGCGCTTAGGTAATCGTGCATTTCACTTGCTAGAACACCCGCGTTTTAGAGCCGCTTACGATTTTCTAGCTCTTCGGGCCTTAGCCAATGACGAATCAATGGAGTTAGCTGACTGGTGGACTACCTTTCAAGAGGTTGAACCTGATATTCAAGCTGAAATGGTTGAAGCCCTCAATGCAGCAGCCCCTCCATTACCACAAAAAAAAAGACGCAAATTTAAACCCAAACCAAAAATATGACCCTTTGCTATCTTGGGCTTGGAAGCAACTTAGGCACCCCTCTGCGCCAGCTTAACCAGGCTCTGATTTTACTCAATAAGCTGCCTAAATCCATTGTTCTTAAAAAATCGAGCATTTATAAAAGCCAGCCGTTGGGTGTTCTCTCCCAACCCCCCTACCTTAATATGGTTATCCTTATAAAAACATCATTACCACCCGATTTGCTTTTAATCTGTTGCCAACGCATTGAAAAAAAACAGAACAGGGTTCGCAAAAAACACTGGGGCGCACGTACCATTGATATTGATATATTGCTTTATGGTGAGCATATGGTAAACCGCTACGATTTAACCATTCCACACCCAGAAATGACACGACGAGATTTTGTGCTGAAACCCTTACTTGAAATTACACCCTTAGCCTGTCTCCCGAGTGGAAGCCCTTTACAATCTTACCTTAACCATTGTGATGTCTATTTAACGTAACGTTTTCACACCAAATAACGGCAAAAAGTTACATTTTTAATAGGTATCAACTAAACTTAAAGGAAGGAAAGCTCATGACACGTGAAGGACTTATGTATACTCATATCTTATACGCCACGGACTTAAGCGAAAACCATTTTGATCTGTGCAAAAAAGCCGCTGAAATTGCAAAATGCTTTAATGCAAAACTCTATTTATTGCACGTGATTGAGCCCCCAGCTAGCTTGCAACTTGCACAAGGCTTGGGCTTTGCTGAGTTTTACCGACCAATGAAAGATGATGCTGAAACAGTCATGCGCACATTAGGAGAGGCATTAAATATCCCTTCTCAGCAACAATTTGTTGAAATAGGTTCAATCAAAACCCATGTTCTTAACAAAGTAACGGAGCTCTCTTGTAATTTAATCATTCTCGGTAGTCACACACCAAGCACACTACCCTCCTTCTTGGGGAGCACTGCACATGCCGTGGTCAATCATGCAACCTGTGATGTGCTTACTCTTAGAGCAAATTAAACATCAAGTCAATCCAAACCTCTACGACCAAAACGGTTGCCTTGATTAGGCTTTAATACCATAAATTCAATTTTTAATAACCCCAATGCAAATTGGGGCCGATTGAAATATGATTATATTTCGTTGTTACACGCTAGTGTGCATGACACCCAATTTTAAGATGAACTTGATAATATTTACTGCGGTTACCTTCAATAAACCCACGCGTTTCTAGTACTTCATACCAATCGAGTTTGCCATGAGATTGTGCTGCTGTAGCAATCGCATTGTTAATAGCTTCTTCGATACTGTCTTGAGAGGTACCTACCAATTCAATCACCTGATATACTTTGTCTGTCATCATCCAATCTCCTGTGAACATTATTTTGAAATCATTTTTCGTTGCGCCTTAGCAATCGCTTTTCGGATGGTTTTGGCATCTTCCGATTGTGGCGGGACAAGTGTTAATAAACGCTGCCAATACGCAATTGCGGGCCGATAAGAATGCCTTAGGAAGGCATCCATAGCAAGCATTGCTAAAGCATCCGGTTGATTGCTATTTTTTTCTAAGACGGACTGAAACAACGTGCGAATCTTGCGATTAAATACCTGATGGTTTAATTGCCATAAACTTTGAGCATAATTAAGGATTATTGGGATGTCATTCGGCTTTAACGTGTACGCACTCTTAAAGGCATCATGCGCCTTCTGCCATCGATTGCCACTTGCATACAGTCGCCCCAATAAATACCACCCTTGTGAATTCTGAGGGTCCGATGCAAGTTTTTCTTTTAACCGTTGAACCACATCATCAGGGTTACGAAGGGATTTAAGCATGGCCTTTGCCTGTGCTTGATGCTCTTCTTTCTGGCGATACGCCCGCCAATCAGGCAAACCACCCCACTGCCCATAGGCCAGCACAACGAACGCAACTGCAATTGGTATAAATACCCACGCCGTCCGAATGGATCCTCGAAAAGGAAAAAGCATTATTGCTAGTGCAACCATCACAAGACCTATAAAACCACAAAATAACCAGACTTCACTCATCACTGCTTCGCTTTAAACATGTTTTCCAAAATACCAACAAGCCAATCACCATAAATAACAAAGGCCCAAACCATAAAACAACCGTCACGGTTTTTAGCGGCGGGTTAAATAAAATAAAATCCCCATAGCGGGCAGTTAAATATGCAATAATATCATTATCACTCTTGCCTGATTTAACGAGCTCGTAAACTTCTTGACGTAAGTCCTTTGCAAGGCCCGCATTTGAATCCGCTAAATCCTGATTCTGACAAACAAGGCAGCGCAGCTCTCGCAACAAATAATTAAATTGCGCTTCTTGTTTTGGCGTATCCAAGGGGTACATTGAGCTTGCAAACCCAGTTAGACTTACCAACATACATCCTAAAAATAAGAGCCTCACGCTTGAGCCTCCCAATGCTTTATTCGCCCGAGAAACTCGCGCGCCCAAATTTCTTTAGTTAATACCCCAACATGCCGATAACGAATAACACCTGTTTTATCAATCAAAAACGTTTCTGGAGCACCATAAACGCCCAAATCAATAGAAACCTTCCCATCCCTATCCGAACCTATTGAGCGATAGGGATTACCCCACTCCTCTAACCAAGCCTTTGCATCATTTGGGTGGTCTTTATAATCAAGACCATAAATAACCACGCCCTTTTGCGCCAATTCCATCAAGAAAATTTGCTCCTCTGTACAAGCCGCACACCAGCTCGCCCAAATATTTAACAGCACCACTTGGCCTCGTAAAACTGCTGGTGTGAATATTTTTTCGGACTCTAAAGTAGGTAATTTAAACGCAGGTAGTGCTTTTCCTACTTGAGCTGAAGGAAGCTCGTGAGGGTCTAGTGATAATCCACGCCAAAAAAATAATGCTAGTACCATGAAAATGATGAAAGGCGCTATGCGCCAAAGTGCCTTTTTCATACTGCAGGTGCCTCGAGGCTAGAACGCAGTTTTTTATGCGTGTAATAACGTCGATGGCTTAAAGCGCATAAACCACCCATCACAATCAAAAAGCCACCACCCCAAATCCAACGAACAAAGGGCTTATAATATAAGCGCACAGACCACGCATCATCATCGAGCGGTTCACCTAAGGCAATGTAAATATCACGAAATGGCGTTACATCAATCGCCGAATCCGTCATTGCCATTTGCCCCACATCATAAATACGCTTTTCTGGAAATATTTCTGCATGATGATGTGCATTGTGGATTAAAAAACGCGCACGACTTCCATGATAATTAGGCCCAGTTAACGCCGTCTCACTTAAAAATTCAATGGTATACCCTGCCAAGATGGCATGGCTCCCGGGCGCCATTTTAACATCGTCTTGAACCCCATAACCTGATGATACAGCGATGCCAATCATGGTAACGGCCATACCACAGTGAGCCATCACCATTCCTATAAATGATGGCCCTATATCACGGACGCCTCTTTGCTTAACTCTGGTCCAAAAAACCCTGGCCGTACTCAAGAATACCCAAGCCGCAAGCACCAATCCTAAATAGACACCTGCATTTATTTTTTTTTCTAGGACTGTCAGCAGCAACGCTGGCAAAATAAAACTCAATACAATTTCTTTGTTTAACTTAGCAAACACCCGACGAAGACTATCACCTTGCCAATAGAGGTGAACACCCACGCCCATCAATACAAAAACTGGAATCATTAAAGGAACAAATACTGTATTAAAATACGGCGCGCCTACAGATAATTTACCTAACCCCAGCCCATCAATTAACAATGGGTAAACCGTTCCCATGAGAACCGTCAGCATGGCGACGCCTAAAAAAACACTGTTTAATAATAATGCGCTAGCGCGTGATACAACAACTAATCTACGTTGGTTCTGTAACGTTTGAGCTCGGGCGGCAAATAACAACAAAGAGCCACCAATGACCACCAATAAAAAAATAAGAATATAGAGGCCCCGTGAAGGATCGACCGCAAAGGCATGTACAGAAGTTAAAACCCCAGAACGCACTAAAAAGGTTCCCACCAAACTTAACGAAAAAGCACTGATAGCGAGCAGTAATGTCCAGGCCATCAATTGCTGACGTTTTTCGCTCGCCATCAGCGAATGAAGCAGCGCCGTTCCCACAAGCCACGGCATGAAAGATGCATTTTCAACAGGATCCCAAAACCACCAACCACCCCACCCTAGCTCTCGATAGGCCCACCAGCTGCCAAGCGTTATGCCAGCAGTTAAACAACACCAGGCTGCCAAGGTCCAGGGCCTGGTCCACTTTGCCCACGACGCCTCAACACGTCCCAACCATAATGCAGCAATAGCAAAAGCAAACGCTACGGAAAATCCCACATACCCCATATACAACATGGGCGGGTGAAATAAAAAACCAGGATCTTGCAACAAAGGATTAAGATCGCGACCCGTGCTTTTTAATAACTGGAATTGGCGTAAAAATGGATTGGATGTTGCCAATAAAAATAAAATAAAACCGACACTAAGAGCCCCTAAAACCACCAGCACCCGAATGCGAATAGCGCTATCTAATTCGCGACTAAAAAAATTAACCGCTAACATCCAGACGCTTAAAATAGCAACCCAGAGCAACATTGAGCCCTCATGCCCACCCCACACAGCACAAAGCTTATAAAACCACGGTAAAGTAAGACTAGAATTGGTTAAAACATAGATAACGGTGAAGTCATCGTTTAAAAAACAAGCCATCAAGCAACAATAAGATATCGCCACAAACAAAAATTGACCACACACATACACACGGGCAGCATCTATCATGCGTGGGTTTTGAAGCAACAAACCCAGCATAGGCACTGCAACCAAAAGGCTTGCAAAAAACAATGCTAACACCAACGAAAACGAACCAATTTCAGCTATCATAAATGGGACTTTACCTTCTCTTTCTTGGCGCGCGCCAAGGCATCTTTAACTTCTGGCGGCATGTAGTTTTCATCATGTTTTGCCAAAACAGTGGTCGCTATAAACTGATGATCATCTAGCAGCATCCCCTCGGCGACAATGCCTTGGCGCTCGCGAAATAAGTCAGGCAAAATGCCTTTATACGTTATCACCAGCGTATGACTATAATCCGTTACCGCAAAATGCACCGATAAATCTTTCGCATCTCGCAAAACACTACCAGAAACCACCATTCCACCAACCCGAATAGCATGATGTGTAGGTGCCTCACCTCTGGCTATTTGAGTGGGGGAATAAAATAAACTAATATTTTGGCGTAATGCATATAATACCAGGGCCGTGACGACTGAAACCACGCCCAGTATCAAGAAAACCATCATTAATTTTTTTTTACGTGCAGCGTTCATGCTGTACCCTTAGCAAGCATCAGAGGGCATTTTATCCATTGCCCCCAACTGTTCTGATTGTCTAAACCACCGTTGTAATTGTTTATACGTCTTTTTTTTCTGCCATTTAATTGCAAGGATGTTGATGATTAAAAGACTTCCAACCAATCCATACGCGGACCATACATAAATAGCATAGCCTCCCATGGAGAGCCATTGCAAAATAGCATTCATGGTTTACCTCGCTCTACCAGTTGCTTAACCCAGCCCTGCCGACGCTCGCGAAGCAACACTTCATTTCGAGTTTTTAATAGGACTGCCCATACAGAATAAAGACTAAAGCCTAGAAGTGTTAATAAAAGAGGGTAAAGCATGCTTGTATCCATCTTTGGTTTAGCAAAAACGGATAACGTGGCACCTTGATGCAAGGTATTCCACCAATACACTGAATAGTGAATGATAGGTAAATCAACCAAACCCACCAAAGCTAAAATAGCCACTACCCTATCGCCTTGCTCTTTGTTTTGATAAGCATTTGCAGTAGCCAGTATCGCTCCATACAAAAACAGTAAAATCAATTCAGACGTTAAACGGGCATCCCAGATCCACCAAGTGCCCCACATGGGTTTTCCCCAAATGCTTCCTGTAACCAGCGCCAAAAATGCCATGCAAGCGCCAAGCTCCGCACACATACGCAACATAATACCCGCTATTTTAATGCGCCAAATGAGTAATAACAGGCTTAAAAAGCCCATGAAAGCATAAAGAGACATGGACAAAAAAGCACAAGGGACGTGAACGTAGATAATACGAAAGGCATCGCCTTGCTGATAGTCAGGCGGCGCAAACACTAATCCCCAAATCATACCAACCACAAATGTCAGCATAGCACCGATTGCGAACCATGGCGCAAAACGCCCTGATAATCGATAAAATGTCATTGGCGAAGCCAATTGATACAATAAACGCCACATAGAGAATAATTAAATCAAAAAAAGATAAAAATATTACCATGCATTTCGATGGATGTCTTCTCTTCATTGTGTTTAATACACGAACGGTTAATCCACCAACCCAATTCGTATTACCCCAGCTATAGCAAAGGGTAGCAGGCCCACTGCGGCAATAGAGATAGCCAGTAACAACACCAAATAACCCAAAGGTGGAAGATGTTGCATCACAGCAATCAGCGCACCACTCCCAAAAATCATAACAGGAAGGGTTAAGGGCAATAAAATGAGTGCCATTAATACCCCTTTTTGCTGCAGTCCCGTGCTAAATGCCGCTGCTAATGCACAAAGGTAAAGCAGCGCTGGGGTGCCTAATACTAAACTTAACATCAACAAACTCGTTTCATAGGGTGTAAGCGTAAATAAAATAGCCAAAAAGGGACATAAGATTAACATAGGGATTAAGTTAACCAACCAATGCATTAAAATTTTTGCACTAACAAGCACACTAACAGGATAACCACTCACCAACCACTGCTCGATAACACCATCGTCATAATCTTGTTGAAACAAACGTTCGGAAGACAAAAACATAGCTAACAACATGGCTATCCAAACAAGGCCTGGAGCTATTGTTCGTAGTAAAACAACATCAGGAGGCATGGTCAATGGAAAGAACACGGTGATCATTAAAAAAAACAAACATGAATTTAAGATAAATTTAACCTGTCGTAGATTTAACCAAAACTCACGCGTCAATTGCCGCTTAAAAATAGTAAAAAAGCTAGTCACAACCAATACTCCCGATAATGGGGTAACGGCTCAGGCAACGCTTGATGCGACGTCAAAACAACTTGCCCGCCTTTAACAAGGTGTTGTGTAAGACAGTCCATTAATACATTAAGAGTCGGTTCATCCAAACCCACCAGTGGTTCATCCAATACCCACAATGATGCAGTAGACAAGAGTATACGTAGCAATCCTACACGCCGACGTTGCCCCATTGATAACAAACCACAAGGCATGTCTTCCATACCATCTAAAAAAAAGGAACGGATTAACGTATCAAATGCACGTGTTGATGCGCTCGCACACAATTCAAACCGACAATTTTCACGCACAGTCAGCAACTGACTCACACCACTTTTATGCCCCACGTAGCAAATGTTTCTTTGGTAGGTCGCAATATCTTCATAAATAGAATGACCCGCAAAAACTATCTCACCTTGGCACGGCCTAAGTAACCCTATTAATAATTTTAGTAACGTGGTTTTGCCAGATCCATTTTTACCCCGCAAATGCAATAGCTCACCCTTTGCTAAGCTAAAATTTATCCCATGCAAAAGTCGCCTGTCAGAATAATCAAAATTTAAATCGCTAACCGTAAGCATCATAAATATTCTTATATAAAAAGGCAGACTAGCATAAATATACTTTCTGACAAAATGAGGAAATACCCAAGCTCCAAAGCGGGTCAATACACGACGTATTATTTTTTAATGGAACATCACTAACCCAAATTTAGAGCACGATTAACGATCAAATCAGGATAAACGTATCTAAAGGCATCAAAAAACGCTACAAAATCATATACCTAAGTTCTGCGCTTTATTCGCAGAATCTAGTACTATCTTGATGCGAAATAGTGATGAAGTACCGTCTTAGTACCCTTTTTATGGAGCAGGCGCATCCGCGACATCCTCCGAACTTAATAACGAGGATGAATTAACTGCAAAGAATCCAACATGACCAGCAGCGGCTTTTGGTGTAAGTTCAGCATCAAAC
>CAYTZN010000026.1:17312-19671 GCA_964442495.1 uncultured Legionella sp. | reverse complement strand
AAAACCCTACGTGCCGCGGCTTTGTCCGCGGCATCCAGTTCGGTGCGTCTCAAAACCACGAAGCTAGCATACGAAAAAAGGTTGAAAAATTGGTGTAGAGATTTGTAAATCCAAACAGATAACTGGGCTGGATGGCTTGATCAAGATCGCCTGGATGCCGCGGACAAAGCCGCGGCACGTGGGGTGGCGGAGTAAATGAAGGGATGAGGGGATGAAGAAACTACAGCAACTTGTAGACTTACCCCCAGCAGTCTGCAATAGTGGCGAAAGCTCAATACTATTGCAGCAATACCCCTCTTCTTACCAGTACTACACAAAACCCTACGTGCCGCGGCTTTGTCCGCGGCATCCAGTTCGGTGCGTCTCAAAATCACGAAGCTAGCATACGAAAAATATATCCTGACACCTATTATACAACCATTACTGATTGAGTTAACATCTTACCCATCCAACTCTCATATCATCTTCAGGAAATTAAGATGAGCTCTTTCTACACCTACATTATGGCAAGCCAAAGGAACGGTACACTCTATGTTGGGTCTACATCAGATCTTATCAAACGAGTGTGGGAACATAAAAATAAAATTATTCCGTGTTTTACTGCGCGGTACAATGTAACCATGCTGGTTTATTACGAAATTCATACAACTTATCTAAACGCCGCACAACGTGAAAAACGCTTTAAAAATTGGTGTAGACATTGGAAATTAAACTTAATTGAAAATGTAAACCCAAACTGGGAAGACTTGTATAAAAATATACTGGCATGATTGAGATCGCCTGGATGCCGCGGCACGTTGAATGAAAAGCCAACTCTGGCTTAGAATTTGAAGACTAACCCTGCACGAACCGCATTAACAGCCAAATTACCCCAAACATAGTTGGATGGGTAGGTAGGGAAATTTCCCGTGGAATCTTGAGCAATAACATTTTGAGAGCTATTAAATTGATAAAAAAGATATTCAGCTCTAACCAAGAAATTCTTTACAATTCCCCACTCTAGTCCACCACCAACCGTGTAACCTAATGACGTTTTAGAGAAATTAGTGCTTGTTATATAACGCCTACTTCCATCAGCCTCTATAAATCCATTAGCCTCAATATCTCCATTATTATCATTATTTGCAGAATAACTGATGTTGGCCCACGCTACCCCCACCGCACCATAAGCCAAAATATTAGGCGCTATAAGATAACCAAGACGACCACGGATGGAAGGTAACCAGTTCAAGGAGGTTTTCATATTTGTAAAGGCGCCTACAAATGGCAAATCTATGTATGAGCCCCAAGAATTTGTCATGGTCTTTTTTGCATTAGTCCAAGACGAATCAAACTCTAGACCAACAACCCCCTCAGATAAAAATTGATAACTATACCCTGCCAGAATTCCCCCAACCAAAGCTGAACTATTATTATCACCAGAAATAGGTGGTACATTGAATATTATTGGTTGTTGAGGTAACCACGTTACGGTATTCCTTGTGCTAAGACCACCAAGACTCCCTCCAAAATAAGGTCCGTTCCAACTGAAAGGATTTGCAGAAAGCGCATCAGTAGCACCTATCATTAACCAAATTGAAAAGCAGACAAACTTTGTGTTTAACCGCCTGTTTCCTTTCATAAATCTTATCCCATTAACGTTAAAAAATTTAATCAATATTAGATAGCAATATAAACTAAATAAATGCATTTTCAAAATATCATTCTACTAAACCCAAGGGACTGAACTATGATTAAATTTCTTGTAAATATATATCCAATAGTGTACAATTTTAGCCCATAAAACCTGGGCTCGATGATGTCACGCAGCAGACTGTTCGTGTTTAATTTAATTTAATTTGCGCCCTCTTTTTACAACTGACACAAACAATGGAGAACACCCAGAATGCTCCCCCAAAAATCAAAAAAAAAATATATGTTAGCTAAATTAATAACTTTTGTTTTATCTCAAGAGGCTCATGCACAACCAGGAGTCCGCCCTACTAAACCCACCCCACCTCCGCCTCCCCCATCAACTGCAACTGAAACTACTTCAACTACCACGACAGCCAAAACAACAACCACAATAACAAGTGAGTCTTTTTCTACTGAAAACCCAACAACATCAACATCTCAAGAGGAATCAATAACACAGATCGCCAGCATATCGCCCAGCGCCAATGCATTGCCCAGCGCAAGTGCATTGCCCAGCGCAAGTGCATTGCCCAGCGCCAGTGCATTGCCGAGCGCAAGTGCATTGCCCAGCGCAAGTGCATCGCCCAGTGCCAGCGCATCGCCCAGTGCCAGCGCATCGCCCAGTGCCAACGCATCGCCCAGTGCCAGCGCATCGCCTAGTGCCAGCGCATCGCCTAGTGCCAGC
>CAYTZN010000026.1:2864-17212 GCA_964442495.1 uncultured Legionella sp. | reverse complement strand
CGCATCGCCCAGTGCCAGCGCATCGCCTAGTGCCAGCGCATCGCCTAGTGCCAGCGCATCGCCTAGTGCCAGCGCGTCGCCTAGTGCCAGTGCATCGCCTAGTGCCAGCGCATCGCCTAGTGCCAGTGCATCGCCTAGTGCCAGCGCATCGCCTAGTGCCAGCGCATCGCCTAGTGCCAGCGCATCGCCTAGTGCCAGTGCATCGCCCAATGCAAGCGCATCGCCTAAACCCAAACCATCACCCAGCTCACCACATCCAGCACCAAGTGCTACTGCCTCTCCCAGTCCCACGTCGGTCATCGATGGCCCCACAAAGGATGAAAACCGCGGTAAAGATGCAGCTTTTCCTATAGGCTTGGCCGTTGGCTTAGGTGTTTTAGCGATAATACTTATTGGTATAGGAATTGTGGCTCTTATTCGGCGTTTACGTCATAACAACGACGTACATTCATCTCTTGAAAATGGTGATTCTGAAACGAGCTCTTCTCATCAGCAAATTCAAAAAACAATGCGAGCAAATAGAAGCAACCTGCCAAGCTTGAAAGATTGCTTCCCAAGTTCAAAAGGAACTCACGCCCGTAACCTCAAAAAAACAAAACCGGGACGAAGAAACCAAACGCTTCATTTGGCTGAGGAAATGGAACATAAAAAACATGGCGGAATCATGGACAACCCCCTTCACAAAAATCATGCCCAAAAATGGGACGCTAGTGCCTACACAATGGGTAATGACGCTGGTGAAAAGGGATGGGACGCTGATAAATATACGATGGGCAATGGAAAGCCCAATGAGTGGTCTTCGGAGTATGGAAGTGCTGGCGTTCATAAAGCCCGCTCCCAAACAACATTATTCTCCATTCCCATGCAAGGCCCTGAAACATCAGAAGGAACCAGCGGTTATGTGACTGTTGCGACACAAAACAATACCTATGATGAACCGCGTGCTCCTGCACCACGCAGCGTTAACAGCAACTGCTAACATTAAAAGGAGCCTTTATTAAGAAGGCTCCTCTTTGTTTTAAAGAAAGTCCCCTAACCCTATAGATTAAGCCAATAAAAACCTAAAATTTTTCTGAATTTCATTCAAATCAAATTTATTAAGAAACAACGAAAAGCTCATCCAAGTACCAAGCGCTGCAAGATCACGAAATTGTGGAGGAAGATAAACAGGCGAGGTGAGAATGCCCTGTTCTTTTAATTCACTCAACAAAGGCAAGTCATCCAACACGATTTTACCAGTAAACAACAATGGAATAGCATCAATCCGATGTTGGCTAATGGCAAACCGTATAAAATTATAAATCAGAACAAATCCCTTCGCGTAAGATAAATCCTTGGTAAAAGGACCGCCCGTTGGCGTGCTCCCTCTAAAAATCCGCACGCTGTTGTTATAACTGTCTTCTTCAGACAAGCCGCACGCTATAAAATAATGGTACACATCTAAAAAATTAGCACCATCCGTGACTTTATCCAACGCAATCACACGATTGGTGATTTTACGCATACGCCCAGGATAAGAGGAAAAAGAAACCACTTCTGTCAGCACCGCCAAACCTTCTTGGATAACACTGCAGGAAGGTGACCCCTTGGAAAGAAAAAAACAATACGGCTGCATTGAGCCGTTCAATGTTGTACCGACGTGCACCCAACCCTCATGGACCTCTAAATACTTAAGGTCACGATCACTAAACATGGCGTGCTGGCCCAATTTAATATTGTCAGCCCCAGCCGAAGCATCCGCCAACATGTCATCGCTCACCATCACCGTCACTTTACCTTGATGAGCATGAAAAAAAGAGCCTAAAGATGCTTGTAAAGAACGCTGAGCCTCCTGTGGCGTATGACGTTTTAAATCAGCATCCGATTGCAACTGCACATCAAGCGCTGTCAGGACGTCAAACAACAAAGCTCCTAACTCAGACAAGCGCGGTCCACCCGCATAAAATGCATCGCTTGGACTGCCGTATAACTCCATTGCAATTTCTGAGAAAGCAGGCGTACCGCGCGCGGCCAACATTTGAACCGCACGAATATACTCATCACACTGACGTTTAATAAGCCGTGTAATAGGTGAATATTGTCCACATTGATTTTGCGCATCTCGTAAAATAAGGCGAAACTCTTCCATTTTTTCCGAGGCGTCAAAAGGTAGAGGCCGGCTTAAGTAATAGCTTGCATCGACCTCAGGGAGTTTTTTTCCTTTATGACGAAAAAATGTTTGTTTAACATTGTCATCCCATTTGATGAGATCAAGAATGCGGATCTTGCGCTGTGCATCAACAATGCGCTGGGATAACTCTTGGATAACCACTAGTTCCGCTGACTTTATTGACATATAAACAAGCCCTTATCCTTAGGGTGGTGTTATGCTAACCGTTGCATCCTGGGTTTGAGGTGGTAAATCATAAAAATCACTTATATTCGCTGTTGATAACGAAGGAGGAACCACCAGTCGCGCCCCATTTTTACTTTTTAAATATTGCTGTTCTCCATTACTTGTATACTGCGCCGAACACGCCGTCAATAACAACGGCAACACCATTATTCCTAATTTTTTCACAACATTACCTCGATTATATCAATTTTAATGCACACAAGACTTTTTCTAATGCCTCATGATGCTCACTCGATAAACGCGTCAAGGGCATACGAATTTCATTGCCCATCAAACCCATACGGCTAACAGCCCATTTTGCCGGGATAGGGTTGGACTCAATAAACATTAATTTATGCAGCGGCATCAAGGCCTCATTTAAACGTCCACTGAGTTCTTTATCACCCGCAATAGATGCCTCACAAAGTTTAGCCAGTTCTTTAGGCGCCACATTAGCAGTCACTGAAATGACCCCTTTTGCGCCTGCTAACATCCAATCAGCAGCAGTTATATCATCTCCGCTATAAATATCCATCCGCTCACCACAGTGTCGAAGGAGCTCCTGCAAACGAGGCATTTGCCCAGTCGCTTCTTTAATACCCACAATGTTTGATATATGAGAAAGACGTGCTACTGTTTCAGGCAACAAATCACATGCAGTTCGACTTGGCACATTATATAAAATAATAGGCATGGCCGTTGCTTTAGCAATTTTGCTGTAGTGTTGATAAAGCCCCTCTTGAGTGGGCTTTATGTAGGCTGGCGTCATAATAAGTGCTGCATGAGCACCATACTCCATCGCAGCTTGAGTCAGCTCAATGCATTCTGTGGTGGCATTCGCCGCGGTTCCTGCAATAACCGGAATCCGCTCGCGGGCTTTCTCAATAACTGTTTTTATCACCAATTTTTTTTCATTATGGGTTAATGTGCCCGCTTCACCGGTCGTCCCAGCAGCCACAATAGCGTGTGTTCCTGCTTGAATGTGAAATTCAACCAACTCACCCAACCGCTCAACATCAACTTTATCATCAAGCATAGGGGTAACGAGCGCTACAATACTTCCTCGAAACATGAGAGCCTCTGACTGTTATATGAATTATAATCAATGCTCCAATACTAGCGGGTGATGGAAAATTTCACAAGTTATGAGCCCCATTTAAGAGAGCAAACGCATTTGATTTTTAACAACAAATAGCATTGCACTTGCCTACGTATCCTGTTCATGCCATTACCCACAAATCTGAGTCATTAGTTTGTCTATTCCTGACAAGGCAAAAATCTATCCATATTGACGTATGTTTTATCATTTCTGCGAAGGCGAGAATCTATCCAAATACTGATCAATTCGCTTGGTTTTGGAATGGATTCCCGCCTTCGCAGGAACAACATAATCGATGTGTTTTCTAAACCGCACCAAGATCGTACTGAATTCCGCGCATAAAGCACGGAACGTGGGCGTTTAGTTGCGCTCAACCTTTCCCATTCGACTGACCAAATCAACACCCGCAGCACCCCCTCTTTTAAATAAAGCCAAAATCACAATGATCACAAATAAAACAAATGCTCTATATTTGTACTATGCTAAGGAGGAGGGATCGTTTATTCAGGAGAAAATAAAATCATGAAGAACTTTATATTTACAGTATGTTTTTTAGGTATCGCAACGGTATTAGGTGGGTGCACCTCCACACAAATAGGCACTGCAACGGGTGCTGCTGCAGGTGCGGGTTTAGGATATGCCGTTGGTGGTGGCTGGGGTTCAGCCATTGGAGCGGGTGCAGGTGCGCTGATTGGTAACCAAATCGGCCAAGATCAAGACAGAAATCGCTATTACCGAAATCGCTATTATTACCAATAATAGTTTAAAGCAGGCCTTCAAATCCTATTTGCAGGAGCCGAAGGCCATCATGTTTTAACCTACCTAAAATTATCAGTATCACTTGAATCTACTTTTAAATCCGAGCCACTGTCTGTACAACCCTCTTCTGTTAAACGTATTTTTAATCCCACATTGTTTTTAGAATCTGCAAATTGAATAGCATTTTCTTTGCTGATTTTTCCAGCTTTATACAAGTCAAACAAGGCGCCATCAAACGTTTGCATGCCCTGCTCAGTGCTTTTGGTCATGACTTCTTTCATCTCATCTATTTTCCCTTTTTCAATGAGGTCACTGATATAGGGCGTGTTCAGTAATATTTCCACAGCAGGCATTTGTTGCTGATTTAACGATGGAATTAATCGAAGCGAAATGATCGCTCTTAAATTTAAGGATAGATCTAATAACAAAGGAAGGCGTGCCTCTTCAGGGAAAAAATTCAAGACCCTATCCATGGTCTGATTTGCATTGTTCGCATGCAACGTGGCCAAGCAAAGATGACCTGTTTCAGCATAGGCAATGGCATGCTTCATTGTGCTTTGATCTCGAATTTCACCAATTAAAATCACATCTGGCGCTTCGCGCATCGCATTTTTGAGCGCATTATCATACGTTTGAGTATCAATCCCAACTTCACGTTGATCAATGATTGATTTTTTATGTTGATGTAAATATTCAATGGGATCTTCTATCGTTAAAATATGCCCACAATAATGACTATTCCGGTAATCAATCATGGAAGCTAACGAGGTGGATTTACCTGAACTTGTAGCTCCAACCACTAAAACCAAGCCACGAGGCTCCATCACAATTTTTTTTAAAACCGAAGGTAAATGCAATTCCTCAATGGAGGGAATAGTCCCTTTGATGTAACGAACCACCATCGCAACTTCACCGCGCTGTCTATACATATTAACGCGGTATCGCCCAACACCCTCTACAGAAATCGCCATGTTCAATTCCATCGTTGCCTCAAATTCTTTTTGTTGCGCATCGTTCATGATGGATTTAGCAATTTCTATCATTTGTTGAGATTTAATCGGGGCCTGACCTACAGGTGCGGTAACCCCTTCTACTTTCATGTGAGGTGGCGCACCTACACTAAAAAACAAATCAGACGCTGAACGTTCGACCATTAATTTAAAAAAAGGAATGATATCCATGCTTCGTCCATTCGCTACGCTATAAATTAAGTGTAGACCGAACTGAGGCACATAGAATGAATAATGACGATTTTAGTACGCACAGTTCAAATATGGTCTAAAATTATACATATGTCTGTAAAAAGGAAAAGCATGAACTCTCAGGATGATGCGCTCACCTTCTCTAATCCGCGATTGCTGGCCGCGGTCTATTTTAGTTTGCTTGCCATCATTACAACCATTGTTGCGTCTGGTGTACTGCACGCCTTGGGCGCAAAACAAATCGTACCCTTATCTAACGCTATTTTCTTAAGCGTGGCTGTTGCTGTGATTTTTGGGGCACTTTTTGGGAAAAGCATTGTTATCAGTGAAAAGCCTTATAAGAGGCATGTTTTTTTCTTAGGGCTTTTGATGGTTGTGGTAGCCCTGCCACTATACAACATTGGTATTATTTATTTTATGAGAGAACATCACGCTGAACTTTTTGCAGAAACGTCCTTAAAACACCTCGTGTATTTATATTTGTTTGTATTAATGTATAGCTTTATACTAGCAGGCATTTGGCTTGCTATTCTTGCAGGAATTGCGGCCTTGTATTTAAGGGGTTATGTGGTGTACTACATCCTTCACGCTCTGTCCTCGCAGAGAGAACCCACTCAAAAGGCGCTCATTAGAAGCACTATCCCACACCTACACAATGAGGAGCACCATGGCGAATGAAAAGACGACCTCCACTACCCGCTTAACTGCCGCACTCTATTTTGGAAGTTTTGCGGTGGTTTTTAACCTTCTAGCTAAATACTCGCTTTTTATTTTTAAAGCAGGTCAACTTCTTCCTGTCTTTTCATCCACTTTACTGGCATTCATCCTAGGCGCGCTTTTTGGCCATTGCTTTGGCCCGCGAATTGCAAACGCTAAATCCTTAGCACACATCTTTGCATGGGGTGCACTGCTTGGGCTGTCGATTATCCCTTTTTATAGCTTAGGGCTTCAGTTTATCTATTATTTTCATAACCATTGGATGTATGAAAGACTTCATCAATGGCAGGACTACTTTATTTTATACGGGGTTGTAATGCTCTTTTTTACCCTAATAGCCGGTGTTTGGCTTATCCCTTTAACAGGCCTTGCGGCAGTACATTTTACGCGCCGGTTTTTACCGCGCTACAATGCGTACCTGCAAAAACAACAGCACCCCTCCATGCAGGCACCCACGAATGTTAACGATAAAAAATAGCGATGCCCTCTTTGCACTAATGAAAGCGGGTGCAACGGTTATTACACCCAACAATCGCTTAAGCAACCAATTGATAGACAACTTTAGCAAACACCTCAAGGGACACGTGCATGTAAAACCACGCTGCTTTCCTTACCAAGCATATTTACGTTATTTATTTAAAAAAGCTTGCCATGTCTATACAGATACAGCTCATCCCCTGTTGCTAACCGCATCACAACAACATTATTTATGGCAACAAACGCTGGCCACCGATACCCGATGCAATGAAGGCTTGCTTTCTGAAGTACAAAGCACCTGGACGCGTTGCCAGCAATGGGAGATAGATAGCCATCACCCCGCTTTTACTCAAACACCACAGACTCAGCAATTCCAGCAATGGCAACAAAAAATGGAGCAACGGTTAAAAAAAATCGGCGCGATAACTGAAGATCAATTACCCAATTACTTACTTCACTATCCTAAGCTTTTGGGCTCAAGCACCATCGTCTGGGCGTGTTTCGATGATTACACGCCAGTGCAACAACGATTACAAAAAGCGATTCAGGAAGAAGCCGTGCAGCAATACACGTATGATTTAGCCCCACGTCCAACCCCCACTTATCACTACAGTGCTAAAGATACCGAAGATGAATATTTACAAGTCATTCAATGGCTTCTTTCAAAGCAAGCGGCAGGAGAGACGGAAATAGCCGTCGTGGTGCCTGATTTGCAAACCCAATCTCACCGTCTCCAACGACTATTTCAACGGTATATTTCGCCAACCCAATTCAACATTTCGTTAGGCCAACCCTTAGCAAGCTATCCAATTGTAGCCCATGCACTACACTGGCTGAGTCTCGATAATCTTAATATCACGCAACATCAAGCACGCTTATTGCTTCACTCACCCTACCTCGCAGGCTCACGAACCGAATGCATTCTGCGCACTGAGGCCATGGAAAACCAAAATCTTCTTAAAGAACCCATGCTATCTTTAAGCTACATGAAGCAAACCCTCCAAAATTCAGCGCCCAAACTGCTTGAATTATTGCATTTATTGCCTACGTACCCAGCAGAGGCGTCACCTCACGAATGGGTTGGTGAATTTAAAAAGCGGCTGGTCTCCCTTGGCTTTCCTGGAGAATACTCCCTTCATTCGGAAGCTTATCAATGTGTCCAACGTTTCATGGGGCTTTTTGATGAGCTATTGCAATTGAGCGTTATTGAGCCCAACATGAGTAAGAGTCGCGCCTTAAAAGCGCTACATGATTTAGCTCAATCCACCATTTTTCAGCCTAAAACCACAACCACACCCATCCAAATTTTAGGTTTATTAGAAGCCTCAGGCTGTTCATTTGAAAGCATTTGGGTTTGTGGACTAACAGACCAATGCTTGCCTCAAAGAACCAACTTATCTGCTTTTATTCCTATTGAATTACAACGTGAGCTCCTCATGCCACATGCACTTCCCTCACGAGAATTGCAATTTGCCGAGCAAACCTTGCAACGCCTTCAACATGGTAGTCACGAATGTGTTTTTAGCCACCCCGAGCTTACCGGAGACAGTCCTAATTTGCCCAGTCCATTAATAACAGCGTACCCATTGTTTATCCCAACACCGAATAGCCCTACCCATAAAAATTCACTGTTGGTTGAACGACAAGAAACCTACACTCTTCCTTTAACCTCAACAGAGTCCGTCTCTGGTGGAACAACACTCTTGGCGAATCAAGCATTATGCCCATTCCGTGCATTTGCCACACATCGGTTAAGGGCGTCACCTATGCCCACCCCGTCCGAAGGACCCGACGCCAGCGAACGAGGACAAATCATACATCGCATCATGGAGCTGTTGTGGCGCAAATTAAACAGCCAACAAAAATTGCTCACGTTAACCCATGATGAATTAAATCAGTGTGTTAAAGACGTGATTATTCGCGCCCTAACACCCCTTATCAATGAAAAGAGAAGCTCTTTTTCGCCGCTCATCCAAGACGTGGAAATCTCACGCTTGGAACGCCTGGTGCATGCAAGTTTAGTTTGGGAAAAAGAACGCCCACCCTTTACCATAGAGGCTATTGAACAAGCCTTCACCCTGTCCTTGGCGGGCATTGATTTTAGTATACGCGTGGACAGGCTAGATAAAATAATGAGCTCTGATAAAAAATGGATCATTGACTATAAAAGCACCCTACCCATCAACAAACCCTGGAATGAAGACCGCCCAGAGGCCCCACAGTTATTACTCTACGCATTGCTTGACGACAATATTAACACGTTACTTTTTATCCAATTGAAATCAGGCCGACTCACTTGCGCAGGCTTAAGTGAAGAGGAAACACCCATACAAGGTATAGGCACATTAAAAAAAGAAGAAACATGGGCTTTATGCCGTAAACAATGGCAAAACCAACTCAGAGAACTTGCAGAAGAATTTAGTAACGGTCACTGCCCCCCGCAACCTTTTCGCAAAAGCACGTGTCAACGTTGTGATTTTCCTCACTTATGTCGAATTGAACAATAAACATGCCTCAAGAACTATCGTCGTCAGAGGCGTCTCAACTCATGATATAGCACAGCGCTTGTGGCGCGTTTGTTCACTAGCACTGCTAGGCATAGCGTTAGGTGTGAGAGCAAAAAAGCTCGAACGGTTATGAGTGAGTTGAGGGAGTGTATTAGACTCTGCTAATTGGCTAAAATAACGTGCCCTTCGCTCTAATAACAACTCACGATTTGGCTCTTTAGCTATCAATAACGAGCCTTTAAAGCCAGTGTTTGGTTCTGGAATAATAGAGTTTCTTTCACTGGGCTTTTCATCCACGAGGTATTTGTGTTCATAAAATTTATTGCTTTGATTATACGCCAGGTTTTTTTTGTAATACTCAGGTCTTCTGGTCGTTGGTAAGGCTTGATTTGCATTGAACAAAGAAACCAAATCAACATTATAAATATTACCCCAATGAGCAATAGTTAGTTCATCCTTGAAAACATTATACCCAATAATAACGGCCGCATGCTCATGGCTCTCTATGTCTGCTGAATACGCGTCTGGGTGTCCCGTTGGTTTATCGACAGCAAACACAATGAGTGGCAAATGATTATGTTGTAACGCACGTTGAATGACGATAATAAACCGCTGAATATCATCGTTATTAAAACGCTCTACCTCCGACTCAAACCCCAAGACGTCAAGCAGTTGTTGCCATCGCTGAAACTCAAGAATTTCCCCTTGTACTGAGCCAAATTGTTTCGCCAATTTTCGAATGGACATGAGCGGCAGTTTCCGCGCATGCAACGGCATGGGCGGATAGTAGAGGCATTGCGAATAATAGCTCTCCACATTAGCAATCGCTGCAATTTTACAAATTGAACCAACTTGCTGAAGAGAATCCAAGTTAATTGCCACACTTTGGCAAGGACCAGGCCAATGTTTAGCCATTGTTAATAAGTCGCGAGTACATAACATCGCATTTTTTATTTGATGAGCTCTGAATTCTTGTATCATATCCAAGGCAATGCAAGGCGGTATGTTATAAGAGGCTAAAATGAGCTGCAAATCATGGTCCGTATTATTCTCTACATAAACCGTTTGGAGTCGATGCTTTAGCGGAAGTGTTGTTTGAATACGTCCTTTATAGGTGATTGGATTTTGTGAACCAATTAGCATAAAGCCCGGTACGTCTGCTGGCATCCCTTCTAAATCATGGCCTTCCAGAAGCGCATTAAGTAATTTTTCTGGCATAGGCGCACTATTGACTTCATCAATGACAGCAATTTTACCTCGTTTGAACAGATCCAATAAAATGGTGCTTTTCTCTTTGGTGCTTAACGAAGCTGGTATAAGCCAATAATCAACCGCTTCTTGCAAGCCATAGTGCTTAAGGCATTCAATGATGACCATGCTTTTCCCAACACCAGGCTCGCCTTCTAAAATCACGCCCCCGAGCCCACCAATCACAGGAACACTTGAATCATTCGCGTGCCTTAACCGTCTTAAGTTTAAATGATACGTCAAGGCACTTATCGCTTCATGATTGCTACTATTGAGAATGAGCTTGCCCAAATTGGGTGGTAAAGAAAGCGGTGACACGGGTATTTTGTCAATAAATTTAGCAAGATAAACAGTTGAAGCATGGGATTTAAGCAACGCATAGGCAAAGTAGCGCCCCCATTGCACGGGCAAAGTATCGGGATACGTTTTTACAGCTGCTTTGGTTAGAGCACCCATCATGATGAGTTCTCTCGGTGTAATAAAATTCGCATCAGCAATAACACCTAAAATAGCGTCTGCCACCTCATCATTGACTTGAAGAATGTTAAGCAAAACGGCTTTTGGAAGGGGTTTAAATTCCACGGTGATAGGGTAATCGTTAAACAATGAAGGCAAATGCCGTTCTCCTCCATAAGAAAGCGGATTACCTGCAAAAATAACTTTATGCTCAAAACTAAGCTTATAATAATGCTTGCGATAGAAAATAGCTGGTTGGCTTGCAAAAAGCCCTGAAAAAATAGACCAGTCTTGATAAGTAAGATTAGCTTCATCAAGAAAAAGGGTTTTAATGCCGGGCCTCTCATCTAAAATCCAATGAATAATATTTTCTTCATTATAATGACAATGAGGGTGTGCCGCATGCCAACGATGAGAGATGAAATGCGTTTTACCGATACCAGTAGCACCTGTTAAGTAAACACAAGGATACGTCGTTAATACGCTAAAAACGACCTCATAACGTTCATCAAATTCAGCAATCATCTTAAAAGGCGTCATTTTAGAACGGCTTGAAATTGCATTTGAAGACGTCATAAATGAAAATGCAATATCATTCACAGGTACTAACCACAATGTACCTGAGCATTCACCTGAGGAAAGTCGTTTAAAGAGCAATGGGTGCAATGCTCGAGCCAGGGCATTAGAAAACACTCCCGTAAGCACCACATGCATTCCTTTTTGTAGCGCATGGGTTAAATACCCTTCATGCTCAACAAACATAAACGTGGCTTTTTCTTCATTAAATTCACCGCTAAGGCTCGGTAACAGTTGGCTGGGCTCGACTTCAGAGACGTTAATCACCAGGGCCTCTTCTGGATAATTTAACATACCTTCTAATTTGATAATGTTTGTATGAGCCATGAATGAAAAACGAAGATGATCGTGCGGACCTTGAAGCATGAATGCATTTGGTAAGCATACGTCTTCAACCAGTGTTAAGTGTAGGCGCACATTATAATCTTGCGCTAATTGAAGCAAAAGCATCCAAGTCTTTTCTGTTAACGTTTCGGTGACACAAATGGATACCTTGCTGCCCGCATGTTGTGCAATTAACCCGGGAAGAAGCTTTAGCCCTTTTGAAATGGGCTCAACCCTGTATTTTCCCAAAAAATCAGGAAGTGTGTGTTGATTTAAGGGATAAGCTAAAAAATCAGGTTCGCGAGCAAAGTCAAGATGAGCAATATGATGCTCTTTAAATAAAACCTCTGCGGTTAACTGTAAAGAAAAATCTTTAGGTAGTCCAAATTCCCTACGCCCCCTGTAAAAAACCGCTTGATGGAGAGATAAATCATCGAGGAAACGATTAAAATCTGTGTTATCTTGAGGGCCATTATTCAAAGTAATATGAACCACGCCCTCTCGCAAAGCTTTAATAAGCTCACCCTCGCACCAAGTGAACTGGTGTTCTTCAAGCATCCATTTGCCTATTAGCCGAGCTTCCCAGCCACTTCCTCCATACAACTCTATGGTTCGTTGCAAACCAAAGGTCGTATTTGGTAGAGCAGGAAATGACTCCACAGAAAGCTTTTTAATGGCCTGAAAATAGCTAAAACGTGAATAAAAATCGGCACCAGAATAACATTCCGGCAGACTTGAGTTGATAAACCCGATGATCTGGCAAAGAGGAGGAACGATGACACCATCGACCATTCGTACCTCGTTAAAAAGGGTATTGAATCGTACCATGGTGGCTGGAGTAAACTGGGTAAAATCAATCAATAAAACACAGCTTTCCGCCTGGTTCTCCATAAGAAAATCATAAAAAGCACCGGTTGGCCCTTTTTTAATAACACCTCGCAAGCCTTCTCTCTCAATAGACGTCATTGAACAACGAAGCTCTTCTGGTTTATGAATATAGAAACAAGGCTTTTTAATGCGCTGGCACAAGCCCTGCAATAAAATGCGCAGAGCTTGGGGATTCTCGGTATCAATTAACCCGGCTTTCCATTCGGCAGAAAGCCACTGATGTGCTTCAAGAGGCGCTGGCGCACTAAAATAACGAGATGTTGGCGGCTCTCTTCGCACAGTATTAAGAACCACTTTCTCAGCGAAAAGGGTGGAAACCTGATGTTGAGTGATGTTTACGCTTTCAATGATCCACTTTGGATTTGTTTTAATGGTCCGCATCAAACCATCCAAGGCCGCATGACTTGGGATAAAACTTCCTTTTAAAGTAATGTGCTCAAGTTTATTCAATAAAAACAGGGGCATTTTTTGAAAGTCATCAGGGCTAATGGTGCAATGGATGAGAGAAACTGTTTTTATATTAGGTGCCTGTGTAAAAAATAAAAAAAGCTCATCTACTGTTAGCTGACAATTTGTAAGTTGTAACTTGTCTAATAAGAGCAATTTATTTTGAGTAGGCAATTTACTTAAGTGTTTCAAGTTTAATTCAACAAGGTTTTTAGCGCGCTCAAAATAATCACTAGGAGCAGGAATCCCTTTGGCTGAGAACGTAACCGCATAATGCTCCTGAGGATTATCAAAAGGCGCAGGTTTTTGTTGCTCTAGGGTGTATAATTCTGGTAGCCGTTGGTTATCAATTTTAATCTCTGCGTCATAACCACCCAAATCACATTTAACCCATTGACCTTTATAAAAAATCTCAGGGAAAACATGCACTGTATTCGTAATAACTTGGTAGCGACATGGAATGGCCGTGCCTAGCTCTTGCATTTTACTCATAAAGACCACGGTTCGATGTCTACATGAACCACTTCGTTGATCAATGAGGGCGTTTAAATAATCAAGCGCAGTCATCTCAGGCTTACATTCAAGTGGTTCACTTCTAAAACCACGGCAATTAGCAACAATTTCTTTAATGCTTTCTGGCAAATCGCTAAAGGTTATTGCCACAAGAGATTTACGGTATAACAACTCTATTTCAACAGGCTCGGAAGATGCTCTTTTTGATCGAATAGAGGTAAATCCATTGTCTAGCTCATTAAGTTCAACGTCAACGTCGCCCTTTGAAAGATAATAGTGCGTAAGGTGATCATTCGCGTTTACCGATGGCAAATGTTGCCACGCTGTGGTCAACACCAATGAGAGACGAGCAAAATGATAGTCTTTACTGTTCTCCTTATACATTGTAAAAAGTGAATCTGTGGCACAAATCGCATGACTAGGCCCAATGATGTTTGCGAGCTTACCGCTGAACAAAAATGGATTTGTCTTACCAGTGCTATTGAGGTTTAAAGCAAATAGATTATAACTGCAGTGACGAGACATGCGTTCATCAGGCATGGGATTACCAATAAAATTCGCCTCAATTTCAAATCTAGCTGGCGAGTCTGTAGTATCTGCATCAAAGATAGACTCGGCCTCAACACTCTCTTCAAAAATAGCTCCGGCTTCAACACTCTCTTCAAAAATAGCTCCGGCTTCAACACTCTCTTCAAAAATAGCTCCAGCTTCAACACTCTCTTCAAAAATAGCTCCAGCTTCAACACTCTCTTCAAAAATAG
>CAYTZN010000026.1:0-2764 GCA_964442495.1 uncultured Legionella sp. | reverse complement strand
CTCCAGCTTCAACACTTTCCTCAGGAGTAACTACTCCGGCAACACTCGCCCCAGGAATAGCCCCTACTTCAGCACTCTCTTGAACAGCTCTTATTGTTCTATTTATATCTACTTTAACTTTCTCATTAAAAACCAAATCCTTTAGCGTATGATCTGCAGCAGCACTCTTCTTAGGAATAGACTCTAGTTCAACACTCTCTTGAAAAGCGCTCATTATTCTATCTATTTCTGCTTTAACTTTCTTATTAAGAGCCAAATCCTTGAGCTTATGATCCGCAGCAGCACTCTCCTTAGGAGTAGACCCTACTTCAACACTCTCTTGACGAGCCCCTATTGTTCTATCCATATCTGCTTCAATTTTATCTAAACGAGCCGAATTCTTAGGCTTACGATTTGAATATGTCTTCACAGAAATATTCCATTGCTCAGGCTTAAAATACCCTTCAATATTTGGGCACTCATCAAAGCATACTGATACGCGCTCTATTGTTTTCTCAAGCAATGCCTCAAGGCTCTCGAGGGTTATAGTGCTCGAATTGACCCATAAAATTTTAAGTCCAATCAAATTTAATTTAGATAGGACACCAGAGTGAAGGTTTCTGCATGTAGTTAAACACAACTCTTGAAGATAAGTTGCGTTTTTAAGTAAAGCCTGAAGATTTACAATATTAATAGTACTATTCGCAAGTGTTAGATATTTTAATTTAAGAAGGTTTAAATTCGAAAGAATGCCTGTATCTAAAGAGCGACAGTTAGATAAATTTAATTTTTCGAGATGTTGAGCTCCCCTTAATAAATATTGTAATTTCGGTATATCAATGGAACTATCGGCTACATCTAAAGACTTGAGATAAGCAAGCGAAAAATCTAAAGCCCCCCCCTCCCCGTGTAAGTTATTACAATAATGTAACGTTAACGTTTCAAGGTTAGGCATTGTTTTAGATATAATATCAACGGTGATATCCGTAGAATTTGCAGTAAATTTTATAAGCTTATGAAACACTAAATTAGACCGATGATACAGATCAGAAAGAATTTGATTGAGATCGTTTTGACCGGTTAAGTCCAACTCCTCTAGTTCGGTTACATTGACAAGTAACATGGATAACTCCTGAGAGCCAAGAGGGCTAGACTGAAAGACTAACTCTTTCAATCCTTTGAAATTAAACAGTGATTGATTACTTTGAGTACAATTATCTGTTGTACAAACAGGAATATATACTAAGGAATTACAAGAACTGAATATTAATTGTTGAACATTAGGCATGCTGTCCAGCAAATTTTGAAGCATTATTATCCCTGATTGCAATAATTCGAACCTTATAAGCTCAGGAAAATATAGTTTGGCACCCTTTTTTGTTGGATCGACACCCTCTAAATACTCTAGTTGGGACGCGTAGAGCATAGAAGAAGATTCATCGTGTCTTAGGCCATCAATTTTTAACCGTAAGCTCCTTAATCGAGGCATTTTTTTAATCAGAACATAGATATCAAAATCGTTAATAGACTTAAACGCCAAGTCTGCTTCTCTTAGTTCACTAAAAATGAATTGAGGTGGAAGCTGATGGTAATGTATCTCCCCGCTAAGTACAGATACTTGCAACGTTTCTAATTTTGAAAAATTAGAAAAATCAACTGCTATATTTTGTGCTCCTACCAAAATAAGGTTTTTGAGCTGGGGAAGTGTATGTGAGTCGAATACTCGGTGCTCTTTCTCAGAGTCATAGACGCGTATCTCCAATGACTTTAGATTGGCTAATTTTATAGGTGTTTTTTCATCAAAAATTGCGCTTTCAATGTTAGGGCACATACGAATGCAAAGTGTTTCTATCGTGTCAGCATGAGTAAACAATAAGGCTTTAAATTGCGTTTTGCTTAAGGGACTCGCTTCAAGAATAATGTGTTTAAAAGGCTTAAACTCTTCGAGATCTGATGCATCTCCTTCAATGAATAATTCAGATATTTTTTGATCACAAATCAATAGTTCATCAGCTGGAATTTTAAACAAATGCACTAAAGCCTCAAGTTTAGGCGCTGATTTAATGTCTAGTATTCTTGACAATTCATCTCCTGACGAGAGATCGCCATCTTCTAAATTTATAAACGTTGTGCCAAGACTATACTTAATAGTGAAACCAACTTTTAATAATTTTTGTAATCTATATATAAACGTTGTGGTTTCATCATCCGTCCAATCTTTGCAGTCAATTCCAGAAAGAACAATGACTTTAGGAACCAAGAAAATGGCGTCTTCTCGACTAATAAATGGAGGAAGTGAATTAAGCAATCGCTCAGGCTCTATCAATGAACTAGGCTCATAGCTATAGCTTTCAGTAGTAAGAGCCTTCTTATGAAATAAAAGATCTTTTAAAGACATAGTCCTTCTCATGATTAAAAAGCATGAATAATATTCTGTAAATCTAGGGCAATGCATGTCAAAGCAATTTAGAAATGTCCAGTAGACCCCTCACGTCCACAAACCTGCAGGTCAAAAGCCTTTCATTATTGGGAATGGGGTCTTGGATTTTTTAAAGTAATACGTTAGTGTGATAAAAGCTAATTGCTTCACTATTATGTAAACAATAAACATTCAACATAGCGTGCTCATCAAATTTAATTACACAGTGCTCATGACGTCTAAATCCATTAGGAATTGACTAAATCAACCAGATTTGGCCAAAAGCTACCAACCTTCTAAATCGATGCCACGGTAATCCCCCCATTTTTAACCGATATTAAAAGTAGAGTGTTAAGCCACCAAAGC
>CAYTZN010000025.1:0-21526 GCA_964442495.1 uncultured Legionella sp. | reverse complement strand
CTGGCGCTTTTTCTTCGAGATATCGAAGGATATCTAAATGACCATTTCGGGCAGCCCATCGAAAAGCAGCGTAGTCATTTGCTGCAATCATTTCTTGCAATTTATCTGGCGCTTTTTCTTCAAAATACCGAAGTATGGATAAATGACCAAACCTACCCGCCATTTCAAACAGCTTCTCTTTTGTGCCAAAGGAATTCCAGACACGTGAGGCTCGGTGAGTTAACTCCTTATCTAATTCTATAACGTAATCTAATCTTCCATACACTGTGGCGACTGTTAAAGCATCTATATCTGACAAATTCATTACCCGAGAAAGCTCAAGAAGCATTGCAGTATCTAAATCCGGATGACTATAAGCAACAGCAAGCCATGCACAATAACGTTCTTGGCTGCTATCGTAAGGTACCTTCGCCACCTCATCCATCAGGGCATCTTTATTTGCCTTCATCAGCGGTATAAACCTATCCGATAATTCGCGATTAAAGACCATATAATCATTCCACGTATTTTGTGGAATAAGCCTGGCTTCTGGGTGTTGCATTCTTTCTTCGTGGGATTTGAATTTCATGTCAATGCTCGCGGCCGTATTTTGAATATAAATTATACAGTAAGATTTATTTTAGTCAAAATGGTGTCACCATGGCCCAGCATCCGTATCCTCCGTGTTTGATCCGATGTTCTGCGGCTAATTTGAAGTAATTTTCAATTAAAAGGCCCCGAAAGTCCGCATTGAGTTTAAATAAAGACAAAGATCAATCGATAACAAGAGATAGATCAAATCAATCAACGTGGTAATAACGTATGCTAGCGCGCATGTTTTTTTATTTTTTGACGTGATGTCATTAAATCGCGATACCGTTGGACTCAACCAGCTTTGTATTGCATGGACGTTATGATGATGTTGATGTCCCTGGCGATACCCTTATGCCAACCTATGGTTATTTAAAAGCTAACCGACCCAATTTAAAGCAAGTTATGCTGTCATTGACGCAGGGCGGTGTTGCTAATATTCCGTTATGGGTGGAGGCCTTGGATGAAAATAGCAGTGATAAAACAAGCTTTCATGTTATTCTCATTGAATGATATGCAGAAAAAGGTCGCCCTAAGCCTGGAGCTCAAAAAGAGGTGGTTGCCTATCAAATAGAAGCAATATTTTCATCGTGCCTTGAAAAAATAGGGCTAGAAAAACAATCATTAGGTCGTTTTATTCTGGTAACTAATCAGCTTGATGAGGCGTTACTTGATAATCATTCTGTGCTCAAATAATACAAAGAGCAGTCTTGTGTTGAATCAGGATTTAAATTTATCAAAAACAACGCATTTGAATTGGATTCATTTTATCTTAAAACACCCGCAAGAATCAGCGCGCTCATGATGATCATGACCCTATGTCTCATGGTTTATAACTTCGCCCAGTACAACATGCATAAATGCATGGAGGAACAATGCAATGTATTTCCCAATCAGCTGGGAAAGCCTATTAACAACCCCAACATGAAATGGATTCCTGAACTTATGAATATGATTACTGTGGTTATCATCATCACGGATGACAAACGCCTTCGTATTGTGACGAATGTTAAAAAAGTATATCAACGGATTATTGTGTACTTTGGTAAGCATGCGTTAGACATCTACGGTTTGCCAGCCGAGCTGGAGCGGGTCGAAATTAATTACTCTAATTACAAAAATCTTCTGCATTGGTGGGAAATGTAGGGTATATGCTTGCAACCATTTTAAAAAGCTCTAAAGCAACAGAAATAACTATTAATATTATTGAGAATTTTTCCAAGATTCGCGAAATATCACGCACTATCAAAAGGTAATCCCCCCATATGCAGGAAAATTCTCCAAAATACCAGACGCTTATGCAAAAAACAGGAGACTTGATTTCAGAGCTTATTGTTCCTGACGATCTAGATACTACTCAAACCGAAGCTAGTGTTGAAGTCAAACTTGCTTTGGTAAAATTTAAATAGACGATTAAAAGGAAGAAGTGATTAACCCGTTGGCTGTGAAAAATTGGATGGGTTAGATATACGGACCTGCCCTTTAGTCTTCTTTGGTTAATTCTCTAATAAAATTTGTGGCGAGCCTAAGGCCTTCTGATAGTTTATTATGAATCTCAGGTTGCATGTTTTGGTCTTGAGCCTCTAATTCATTATGTAAATCAAGGGCTAACTCTTTAAGTAATCGGATTTTCTCTTTTTTATCTACTTCACTATGATAAATTTTTAAAACCTCAATATCTCTGTTCATCTCAGAACCTATTGTATCTTAGATGCTATTCTTTAATTATAGGTTATCTTGATGTAATGCGCGTTCTACATGCTCGCAAAACTAGGCAATTGAGTCATTTAAAACAAACCCATTCAATATCCCTGGAATGAAGGGATTGACTTGGTTTTGTGTTTTTAAGACATAACGCCCAGAGTTCCCATTCACTTCAAACAAAATTTGTAAATTTGAATTATCTTGTTCATCCACAAGTACATTTACTTTCTGTAACACTTTAAAAAATGCCCATGGACCAAATTCATCAATTTCATAATGATTTCCATCTATAGAATTAATGGTTAATCGTGCGTTGGTTTGGGGCCAATTAAAGTGAATAAGGGCATCACTGTCTTGTGTATCACTAAGCTTTTTATTGCCAATCACCAGTTGTAAGTTTGCAACAATAGGGTCTAAATTTACTTTTTGAAGGCTGAATTCAATCTTACTGGTTTCATTCCGGTCAGGAAAAAACATATTACTGATAATATTGGCACGAATTAATTCGTTGATCATGTCTGCGGATATGGGCAGTACATAATTGTTTAATTCTTTCAGCTGCCATTGAGCCTGTGATGTATCAATAAAGGGCTTTAAATATTGTTCAATAAAAGAGTTTAATACACCATGCGTTGCAAAAAAGTGTTCAAAGTCCGCAATGGATACTTCTTGTGTTTGAGTTGCGTCAAAAGGATAGCGCCTAGCAATGGTGTATTGATAATCGTGAATAACCGTTTGTTGCCATTGTTGATTGATGTAGTTTCGAGCATCATTGATAAGGATATACCAGGTATCGTCCGCAACTTGCTTTGCCCAGGTAGAAACAGGTTCTGGTAGTTGACGAACATCAGCATACAATGCACTTAAGGGGTTGGACAATGTATCCCCCTCAAAGCGGGTTTTAACTAATCCAAATGCTGTACGGCCTTGATCATTGACGACTGATAACGTTGAAAGAAATTTTTCTAGCTCTTTAATATTTAATGTCACGTCACGCACGGCCGAATGGCTTACCAAGCTTAGCTCGGTGAATTTGCTCGCAATTTCTTGATTAAATAACTCTGAGTTTTCACCCAATTCAGGACTGGTTTGAAGCTGAATGAGATCAACAAGCTTATTAAAGGCTGTGGACTGGTGTATCGCTTGTGTTAAAAGCCTTGCTTGTTGGTAATCTTGAAAATGGCGAGGCATTGATTTCCTCATAAAGTTTTGCCACCAAACAACGTACTCGTAGCAATAGGCTTGTTGAAGAAGGGCGGGCAAGTCAGTTAAATTTTGACGAGCTAATACCCAGTTCTCGGCTTGCAATTCAGCACCAATGGTCGGCAGTTTTTTAATGACTTGCTGAAAGCCTGTTTTAGTAAAATAAAAAGGAATTTCTTTGTTTGCTAAATCAAAACCATCAATAACAATGGCTTGTTTTGCCTTTGGAAGGTTTATTTTAGCCAAGGTATAGTATAAATAGCTTGCCGGCAGGGCATTTAAATAGTTTCTCACATCCGTTACGATTTGTGGATTGATGGTGATAGGACGCAGTGGTTGTTGTAGTGTTTGCTTTAAGAGGGCTAGTTTTTTTTGTAATTGATTGGAAGACGTCTCTTTTTTCCAGTGATCTCTAAACCATATCAAAACGTCTGATTGTGAAAAACGAGAGGGTTCACCTAGCATCAAGTAAATTTTTAAAGCAGTATATCGGGCTGCTTGAGATTGTCGTGTGTCTATAATGGTTTGTTCAATTTCTGCTAACAATGAGGGTAAAAAATTCCCTTGTAGATTTTGTTTGGCTTGGACATGCAGGTGTGCTTTTAATTGTTGCAAGGTCGGCAAATACATACTGTTTGATGCAAGCTTGTCTAAGGTGTTTGAGGCCTTGGTGAGATGATAGAGCGCAAAAGCGTCATTTCCCGCGTGGCCATTTAAAGCATCGTAAGCAAGAAGTTCTTTACCAGCAATGTCGATAGAGCGTGCTGAATCGATGTGCTTTGAGCTAAGCCATAAGGTCGAGAGGGTGACAATGCCCACAAGGCCCGCGGCTATCCACCGGTGCGATACACTTAGGCGTGGGGTGTGGCGCATTGTATGCGTCTGAAACGTGCGCAATGCGTCTTGAATAAAGTATGCGCGGTGATTTATAGATTGTGGAAATTTATCTTGGACTGTTAAGGCATATTCATGTTGAATTTTTCTATTCAGCTTGTCTAAACTCATACCCCCTTGTTCAGCGCTTGTAAAATAGAGTGCTTGAACACGAAATAGTTTAGGCGAAATGGTTTGAATAAATGCTTGAATGGCGGGACCAAGGCTCGCCAATTGAAGTGGAAACTCACGAATTAATGTTCGTTTAATGCTTGAGCGAGCAGGGTGGATTTTACGTATGACTTGTTGGCCGAGTACCTCAATGAAATGTTCGAATTGAATTTTATAGTTATTAAAATATTTATTTTGACGCGTGCTCCAATCCAATGAAAAACCGAGTGGTTTTTGCAAGTCACTAGCATGGTCATTTTGGAAAAATTCACAAAACCCCGCCAACGCATCTAATTTTGTGAACATGATTGCGACATCAATGCGATAATTTAAGCTCAGCCCAAAGCGTGCAAGCAATTGCGTGTGCGCTTTGCTGTGCTCAACAAATTGCAGCGGTTCAGACATCAAGAGTTCGTTGATATCCACACAGAGTATGATACCACTGATCTTTAATGAGCGATGGCAACGGTTTAATTGCTTAAGTGTGTATTGCAATAGGTGTTTACTATGTGTGAGCCATAGCTCGCTTAACTCTACAATGACGCCTTGTGAATTATGGTATATGTCAGCTCGCCTTTCGGTATCGATAATCACGTGCTCAAATTGGCTTTGGCGCAATAGTGTGGTTTTACCTTGGTTAACTTTACCAATGAGGAGCAAGAAGGACAGTGGCGTATTGTGAGGCTTTAATTGCCAGAGTATTTTTTTTAAATGGTCACACAATGCTAATAACGATTTATCCATGACGTTGATTGTCCATTTTGGCAAGTACCATGTGTCCCTGCAAAACGCTTTTAGCTTTCGATTCCAGCAATGTATGGCTAATAAAATAGGTACATACCATGATGCTAAAGGCAATGAGTGTTGCAGTGATGATCGGTTTATGGTTAGTGGGCTCAGGAAGCATGTTGGTACGTTCTTTAAAGAGTCGATAGGGTTTGTTAGCGCGGTTCTCTAGAATGAGCTGGTATAACTCCTCAATTAAATTATCAAGTGTTTGTCGGCCATCGGTTTGTAAATGTTGTTCGCCTTCAAACCCCGCAATCAAGCAATAATAAGTTAACTCTAATAAGTCTAAGTATTGATTCGTTCGTTCCTTGATGTGCTTAACAATGTCAAAAAATCGACGTTGGGGGCCTACATCATCCTGTGATAAGGGTGTAAATGCTTTAAATTCAGCGGGTTGCCCATACAGTCGAAGGTAATTTTTACCTAATAATTCATCGATGGTAGCGCTCAGTAAGTAGCAAGCAATGACGACAAATTCGTCCGCATATTCTTGACCGATTAATCGGCTACGAAAGGCATACAGCTCATGTTCAATGTTTTCACGGATATGGTCAATGGCTGGAAGCGTAGGACTTACGCATAGGCGTTCGAGTAAAGATAGTAATGGGCTCGCTGCTGCCACCAGCGGATTGGTGGTTGATGAATTAATAAAAAGCTTCGAACGGAAATAACCATTAGGGATCCGGTTGTTGCCGGGTATTGCAAGTCGGCTTATAAGAGCGGCCGAATAAGGCTCGGCTGGCATGAATTTTACTCCGAAGTAGTAAGCTGATTACCTGATCTAAAAAGATAATACGTTATCTATTCCTTCTTGTCGACAACACTGCACGTTAATAGCAAGCCTTCGTTTTTATACGTTTCTTATAGACTATTTCTGTGCGTTTTGAAAGAATGGGCTCCCATTGTTGTGTTACTCAAAGTGAAGTTTCCCTCTCTATATGCTGAAAAAAAGGATTTTTATTACAGCGTGCGTTCTTCTTGCCCTTACCATGGTGTTGTTTGTGGCTGTAAAGCAAGCCAGAAAATTACATCGTGACCCTTTAGTGTTAATGAACCAGTATTACCACTTTAAAACGTCTAATCCCTTGGCGGCTAAAAAAGCGCTGCTCATTATTTTACAACAAGACCCAAATTATATACCGGCCCTTCAAGAATACAGTCAATGGATGTTAGCTGAGAATAGTATCCAAACAGCATTGCCCCTTTTAGAGCGATTGCATAAAAATTTACCTAAAGATAACAATTATGCTTTTCAGCTGGCTTATGCGTATTACGCCTTAGGTGAATGGGATAAGGCGCATGTGCTTCTCATGACATTACAAGGTGAGACAACAGGGGTTTTAAAAAATAAAACCAACGCCGCATTAAAAGCCATGGCATCTTATTTACCTTTGTATACGCATTATTCAATAAATGAGCGTTTTACTGTGGCGCCTTTATGGAATGAAAAACCAGTTCAACAATGGGCTCTGGTCGCACCGAAGAAGGCATTTCTTTTACAACCCGATTCTACCCAAGCGCTGAAAGAGGCGGGTTATTTAGCGATTGCAAAAGGACATCCACAAGATGCAATTGCATTGTTTAAACGTGTATATGAAAACACGCCTAAATCAGAAGTGGCAATGCAGTTGGCATATTTGTATGAGCAGCTTAATAACAAGCCGATGGCGTATCAATATTTTAGAGCAGCGTCTTATAGTTCAGATAAAACACTATCATTGTGTGCTGAAAATTCATTAACCCATTTGGCCGGTCAACAAATCAAAGTGTTACCTCGGCCTTTTTTCTCTGAAATATATTTCAACCCGTTTTCTCAAAGTCGTTTTGGGTTAACCGTGTTACCGTTTATTGGGCGCTTGGGATTAGAGCAAGCGAATTGGTTGCGCACTAAAGAGTATGTTTTCTTGCGCCGTACACAAGATAATCGCTCTCAAAATTTAGGTGAAATTTCACAAATTTATGAAGATAACGTGCAAATCACTGGGGTAGGTGTCCAAGTTTCGCCTCTAAAAAAAATCCCATTGATTGGATTTATAGAAACCGGTGCCGCTCATGATTTAATCTATCAAGAGCGCGCCCGGTGGCGTGCAGATTTACGTGCAGGACTAATGTATTACCAAGATTTTGGATCGCCACCGGCTTATTTTGATAGGCTAAAAATAGGTCATGATTACTACAGTGATTGGTACGCCGATGGGACATATTTTTCGAGATACAACAATAATGTGATAGGGCTGGTTAGAACTCATCAAGGGATTCGATTGCTGCAGTATCAAAGTAGCATGTTGAATCTGTATATGACCGGCCGGGTGATTACCGACACGCGGCGTGAATTTTACAACAATATTGCTGAAATAGGGCCTGGTATTTCATTTGTTCCCTCAAACCGATTTAACGTTCAATTGCGGTTTGAGCAAGTAAATGGTGTTTATCTACCGGCAGGGGCATCGGTTAATCCTTACAATAAATATTACTCCAATAATCTTGTGCAACTTCTATTTTACATTAAGCTTTAAGGCCTTTATGCTCAGTGAAACCATTATCGTTCTTTATCTTCTCATGTGGTATGCGCTTATTGCGCTGTCGTGTCTTTACATTGTTTCAGGGATAGATGATTTATTTTTTGATGGTTATTATTGGCTTTGGCATTTATGGCGGGTGTGGAAAACACGTCATTATGAGCCCCTTACTTATGAAAAGTTGGCTGCTCAAAAAGAGCAATTGATAGCAGTAATGATTCCTTGTTGGCGGGAAGCCGGCGTGATTGGTGCGATGCTACGGCATAATTGCAATGCTATTGATTATAGTAACTATTATATGTTTATTGGGGTCTATCCGAATGATCCTGAAACCATTCTTGAGGTTCAAGGCATTGCACAATTAAATCAGCGAGTGCAATGTGTGATGGGTGAGCAAGACGGCCCCACCAATAAAGCCTCTAATTTAAATGGTATTTACAGTGCCATTAAAACGTTTGAAGCCTCTATTGACGACCCTTTTACTATTTTTGTTTTGCATGATTCAGAGGATGTTATCCACCCGTTGTCATTTAAATTGTACAATTATTTAATCCCGCGTAAGGACATGATTCAAGTTCCTATTTTCCCTCTTAATGTTAATCCTTGGAATTTTACGCATTGGCTTTATGCTGATGAATTCGCGGAAAATCATACAAAAAATATCATCGTACGTGAGTCTATAAGGGCGCATGTGCCTTCGGCAGGTGTCGGGACTGCTTTTTACCGATGCGCATTGGAAATACTTGAACACCCAACCACCGGCGCTCCTTTTTCAACAGACTCGTTAACAGAAGATTATCGAACCTCTTTGGCATTGCGAGCACATCAATTAAAACAAGTGTTTGTGACGCAATCTATTTTACGTACCCAATGGAAAAAGCGCTGGTTTTCTAGAGGGTATATACAAAAGCGAGTGAGGGAGCGCATCGCCGTGAGGGCTTTGTTTCCGTTGGATTATAAAAAGGCTGTTCGTCAAAAAGCACGTTGGATTATAGGCATTGTATTTCAGGAGTGGCGAAATGGTTTATGGCCAAAGGATTGGAGTGTTCGCTACACCTTGGTTCACGATAAAAAATCATTTATAACGCATTTTATCAATGGATTTGGATACGTGGTTTTTATGTTTTGGTTTTTGTATTCAATTTTTACCTACGCCTCGCCCCAGTACCCTGTTTTGCAAGAGTGCTTTGATAAAAAGCCTTGGGTATGGTGGCTGATAGTTGTTGCGTCTTGTTTAATGTGTGAACGTCTTATACAGCGAACCATTGCAACGTCCCGTATTTATGGTTTTAAAGCTGCTTTTTTGGTTATCCCACGAGCATTCTATGGCAATATTTTAAATTTGCATGCGTTGATCAGGGCTTATCGGATTTATTTTACGGAGTCTAAAAATAAAGCCATTAACCATCAGCCGCTTTGGGATAAAACAGACCACTTTTTTCCTGGTGCGCACCTTCTTATGCCGTATCGAAAAAAATTGGGTGATTTACTACTGGAGAATGGTCTTATCAACCCCGCACAATTAACCGAGGCCATAGCGCTGCAGCAAAAAACGGGTGAGCGTTTAGGGAATGTGTTGTGTCAGTTAAACTTCATTAATACGACGCAGCTGCGGTACTTATTGTCCACGCAATACAACCTTCCCCTATTTCCCGAACAATATCTTCAAGCAGCAAAACAGCAATGCGCATTAAAACTACCGAACAAAACCCGAAAATGGTTGAAAAGGCATCAGGTAAATGCGGTAGAGGTCGATTCTATGAATAACATTTTAACCGTCGCCATTGATGACCCTACCAATGAGATGTTACTGAGTAAAATCATTACATATTTTTCTTCTTATAAAATGCAGTTTATGTTGCTCAGTAGGGAGTAGGTGAGTTACAACAATACGAGATATAGCCGATTAAATTTTAAAAGACTGACTTCCCGGGGCTGTTCCATTAAAAATGTGACGTCATTCCGAGCGTAGCGAGGAATCTCCTGCAAAGTCGCACGTTTTATAGTAGTGCGTTGGTTATAAAAAAATTAAAGAGCGAAGTAAGAGAAATACGGCGCCCTATCAAAATATTAAAGGTGACTTAAACCTTCCCCATCAAGAGCGTTTTGCACTGATTTACGTCGTTTCATAACAGTAAAATAACGCGATAAATTTGGCCACTCATTCATAGATTGAAGCCGACAATTTCGGCTTTAATCCTCCCCACTCTTCTTGAGTTAATTCAAGCAGATAATTTTTAGGGAATTTATCGAGATTATTTTACGGTCAAGTCCAAAAATGTTACCGAAGGACCAGTTCGATGATTTCAACAACCATTTGATCATATTGGGTTTAATGGTATAACTAGTGCAATATGATAAAGAGATTTAACTCTAATTGTTTAACCACTTTAGTATTACCAAATTGGGGCATTTGAGATGTTATGTGACTCTTGCTGATTGTGGTAATAAAAATCTTTGTTTTTGAGATTAGCTTAATATGAAAAACAATTATCAAAAAATATGCCTTGTGACAGGGGCAAACTCTGGTATCGGAAAAGAAATTGCAATCGGACTAGCTAAGTCTGGGGCTCATGTAATCATGGTTTGTCGTGATTTAAAAAAAGGGCAAGTAGCATTAGAGGAGATAAAAACCACATCAGGTTCAAAGGCAATCGATCTTCTCATTGCTGATTTATCTTCACAAATAGAGATTCGATCGCTTGCAAAAGTGGTTCATGAACGCTATTCCAGGTTAGATATTTTAATTAATAATGCTGGGCTTGTTCTTTCTAAAAGAAAACTTTCTGCCGATGGTATTGAAATGACCATAGCAACTAATCATCTAGGGCCATTTCTTCTTATACGTTTATTACTAAATTTGCTAGAGAAAAGTTCAACGTCTCGGATCATTAATGTTTCCTCTGCTGCTCATAAATGGGCCAGGATAGATTTAAGTGATCTTCAATATGAAAATAGAAAATACCAATTTATGAAGGTATATGCACAATCAAAATTACTTATGAATATTATTACATTTGAATTAGCAAGAAGACTTGATAAGACAGGCGTCACTATCAACTGTATTCATCCAGGCGCAGTGAAAACATCTCTTGGAAGTGAGAATTCACATAATGTAGCATTAAAATTTATTGATAAATTGATTAAATTTTTCTTTATTACTCCAAAACAAGCAGCCAAAAATATACTGGATTTGGCTATGTCTTCAGAGTGGGAGAACATCACCGGAAAATATTTTGTAAAAGGAAAACCTGCTCCTTCAAGTTCGGCTAGTTATGATCCTCTTCTTGCAAAAAAAGTTTGGGATATAAGTAGTAAATTTGTTGATTAGTTTGGTTCTAAAAATTTGTCTTCATAATTAAGTTGGCTGCGGCAACCATTAATAATAGGGAGTTTTTAAGTATTTATAGGTTTACTTAGGCAGGAATTCTATCAAAAAACCAGGGTTGTAGTGATGTGTTTCATCTTCGGAATTTTGGATAAAGGTAAATGTTGGGTCATGGGCCGGTTGGATCGCCTCGTTTTTTTATCATCAAGATAAATCAGTCCCTAAGAGTTACCGTCAGATCTGGTGTATGACAGTTTAAAGTAGGTGGCGTACCCTAAAAAAAGGCCTGAACGATTACTCATTATTAGGCATTAATAATAGTTAATGCTCGTGTTGGTAACATCAATAGTGGTTTTATCTTCAACGAGTGATAGTCGATATTGCTTAGGCGCAGTTGGTGCGGTTACTTGAGGCGACTCCAAAACCTCGGTACCGACACATTGACAACCTAAAAGGCACAATGTGGGTAATAGTGTTATCCATTTCATGTATCACCAAAGTTTATATCTTTTTAAAACCTATTTTTGAACACAGCTTGTCTTTTGTAAAGCCATTTAACTATACTGAAGTTCATTGTAAAAAGGTGAAATGGATTTGTGAAGCCATGTTAGATAGAGACCGTGTGGTTGATGAACAATTTTTATGCCGAGTAAAAAATGCTGATTTTCCACCCATCAAGAGTTTGACCCTTAAAGCAGCTGGATTAGATAAAAAAACAGCCATTGATGTCTTTGATTCTCAGATAAAATCGCGTTTATTAGATCTGATTGCACGCCAATTAAAAGATAAAGGACTATCCTATTACACGATAGGCAGCAGTGGTCATGAGGGCAATGCTATTTTTGGTAAAGTCTTTAAATACAGTGACATGGCTTTTTTGCATTATCGGAGTGCCGCATTTTATTTGCAACGCGCTAAACAAATTCCAGGTTGTGACGGTGTGCGGGATATCTTGTTATCTCTTGTGGCTGCAGCCGATGATCCCATTGCCGGGGGACGGCATAAAGTATTTGGTAGTGTGCCCTTAGTTATTCCACCCCAAACATCGACCATAGCATCTCATCTACCCAAGGCCTTAGGCGCGGCATTGTCGATAACCCGTGCTAAAGAGTTAAACATTGCCAGCAAATTACCTCCCGATGCCGTCATTTTATGCTCCTTTGGGGATGCCTCTATTAATCATGCCTCCGCTCAAACAACACTTAATGCGTGCTCATGGGTTGGGGCGCAAAACTATCCTTTACCCTTGGTGTTGATTTGTGAAGACAATGGATTAGGCGTATCGGTGCCGACCCCCTCGCGATGGATAGAAGATTCTGTAAAAGGTCGCCCCCATTTGCATTATCTAACGTGTGATGGATTGAATATTGCAGAGTGTTATAAAATAGCACAAGACGCTTTGCACACCGCACGTGTAAAAAAACAAGCGGTTTTTTTACACGTGCGGTGTGTCCGCCTGCTGGGACATGCAGGATCTGATATTGAGTCGCAGTATCGAAGCATAGCAGATATAGAGCAGATGGAGGCGAAGGATCCGCTCCTGTGCACGGCAGGTCTTCTTTACCGTGAAGGATGGATGAGCCTCGAAGGGATTATCTCTCTCTACGAAGATAATCGTGCCTTGATTCAAGCAAAATCCATCGAAGCACTGAATTCCCCTTCTTTATGCAGTAGAGAAGAGGTGATGTCTGCGTTACTTCCTAAACCTCGTAATGACACTGTTTATCCCCTTGCGTCTGAAGCCCGTCGCATAGAGGTGTTTGGGGAGCGTTATCCTCAGCTTCAAATGAAGCGAAACCTTGCTCAGCATATCAATTTTGCATTAACGGATCTCATGATGCAGTACCCTAACATGCTGGTATTTGGTGAGGATGTAGGAAAAAAAGGTGGGGTTTATCGTGTTACGGCTGATTTACAAGCACGTTTTGGTAAACGGCGCGTATTTGACACGATTCTTGATGAAACTACGATTCTAGGAACAGCGATAGGCATGGCACATAATGGGTTTTTGCCGGTTCCTGAAATTCAATTTCTCGCGTATTTGCACAATGCTGAAGATCAATTGCGAGGCGAGGCATCCACGTTATCGTTTTTTTCAAATGGACAATATCAAAACCCCATGGTGTTGCGTATTGCAGGGCTTGCTTATCAAAAAGGTTTTGGTGGGCATTTCCATAATGATAATTCCATTACTGTACTTCGGGATATACCGGGTGTGGTGGTTGCATGTCCCTCTAACGGTCCTGATGCGGTCAAAATGTTACGAACCTGCATGAGCCTGGCTCAAAATGAAGGGCGCGTGGTGGTTTTTTTAGAGCCTATCGCATTATACATGATGAAAGATTTACACGCGGAAGGTGATAATGGCTGGCTCTTTGAGTACCCTTCATTAACGGCCACGATAGCACCTGGAGAGGTGGGTGTTTATGGGAATGGCGATACGGTTATTCTTTCCTATGCGAATGGTTATTACTTATCACGACAAGCTGCAAAAATATTAGATGAAAAACACCATATTGGGGTAAAAGTAGTTGATTTGCATTGGTTAAAACCACTCCCGGACGACGCCATATTACGTGAGGTGCGTTCTGCAAAGCGGGTATTGATTGTTGATGAGGGGCGTCGAAGTGGGTCCGTAAGTGAAGCCTTGATGACACTCTTGATGGAACGAGCCTCACCCACATTAATGGTAAAACGCCTGACGGGTGAGGACTGCTTTATTCCTCTTGGTCATGCGTGGCAATATGTGTTACCGAGCCGCGATAAAATAGTCGCAATGGTTAAAGCAATGAACAAAGCGAGAGAGCATGGACGACTTACTGTTTCTTGATGAGCAATTGGATAATGATGAGCGGATGATTCGTGATAGTGTAGCACGATTTGTTCAGCATGATGTGGTTCCTCTTATGGCGGCCTCATTTGAAAACGCTGTATTCCCACGTGAATTGATAAAAAAATCGGCTGATTTGGGTCTATTAGGATTAACGTTGCCCGTAGAGTATGGTGGTTCAGAGGCGTCTTATGTGGCGTATGGACTGGTCTGTCAGGAGTTGGAACGAGGGGATAGCGGTTTACGAAGCTTTGTGTCCGTGCAGAGTTCGTTGTGCATGTATCCCATTTTTAAGTTTGGAAGTGAGGCACAAAAAAAACGTTTTCTACCAAAAATGGCAGCGGGATCCATCATTGGTTGTTTTGGTTTAACGGAGCCTAATTCCGGGTCTGACCCTGCTAGTATGCGCACTTATGCTAAAAAAGTGAAAGACGGTTGGCAATTAAATGGCGCAAAAATGTGGATAACCAATGCAAGTATTGCCGATATTGCAATCGTTTGGGCTAAAACCGACGATGGTATTCGTGGGTTTATTGTTGAAAAAGAGTTTGAAGGGTTTTCACGTTCAGACATTACTTTAAAAATGTCTTTGCGCGCATCTATTACAGGGGAGCTTGTTTTTGATAATGTGTTCGTCCCGGAGGATAACGTACTCCCGGGTAGTCAACGGGGGCTGGGTGCGGCCTTAAGTTGTTTAAACCAAGCAAGGTACGGTATTGCTTGGGGAGTAATGGGCGCTGCTATGGCCTGTTTTGACATTACTCGTGATTATTTGATGGAGCGTAAGCAGTTTGAAAAGCCATTGGCGAGCTTTCAATTGATACAAAAAGATTTAGCAAACATGTACACCGAAATTATAAAGGCACAATGTTTGAATTTGCAGGTGGGTCATTTAAAAGATAAACAACGTGAAACGTCAAGCATGGTGTCACTTGCAAAGGGGAATGCTTGTCGAGAGGCGCTTAAGATTGCACGCACTTGTAGAAATTTATTAGGCGCAAATGGGATTAGCCTTGAGTACCATGTGATTCGCCATATGCTGAACTTAGAGTCTGTGTTTACATACGAGGGAACCGACAATGTTCATACGTTGATCTTAGGGCGTCATATCACAGGGATTAATGCATTTAATTAACTAGAGCATTTCATCATGGGCAATGGGGTGATAGAAAATGATATTGTCTTGCATTCAATTGTTGACGAATTAAAGAATCAATATGATTGTCATACGGTCATTTTATATGGCTCTAGAGCACGAGGTGATTTTACATCAACCAGTGACTATGACATAGCCGGGATATCACTTTCTGAAAAAAATCAACGAATGGCTCGATTTGATCCTAATCATAAAGTTTATCATGATATTTTTATTTACTCTGAAGATGATTTTTCTACTATAAGAGAAGAGCATTTGAACATGGCTGATGGAACAGTCATTATTGAAAAAAATAATTTTGGTCAACATTTATTAAGTCAATTGCAGCAGCTCTTAAGCGAGCCTCCTTGTATCAGCGAAAACGAAATACAAATGCGTAAAGTTTGGTATAAAAAAATGGCATCTCGTGCTGCAGTGAATGATTTAGAAGGTAAGTACCGTCATATTTGGGTTATTTTTACAATACTAGAAGATTATTTTGTGTTTAAAGGGATGCGCTACCAAGGCCCTAAAAAAGCCTTCCAATATTTAAAAGAGCATGATCAAAACACATTAAATTTATTTAACGACGTTCTAAACAATACACACAATATTGATGCATTGAATAAATTAATTACAATCATCTGTCATTTCACACCTGAGTGATGAGTATTGTCATTCTTTCTAGCACCGGTTCTTATTTAAAGCCAGGGTGCTTGTTTCGTTTTTAATCAATATTTAAAATAGCTCTTTAAAAATTTCTCAGAGTTTATAGTCGAGTATTTTTTTTTACTATTCGGTACTTCATTCTTTAATTCTCATTTTCAATAATCAGCTCTATGTCTAAGGCGCCAGCTGTGCTGTTCCGGGGAGCGGTTACAATTGAGAATAGGTTGGAACAATACATGTAAAACTTAGACTTACCTGGGTAAAAAAATATTTGACTATAAATTGAGCATTTGATTGGTTGATGCTACTATATGGTCCATATATGAGTAATAATATTGCATATGAAAAAATTATTAATGCAAGAAACCCTTTTAACATTAAACGTGTCTAATTAGCATGGAATATCCTTAAATAGGTTCATTAATAACATGTTCAATTTCTTCTGGGGTTTGTTAACAGCCCCTAAAATGATCTAGATAATATAGTCGATTGAATTTTATATGACACGTTCTTTGTGTTAGCCAATTGTGTATGTGTCCTGGCTTTTCCGAGACACATGGAGATCTTCTTGATCAAGCGGCAGTACATAGGGAGTCGGTCATTAACACTCAATCGACTATACAATAATACCAATGCATTAGTGTTCACTTTCAGTCTGTAAAGTCATCACCAAACGCTCAACATAATGTAGCAAGACTTTGCGCGATGATATCAGTGATATCTATTGTATTTGTTGAGTGGGGAATGGTATTACACGTTATTATACGTGATGCGCCTGCTTGTATTAATGTCTGTTCAGCTTTTTTATCAAATAACGCATGTACACCAATACAAACAGGGTTTTTAAATCCATGTTCTAATAATAAAGTGATAGTTGCTGCCATGCTTGCGCCGCTAGATATGATGTCATCTACCAGTACCGGAACACTAGATATTTTTTTACTGTTTGGAATAGCGGTAATGACCTCTCTGTCACCGAGGCGATTTTTTTTGCCAATAATAAAGGGCAGATTAGTTTGGGTTGCGATGCTTTTGACCCATTGTCGGCTTTCTTCATCTGGACCCACAAGCAATGGTGAGTCAACATGATGACTAATCCAGTCAGCGATATTTTTTGTGGCATGCAGGGTTGAGATGTTCAATATTGTATAAATTTCAGAAAGATGTTTAATACGATGCAGGTGTGGATCAATCGTAATAAGAGCATCAATCCAGCTTGACAGGTATTTAGCAAAAAGAATGGATGAGACAGCCTCTCCTGAATGAAAACGTTTATCTTGTCGCATATAGGGCAAATAAGGGGAGACCAGAATGATTTTTTTCGTTCCAAGTTCTTTGAGTGTTTCTGCCAAAAACATCAACGGTACTATTTTAGAGTTGGGGTGATGAAGTGAGCATATTAAAATAGCCGTTTTATTTTTAACATCCGACTTAATTTGCACAAGCGATTCGCCATCTGGGAAATCATGTATTTCTGCAATACCTAGTTCAAGGTCAAGCCTATCCATCAACGCCTGTGTTAACAGCATATTTCCAGGGAATGAAAAAATAATGGGTTGGCTCATGTTAGTTATCACGTTTTATTTTAACAATATTTGGCATGGACAAAGCATAAGCACGTGAATATTCCAATGCACCCTTTGATTCCGAATGAATACGATACAATACTTGCCCAGGTTTGATATAGGTTCCTATTTTGGAAAAGAACTCAATTCCCGCTGTAGCATCATGCGGTGCGCCGGCGAGCTTTGCTACCTTTGCAAGGTTTCTATTATCAATTTCAGTAACGACCCCATTTAATGTTGCACAAATATCATGTTTAAGAGGGGCTGTTGTTGGTTCTTTAAATCCTCCTTGGGCTTCGCATATCGCCATGAATTTTTTTAAAGCACTACCATTTTCTAATAGCTCATTTGCCAGCTCAAGACCTTTGCCAATAGGTATGGTTTCACTAAATTCCATCAGCGTGGATGCCAACCGCACGGCTTTTTCTTTTAAATCCACCGGTGCATTTTTATCATTACGAAGCACGGCTAAAATATCTTTTGTTTCCAAGGAGGGACCAATGCCTATACCTAAGGGCTGATGCCCATCTGATTTTAATGTATAGACATGCAGCCCAAGCGCCTTACCCACAAGCGTGAAATAATCTTTAAGTTTCATAAAATCATGGCTTGAACGAATTTTTGCGGTAGGACCAACGGGGATGTCGATGACCACGTGCGTTGCACCAATGGCTGCTTTTTTTGAGAGAACAGAGGCTATCATTTGTCCCACAGGATCAAGGTCCAACACGCGCTCTACCCTAATAAGGATATCATCAGCAGGGCTTAACCCAAGCGCTCCACCCCAAACCATACACCCACCTTCACGTGCAACAACGGCTTGGGCTTCAGACGCACTTAGAGTCACTTTTGTCATGGTTTCAATGGTATCTGCAGTGCCTGCGGGCGATGTGATAGCGCGTGATGATGTTTTGGGAATAATAAGGCCTGCTGCGGCAACAATAGCGACAACAATGGGTGTTGTCCTATTACCCGGGATCCCGCCGACACTGTGCTTATCAACAATCACAGGATTATCCCAATGCAACTTTTGACCTATATTTGTCATTGCTTTGGTTAAATAAATAATTTCTTGAACAGATAGATTGTCGTGACCACATGCTGTGATGAAGCTCGCCAAATGAATGTTAGAATATTTCCCTGCCACAATATCACTAATAATGGCGCTAAATTCTTCTGCAGAGAGCTTGTTGCCATGAACTTTTGCGCGCACATAACCCAATGAGGTTAGAGGTGGGAAATGCGATAATTGAATGTAATCACCTTCTACAGCACCGATTCGCTCCCAAGCACTTTCTGATAAGCTCGCCTCACAATTTTTTAAGATATCTGACATAACAATATTGAGTGTAGCCACAATGGAATGATCATTAAGCGATACTACAATTTGTGTCGACGCCTCAAACCCTTCTGATTTATAAATAAAGCAATTTGCAGGAACATATACAATCAACTCCTGTTGCGTATCGATACCTAATCTTACTAATTTCAAGCTATTTGATGTGTTAACCAAAAATAATCATCCTGATGTGATTCCCTCATTAAAAAGGATACATTACAACGTCCGTACATAAAAGGTGAGGGCTGCTTCGATATGATTTTCAACGTATACTGAATATTGTTAGATAATAGGGATATTAATCATGGATATTCAGTTTTTAGGCGCAACAGAGACTGTTACTGGGTCAAAATACCTCATACAAACAGGGCAGGTGCGTGTTTTGGTTGATTGTGGTCTCTTTCAAGGCTATAAAGAGCTTCGGCTACGAAACTGGTCTTCATTACCCATCAATCCTGCAATGGTCGATTATATCTTTTTAACACATGCGCACATTGATCATAGTGGTTATATTCCCCTATTTGTTAAACATGGATTTTGTGGAAAAATCATTTGTACAGAAGCCACGAGAGACCTGTGTCGAATACTATTACCAGACAGTGGCCATCTTCAGGAGGAGGAAGCTCTCTACGCCAATCGTAAAGGCTACTCGAAACACCATCCTGCTGAGCCGCTTTATACTCGAGCAGAAGCGGAGATATCGCTTAAGTACTTTAAAACGGTTGCGTTTGATACGCCGTTCGATATTCATGAGGGTTTTTTTGCAAGCTTTCATTATGCGGGTCACATTTTGGGTGCGTCATCCATTCGATTAGAACACAAAGGTGTATCCGTACTTTTCTCTGGTGATTTAGGCCGCTTTGTTGATCCGGTGATGAATCCTCCGCAAAATCCACCTGGATCTAATTATTTGGTGGTTGAGTCAACTTATGGCAATCGCTTGCATGATAAAACCGATCCGGAAACTCAATTGAAAGACATCATTAATCGCACCGCCAAAAGAGGCGGGGTTATTTTAATACCGGCTTTTGCCGTTGGCCGAACACAACTATTGTTGTATTACATCCAACAGTTGAAATCTAAAAAGGCGATTTTTGATATTCCAGTTTTTGTTGATAGCCCTATGGCAACTAACGTTACAGATATTTTTGCTCGGCATGCAGGTGAAAATCGATTAACGCGTCAAGAATGTGCTGATGTTTGTGCCGTAGCTCAGTATATTAGTTCTGTAGAGGAGTCTATTGCACTTCAAGATAAAAAAATGCCAATGATAATTATCTCTGCCAGTGGAATGGCCACTGGTGGTCGTGTGGTACATCATATAAAAAATTATGCGTCAGATCGTAAAAATACAATTTTATTCAGTGGGTTTCAAGCGGGTGGTACGCGTGGTGATCGATTGGTGCGAGGTGAGAAAGAATTAAAAATGTATGGCCAAATGGTTTCTGTTCAGGCTGAAATTGTTCAGCTGGAAAGCACGTCTGCTCATGCGGATTATGAGGAAATATTATCGTGGATAGGCCACTTGAAAAAGCCTCCTCGTAAAACGTTTATTACTCATGGGGAAAAAGACTCGGCAAGCGCGCTTAAAGATAAAATTGAGCAAAAATTTAAGTGGTCTTGTCTCGTGCCTGAGTATTTAGATAAACATGAGTTACTATGAGAGCCGTTATGATAATGGAGTGTCCCTATGAAGGTCGTAATATACAGTATAAAGGCTTATGAGAGGCCTCTTTTTACCACAATGGGTAAGATGCATAATCTTCTTTTTGTGGCAGAAGCGCTGTCATTGGCGACGGTTGAAAAAGCAAAAGGATATGATGCAGTATGTTGTTTTGTAACCGATTGTCTAAATAAAGAGATTATTAACACGTTAGCAAATCAAGGTATTAAACTAATCGCGCTGCGTTCAGCGGGATTTGACCATGTAGATTTAGCCGCAGCACAGTTGGCTGGTGTTACGGTGGTTCGTGTCCCTAAATATTCCCCTGAAGCTATTGCGGAATTTGTAGTCGCTTTAATTTTAATATTAAATCGAAAAATTCTTACTTCCTATGTGCAAGGTTTAGAAAATAATTTTTTGTTAGATGGCCTGGTGGGATTTAATCTTTATAAAAAAACGGTGGGTGTTATTGGTACAGGTAACATAGGAACTGCTCTTCTTAAAGTGATGAATGGGTTTGGGTGTCGGTTGCTTGCAGTGGACCCAGAGCCAAATGATATGTGCAGAAAATTAAATGTTAATTATGTTGCCCTTGATGTTTTATTAAGGGAGTCAGATATTATCAGTCTTAATTGCCCGTTGAATGATCAAACAATGCATTTAATGGATGAGCACGCCTTTGCTAAAGTTAAAAAAAATACGATGCTGATCAATACAGGTCGGGGGGCATTATGCGATACCCAAGCATTAATTAACGCGTTGGAATCAGGCAATATTGGGTACGCAGGTTTGGACGTTTACGAGAAAGAGAAAGGGTTGTTTTTTGTAGATCACTCAAATGACGTTATTCATGATGACTTGTTTTTAAAATTGCGCTCCCTTCCCAATGTTCTTATTACGCCACATCAAGCTTTCCTGACTCAGGAAGCCATAGAAAGCATTGTTCAAACAACAATAAGTAATATTACGGCCTTTGAGCAAGGGCACATCATGAATCAAATTAGTTGAATCATAAGACGCGAGGTTTGGGACGGTCCAAGGTCTTTTCTTAAGTGTGCGGAAAAATAATCATCAAATATTGTTATTTGGGATAAGAGGCGCTATCATGCACATCCAATCGGGGCGTAGCGCAGCCTGGTAGCGTACTAGCATGGGGTGCTAGTGGTCG
>CAYTZN010000024.1:0-22156 GCA_964442495.1 uncultured Legionella sp. | reverse complement strand
TTTTTCAAAGAGATGGAACAAAGCCCCAGGGCTCATGAGTCGATGGAAATAGAAAATGAAGACGATGAAGCAGGTATATCGAGAGATGAAAAACCACCCAAAAAAAAATCAACGTGAGCCATCAATAAAAATCCTCTAGAGTGAGCGCTGCTTAGTCGTCCAACCTGAGTGCTTGGTAAGGAAGAATCAGGTCTATTTTCATTGAAATTGATGTGTCGAATGCTTTCTGTTTCAGTGAGTGGCTATTATGCGTGGCTTAATCGTAAGCCGTCTGCGCGAAAACAAAGAGACCATGATCTATCGAAGAAAATAAAAACTATTTTCGATGCGGTTAATGAATTGGTATCAAAATGAACATGTAACGGATGGAAAACCTTATCCATCACAAACTTTCGATTTTTTGAATTTTGACCATCCAATGAATTCATAGAGTCTTATTTTTTCCTCATTATACCCTGTTTGTGATGGATAAGGTACGTTATCTATCTCAAACAATATCACAAAAATTAGATGTAAAATATTTAACCCGAAGATCCCATCATTTTCGAAGTGGAGATTGCGGAAATTTACAATCGCCCCCTATTTGCAATGTAAGACAATGTCTTATATACTTTATGTAAGATAAATTCTTACATTATAGGAGTAGCCATGACTCGCACGATGACTGTTGATTTAGGTAGCGAGCTTCGTCATTACGTCGAATCCCTTGTAGATTCGGGTGACTATAGAAGTAATAGCGAAGTATTGAGAGAGTCGTTACGTTTACTTCGTGAAAAGCAAGCCGTATCAAAGCTCGAGCAATTGCGCCATCTAATGGATGAAGGAGAGGCTAGTGGTGATCCTCTAACATGGAATAGAGAAGAATTTCTTAACCGAATAAAGAAAAAATCCCATGACAAATAAAACATATCGTCTCTATCCAAAAGCATTTGAAGATCTTGAGTCCATCTATTTATATAGTTCACAAGAATTCGGTACTACTTGACAATGATGCCGCGTATAGTGCCATATAAAATATGCGCAAATTTAAATAAGTTAATAATAAAAACGCAAACTAATGCTCGTGATTTGCGTATAAATTGTTTGAAGGCAATAGCTGAACGATTGGTATCGAGTATCAGCAACCTGGAGTGCTTATGGAAATCCGAGCAATTAGTTGATTGTTTTTAACCCCTAACCCTCTCCCCCACGCCGCACGTAGGATCTTAGAGTAAATATTCAACAGACCCTAGCGCTCGTAATTTGAAATAAAGGTAATTAAAACCTTTGCTGCATTATCCGCTGCATATTTAATATCGTTTTGAGTGATAGGCTCTTTCGCATTGTTACTTACCCCTCTAATCACACCACAGGGGACTTTAAACAACCAGCACACTTGCATGACGGCAGAACCCTCCATTTCAATCACATCAAATTTGCCTTGTTGTAATAATTTTATTTGGCTTATTGGATTGGGGAGCGCATCACTGGTTGCTATTTTCGCAAGGGTTATCTTAGGCAAACCTGCTCGATTTAAACGGATAATTTGCTCACGAAGATGATTATCTAATTTAAACTCAAGAGGCAAAGAAGCTTTAATTTGGGGGTTATATAAGTACTGTGCGTATTGAAATTCTATTCCATATGACGTTAGCGTTCCGAAATCTGCATCAATAACTTTATCCCCAATCACCACCTCGCCCTTTTTAACGTGAGGATTAATATTACCCGAGGATCCTGACAATAAAATCACATCGGGATGAACATCCCTAATGATGCGAGTAGCAACAATGGATGCATTTATTTTGCCAAGCCCAGAATTAACAAGAACAATGTTTTTATTGTTTATTTTTCCAACACTATAGTGAATGCCTTCCACTAAAAAATGTTGCATATGCGTCATGTTTTTTAATATTAATGCGCTTTCATCTTCTAAAGGGATGATGACCCCAAAGAGCGGACGACTTATAGACGTTAATGGACTGCTCTTTTGAGCGTGAGCAAAAAAACTTAAAAAAAGACCTAAGATTATAAACAATTTCGGTGGATACATCAGGATTACCTTGCAATTGGTGGTGTTGTGAAATTTTTTCTAATAAACCTATTTTTTAACTATTTCAAAATAATCATATTCTACCCCAGAGGTCATTGATTTTTTAGTTTCTGCCAACAGGGATGAGGACGTTGAGGTTAGGAAGAGATACTTATAATTGCTCAAGAACATTACCATCTATTTTTGATAGATGATAATGCCTGCAAGGAAATAAAATACACTGTTAACAGGTACTCCACATCGACATAAAATCAACCACTGACATTGCTACCAAGGCATTCGTATCGTTCATTTTTTGGACAATATCATCGGTTTGTTTGGGCGCAAACTGAGTGCTTATATTGTTTTTAAATTTCTCTAACAACACAGGCACCCCCTCCTCTCTCCGACGGCGATGGCCAATAGGGTATTCGACGGTTACCTCTTCGCTTTCACTTCCATCTTTAAATACCAGCTTAATGCTATTCGCTATCGAACGTTTTTCAGGCGCATGATAATCCTTGGAGAATTCTACGTTTTCAGTCACGACCATCTTTTCCCGTAAGACATCAATTCGGGGGTCAGACGCTACATCATCTTCATAATCATCTGCACGTAAATTCCCATGCAGTAAACCAATAGCCACCATGTATTGCAAGCAATGGTCGCGATCCGCGGGATTATGCAATTCACCTTTTTTACTAATAATACGTATAGCCGATTCATGCGTAACCAATTCTATCTGTGCAATATCGTTAAACCGAGCCTTTACTTGTTCATGGAGTTTTACTGCACACTCAACCGCGGTCTGTGCATGAAACTCTGCAGGATATGATAATTTAAACAACACGTTTTCCATCACATAACTACCATAAGGCCGTTGAAATTTAAACGTATTGCCACCAAACAATACATCATAAAACCCCCATTTAGGTGCACTTAATGCGCTGGGGTAACCCATTTCACCGGTTGAAGCAATTAGCGCTAAACGCACAGCACGCGATGTGGCATCTCCTGCAGCCCATGATTTTCGTGACCCGGCATTTGGTGCATGCCTGTAAGTACGTAACGTCTGTCCATCCACAAACACCTGAGAAAGTGTGCGAAGAATGGCGTCTTTATCGCCGCCTAAAAGCTTAGCCGCTACTGCAGAACTGGCAATTTTCACTAAAAACACATGATCAAGGCCCACGCGATTAAAGCTATTTTCAAGCGCTAAACAACCTTGAATTTCATGTGCTTTAATCATTGCGGTTAATACATCCTGCATAAGGATAGGAGGCTTGCCTTGGCGTTCATTTTGTCGGCTGATGTAGTCAGCCACAGCTAAAATTGCGCCTAAATTATCTGAGGGATGCCCCCATTCGGCCGCAAGCCATGTGTCGTTAAAATCAAGCCAACGAATCATGGTGCCTATATTAAAAGCCGCTTGAACTGGATCAAGTTCATATGCTGTTCCAGGCACCCTTGCCCCACCCGGCAACAATGCCCCAGGAACAACAGGCCCTAATAACTTAGTACACTCACTAAACTGCAGTGCTAACATGCCACAACCAAGTGTGTCCATTAAACATAAACGAGCGGTCTCGTAAGCAAGCGGGCTGTTGATGTCCGTACTAAGCACATAATCAACAATGTCACTGATAACGTCGTCATAATCAGGTTTTAAATTCTCTTCAACAAATGAGTGCATTTTATTCTCTCGCATCGATAGCAATATAAGATCTTTCTTCAGGTCCGGTATACACGGAGGTAGGTCTTATCAAACGATTATCTTGGCGCTGTTCAAATACATGAGCAGACCAACCAGTAATGCGTGACATCACAAAAATAGGCGTAAACAACGGTGTAGGAATACCGCAATAGTGATATGCAGAAGCACTATAAAAATCAAGGTTTGGAAATAGCTTTTTCTCACGACGCATAACGTCTTCAATCCGTTCTGAAACTTGATACAGCAACAAACCATCATCATGGGCTTTCGCTAATTTTTTGGCCCAGGCTTTTATAATGTCAGAACGCGGGTCAGAATCGGTATAGACACGGTGTCCAAATCCCATTATTTTCGCTTTATTTTCCAACATCACCATGAGTTGACGTTCAGCTTCATCAGGGCTTGTAAAACGTGCAATGAGCTCCATTGCAGCTTCATTAGCGCCCCCATGCAAAGGGCCTCTCAACGTTCCAATAGCACTTGTAATAGCGGAATAAAAATCAGAAAGCGTGGCAGCTGTTACCCGAGCAGCAAAGGTAGATGCATTAAATTCATGTTCCGCATAAAGAATAAGGGATACATTCATAACATCCCGATGAAGCTTGCTAGGCTCTTTTCCATGAAGCAGCGTAAGAAAATGGCCCCCTGTTGTTTCCTCATCACTAAGGCCTGTTATCTCTTTATCTTGGTAATGATAGGCATACCAGTAACACAACATTCCCGGAAACAATGCTAATAACCTATCCGCAATGTCATATTGTTCAGAAAAATTAACCTCAGGTTCAAGCGTTCCTAACATAGAACAACCTGTACGTAATACATCCATAGGATGGGTTGTTTTAGGAATAAATTTTAGTACTTTTTTAAGCACTTCGGGTAAAGTGCGTAGCCCCATTAATTTATTAACATAAGTGGCTAATTCTGTGCGGGTTGGCAATTGGCCATAGATCAATAAATAGGCCACTTCTTCAAAGGTTGCATGGGCCGCAAGATCATCAATGGAGTAACCTCGATAATTTAATCCTTTACCAGCCATTCCTACCGTCGCAATTGCCGACTCCCCCGCGATAACCCCAGCTAATCCTGCTGTTTTATTGACCATTACGACTCCTCCATCAATTGATCAAGTTTTGTTTCAAAATCCTTGTATTTCAATACGTCATATAAAGCATCACGATTTTGCATGTGATTAATCATTGGTTGCTGTGTGCCTTTTTGAACAATGGCCTTGTACACGTTTAAAGCGGCATACGACATGGCACGAAAAGCACTGAGTGGATATAAAATTAAACCGACTCCAACGTGCTCTAACTCATCGCGCGTAAAAAGAGGTGTTTTACCAAATTCAGTAATATTGGCCAGTATGGGAACATTAAGGTTTTTTGTAAACTCACCGTACTCATCAAGTGTAGTCAATGCTTCTGGAAAAATCATGTCGGCGCCTAGCTCAACACAAAAGGCGGCACGCTCTAACGCTGCTTGCATGCCCTCTACTGCAAAAGCATCCGTGCGAGCCATGATCACAAAGTCAGGATCCACTCGTGCATCCACAGCAGCTTTTATCCTATCACCCATTTCTTGCATAGAAACGATAGCTTTGTTGGGGCGATGTCCACAACGTTTAGCCATGACTTGATCTTCAATATGAATAGCAGCAACGCCCGCACGTTCCATTTTTTTAACGGTTCGAGCAATATTGAATGCATGCCCCCATCCAGTATCTACATCCACCAAGAGAGGCAAAGAACATGCGTCGGTTACACGGCGAACATCTTCCAACACCTCAGCCAAACCCGTCATTCCCAAATCAGGCAACCCGTAAGATGCATTTGCAACACCCGCACCAGATAAATAAATAGCTTTGCCATTTGCTTCTTCAACAAGCATAGCAGAGTAGGCATTGATGGCTCCCAAAATTTGCAAAGGAGCTTGCTCTTTAACCAGCGTTTTAAAGCGTTTGCCCATGGATTGTGTCATCGATACTCGCTCCTTGAATAGATGAATTGCATTTTTAGCATGAGGCTTTATGGATAGCAACCATAGGTTTTCATTCTAAAAAATACGTTAATTTGGTGTTTTTAAATCAGCACTATATAACTAAAGACCCTTTTGAATACCACTTACAGTAACCAGAGATATGCACTCGGTCCTCATAAACCTCGCAAAACACATCGCCTCTTCGAATAGATCCCTGAATAGCATAAAGCTTTGTCTTGTTTAAACGTTTTGACCAAAAAGGCGCTAACACACAGTGAGCAGAACCTGTTACAGGATCTTCAGCGATATTATGTTTTGGATAAAAGCAACGTGAATAAAAATCGGACTCAGTGCTACTTGCTGTTATGATCAAACCTCGTTTGGGTAGTTTTAAAAGCCCTTGCAAATCAATTCGCGCGTCTACCACCTGTTTTTCATTCGCTAGAAGTACCAGATAATCTAAATCACTGACATAAGCACCTAAAATAGGTTTATCAATAATATTTGCTAACATTTGCAGCGACATCTCCTCGCAATTTAAACGAGGAAAATTTAACGTGAGAAGGTCGTCTTTTTTTTGAACAGAAAGAGAGCCGCTTAAACTTGAAAAATGCACCGTATCCGTAGGCATCTCCATAAGCTCAAACAGTAAAAACCCCGCAGCTAATGTTGCATGTCCACAAAGATTAATTTCACCCTTTGGGGTAAACCAACGGATTTGATAGCCATCTGCATTTTCTATAACAAAAGCCGTTTCCGATAAATTATTTTCAAATGCTATGGCTTGTAGTAATTCGTCATTTAACCAATCAGTTAGCAAGCAAATTGCAGCGGGGTTACCATGAAAAACTTTATCAGTGAAAGCATCAATTTGAAAAATTTCAATGCTATCCACAATATCCCTCAGAAAAAATGAATCAGGCAAGATTAGCGGCCCACTCTTTAAATAGCAATACTTAAAAATAATCACGCGAATTTTGCGATTACCCGATATACTTATTGCCGCTATCAATTCATCGTAATGTATTAGGTATACCATGAACTCGACTTTTTTAATCTTTGGCTTTGGATATACAGCCTCATTCCTAGCAAAACATCTATCAAAATTACATTTTGATGTTCTCGGAACCTCTCGGCACCCAAACCAATCGCACTATTTAAACGCCAATGATTGTCGTCTTATCCCATTTACCCACGATGAAATTAAAAAAGCGTTAACATCCGCCACGCATCTTTTGATAACAACACCACCAACACCGTCGGGTGACCCTGTCATCACCCAATTTGAGTCGCTGATAAAAGAGCAAAAACACTCCATAAAATGGATAGGTTATCTTTCTTCAACTGGTGTGTATGGAGATCATCAAGGCGCTTGGGTGGACGAGCAGACAGTATCAAAGCCCCTTAGCGAACGAGGAATATTGCGTCAAAATGCCGAAAAGGCATGGCTCCAATTGGGACAAAAATACAATTTACCCGTCCATGTATTTCGCTTATCGGGTATCTATGGGCCACACCGGAATGCACTCAAAGAACTATTGTCTGGCAAAAACCACACACTTTATAAAGAAGGTCAGTTTTTTTCAAGAATTCATGTGGAAGATATCTGCAATATCCTTTTAAAATCGATGGAACATCCTAACCCTTTATCCATCTATAATGTATCCGATGATGAACCCTCATCGTCACATGAGGTCATACAATATGCAGCTTCTTTACTAAACATACCAGCGCCTCCTCTTTTATCCATTGAGAGCGCGACTTTATCACTCATGGCTCAGGAGTTTTATAGCCAAAATCGACGCGTTAGTAATGTAAAAGTTAAAAAAGAACTTTTGGCGGAATTAAACTATCCAAGTTACCGTGAGGGACTAACTCATGAACTTATTTCTTTAACATCAACCGAATAATTTCACGCCGCAAAAACCGTGAGGGAGACAAGGATTGGATCATCATTCGGGGCATACCAAAAGGCTCTTGGCTTATCGTTGCAGCCAACCATTCAGCGCTCAATGGAATGGTCGTTAGGCCCCGCGAACCAAACCCCGCACACACATATAATCCCTCATGATGCATTGCCGTTTCTGGAATCCATCGATTAGCATCCGTTGCAAAATGTTTATAGCATTGTTTGAATGAAGAAGGTTTAACGACTGGTCCAACCATGGGTAGATAGTCTGGCGTGGCTGCACGAACACCTACCCATGAGCTATTTGACCTACAAGACCATGTCACCTCCGATGAAATAGCATTTAAGTGCATCATGTTTTCAAGATCATCTGCCGATGAACCTAGCCTCGTTGAAACACCTGCTTGATAGGTAGCGCCTAGTTCATGGCATCCCTGCTCGGCGGGAAGAATATGAATATCAGCACACACAGGAATCTTCAAAGAAACACTTTGCTCGTTGCTCAGCATGGATGTCATTTGCCCTCGTACAGCGGTTAAAGGCAAATGCTTTGTTTGCTCAAACACATTTGCACCATAACCATTAGCAATGACAAGGACCGTAGCCTCATGTCCATTGGCATGCCATTTTTTACCGTCATTATGAATGGCGACTATTTTTTGATGGCCCACCCAATGAATATTGTTGTTGTTTATTAAATATTGACAGAGCATGGGTGAGTTTACCCAACCAGAGCGGGGTATGAATACTCCTCCAGACTGAAGCTCAATACCCGCAAGACAAGACGCACGCTCTTGGCTCACCAAAATCCCTAATTCCGGGTATCTTGCGACCCATGCTTCTAAATGAATATTTTTGTCATAAGAGGCTAATTGCAAGATGCCACAGAGCTCGCCTAGGGGTTCTGTTTTTAACATTTTTTGATAAGTGCTAAACGCATATTGGTGGGCATTTAACATAAATGTATTTAACGGTGAACTAAATGGCGTTAACTTGGGGTATAAGATAGCTTTTTTATTTCCTGATGCTCCATCAGCAAGTGTACCTTCAGCATCCAACAAGGTAACAGACCAACCCCGTCGAGCAAGTGCTGAGGCCATGTAACATCCTGCAAGCCCCGCCCCCAAAACAATCGCCGTTTTTTCCTTTATTGGTGTCGGTGCGGGGGACGCAGCATGCCATGGCGTATGCTGAGTCGTCTGCAAGTAAGGAATGCTGGTTAATTCAGCCCTCAGTAGTTTAAGACAAGGCTGTACTGTGAACCCTATCCTTTGAAGACCTTGCTGTACATCTTCTCCTACAAAGAGTGTGGTCAATGTTGTTTTAGGCTTAGACAACATTCCAACCGTTGCAAGAAATGGTTTGTCTGTTAAGAGGTCATTCTCATCAATAAACCATACATCTACATGGTAGTTTCTCAAACGTGTCTCGAGAAGGCTATTACCACAAACCAGAAGTTCTTGATAACACGTTGAGGGTTCTCCAATAAAAAGTGTCAAATGAACGCGCGCGTCTGGAAATTCAATTGAATGAAAACCCGGCGTTAAGACAGGATACTGAGCCAGAAGGTGTTGTGTGTTTTTCTCTAAAGAAGGCCATAAGGCAATACATTTTTGGATATCATCTCGCGTCCATGGGCATCGTTCTGAGGCAATATAGTGAAGCGTTACATTTTTTGGTGCATGTTTTTCCCATAAGGATAACATCAATAAAAAGCTCAATGCAGAACCAAAGCTAGTATTGGCAAGAACAACGTGTGTAGACGGTAGCAATGATTTAATTCGGCTGATCAATCGACTAGCCTTTACAAAACGACGGTGCTTTTGCGCGACCTCGTGGATTGCTGGGACCAGGATATTATCTTGATTGACAATAAAAGGCTGGCCCTCTTTCCAAATAATGTTTGCCGTTTGTATTAACTCAAAAAGCGCGCTCATCATACCCTGCTTATTAATATAAAATGTATCCTACCGAATAAACCAACCCCAGATCCTTCGCTTTGCTCTGGAACTGGGTTTAGGGAGCACGGCCATTGGCAGGAAATTTCATTACAAATCGTATTGCTAGTGGCTTAGCTATGCTACCATGAATTTTTTCTATTCTAGCGACAGCTCATGGCCGCAAGTATTAAAACTCCCGAAGAAATAGGTAAAATGCGTATTGCAGGTGCTCTTGCAAGCGATGTTCTAACAATGATCACCCCCTATGTAATCGAAGGTATAACGACCGATGAGTTAAACACACTTTGTCATGATTACATCGTAAACGAACAAAAAGCTATTCCAGCGCCGCTTGATTATAATGGTTTTCCTAAATCCATATGCACGTCTATTAATCATGTCGTATGCCACGGGATTCCAGGTAAAGACAAATTAAAAAATGGCGACATTATTAATATAGATGTAACGGTCATCAAGGATGGTTACCATGGTGACACGAGTAAGATGTTTGTTGTAGGAACACCCTCACCTCAAGCCTTGCACGTTGTTAACATTGCCCGTGAATGTTTATTCATTGGTATAAACCTCGTGAAACCAGGTGCCCGTCTAGGCAGTATTGGTTATGCTATCCAACAACATGCTGAAAAAAATGGATGCTCTGTGGTGCGTGACTATTGTGGGCATGGCATTGGGCGTGATTTTCATGAGCCCCCCCAAGTACTTCATTATGGTACACCGAACACAGGCGAGATACTCCACCCAGGCATGACGTTTACCATTGAGCCCATGGTTAATTTAGGAAGTTATCACACGCGGTTACTAGCCGACAAATGGACCGTTATCACAAAAGACCGCAGCTTATCTGCCCAATGGGAACATACGCTTTTGGTCACTGATGATGGGGTTGAAATACTAACTCTACGAAAAGACGAGGGCTGATCACATATTACTGGCTGCAAACAAGTCTTTTTCCTCTTCTCTTAAAGTAAGGATTTCAAACCCTGTTTTTGTAACAAGAATAGTATGCTCCCATTGCGCGGAGAGCTTTCTATCTTTAGTCAGTGCAATACCCCATCCATCTTTTTCTATGTGCTTCACGTCCGCTTTACCCTGATTGATCATGGGCTCAATGGTAAAGGTCATGCCTTCTTTTAAAACACTACCTGTACCAGGTTTTCCATAATGCATGACTTGAGGGTCTTCATGCATTTTTAACCCTATACCATGCCCACAGTATTCACGAACAACCGTGTAATGGTTTTTCTCTGCATGTTGTTGGATAGCATGACCGATATCGCCAAGCGTGGCATTGGGTTTAACCACCGAAATACCTTTATAAAGACATTGCTGAGTCACATCCACCAAACGCTTAGCGTGCGCCGCGGTGGAGCCTATACAAAACATTTTACTGCTGTCCCCATAATACCCATCATGAATCACAGTAACATCGACATTTACAATATCGCCATTTTTTAAAACCTGCTTAGACGACGGCATACCATGGCATATCACATGGTTTAATGACGTGTTAACAGAATAAGGATATCCATATTGACCCTTGCTTCCAGGGCGCGCCTTTAATACATCAACAATATAACGCTCACAAAATTCATCAATTTGCATGGTCGTTACACCTGGTTTGATAAACTCACTTACAGCTTCTAGGACTTTAGCTGTTAATCGACCAGCGATACGCATTTTTTCCAATTGTTCAGGCGATTTAACGGCTGTCATTATAGGCTCAACTTTTAAATTATATCGTTTAAAAAAATCGGATTTTACCTTAAAACAAAGACATTAGGCTACCCCGCCTAGACTTTACCCTCTTTGGGGTGTGTTTCTAAACGGGGTTTTTATCTTACGGCACCTGTTGATAAATTAAACGTACTAACCACAACGCAAAAATATTTGTGTAAAATATGCCCAGCCATCTTTTTTGCTGTGAGCAATGCCAATACCTGTAAAATTGTAATTTCCCTGTATATTTCGACGATGACCAGGACTTGCCACCCAGGCATCCACTAATTTTTTAGCATCCATTCTATAATAAGCCACATTTTCAGCCCCACCCCGACTATTTTTGTTTTTACTGTACAGTCTCTTTATGCGCCCACTAAAACCCGTATGACCAAAAGGTATTGCCTTATTACTCATGGCTCGACTATGTTTGGCAGCCTCTAAAGACATGTCTTGCTTTAATACAAGGGGTTTTAAGTGATGCTTTGCACGGTATTTATTGATATAAAAAAGGATACTTTGTTGATACTCAGCATCACTGTGGGCTACCTTGTGTTGCGCAGCAAAAGCTGCCATTTGAATACTCAATAACGTACCTAACACGAATAGTTTCGATAATTTTTTAAATTTATTCATATCAATTCCTGTGACCCTAAGATGTTTAAACAAACCAAGGGTCACATAATATCACCAATCTGCTCTTTTTTTAAATAAAATACTGTGTTGGTCTAAAAAAGTTCTATCAATGAAAATTCAGAATCAATGGTGTATTATATACATCCATTAAATAGTGGTCATGGACGGTGTAGGAGTCATTTTGGTTTTTATCACAAACCCCCTTGTATTGCTGGTTGAAGACAGCGCTATTGCTTTGCACCTTATTAAAACCATCGTAAAACAAGCCGGGTTATCCTATTTGTCAGCTACCGACGGTGAATCCGCATTAACATTAGCAAAATCCAATGCCTTTGATCTCATCATTACAGACATCGGCCTTCCCGGCATTTCAGGATACGAATTAACCAGAACTGTTCGTGAATGGGATGCGCATGAAACAAAAAATACTGTTCCTATCATTGGATTAACAGCACTGTCGCTATTTGAAGCAACAAAACCTGGGCTAGAGGCGGGGATGAACACTGTTTTATGCAAACCTATCAATTTAGAAAAACTTAAAGCGCTAATAGCTCAGTATTTAGATTAATGATATACCTCATTATCTAAATAGGTTTATACTGATGGCAATTAACTTGTTAAATTTCACAAATTCCTAAATAGTTACAAAACGATTATTAACCAACACTAAAGTTTTTTCACAAGGAGCCGATAACGTGGTGAGCATAATTGAGGATGACACTATGATTAGGGAAACTAAAAAATCAACAAACAATGAGCCTAAAACTGCCGCAACCTCTTTTGTAGAAAGCTTGCATTTAGAAGATACCGCTAAACAACTCGAAGAATTAAAAGCGCTTATCTTCAAATCACCAGAAACCAACCATACAAAAATAGAATTTATCAAAGAAGAATTGCATGCAGGTCGGTATGAAATTAACAGCAACACTATTGCTGCTAAATTAACAGAGTATGCCGAAGTATTGGAGCAACCCGAACTAGCCTAATTTACTTAGGCTGCATTCGGAGCGCTCCATCCAAGCGGATCACTTCTCCGTTGATCATGGTATTTTCAATCAGGTGAACAGCCAGGGCTGCAAACTCTTCAGGCTTACCAAAACGCTTAGGAAAAGGAATGGTCGCAGCTAAACTTTGTTGAACCGCTTCTGGCATGTTTAATAATAAAGGTGTTGCAATCAATCCTGGAGCGATAGTATTAACCCGAATCCCATGAGTAGCTAATTCGCGTGCAGCAGGTAATGTCATTGAGACCACTCCGCCTTTAGACGCACTATACGCAATCTGTCCTATTTGCCCTTCGTAAGCAGCAATAGATGCCGTATTAATGATCACGCCTCTTTCAGTTGTATCATTCAACACATCAAGACGTACCATTGCATCAGCAACGATTCGCATCACATTGAAAGTACCCACCAAATTAACGTCAATGACTTTTTTAAAAGCATCCAAAGGCATAGCACCCTCTCGGCCGACCATACGTTCAGCAGGTGCGATACCTGCGCAATTGATGCATATTCTTGGTGTACCGAATCGAGCAATGGTTTGCTCTAAGGCGTATAGAACATCGGTAGCTGAACTCACATCACATGCCACAGCCGCATGAGCAAGATTGCTCACCTCTCTATCCCAAATGATAACATCTACCGCTCGCGCGCTGAGTGCATCAACACACGCTTTACCTAACCCTGAAGCACCGCCGGTGACAACAGCAATCTGATTACTGAGCTCCATGCTCTCTCCCTTTAACGCAAATAGGACTGGCTTAATGCCTTAAATTGTTGAGTGCCAGCTTTTACCACCCATTCAAAAAACACCATTTCTGCTGTCACTAAATTCGCACCCGCTTGTTTCATCCGCTTTAATCCATATTTATGATCTATTTCATGCCGACTACTGACCGCATCAACCACCACAAAAACATCAAAACCAGATGAAACCATGTCTAAGGCTGTTTGCAATACACACACGTGGGTTTCAATGCCCGCCATCACGACTTGTTGTCGCGATAGCGTATTCCAATGCTTAACGAACAAAGGTTCTTGGTAACAAGAAAAATGAACTTTCTCAATAGATTGCCCTTCAGATGCTTCTTTTAACAAAGGCTCAACTGTTTTACCTAAACCTTTTGAATATTGCTCACTCACGACCAATGGCACGAAAAGCTCCTTTGCCAAACGCATCAACCAATGACACTTTTGGACAAGAGACTCTGCATTTAAAACATGAGGAGTTAGTTTTTCTTGAACATCAACCAATAAAAAAGCTGAAGTATCCCTTGTCAGTAACATAACTACTCCCTAAAGAAAATTTATCATCACATCTTAAAACGTTTGTGTAGTCAACAAGAAATTCTTTAAACCACGGCTAACAACACTGCCGTAAGATAATGCCCCTCTGGGAAAGCTGCTAACGTCGGATGGCAACTGGCCGGCCCAAAAACGCCTAAAATGCGGACCATTTTACCCACCGCCAACGCTTGGGAGCTCGCCAACTCCGTAAACTCCTGTGCTGAAAGTGCTGATGAGCAATTGCATGTCATCAATAAGGTTCCTGAGCGCATCTCTTTGAAAAGCTCACGGTGTAAAAATCGATAATAATTTTTAGCCTGTTGCACGTGCCTTAAAGAAGGTACCAACTTGGGGGGATCTAGAATAATTAGATCATACTCTGCAGCTTTTGCTAAATAATCGCGAGCATCTGCCTCAACAAAATCAATAAAATCCAACTCGTTTAAGTGTGCATTTTGTTTTGCTAATGCAATGGCTTGTGCTGAACTATCAACGGCTGTTACAACCGATGCACCTGCTTTAGCCGCATGCAAAGCAAATCCACCCGTATAGGTATAAAGATCTAGAACGCGCTTACCACGAGCGAAAGGCGTAATACGTTGATGATTTTCTCGCTGATCAAGAAACAGCCCCGTTTTTTGAGTGGTAGAAAAATCAACTTGATATATAATCCCTTCTTCTAAGACCGTTTCACATTGAGTGTTTGTCTCAATGTCGGTTTGCTTCCATCCATCTTGGGCTAAAGGCTTTGTTTGGGGTAACCAAAGTATGTGCTCCAATGACATCTCTTTTTGAATAGCGGCTTTGATGATTTTTTTATTAGCTTGCACCCAATACGCAGAGCTTGCCACGACACAAGTATTATTAAATCTATCAATAGTAAGGCCCGATAGGCCATCCCCTTCGCTATTAAATAAGCGATAAGCACTTGTTAACGCATTAGGTAAATTCAAATTATTGCGAAGAAGCAACGCTTGGCGTAAACGGTGGGCTATTATGTTTACAATAGAGAATTCTTTAATGTCTTCAAAAGCATAAGCCAACATGCGCACCCTATACAACGAGTGCTCATTATAAACCCCTACACCCAATGCCTCACCTGCCGCACCAAACACGTCCACCAGCTCACCGGTAACAAGCGTTCCTGTGTGTTTCAAAATAGCTTTAGGAAAAACCCAAGGGTGCCCCCGACGGATAGGCCCCTGCTTTGCTTGATGCAAATAAATTGCTGGTTTCATTACTATTTCCTTCATGCTGAAAGTCGGCTAATCTACACCACTGTGTTATCGTTTCGCAAGGCACTTTGGTATCTATTAAGTGAGCAATATGCTAAAAAAATTAGTTATCTTGGTTGCTACTGCCTACGTTATGTGCTTTTGCAGTCTACTCAATGCAGAACCATGGTTTACGGGGCCTATTCTCGCCCCTTCCGCACAAACATTACCTTTGGGGCATGCTAATGTAATAACCTATGGCTTTTTAACTGCACGCTCTAGCGACTTTGATGACCGAGGTAAACCTAACCGTACGCCACATTTTGAAAGTAGGCAAATCAACCCTTTATTGACGTATGGACTATCCGACTGGGTAGACACGCAGCTCAGCTTGCCTTACACCATTAACCATAGTGAAGACCGCACGAGTCAACACATAAGTGATACGTCGATATTGCTCGGTTTTCAAATGTACCGGCAACCCCCACACACCTGGATACCTAGTCTGCGAATTTCTTTGCAAGAAATTTTTCCAACAGGGCGATTTGATAGCTTAAACCCGACAGATAAAGGAACAGGGGTTACAGGGGCTGGTTCGTATCAAAATATAATAAACTTCAATCTAGAAGATCTTTCACAATTCAATAGCATTAATTACCTTAGATCACGCATATCTCTTTCTTATTTACACGGCCAGCCATATCAGCGCAGAAAGATTCGTGAACTTCAAGATATAGCCACCCGTCAAGAAAAAATTATACCAGGCGACCTATACAGTGCTGATATCGCTGGGGAACTCACTGTTACCCAACATTGGGTGGCGGTCATGGAGGCTTATGTTTTTTATCATACCTCAGCCACTATGCCAGGAAATGTGTCTATAAGTGAAAATGGCCACTTGGCTGGAACCACAACCAGTAGTTTTTATGAAATCAGCTTAGCGCCCGCCATTGAATATAATTTTAATGCTAATTATGGAATTATTTTTGGAAATTGGTTTGCCGTAAAAGGTAGAAATGCGCCTGTTTTTAGCTCGTGGGTCATGGGGTTTAACGTTTATTGGTAACTGATTCAAATCATGTTAGCATCCTCGCCTTTCAGCACTTTTCAATGAGGGATGACAAAACATGTGGTTTAACAATGCGCTCACCTATCAGTACGAACTGGATGAATCTATAGACTTAACAGAAGCCTTAGCCGATGCTGCTTTAAAACCTTGCCCACCTCACGCGCGGTTTATTTATGGGTGGTTACCCGCGTTTGGAGAAGAGCTGGTTCAAACCACCACGGGCTTTTCATCAATATGCATGGGAAAAGAAGAGCGTATTCTTCCACGAGGCGTTGTTAATCGATTGCTTGCCGAGCGCATTCAACAGATTGAAACTCAACAAGGAAGAACACTTAAGCGCGCTGAAAAATCACAACTCGCTGAGGATTTGGAATTTGAATTACTGCCCAAATCTTTTTGCCTTCAAAAACGTCTACCTGCGATACTAGATCACACTAAAAAGCGTTTAATTATCAATTCAGCCAGTATGAACCAGGCGTCCCAATTAACATCTTTGTTACGAAAATCATTACCCAGCCTGCACATTGAGCCTCTCCCTATCATGGAAAATTTGGCCATAAGATTTGCCAATTGGATATGCGACCCTGCCATGCTCCCCAAAGCGTTTCAACTCTCTTCTGATTGCCTTTTGGTTTCACTGGAAGATGAAAAAAAACGCTTTAGTTGCAAAGGGTATGAGTTGCCGGCAGACGAAGTATTATCATTATTATCCCAAGGATTGGCCGCTGCGGAAATCTCAATCATCTGGAACGAGCGCATTCAACTGACCCTAACCCAAGACTTCACCTTTAAACGTCTAAAATGCTTAGATTACCTTCTAGACGAATTTAATGATTTAAGCCAGCTTGAAGAAAAACAAGAACAACAAGATGCAGGGCTTATATTGCTTGCTGGAGAGTTACGCCAATTAACGGATGACTTGCTCGCAACATTAACGGAAGAAAAATCAGAAACGGCACTAAAAATAGCACCGCCGGAAGAACTGAACGTAACGGAAGATACACCTTTCTAATCAAGACCATTTAGTGTGTCGTTTAAGCGAAACATAGACGACAATGCGCCCCTACTCTCCGACGTACCGTGCTTATGCACGGTATCCATACGATCTCACAACATATCGTACTAGATTCCGCGCACAAAGCGCGGAACGTTGGCATTTTGGTTTTATGATGCGCGTTTAGATGTGTTTAATCCTCTATAACCCTTTAGGATTAGTGTGATACGTAGCTTGATAAACCGCCAAGGCATCTGCAGCTGCATTTTTTAAACCCAAGGCCATGTTTGTGCGATAAATGATAACGAGTGCAGCTTTAGCACTTGGTGCTTGAGGATACGTTTTCACAAGATAACTGGCACGCTCTTCTGCTGCCACATACTTCCTGTGTTCATAATAATATTTAGCCGCATTTAACTCGCGTTGTGCGAAAAGATTTCTTAAATAAATCATCCGTTGCAATGCATTGGGTTTGTAACGGCTTTCGGGAAACTTTTGAACCAAGGTCGCAAAGTCTGAGTACGCTTGAGACTGTGTGCCTGGATCGCGCCATGACTCATCTAAGGGCAATAAGTTAGCCAGTGTTCCGCGAGTTTGTTGAAAGTTGGCCAACCCTTTCATGTAATACGCGTAATCAACCCGTTTTGCACGAGGGTAAAGATGAATAAAGCTTTCTGCCGTAGCCGCAGTAGACGCATAATCGCCTTTTAGGTAATAAGCATGAATTAAATCAATTTCTGCCTGCTCTGCGTAATCATTAAAAGGGTACATTGTTTCTAAAGCTTCAAAGCGCTTTATAGCCGCAGTGTATTGTTGTTTTTTCATGGATTTCTGTGCATCGATGTACAATTCTTTAGCCGTCATCCCTTTAAACGGATTATTATCGTCATCATCTTTATTCCACCATTTGTTACAAGCCGTTAAAGAAAACAAAAGACTCAATATAACCAATACCTTCATTTTTTTCATAAAACATCCTATTTAAAAAAAACATTTGCAAACAAAATTGGGTTGCGATATTATCTCGCTCGGAGAGATGGCAGAGCGGTCGAATGCGGCGGTCTTGAAAACCGTTGAAGGGTAACCTTCCCAGGGTTCGAATCCCTGTCTCTCCGCCACCCTTTAGAGTAAATCACCTTTTTCTTTAACCACCTTATCAATCACTATCAAACTTTCTAACAATGCTTTCATGCTTGCCAACGGCCAGCTGTTAGGTCCATCGCTTAATGCTTTATTAGGATCAGGGTGTGTCTCCATAAATATACCCGAAATCCCCGCTGCTACCGCTGCTCGAGCAAGCACAGGAATAAACTCTCGTTGCCCACCGGAACGGCCATCATTGCCACCAGGTAATTGAACAGAATGGGTAGCATCATAAACGACAGGACAACCCGTTTCTCTCATGATCTGTAAAGAGCGCATGTCAGACACGAGATTATTGTATCCAAAACTTACGCCTCGCTCACAAACCATGATGTTCTCATTTCCTGTAGCATGTGCTTTAGCAACAACATGCTTCATTTCCCATGGCGCCAAAAACTGACCTTTTTTAATGTTCACGGGCTTCATCAAAGCAGCCACGTTTTGAATATAATTGGTTTGACGGCAAAGAAGTGCAGGTGTTTGCAAAACATCAACCACGCTTGCCACTTCGTTTAAGGGGGTGTCCTCATGGACATCCGTAATAACCGGCACACCAATTTGCGTTTTAACTTTTGCAAGGATACTTAATCCTTTATCAATGCCTAAGCCTCTAAAACTCGTCATGGATGAACGATTGGCTTTATCAAACGATGACTTGTAAATAAATGAAATACCTAAACTTGAACAAATCTCTTTAAGATAACCCGCCGTTTCAATGGCAAGTGCTTCGCTTTCAATGACACAAGGACCTGCTATCAAAAACAATGGCGATGTTATGCCTACCTCAAAACCACATAGTTTCATACCGTATCCTTTTGGACCTTCGTTGATCCTTTGTTTTTATGATAAACACGTGAAGCCAACACAAATTGTTTAAACAGAGGATGGCTATCCCTTGGAGTTGACGTGAATTCCGGATGAAATTGGCAAGCAAGAAACCATGGATGAGAAGGTAGCTCTATCATTTCGACCAAACTACCATCAACAGAACGTCCGGCAATGGTTAAACCATGCTGAACCAGTGCATCCACAAATTTGTTATTCACTTCATAGCGATGCCGATGGCGCTCTATGATTTGAGGCTTACCGTATACATTAATAGCAAGAGAGTCTGCTTCTAATTTACAAAGTTGTGCTCCTAAACGCATGGTGCCACCAAGATCACTGTCTTCATCGCGTTGATTAAGGCTTCCATCGTTAGCCATCCACTCACTGATTAATCCAATCACGGGATAAGGCGTTTTTTTATCAAACTCTGTCGAATTTGCGCCGGATAGACCAACCACATTGCGAGCAAACTCAATAACGGCCGTTTGCATTCCTAAACATATACCAAGGAAAGGAACTTTTTCTTCGCGCGCATATTGAATGGCCTGAATTTTACCTTCTATCCCACGGCCACCAAAGCCTCCAGGAATCAAAATTGCATCCACACTGGATAATAAAGAAGGCCCATGTTTTTCTATTAACTCAGCATCAATATAGATAATTTCAACGCGGGTTTGAGTATGAATGCCCGCGTGAATCAAAGCCTCATTAATTGATTTATAAGCATCATTAAGCTCTGTGTATTTACCTACCATGCCCACCTTAATGGTCATGGTTTGAATTGCCTGGGCCTCAACCACATTCTGCCATTCACTTAAATCTGCAGGCTTAAGGGTTAATCCTAATTTTCGAACGACTATCTCATCCAAGCCTTGCTCGTGTAGGATCATGGGGATTTGGTAAATGCTTTTCGCATCTTGTAACGAAATAACACCCTCTTTTTCAACGTTCGTGAACAAGGCTATTTTGGCCCTGTCTTGAATGGATAAAGGCTGTTCAGAGCGACAAATCAAAATATCGGGCTGTATACCAATGGAGCGCAATTCTTTTACTGAATGTTGTGTTGGCTTGGTTTTTGTTTCACCTGAGGTCGCAATGTAGGGCACTAACGTTAAGTGAATGAACAAGCAACGCTGTGCACCAAGCTCTATTCGCATTTGTCGAATGGCTTCTAGAAAAGGCAACGACTCAATGTCACCCACCGTGCCCCCAATTTCAACCATTGCTACATCATAATTATCAGCACCGAGCTTAATGCAACGTTTAATTTCATTGGTGATATGAGGAATCACTTGAACCGTGCCACCTAAATAGTCACCACGTCTTTCTTTTTTAATGACATTTTCATAAATTTTGCCAGAGGTAAAATTATTGAGTTTGGTCATGGTGGTTCGAACAAACCGCTCATAATGCCCCAGATCGAGATCGGTTTCTGCACCATCTTGGGTCACAAAAACTTCCCCATGCTGAAAAGGACTCATGGTGCCTGGATCAACATTGATATAGGGATCAAGTTTAATCATCGTAACGCGCAGTCCGCGTGCTTCTAAAATGGCTGCCAATGATGCCGCGGCAATACCTTTACCCAGTGAGGAAACAACCCCACCTGTGACGAAAATATAATTTGTCATAAATAGCCCTGTCGTAAAAGACAATTATAATTGTTTTAAAATAGCATACATAGAGAGTGCGCAGTCAGCTGCATCCACGCCTTTATGACCATGGTTTCCACCGAGACGATCCCAAGCTTGCTCTTCATTTTCAGTGGTTAAAACACCAAAAACCACGGGAATTTCAAACCCAAGAGCCACCTGTTGGCAACCCTCACTTACTTGCTGACAAACATAGTCATAATGACTCGTTTCTCCACGAATAACGGCGCCTAATGCAATGATTGCACCGTATTGATTTGTTTTTGCTAACCGCTTGGCAACCAAGGGAATCTCAACTGCACCGGGTACTTCAACCACCGTAATATCATTAGAAGTAAATCCACACGTGGTTAATCGATGAATAGCGCCTTTTTTTAGCTCAGCGGTAATATCTTGATTAAACTGAGCCACAATAATGGCCAGTTGAAAAGGCTCAGAAACCTCAATGTTCTCAGTGATGATGTGCCTCATGCCATACTCCTATTCTATTGCCAAAATATGGCCCAGCTTTTCTTTTTTGGTTTTTAAATACGTGCGATTTTCAAGCGTAGGCTCAACCGCCAAAGACACCCGCTCAATGACTTTTATGCCGTATTGAGTAATCGCTTCTAGTTTGTAGGGGTTGTTAGTTAACAGACGGATTACATCTACACCCATGTGCTTTAATATCTGATAAGCAACGGCATAGTCACGAGCATCAACTGGCAACCCCAATTGCTGATTGGCCTCTACCGTGTCATAACCCTGCTCTTGCAAAGCATAAGCTTTTAACTTATTGGCCAAACCAATACCGCGACCCTCTTGACGCAAATAGATGAGGATCCCGCCTTCAGCTGCTATCAAATCTAACGATTGCTGTAACTGGGAGCCGCAATCACATTTACACGAACCAAACACATCACCTGTAATACATTCAGAATGAATTCGCACTAAAGGCACTTGATTACCAAAGACTGGCGTCTTTACCAAGGAAAAATGTTCCGCAGTATCTATCTGATTGCTAAACACCGTCATTGTAAAGTCGCCTTTCCCCTGCAAAGGAAT
>CAYTZN010000023.1:0-22294 GCA_964442495.1 uncultured Legionella sp. | reverse complement strand
CACGTGATAGGGGTAGTCGCCAGGGCTTTTGACCGCCCACTAAGCGTTCCACATCTAAATCACCGGTCACTTTATGAGTGTAGGAGGTAGATTCTTGTGCTTTCTGGTAATAAAGCCAGGGTTGACAAAAATGTTCGAATTTCATTTTGAAAGCCCCGATTTAATTCTTAATGAATTAATTGTAGGCAATAGACGTTATTTGAGCAAATGAGTCGAGTTTGAGAGGAGTGAATGATTGCGGTTGCTATGTTCTAGCAAAGAACAAAAGGGCATATTGAGTCAATTTGATTTGCTACCCTTAAAAACTTAGGTAAAATTGAATAAGAACCCATCAGCTGAAGTTGTTATTTAATGAATCTCTATGGTTACTCAAGCCTTAATCAATTAAAAGGGATGCTGCTGTTTTTATTGTGCGGCTTTTTGCTTACGGGTTGCATTGATCTCGCCTCGCAAGAGTCAGCCAGGAAAGCACATATTTATCCGGCTATTAAAGGCGAGGTTTACACCATGCGGGGTGGTTTAGGAGGGGTTTTTAGTACAGGCATGAATGAATTAAAAGATACCCTTGAGCGCGATTATAAAATAAAAACCGCAAGTACTGTATGGTATAAATCCAATCAATTAAGTAAAAAAATCATTAAGGATTATCATGGCAGTAAACATCCTGGTCCTATTGTTTTGGTGGGACATTCTTTGGGTGCTAATGAGCAAATAAAAGTATCGGAGACCCTTTTGCGAGCTCATGTTCCTGTGGCATTGCTTATTACTGTTGAGACTGTTTTACCGTATAAAATTCCCCCTAATGTTCAAGCCGCACTTAATTTATATACACCATCTCCTGTATTTATACCGATGTTCACAGGGCTTAAGGTACGCGCTGAGGAACCTGAGTTTACTTCGGTTGATAATATTGATGTGTCGCACTTTAAAAATATTTCTGTTAATCACTTTACCATTGATAAAAATAAAGAGGTGCAGAAAATAATGTTGGAGCATGTCTTGTCGGCGTTAAATTATTCTCACCAAAAGCAAGGTTAATCCCCATCCCTTTAGGCGGTAGGTGTGTGATTTACGAGCCATGTTTGCAACAATAAAATAAAAGTAATTAACATGGCTCCGAAGCAAAACCAACGGTAACTGGTTAAACCTGTTGCTGGTAATTCCTCTCGAAAAACATTCAATAGGACCGAACCTGCTAAAAAAGCCAGCATGAATGCCGCCACTAATATGTTAACGGGATCAAATATCGCTGAGCATAGCCAACCTGCAAAAAGTGCGGAAATTAATATGAACCGGCCGTGATGATTGAACCTTTGGTTATATAAACGACAAAATTTTCTATCGGTTAATACAAAATGCAAGGCCATTGCAAAGGTAAATAAGAGCGTGGCTGTCAAGCTCGAATAAGCGCGTAAGGACATGGTATAGGTAATTAAAAAGTTATATAGGCAAAACATGATGAGGTGTAGCCCATACACGCCCTCATCATTGTGACCTTTTTCGCTATAGCGCTCAGCTAAAAGATCAAAGCCATAGTAAATAAGAAACCCTAGTAAGGCCACAATGTAAATCAATAATTCAGTAAAAGGGGTAAGCCAATCGTTTGTGATTAAAAATCGACCAATAGGTTTATTGTACTCGACTAAATCAGGCATCATGCGTAAAAAAACATACGCTACGGCAACGCCACCCGCAAAGGAGGCGAACCCGCGGCCTTTTCCTGGTAGGTGATTAGCAAACCAGGGGCTTAAATAATGAAATACCATTAAAAACAATGTGGCTAGAAACGCAATCCAAAGGTGTGCGGCGTTGATCCATATCATGGGTGGCTACTCTATTGGATGAGGTATTATCGGTTCATCCTACCGTGGCTTATTCATAGAAGCTAGTGTTCTATGTTAGTGATTGTTCAAATTTATATGCGTTTATCGTGAACTCGTGATATATATCACGGTAAACGCATATAAATTTGAACAATCACTTTAGCTAAGTAATCAAGGTTGGTGGAAACCTTACGCTGTTTACGACGAATGCTGGCTTTGAAAGAGTAATAACCCCAACGCAAATTTACGCATCCAAGAAAAATTAACAGCGGCATTTTCATCCCTTATCCGACAATCATCCTCATTAAAAATCACATCAAGACTCCAGTGCAAGGTATTTTCCACCTGCCAGTGCATACGTGCGGCGCGTAAAATTCGAGTGGGGTTATCGGGTACCAATGATGAAATGAGCAGACGTTTTTCGACGAAAATTTCACCACCAGGCTCTATTCGTGCACAAGTAATTCTTCCAATACTTTTAAGATCTATCCAACGTGGGTCGATTAAGTCTCTCAGTTTTTCAGTACTCATGACCTCAATGAAGCGCTCTTCAATACGCCCATGATCAGAAATAACCTCAGCGTCAGCACGATAGACTTTTATTACCTCACTGCCATTATCATGAAGAATAAAACTATCCTTTACGATTTCATGTAATACACCCTGATTACCTTTTAAAGTAATAACATAATCAGCATCTGATTCACGAATTTGTTTGACTGTATCCTCTTGAGTGCCCATGGCGTCAAGAGTGACGATAGCTCCCTTGATATAGAGTAATTTAAGCAACTCTGGGACAGCAGGAATTTCATTACTTTTATTTTCAACTTTTAATTGTCCAAGGCAAATTTGGTTTGAGCATGACCACGCATTGATGATATGTAATGCTTTTTTACATTCATTAACACGCTTGGAGCCACGCAAAGTCTTACCATCCACAGCAATAATATCTTCTGCTATTAGCCGAGATATACGCTTTAGCCACTGAATACAGCAAGATTGAAAACCCTTCGGATCTAGGGCTGAAAATACCCTTGAAATGGTATCGTGCGACGGAATGCCATGGGGTAATATCAAAAACGTTTTAAACCAACTCTCATGTTCTTTTGCAAAATCTTCAATTTCTTCCCAACCTTCAGCCCCAGATAAAACACCGCAGATACTCAACGCTAATATGTCTAACAATAGATGTTTTTTTGTTCGTTCAACACGTGGCTCTTTAAGTTCACCAAAACATTCAATAAAAACAGCGTCCATTCAGCCAATTCTCCATAAAAATTGGCTATATTTCCTTGCGCTGGTATATTGAGCAGTTTCATCGTGAAATTAAACAGCTAACTGGCGTGGAAAGATGCGAGTGTCGAAAACAACGAATACAGAAAAATCATATTGCCTGCGCTTTACTTGTCTGGGTTAAAATGAAACAAATAGCCTACAAAACAAAAAAAACTGTCTATCAAATAAAGAAAAGCCTTTTGCGTCAATATTTGATTATGGAGCTTAAAAAACCATCAATTTCTATGGGTTTTGCGTAAGTCCTATATTAGTTAGCCATCTTGCATTTTGAAGATACTCCACTGGTATGCTTCAATCTTTGATATAAGAAAAATAGTCTACAATTTGTATTGTAGGAAAATACAACAAAACTGTAGGAGATAAAAAATGAAAAAAGAAGATGTCAAAGAAATCATTGATATACACACCGAAGGCTATAAAACCCTTGTTGATATGTATAAAAAATATTTAAGGGATTTGACCGAATTTTCTCTTGAAAAAGTAGAGTGGAATCATAAGGCTTTAGAATCTTTGTTTGAAAAAACAGATGAGCCAGAACTTGAAGCAATAAAAGAAACGTTGAAGGAGGTAAAAGGATATCTTCTAGAGACTTTTAGGGACGCTCATCTAGAAAATAAAACGGAAGTTAAAGAGTGGCATGATGCATTTGTTGAGGATATAGAAGCACTTTCCGGTTCACAGCATCGCAATACATTCAGATAAAAAAACACCTGCTTAAATTAGCGTTTGCGAGGCCGTTTGTATTCACTGATTTTTTTATCAGTATTGTATTGAGAAAGGGAATAAACAGCCCATAAGGCCGCAGGAATCCAACCGATAAGGGTGATTTGTAATATTAAACAAACAATCCCAGCAATGGGGCGTCCAATGGTAAAGAACGCAGTAAACGGTAAAAATATAGCAAGAAATAGGCGCATGTTGTGTATATTCCTATAGGCTAGGTTAAATTTATTGTAGTGTCTTGTAGGGGTATAAGCAAGGTATGCGATTAAGTTTAAAATGACATCAAGCCGAGGGTTGAAGGAACAATAAGCCCACGACGAGAACCCACATAAGACTTAAAATAAGAGCAAATGTGAGCAAAGGGTTACTGGTCAAATAACCCATGAGAATGACACAAACTGTTGCAAAAAACATATTGATGAAGCTCATCATTGCGGCGGCATTGGCTTTGTCTTTTAAGGCGTTGGATGCAATATAGGAGCCTCCCGAAAATAATAAGCTACTGAACAAATACAAGTATGCTGTGGTAAGAAAAAACCATAGAGAAGATTCACTGTTAAAAACCCACATCAAAAATAAACTAACTATGCCCACTGCAGTAGCAATAAACCCCATGGCAACGACACGCCTGACAGAAAATCTGTCGAGGAGTTGCTTAACAACCATACCACCTAACAGCATACCAATGATGTTTATACCATTCCAATAACCATATTTGGCCGCTGATAAATGCAGCAAATCATGCGCAATTTGAGGTGCTTCCGCGGCAAAGCAAGAGGCAATAGCTGAACAGCAACCAACCACCAATGAATAAATCACTAAGGTGGGGGATGATAGTGTTGCAGAGTAATCCCGAAGAATGGTTTGTAGTTGAATGGGTATATAGACAATTAGCGTTTCATTAAACACACAGGTTCCACAAAGCATGACTACCCCATGAATCAATAAAAACCAAAAACACCCCTGCCACTGCCCATATTCAGTAATCAATCCGCCAATCATTACTGCTACTCCTACGCCAAGCGCAAATGAGATGGTGGAGTAAGATGTGGCCTTTTTTCGCTGCTCTTTGGGTAACCATTCATTGATTAACATAAAGGTACATGAGAGACCACTAGCGGCCCCTAACGCAGTGATTAGGCGTCCAATAATGAGCAGCCAATAGGTGTTAAGTGCACATAAACAAAGAAGAATGCCTAAGAGATTAATAATAAGTCCAATACGTAAGGCTTTTACGCGGCCATAGTGGTTGGCGAGCGGTGCATAAAGGAGTTGGCCTACCATATAGCCTATCAAAAAAGAAGACATCACCCACTCAACATCGCCAAGGGTTAAACCATATTGTATTTCCATTTCAGGGAGTGCTGGCGTAATGATTGCCGCAGAAACAGAGGCAATAGAAACATAACTAAGCAAGAGCACAAGATGAAAGGTTGATGTGATGGTGATTTTGTTCATTTTTCACCCAATAAACCATTAAAAGGCATCTGCAACGTCTTAATGGTGCCTAAATTTGAGGTGATTAGGTAGGTATTGTTGGTATGCTCTTTAATTGCTCCGCTCACAGGTCGTCGAGCCAATTTTATTGAGCTGTCCCCACGTTGCAAAATTAGCACTAAGGTGTTTGCCATCATTACTAATTGTAAAATATCCAGTTCCAAATGCTTTAAAATCATCGCTTCGTTGAAAAGCGATAGCCATGGTGTTGCCATGACGAATACCAACTTGGTTAAAATTAAATGTTTTGCTGCCCTGAGTTACCGTTTCAGACATAATGTATTGCTGGCCTTGTTTGGTGATGGTGAGAATACTATTGAAGGCTGATGGTTTGTGAATGGCGTCGTTCCCTGTACAATTGTAGATGCCAACAATTTCACTTGATAGGTCGTAGTCAGCAGCTAAACAGTGGGGCATCAAACCCAGTGTTAAGACAGGAACACATAAATATCGTAGCATTGTATCGTCCTTAAAAATTTGAACTGCCATGATTTATGGTATGACAAAATGGGTGGTATAGCAAAGTGGTTGTTGGATATAGCATTAGAGCTTGAGTGGTTGTTAAATATCCTGGGTTTTTCTTGTTAATGATCAGTTAGATAGGGCAGTTAATAACCATAAGGGTTTCGCTTTTTGCCGTTCGCTCTTTTTTCAAAGTGTTGATAATCTTGAAGGTCATACCAATTTCCTGCCCAATCCCAACCGTGTTTTGTGAAAATTTTGTAAATAAAACTATTGTTTATGATTTTACCGGGGAACGGTTTATTTCGATTAACAAAAGACGTGCTATTGTAAGGGAAAACATGTTGTCCTTTGACGTAAGGGTTTATTTTAGGATTAATATCGATAGCACGACCATAACTGTGTTGTGAAAAAATACCCGGTTGTCCGGTGACCGCTCTACAATTAAATGAACTGGTATTGTTAGCGGCCATTGCGGCTTTATCGTTGCCGTGATAAACATCCATTAAATCCATCCGTTCGATGGGAAAATGGTGAAGATATAGCGATTTGAATATTTGAACGGTTTCTTTTGCAAGCGCTTGATGGATAATTAAAGCCCCTTGGTGGGGTTTATTATCAAATCCCCAATACGATACACTTACGTAACGTAAGTGGTTTAGGGCGAGGGGGCATCCTGTCTGCCATGTGTAGTTCATGCGCTTTTGAATATTGATAGGTATTAGGGATATATGGCTATTAAAGGTCTCTGTGGTGGTGATTTTTCGGGCAGTGGTATTCGGAAGAGACGTTGTCTTATTTGCATGATTAGCGGTGTTAAAAAATACACATAAGAACATTAAATAGAATTTAAAGGGCATTTTCTCGCCTCTTGGTGCAGTTGTATGCTCACGTCTATCATCATAAATCAATTCAATATAAAGGTATGCAGTAACGATGATCAGTTGGAATTGGTATCAATTTGAAGCATTATCTTTGTCGCAATTATATAGCATCTTAGCGCTTCGCCAAGATGTTTTTATCCGCGAACAGCGTTGTTTTTATTCGGATATTGATAGTAAAGATTCAAAGGCATTGCATTTGTTGGGCATGAAAAACAATCAGTTGATTGGGTATTTACGCTTTTTTCTTAAGGGTGTCGAATACACCAAAGAAGCTACTTTTGGTCGATTTTGTATAGCTCCTCTTCATCGAGGAAGAGGCGTTGGGCGTGAAATGATGCAAGAACTGCTCTCCTATTTTGAAATCAATTATCCTGCTGACTCAATAGTAATGATGGCGCAATTGTATCTACAGCGCTTTTATCAAGATTTTGGGTTTAAGGTTGAAGGCAATCCTTTTGATGACGAGGGCATTTTGCATATTAATATGCGCCGTGCCCCGCTGATGGGTTGATTTTTTGGTTAAGGATGAGGGGTTTCCTTAGGTGGCTCAGGTGTATCTTCCATCGATTTAAGTTGTTGCGGATTATCTTGAGAAGGTTTGCTTTTATTCCGTAATTCTTGCATTTCTTCGCGTGCAAGGTTCATGGCAAAGGCATGATCTACTTCAAGTTGCTCTTTGGAGGTCGTTGTGGCTTTAGGAGCATCTGTTGGCTCTATTCCCTTATTTTTAGTTTTATTATACTGATCAAGAGCGCGTTGTTGCTCGTCAATAACCGACTGGTCATTGATGGAACTATCTTTTGGTGAGGTGAGCGGTGACCTTGTTGATCTTTGTTCGATTTGAGTGCTGCTACTAAAAGCAGTTTCTGTGGTGCGATTAACCTCTGGTTCTTTTTCTATTTGAGAGGCAAGCTCTTGCTCTGCACGTTGCTGATTTAGGCCGACCATTTCAATATTTTCCTCATCTTTACCTGATGTAGAGGATTGAGCATTATCTATTATCGTCGTGGAGCTCCTTTTTTCCATGCCCTCTGGTTTCTTGTCTCCACCCCCAAATAACTTAGCTAACAGGCTCTTAAGAAACTCAAGAAGCCTTTGAATAGGATTGCTTGACGACGGGGCTTTTTCAGTTGCTTCTGTTGATTTAGGGCCTTTTTGTTCTGAGCTATCCGTTAGAGGGGTATTGTCTGCTTTATTTTCAGATTTCTGCTCTTCTGCAGGTTCTTCACCGGCTTGCATGTCTCCTGTAGGGGATGGGGATTGTGATGCTTCAGGAGAGATCTCTTTTTTTATTCCGCTAACCTGTTCATTAGGTTGTGATGATGTGGCTGTTTCAGAATTCTCATCTTTGCTTGAGGCTTTATTTTCAGCTTGTTCAGATAGTTCACTCACTTGTTTTCTTAGCGCTTCAATTTCAGATTGGGATATTTTAGCCTCGGATTTAGCCTCTGTTAAATCGCTTTCTAGGCTCTCAATGGCTCCTTCTGTCTTTTTTAGCTTGCTTTTTGTTTCTTTGATCTCATCTTCGAGCTTGGCTCCTTTTTTTTGTTCTTTTTTTAATGTTTGTTTTGTGGTTTGTATATTTTCTTTCAGGTCCCTATTTTGTTTATTTAAACTCATCAAGGTGCTATCCAAGCCATCATCACGATCTAGTTTAGTGGGTTTATTTTTTTCAGTGGCGCTTGTTGTTGTGGAGGTTGGTTCATCAGTACTTGGATTAACCGATTTGTTGACTTTCATTGGAGATTCTTCAATTGGTTTGCTTGGCTTTTTTTGCCAAGTTTTAACTTCATCCCTTATTTTGTCTATAAAAGCTTGTGTATCGCTTAGTGCCTGATCAAATTCTTTTGTTTTCCACTGGTCTTTGTTGATAAGGGAATTCATCTTTTCAATATGAGCCTCATATTCTTTGGTTCGAGAAAGAAACGTTTTCTCTGTGTATATACTCGGCAGGGCATCTTTCCCATTTTTAAACTTCATGTCTCTAAGTTTGTCCATGAATGCATTAACATCACTTACATATTTTTTGGCAATATCTTTTGAAGCAGTCATAACTTAACTCCACGCTATCTATTGTCTAAAGTATAGACGACTTAGAGTGAGATGCTATTTTAAGCACTAAGATAAAATCACCCGCATATGCGGGGGCTAATATAAAACCCCTTGGATTTTCACGGCTGTTTTATTTATAGTAACGACCTTCCGCAATAATATTGGGTGGTATATGGCTATATGGTTTAAAGAGTTTACGCCTCATGATTTGAATAAGCGCAGTGAAAACACGCTTGCAGATTTTCTTGGGATACAATTCACGGAAGTAGGCTATGATTTTTTAAAAGCCACCATGCCGGCTAATGCCCGTACAAAACAGCCCTTAGGGATTGTTCATGGTGGGGCGAATGTTGTATTAGCTGAAACCATTGCGAGCACAGGTGCTAATGCCATCATTGATATTGAGCACTTTTATTGCGTGGGTTTAGAAATAAACGCGAACCACATCCGGCCTGTGAGTGATGGTTTGATTACAGGGGTGGCCCGTGCCATCCATATCGGCCGTACAACGCAGGTTTGGCACATTGATTTATACAATGATGCGGGGAAACAAACGTGCGTATCAAGGATGACGGCCTCCGTGGTTAAACGATAATTTCACAAGCCTCATGTGAGCTCCTAATATTTCCTTAATGTATTCTGTGTAAAATTCACTCGGTTAGTTTATAATTGCATCATAAAGATGTTTTGAGAATCTTACTATAGGGAGTTTACATGTTAAAATCATCCATGATGGTTGTTCTTGCTTTAGTTGCCATGAGTTCGCAAGTTTATGCGAGCAATGTAATCAAATTAAGTCCCAATGAAACAAAGTCAATGACCAATAATTACCTTTGGACCTTAAACGCAACATGTAGTATTAAAATAAAACAAACAAAGAGTGTTATTTTAGTTAGCGTTTTAGAGCACAAAGGTAAAGTGAATGGAAAAAATTTAGCAAAAGGTCAGGCCACCTCCGTGACTGTAAAAAACAATGAAAGCATTTCAGTAAGTGCTGAGCCTGGTACCACCGTCAATATTGTGAATGCTGGAACTGATTCGGTCCAAGCGGTTTGTTCTACCTAACGATCTGTTTATTTAGATTGCTGCTAGATTCTGCGCATAAAGCGCAGAACGTAGGCGGCTATATTTTATAATTTGCGTTTAGGCACGTTTACTTAGCAATCAGGCTTGCGTCTTAGAGACGGGCGGAATATTCTTATTAGATGTTATGAATATTAAGTACCCGGGGTGCTTATGATCACTGCTTATTTCAACACAGACACCTTTCACCCTGAAATAATCACTTCTAAAAACCAGGCCTTATTGTGCGATGCTATTTGGATTGATTTACTGCATCCATCAAAAGAAGAGCGTTTGGTGATTAAAAAGTACATTGATTTAAAACTACCTACCCTTGAAGAGATGCAAGAAATTGAACCATCCAGCCGGCTTTACAAAGAGGACGGGGTTCTTTTCATGACAGCTACCATGATTGCCAAGTCTGATTCTGATGAGCCTAAGAGTGACGCAATCACTTTGGTGCTTAAAGATGATCAATTAATTACCGTTCGTTATATTGAGCCCCAAGCTTTTTCGCTATTCATTGCACATTTACCTAAGCTCATCATCGATAGTAACCATGCTGTATGTTTAGTTATTTCTCTATTAGAAGCAACCATTGATCGCTTAGCGGATATTTCTGAGTTGATTGGTCGCGGTTTGGATGCTTATTCACAGACTATTTTTCGACCTCAATCTGTTGATAAAATTAAATTAGACTATAAACAATTGTTGCAACAACTGGGCTCTAATGGTGATCTCAATGCAAAAGTATGGGAAAGCTTGGTGAGCTTTAATCGTTTAAGTGGTTTTTTTGGGCAAGCTGAAGCATCAAAATTTGATGATGATATGCGCTCGCGATTAGCCATGCTTACAAAAGACATTAGTGCGCTGAGTGATCAGGGCAAATTCCTTAACTCAAAAGTTAATTTTTTGCTTGATGCTACGTTGGGAATGGTGAACATAGAGCAAAACAATATAATTAAGATTTTTTCTATCGCGGCGGTTATTTTCCTTCCCCCAACGCTTATTGCTAGTATTTATGGGATGAATTTTCAATCGATGCCAGAGTTATCGTTTCGGTTTGGATATCCTCTTTCCATCGGACTAATGTTATTGTCCGGGTGGTTGCCTTATAAATTTTTTAAAGTGAAAAAATGGTTATAAGAGCTTTAGTCAGGGTAAACGCATCAAAACTCTATTATAAAACCAACGTTTCGCGTTTTATGCGTGGAATCTGGTACGATTTTAATGCGAGATTGTGTGGATACCACCGTGCATAAAGCACAGTACGTAGGAGAGTATAAGGTTATATTAGATAGGTTTGTCCTGGGGCCCTAGTCTATAGATTTGCGTAGTTTCTTTAAGTCGCCGCGCTGTGTTTTTTTATCAAGCCGTTTTTTTACAGATCCCTTGGAGGGTTTCGTTTTTCTTCTTTTTAATGGGACTGTGAGTCCCTTTTTAATCAAATTAACAAGTCGTTGCAGGGCATCCGCCTTGTTTTGTTCCTGACTTTTATACCGTTGAGCTTTTATAATGATCATACCATTTGCGGTGATTCGATAATCGCTTAATAGAAGCAGATTTTTTTTGCATTCCATGGGTAAGTTAGATTGCATCATATTGAATCGAAGATGAATGGCGGTGGATACTTTGTTTACATTCTGGCCGCCAGCACCTTGAGCTCGAATAGGGATTAATTCAATGTCTTGGAGTGGTATAGATAATGTGGATGTGATTTTAAGCATGATTGACTTATGTGGTGTTGGTGGAAGGAGAATACACAATGGTAGAACCATGTTATTGGGTTTATATCTTGCTTTGCAACAATAATACGTATTACACGGGCTATACCAATGATCTTGCTAGCCGTTACCGGTCCCATGTGGCCGGCAAGGGCAAATGCAAATACACACGTAGCTTCAAGCCCGTTTGCATCGCCCAATCATGGACAATAGAGGAGGGTAAAGTCAGGGCAATGCAGGTGGAGCGGTACATCAAATCATTGCCTCGCAGACAAAAGGAGAAGATCATTGCAGAACCTGCTTTATTATCGATATATTTCCAGGAACAGTGTTCACGCTTGAGCGAAGAGCATGAGCCGCCAGAAAAAGACAAAGAGAGTTGTCTTTAATTGATATGGCTTTATTGCCAACGTCATAAAGCGAGGTAACTTGGCAACACGTTAAGCGAGCCCTCGCCGTGCTTCTTCTGCTTCGGTGATGCAGTTCATGTCTTTATAGAGTCTTTTTTCTCGACCAGCAAACAAGCTATAGCTCCCAAGCCCGAATGTTAGAGCACTTATGCCTATGGTTGGGGCAAGAACAAACGAGCTAAGAGGTAAGCCTAAGATAGCGGTGGTAATAAGTGCGATGGCTATCAGTGCGCCAATGGTCAACATAATAGCCCCTAGCACTTGCAATTTAGGGTTCGGGTTTATGCGCATGGCTTTTGCTGTTTTGTGATACTCCAAAAGCGACGAGGAATTATCGGTGAGTAGTTGGTAGGTTTTCTCAACAGTTTTTTGCAATAAATCAATGGGTGTGTCTGCAAAGGCACGCTCTACGGTTTTTATAAAACGAGCAAGGTGAGGCCTAAGGGACGGTGTCACGTGAAGGTATTTTAGTTTGCCTAACGCGGTGTTTAATGAAGCGGGGGTTACCTCCAACCACTGCATCCATTCTAAATACGCAAATTGCGTGGCGTGCGTCGCCGATTTATCGTGCTTATCTAACGTGAGAAGATTGTTCGCTTTTTTAAGAAAATTTTCATCATCATTAAATTGCTCGCCATAGGTCTTGTTTAACTCATGCGCTAATGTTTGGAGAATGGCCTTTTTTTGTGCTTGAGTAATATTCAATGTTTTCAGTGTCTGGAGCGCATTTTGACGTGCAGTGTAATCAAGGTCGTCATTTGTGTGATCTTGCCAGGCCTGCTTTAGCGTTTCACGATTGCCCACATGAATCGCCCTTTGAAAGTGGTCACGTATCAATTCATCAAGTTTTTGGCTAACAATTGCCGTGGTTAAAAGGCTTAAAAGTGGATGACCAAGGACTGACTGGAGCAAGCGATTTTTAATGCCCGAGTAGCAGCTAGGCCTATCCGCGTCTAAATTGTCATATTCTTCGGTAATAACATTACCGAGATCATCCGTTAGCGGATTAAACTCGGTATCGCAGACAATGCGCTTCTCATCCCAGTTATGAGCGCGCTCAATATAGGCCAACTCATTAATGAAATGTTCTGTTCGTGTTTCTAGTGTATGCCCATCGCAAGCCGGCGTATTTTTATCCGTTGCTGCTAAAAATAGCATGGCAATGAGTGGTTGATAGTCTTCAAACGTGGACCACAGCTCAGTATGTGCTTCATTTACATACACATAGGATGCATTTTTATGTATCCATGGATTTGGCTTAAGCAAAAAACGAAAAGCGGTATGGTCTTTGTGTTGATAATAGGCTTGCAATGCGCGTTGGTGTTCGCTTAAGCTGCCGCTGCGTATTTCTATGGAAAAACCTTGCGCCATAAAACTCCCCCAACTCATTGGCAATAAGCGCGTGTTACCAGCATCGTCAATGAATTTAGCAGGATTCGCTTTGTAACGTACAATCAGTGTATCTCTTAGCTGATTGATGATGGTATTTACCGTCGATGCATTTATTTCTGGTGCGTAATGGTTGGTTGCTCGCTCTAAACGCTTTTGTTCGGCAGTGCTCAATGCGCGCATTGATGATTCTTGGTCTTGTGCTAAGGCGCGTACATCGACCCCATTACGAATTTCGTCTTGGTAATGATCGTTTTGCTGAGCTAACGCAAGAACTGCAGGTATTTTAAGCAATAATTCTGCCGCCATTTCATTTCCAAGCCTTAATGCTAGGCGGACCAATTCGTTTTCTTCGTGGGGTGTAACTGCTCTATGAAGTAGGGTTTTGACTGAGGGTATACCCAATAGAAGCAATATATCGTCCCTCAATGAAGGGTCGTTTTTACGAATTAAATTTCTTAAAATGTAAAAATACAACTTTGTTTCATTGTTATCCTCAATATTAAAGTCCATATTGGGGTGCAATTCTTCAAAGGCTCGGCGCCTCTGCTGAAGAGAGGCTAATTCTTCTGTAACAAAAGGCTGGGTGTATTGCTGATATTCATTGGTATACATTTCGGCATGAGCAAACACAGAGGAATAATGAAGAAGATATTGGACAACAGGAACCTGTTTTTGTATTGCAGCCATCCTTAAGGCCGCATAATTGGCTGCAGCTAACATTCTTGTTAAGTCGTTTGGTAGGCTTTCTGTCAAGTATTTCACGACATGAAGATGGCCATTTTCAGCAGCCTTGGCAAAAGCAAGGTAATTTCCAGCTGCAATTATTGTTGATAAATTATCTGATGAGCACTCGACTAGGTATTTTAAGATATCCAAGTTACCAGCGAGAGAGGCCAAAGTAATGGCATAATAGTGTTCATCGGCTATTCTCTTTGGAAAAAAATCTGCTAGCGATTGAGCCATGTGCTTTAGGATATCTATGTGGTTAAAAAGGGTTGCTTGTCTGAATATCTCATTAACGGCTTTGGGTGTTTTTGGAGTTCGCCCCTCTTTTGCAAGCGAGATAAGTAGATCTAATTTTCCAAGGGTCGCGAGACAATTGAACAAGTCAGCGTCGTCTAAATCTAAGTGATGTGCTACTCGCATAAGGTTTTCATTGGTTATGTCCAAATGACGAAATGCCACCGCAAGAAAACAATGGGTTTTTTCAAGTGCGTCCATGGCATGAATTTGTGCCACGGGGCTTTGGATTAACGTTTCTATTGATTGAGACATGTAGAAAAAAGGCCGGGTTGTGTCCGCATCATTAAAACCATAGATAGACCATACCATGTAGGGTATTAACCCTGCTTCTGGGTGCTGCTGTTGTTCGGCTGTTGAATTGAAAAACATGGTATTCAGACCTCACACGTATTTTAGGTTGCAATTTTACCTTGTAGAACATTTTTAGTCCACAATGACTGGCGCACACAAAAAGCATTAGCTCATAAAATGAGCCAATGCTTTACAGGGCTCGTTGAGCTGACAGAAAATACTTGCAGAGTTTACCTAGAGGATGGAAAAAATGGCTTGTTCTTGTGGTTCAGCGCGCGCTTATGAAGCCTGTTGTGGAATGTATATTAGGGGTGTAGCACGTGCTTTATCACCAGAGGCGCTCATGCGTTCGCGTTATGTGGCTTACACGTTGGCTAATATTGAATACATTAGAAAAACCATGCAGGGTGATGCACTTATTGGGTTTGATGATGAAGAGGCTTGGCGATGGGCCACGCATGTTATTTGGATGGGATTAACCATTCTTGATAGCCATGGTGAAGGTGACGATAAGGGTTACGTGGAGTTTATTGCACAGTATGTTGATGGGGCGCAATTAAAGTCTATTCATGAAACAAGTGCCTTTCAAAAAGAGGACGGCGTATGGTTTTATGTGGGTGGTATTCAAAAGCCTACTAAAAACAGGCCTGTTTTACGTAATACGGCATGCCCTTGTGGCAGTCAAAAAAAATTTAAAAATTGTCATGGTAGAACAGCATAAACGTAGCGCATATCGCTTGAGTTGTCCTATAGTTAAGAAAAGACCTTGGATAACATAATGCAGACACAATGCTCTCACGACACAGAGTCTAGAAAGTGGTCTATGTTATTGATATACAATATTTATCGTTTAATCAATATAGCCCTTTTGTTTGGCATATTTTGGGTGGATGCTCATGCTCGAGTTAATCCAGCCCTTTACTGCGGTGCCTTGTTTGGCTACTTAACGTTCGGTTTTATTTTTCTTTATATTTGGCATGTCAGAGCGCTCCCTTTTAAACAGCAAATTCTGTTGTCTGGAACCATCGATATCGTTGTGATGGTGTTATTTATCAATGTGATTGGATATATGGAGTCAGGTCTCGGTATTTTATTAAATGCCTTGATTGCCATGCTAGGTATCTTAATGCCAGGTCGCTTAGCGATATTTTTTGCAGCGGTTGCAAGCTGCATGCTTTTGGGAATAGATATTGTTCAATATGACTATGATATACAGCAAAATTTTAACCCATTTTTTTCCACAGGTATTTATGGTGCAGGTTTTTTTGCTACAGCGTTGACTGCATGGTATTTCGCCAATTGGGTGAGAATGAGCGAGGGTTTGGCGATAGAAAGGGGACGTGAGCTAGAAAACATGCAGCGTCTCAATGAATATATTGTGGGGCGCTTACAATATGGTGTTATTTATGTGGGGGAAGAGCTCGATATCAAAGTGATTAATAATGCGGCCAAAGCTTTTTTTCATAAAAAATACAAAGCAGGCATTACATTGCCTGAGTTTTCAGGCCCTTTGTATCAAAAATACAAGCAATTTTTAACCAATAAAAAAGGTGGCGGGGTTTCTGCACAAGCGATATTAGAAACCCCTTATTTACAGGTTCATTTTTTTCTTGCCTCAGAGGCGTTAAAGCCTGCCGTTTTAATTATATTAGATGATATGGCGGTTATTGCGCAGCAGGTTCAGCAGCTAAAGCTTGCATCCCTTGGGCGGTTTTCAGCAAGCATTGCTCATGAGTTACGAAACCCTTTAGGTATTATTTCACACGCGGTGCAGCTCTTGGGTGATAATGAGCCTTTAAACGAGGAGGATAATCGCTTAAAGCAATTGATTATCAACAATTGTAACCGCATGGATGCTGTTATAAAAAACGTGCTGCAAGTTTCAAGGCGACAGCAAGCAAAACCGCAATCGATTGAGCTAACATCCTTTTTAAAACAATTTAAAGAGGCTTTTTGTTTGATCAATGAATGCGAAATGCATCTGACTGTTCCTCAGAATAAAAAGAAAATTATTCTTTTTGATAAAAATCAATTAGAGCAAATTTTAGTAATACTTTGTGACAATGCAATGCAACATGGTCGTGATGAAGCCGGGCATGTGAGCATTACTATTTCTGTTAAACATGAAAACACACGTCTGCTTATCTTGCTCTGTGACAAAGGGCCTGGCATTCCTGCGGAACTCAAAAACAATGTATTTGAGCCTTTTTTCAGTACGGTTAGAACAGGAAATGGAATGGGTTTATTTATTGCAAAAGATTTGTGTGAAATTAACGAAGCACGTCTAAACTTACATGATGTGGCACATGGGTGTTGTTTTTCTATTCTCTTAAATCAAAACCATGAGATAAAGTTATGATACAGAGTAAAGTATTGGTGATTGATGATGAGCCGGATATTCGTGAACTCTTGTTATTAACGCTGAGCCGTATGGGATTATCCTGTGATACAGCAACGAATGTTGAAGAAGGGATCGCCGCCATCAATAAAAACGACTATTTTCTCGTCTTAACAGACATGCGAATGCCTGATGGGGATGGCTACGATATTGTTCAACATATCCAAAAGAAAAAACCCCAGCTCCCAGTAGCAGTGATAACTGCTTACGGGAATGTCGAAAGTGCTGTGAATACGTTAAAAGCTGGGGCATTTGATTATGTTTCAAAGCCTGTGAATTTAGGTATGCTTAAAGCGTTGGTCAATACAGCCCTATGTTTGCATGAAACAGCACCAAAGCAGCATGAAGAGTTACTGTTAGGGGACAGCGAGGTTATGCAGTCTCTTCGACAACAAATCAATAAATTAGCGCGCAGCCAAGCCCCAGTGTATATCCATGGTGAGTCTGGTGTTGGTAAAGAGCTGGTGGCACGTTTAATTCATGCCAATGGACCACGAAGTGACAAGCCGTTTATTCCTGTCAATTGTGGAGCCATTCCCAGTGAGCTCATGGAGTCTGAGTTTTTTGGTCATAAAAAAGGAAGCTTTACTGGCGCGTTGGCAGACAAACAAGGGTTATTTGTAGCCGCTGAAGGAGGAACCCTTTTTTTAGATGAGATTGCTGAATTGCCTTTGGCAATGCAAGTGAAATTATTACGAGCCATTCAAGAAAAGGCCGTTAAACCCGTTGGGGAGTGGAGTGAAACCCCAGTGGACGTTCGTATCTTAAGCGCCAGCAATAAAAATTTACTGGATGAAATAGACGCAGGACGATTTCGTCAAGAATTATATTACCGAGTGAATGTGATAGAGTTAACCGTGCCTACGTTGGCTGAACGTTCATCGGATATTCCCATGCTTGCTCATGCTATTTTAGAGAAATTGGCCAAGGCACAGCATAGGGAGCCTGTCACGCTACAAAAAAATTGCCTGGACATATTGCAGTCTTATCCTTTCCCTGGAAATGTTCGAGAGCTTGAAAACATACTTGAGCGAGCAATGGCTATGTGTAATGAAAATACCATTGAAGCGGAGGATTTACGTTTACCAAAACGAGAGCAAAGTCTTCCTGTGGATACAAGTGGTATTAATTTTCATCTGGATAGTTCCCTACAAGAGCATGAAAAAGAACTTATCTTAAGCGCGTTGGAAAAAACCAAATGGAACCGCACCGCAGCGGCTCGTCTTCTTGGCGTAAGTTTTAGAACACTGCGCTATCGTTTAAAAAAATTAGGTCTTGAATAAGATTTAATCTTCTAATAAATAAGTGATTTCATCCATTTTTGCAGAAATTCTGGCCTGCAAAAACTTGTCATTTTTGACAAGATTTTTCGCAATTTTTAATTGTCTCATGGCGTCTCTTTTTCGTCCTTGTAATAGTTGGCACTGAGCTTCAGTAAAATAGGCGTAATCTTTACGATGTCTTGCAGCCTCGGCGCGAGCTAGTTGTTTGCAAAGCAGTAAGTCACCTTTAAATTGGCGTGATCCTTTAAGCAAGAGACTAACTGCTTCCTCTGGTTTATTTGCATCAATCAAGGACTGGCCATAACTGACAAGAGCGGCATAATTATCGGGGTAATTTGCTTGCAGTTCGCCTAATCTTCCGATTGCATTGGCATACTGTTGCCGACCCAGTTCAGTTTCTGCCATGGCTATCACATAGAATAAATTGTCTCGAGCCTCATTAAGAAGAGGGCGCAATCGTTCCTCTGCTTCTTTGTGTTGATTGTTATTGATCAACGCAAGCGTATGCCCATATTGACAGGCAGTGCTATGATTGGATTTTCGACATGTTTTTACATAATAATCAAGGATTTGCTTATTGTCTGCTGCAACGTTATTACGAATGATTTCTTTAAAAAGACGGTACTCAATATTATCTGGAAAGGTTTTTTTTCCAAGGTGTAAACTTCGATTTTCCGCTTCGGCAATTCTATCCTCATCGAGTGGGTGAGTACGTAAAATAGCGGGTACATTGGCACTATAATAGTAACGGGAGTTTTCTTGCATTTTTTTAAAAAATCCCGCCATGCCTTTAGGATCAAGGCCCGATTTAATTAACATGTCAATGCCAATTCTATCCGCTTCTTTTTCATTGGAGCGAATAAAATTAATATTCCCCTGAGCAAAACCACCTAATGTCGCCATGAGTGCGCCATTGCCCAGCGCGGGATTAATGACGCCCAGAGCAATACTTGCCAGCATGCTAGCAAGCATGGGGACGCGCATTTGTTTTTCATGTTCAATTAAGCGATAGAGGTGGTGTAAGCGTACGTGTGCCATTTCATGCGCCATCACCGCGGCAAGTTCGCTTTCATTTTCTGTTGCAAGAATGAGTTGCGAATTGATACCAATATAGCCACCTGGCCCCGCAAAGGCATTGATTTCATTTGATTTTACAATAAAAAAATAGGGCTGGGATAGCTGTCCGTGGAGTGCTAATTGCTTTGCTAAGTGGTTGATGTATTGATTGGCTAGAGGATCACGGATGATATTGCCGGCTAAATTGATTTGTTCTACAAATTCTTTCTCAAGTTGATCTAGCTCTTTAGACGAGTAGGGCGAATAGGCAAATGTCATTTCGCTAAGCATTATCAATAAACCAAACAAAAACATTCCATGTGAAATGTATTTGTTTAATATAGGCATTTTCTTAAAATGGCGTCGCAATAAGGTCATTAGACTACTCAAAAATTGAATAATTTGTTATCATATGCCCACATTACAATAGTGGTTGAACTATGCACGAACAGTTTCTGCTCTTAGCCTTAGAAAACGCGCAGTTGGGTCGCGGTGTTTGTGCGCCTAATCCTAGCGTCGGGGCTGTAGCAGTACATAATGGAAAAATTATAGCACAGTCATGGCATCGTGGCGCGGGTTCTCCTCATGCTGAGCAGCTGCTATTAAGTGAACTTCCTAAAAATATACCAGAGATAACACTCTACGTAACTCTCGAGCCTTGTAATCATTGGGGCAAAACGCCGCCGTGTGTTGATGCTATTGTTGATTATGGCATTAAGCAGGTGGTTTATGCGTATTCTGATCCTAACCCTGTGGTTGTGGCAAACAATACCTCCTGCTTGTTACGGGAAAAGGGCATTCATGTTCTACATTATCCGCTTCCGGCTATTGATGATTTTTATCAAAGCTACGCTCACTGGACATCTACACATACACCCTGGGTGACCATTAAAATGGCACAATCATTAGATGGGAAAATTGCGGGTGTTGATGGTGCTCGCACTCAGATATCTAATGTTATGTGTGCTAATTTTACTCATCAACAACGGTTGCACACTGATGTTATTCTCACGACCGCACGTACGATTAATCAAGACAACCCATCCTTGAATGCCCGTGTAACAGGGGGGGATGTAGCGAAGCCCATAGCGGTTATTGACCCGCGACTTGAGATGCGCCGTGATGCAACTGTATTCAATACATCAACGCATCTTCATGTTTATCATGACGTGCGCTATAAAAATCTGAGTCCACAAGAGAATTGCTCATATTACCCAATGCCTGCTGTTAATGGTGGGCTTGATTTAGGCGCTATCATCCGTCATTTAGGCGGTTTAGGTTATCATGATGTTTGGGTAGAGGTTGGTGCCACTTTATTTAATGCGCTTCATGAGGCAGGTCTTGTCAATAAAACTTATTTATACGTTGCTCCTATTGTTTTAGGTCAAGAAGCCCTTTCTGCTTATCCTAATGCTCATCTTTTTGAAACGGCGAGCCATCTTTCTTGGCAAATCATGGACGATAATGTAATCGCTTCGTTTGATTGGAGCAAAAACCAAGAGGATGCGCTATGTTCACGGGGCTAATTGAAAAAAAGGGAACAGTGATTAGTAATGTCCAAGGAGACGTTGCCCATCGGTTGGTTGTCCATGCTGAGTTTGACGCGCTACAAATCGGTGAAAGCATTGCCGTTAATGGCGTGTGTTTAACATTGGTGTCTTTTGACCATCAAGCGTTAGCGTTTGATGTGTCTCCTGAAACGTTGAAACTAACCACCCTGGGTCAGTTGGTTGCAGGTCATTATGTTAATATTGAGCGCGCGATGTTAGCCACTGCACGTTTTGGCGGTCATTATGTTAGCGGGCATGTTGATACAACGGCATTTATCGAAGCCGTGGTGCATTTGCAAGACTATATGGAAATGACCATTGGTGGGTTTCTTCTTCCGGCCAAAAAATATGTATTACCTAAGGGCAGTATTACCCTTGATGGGGTTAGTTTGACCATTAACGCTGTGGTCAATGGACAGATTAAAGTCATGCTTGTCCCACATACGTTAGCTGTTACCACATTAAACGAATGGCAAGTGGGGCAGCGTTTGAATGTTGAATTTGATTATTTAACTCGAATTATTGCGCATCAACTGGAGGCCATGGTTGATGCATAGTTTTAATTACGTGCTGGCAATGATGTGTGCTACGATACGCGGCTCAAGGGCTACATGGTGTCATGGCGTTGATTTTCAGGGCAGCAGAGCTTTATACATTGAGGTTTTAACATGACATATCTTTTTGCCAGCATTGAGAAAGCACTCACCGAATTGCAAGAAGGTCGCATGGTGATATTGGTGGATGATGAAGATCGTGAAAATGAAGGTGATCTTATTATTTCTGCTGAACATGCTACCCCAGAAGCCATTAATTTTATGTCGCGATTTGGGCGAGGATTGATCTGCCTGCCCATGGCAGACCATCTTATTGATAAGCTTGAGTTACCCATGATGGTCAATTGCAATCGCTCGCCTTATGGAACAGCATTTACCGTCTCCATTGAGGCTAAAACTGGTGTTTCAACGGGTATCTCTGCCGCTGACAGGGCGCGAACAGTGAGCGTGGCTATTGATCCAACCAGCGGACCAAAGGATGTTATTTCACCTGGTCATGTCTTCCCCTTGCGAGCGCGTGCGGGCGGTGTTCTTAAGCGAAATGGGCAGACGGAAGGTTGTATTGATTTAATGCGAATAGCAGGGCTTACTGAGGCTGCTGTTATTTGTGAAATTATCAATGAAGATGGCACCATGAGTCGCCGTGATGATTTAGTTGTTTTTTCAGCGACACATGGTATTCCAATGGTTACCATCAAAGATTTGATTGACTACCGTATTCGTCATGAGTCTTTGGTTGAAGCCGTGGCTACATCCCGTATTCCTTTGCAGGGGAAAGGCGACTTTACAATGACGGTGTTTAGCAATCAGATAG
>CAYTZN010000022.1:0-22948 GCA_964442495.1 uncultured Legionella sp. | reverse complement strand
AAGTTTCTGTTGAGACCTTGAAAGGTTTGGAACGCAAAGTGACAATTTCGGTACCTGCCGAAAAAGTAGAGGAAGAAGTGGGCTTGCGCCTCAGAAATCTTGCTCGGAAAGTCAAAGTAGATGGTTTTCGTCCTGGAAAAGTTCCAATGAACGTTGTTGAAAAACGTTTTTCAGACAGCGTACGTCAGGAAGTGGCGAGAGACATGGTTCAATCGACCCTTTATGAAGCATTGAAGAACAACGAATTAATCCCCGCTGGTTCTCCTTATATTGAGCCAGAACAAGTAGAACGCGGTAAAGACTTTAAATATACTGCTATGTTCGAAGTATTCCCGGAAATCAGTATAAACGAACTAAATCAAGCTGAAGTCGAAATTGTTCATTCTGAAGTCAAAGATGCTGATGTTAAAGAAATGTTAGAAAAGCTTCGCGAACAGAATAAAGACTGGAAAGACGTTTCTCGCGCAGTGGCGAATGGCGATAAAGTTGTTATTGACTTTGAAGGCTTTCTAGGTGAAAAACCTTTTGAAGGTGGCAGCGCTAACGATTATGAATTGACTTTAGGCTCAGGCTCAATGATTCCTGGCTTTGAAGAAGGTTTAGTCGGTTCTAAAATAAACAAGCCGTTTGATATTACTGTTAATTTTCCAGAAGATTATGGTCACAAAGAATTGGCTGGGAAAGAAGCTAGATTTAATGTTACTGTAAAAAAAATAATGGAAGGACAACTCCCTGAATTAAACGATGCTTTTGCTGAGAAGTTTAATATCAATGAAGGTGGCATTGAAGCACTGAAACTCGATATCAAGCAAAATATGGAGCGTGAACTAGAGCGCCGAGTAAGCTCAGGGAACCGTGAAAAAATATTTGATAAATTAATGGAGCTAAACACGTTTGATCTACCTGCTTCTTTAATTGATCAAGAGATTGAGCATTTAAAACATGAAATGTATCACCGTGTGTTCGGTCATGAGCACTCTGATAATGAAAAAATTCCTGATTTTCCAAGGGAGTTGTTTGAAGAGCAAGCCAAACGCCGTGTTCATTTAGGATTGTTGTTTTCTGAATACGTTAAAAAACATGAGATGATTGTTGATAACTCACGTGTTGATGCTATGATCGAAAAATTTGCTAATGCTTATGAAAGTCCAGATGAGTTGCGTGCTTGGTACAAGCAAGATAAAGAGCGTTTAGCTGAGATTGAAGCATTGGTTATGGAAGAAATGGTTTCCGAAAAAATTCTTGCCGATGGAAAAACAGTTAAAAAGACTCTGGGTTATGATGCAGTGATGAACCCTAAAAAAGATAATGGGGAAAAAGGAGAGTAACAATGACAGGATATTCAGACAATGTGATACGAAATGCCAGCGGCCTTGTGCCAATGGTTATCGAACAAACTTCAAGAGGAGAGCGTTCGTATGACATCTACTCAAGACTTTTGAAAGAGAGAATTATTTTTCTTTTGGGTGAAGTAGAAGATCACATGGCTAATCTTGTTGTTGCACAATTGTTATTTCTGGAATCAGAAAACCCTGAGAAAGATATTTCTCTTTATATTAACTCTCCTGGTGGTGTTGTTACCGCAGGACTGGCTATTTACGATACCATGCAATTCATTAAACCTGATGTAAGCACATTGTGTATTGGGCAGGCAGCAAGTGCCGCAGCTTTACTACTTTGTGCAGGGGCAAGTGGAAAACGTTACTGCTTGCCGAATTCAAGGGTAATGATTCATCAACCGTTGGGTGGGTACCGTGGTCAAGCTACGGACATTGAAATTCATGCACGCGAAACACTGGCTGTGCGCGAGCGTTTGAACAATATTATGGCCCATCATACTCATAAAACACCAGAGCAAATCATGCTCGATACTGAACGAGATAACTTCATGAGCGCCACACAAGCGGCAGATTATGGTTTGATCGATAAAGTCCTGCATGACAGAGATGCTTTGGTTGTGAGTGAGTAATTGTCTTCTCTAGCGAGCTGAACGTTGGTTTTTTTGCAACCCCGTTTCACATTGTAAATAATGTGGCAATGAAGGGGAGTAGAAAAACTAACGCTCGCTTTAATAGTTTAAAAAAATTTTGAGTAAGCCTTGCAAATACTAAAATAGCCCATATATAAAAAGTTTCGGCTATTGCATTAGCTAGCAAATAAAGGGGTTTGTAGATGAGTAAAGCCAGCGATGGGACTGGGGATAAAGTTTTGTATTGCTCTTTTTGTGGTAAAAGCCAGAATGAAGTAAAAAAACTAATTGCAGGACCCTCTGTTTTTGTTTGTGATGAGTGTGTTGATTTATGTAACGACATTATTCGAGAAGAAGTTCAGGACACCACTGCAGAGCCTGAAACTCATTTACCCACACCAAAAGAAATTTCAGCTTTTCTTGATGAGTATGTCATAGGGCAACCTCATGCCAAGAAAGTTTTATCTGTTGCTGTTTATAATCATTACAAGCGTATGCACCACAAAACAGAAGATGGTGTTGAGCTAGGTAAAAGTAATATTTTACTAATAGGGCCAACCGGTAGTGGTAAGACATTACTTGCTGAAACATTGGCACGTTTACTCAATGTTCCTTTTGCAATGGCTGATGCAACCACATTGACCGAAGCAGGGTACGTGGGTGAAGACGTTGAAAATATTATTCAAAAATTGTTGCAAAAATGTGATTATGACGTTGAGAAAGCGCAGCAAGGTATTGTTTATATTGATGAAATCGATAAAATCTCCCGCAAATCTGACAATCCTTCTATCACGCGAGACGTTTCTGGCGAAGGTGTTCAGCAAGCGTTGTTAAAATTGATTGAAGGAACCGTTGCTTCTGTTCCCCCGCAAGGTGGTCGTAAACATCCACAACAAGAGTTTTTACAAGTGGACACGTCTAACATCTTGTTTATATGTGGCGGCGCTTTTGCAGGCCTTGAAAAAGTTATTCGAGATAGAAGCGATAAAGCTGGAATCGGTTTTTCTGCACAACTTAAAAATAAAAAAGAAAACACTGATCTTAGCAAAACGTTTAGTACCCTTGAGTCAGAAGACCTTGTTAAATATGGACTGATACCTGAATTTGTTGGTCGACTTCCTGTTGTAGCAACACTGCAAGAGTTAGATGAGACAGCATTAATCGATATTTTAACCAAACCTAAAAATGCTCTAACAAAACAGTTTCATGCTCTTTTTAAAATGGAAGACACAGAGTTAGAGTTTAGAGAAGAAGCACTAAAACAAATCGCTAAAAAGGCATTGACGCGAAAAATTGGTGCACGTGGCTTACGATCAATCCTTGAAAGTATTCTTTTAGATACGATGTACGAACTACCTTCTATTGAAGGCGTCAGTAAAGTGGTGGTTGATGAAAACGTAGTCAATAACACTGAAAAACCTTTGCTGGTGTATTCAAGTGAGGAAGAAAAAAAGCAATCTACTGCAGGTGGGGTTGAATAAGGATATAGGGACTCATTATGTCAAATGAAAATGAATTGGTAATAGCTGAAACTGAGTTGCAATCATCAATACCAGTACTTCCTCTGAGGGACGTAGTGGTATACCCACACATGGTTATTCCTTTGTTTGTTGGCCGTGAAAAGTCTATCAAGGCGTTAGAAGCAGCCATGGTGGATAATAAGAAAATTTTCTTAGTGGCTCAACGAAAATCAGCGAACGATGATCCAACACCAGATGATTTGTTTGATGTTGGAACCATTTCGAGTGTTTTGCAGCTTTTAAAATTACCCGATGGTACGGTGAAAGTATTAGTAGAAGGTGAGCAACGCGCTAAAGCTCTTTCATACTCCCAAGACAACGGTTACATGGCGGCGGTAGTAGAAAATATAGAAGATGTTTGTGAAGCGTATGAAGCGCAAGAAATCACAATTATGATGCGTTCTTTAATGTCGCAATTTGAACAGTACATAAAACTTAATAAAAAAATCCCTCCAGAAGTGCTTGGTTCTCTTGCCAGTATTGAAGAACCAGGACGGCTTGCAGACACTATTGCGGCCCATCTAAGCCTTAAAATTGAAGATAAAGAAGCTTTGCTTGAGACCCTTGATGAGGGGATACGACTTGAGCGGTTGATGGCGGCTATTGAAAATGAAATTGATCTACTTCAAGTAGAAAAACGCGTGCGTGGCCGTGTGAAGCGTCAAATGGAAAAAAGCCAGCGCGAGTATTACCTTAATGAACAAATTAAAGCCATTCAGAAAGAATTAGGCGAGATGGGTGAAGAAGGTAACGAGCTTGAGCAATTAGAAAAATCAATTATTAAAGCTGGCATGCCGAAGGAAGCGAAAGAAAAAGCTTTGGCTGAATTGCACAAATTGAAAATGATGTCGCCAATGTCAGCAGAGGCAACTGTGATCCGAAACTATTTGGATTGGATGTTGTCCGTGCCTTGGAAAAAAAGAAATAAAATACAGTTTGATTTAGCAAAAGCTGAAAAATTACTAGATAAAGATCACTATGGTTTAGAAAAGGTTAAAGAACGTATTATTGAATACCTTGCCGTTCAACAGCGTGTTAAACGCTTGAAGGGCCCTATTCTTTGTTTAGTAGGTCCCCCTGGCGTAGGAAAAACCTCATTAGGTCAATCTATCGCGAATGCCACCGGTCGGACATTCATACGGATTGCATTGGGCGGAGTAAGAGATGAAGCAGAAATTCGTGGTCATCGTCGTACTTATATAGGTTCTATGCCTGGTAAAATCATACAAAAACTTTGCAAAGCTGGCGTTAAAAACCCACTCATCATGTTAGATGAAGTAGACAAAATGGCCATGGATTTTCGTGGGGATCCTGCCTCAGCGTTGCTTGAAGTGTTAGACCCTGAGCAAAACCATACGTTTAATGATCATTATTTAGAGGTTAATTATGATTTAAGCGATGTCATGTTCATTGCAACTGCAAATTCACTTGAGATACCAGCGCCATTGCTCGATAGAATGGAGGTGATTCGTCTTGCAGGTTATACCGAAGATGAAAAAGTGAATATTGCTGAAAATTATTTGGTTCCAAAGCAATTGACACTTAATGGTCTGAAAACGGATGAAATTGATATCAATGACGCCGCAATTCATGAAATTGTTCGTCACTACACGCGGGAAGCTGGCGTGCGGAATCTTGAGAGAGATATTGCTCATATTTGCCGTAAGGTTGTCAAAGATATTTTGACCAGTAAACGCGTTAAAAAAGTGAATGTGACTCGAAATAACATCGAGAAGTATTTAGGCGTTAAAAAATTCCATTATGGTTCTGCTGAAAGTTTTGATCAAGTGGGGCAAGTAACCGGTTTGGCATGGACTAGCGTAGGTGGAGAACTATTAACCATTGAAGCATCCATGATGCCAGGTAAAGGCAAAACTTTGCATACAGGGCAACTTGGTGAGGTCATGCAAGAATCTATCCATGCTGCAATGACGGTTGTAAGAGGCCGTGTAAAATCATTTGGTATTCCTGAAGATTTTTATGAGAAGAATGATTTTCATATCCATGTTCCTGAAGGTGCAACACCAAAAGATGGCCCTAGTGCGGGGATTGGTATGTGCACAGCGCTTGTTTCGGTTGTTACACACATTCCTGTTCGCGCAGACGTGGCAATGACAGGTGAAATTACGCTTCGTGGCCAAGTGCTTCCAATAGGCGGTTTAAAGGAAAAGTTATTGGCAGCTCATCGAGGGGGAATAAAGCATGTTATTATTCCTTTAGACAATAAAAAAGATTTAACAGAAATTCCTGACAATGTACTTAGAAAACTCACCATTCACCCGGTGAAGACCATAGAACAGGTCTTGGAGATTGCTTTACAAAGAAATCCTTTGGTTATAATTACACCAATTATTTCAGATACAGAGGAACTTTCAAAAAGTACGCAAAAAAATGTAAATAATGATTTACATGCTCCTCAATAACGCGTATATTCCTGTCGTTGCCCGCTACTGGCGGGTCTTCAGGGATGTAACAGCTTGACTAGAGTTGGTTTAACTGATGTAATCAACTCCGGGTAAAGGATGAATAACTGAAAGGGGAAAAGATGAATAAAAGTGAATTGGTTGAAGCAATCGCTAGTGGTTCAGGTGTAACTAAAGCTGATGCAAACAGAGTACTAGATACTTTTATGCTAGCTGTTACAGATGCACTTAAAAGCGGTGATCAAGTAGTTTTACCGGGATTCGGGTCTTTTTCGACTGGAAATCGTTCTGCACGAACTGGTCGTAATCCACAAACAGGTCAAGCGATACAAATTAAAGCTTCACGCGTTGCTAAGTTTAAAGCTGGCAAGTCATTGAAAGAAGCTGTACAAGAAGCATAGATTTCTGGGTGCTTAGCTCAGCTGGGAGAGCATCGCCCTTACAAGGCGAGGGTCGCAGGTTCGATCCCTGCAGCACCCACCAAGAAATGGAGTGGTAGTTCAGTTGGTTAGAATACCGGCCTGTCACGCCGGGGGTCGCGGGTTCGAGCCCCGTCCACTCCGCCAGCATAACGCGCCGAAAGGCGCGTTTTTTTTTAGTTTTTTTTGGGTTCGTGCAGTCTACCTTAATGGATATTGATGTGGTATTTTATGCTACATTCGCCGTGTGAGTGAACGTGTCAGTTTTGTGGATTGGGCTGAATTGGCAGTACCTTTCCTCCGTTTATGTACACACTAGATTCACAGCCTAGAAAATATGGAATTTCCTAAATGTTGCAAAAGCTAAATGAACGAATTCAAGGTGTTATTGCTTGGGTTATTATTATATTGATTACTGCAACGTTTGCGTTGTTTGGTCTTGATTACTATATGCAATCACGCCATGAAGCCCGTGCAGAAGTCGATGTGAATGGGCACGCGATATCAAAGCAGGATTTTGATCTTAATTATAGACGGGCGCGTCAATTGCGTGATCCTTCTTTAATGACGGCAGCCAGTGAAAATCAGCTTAAGCAACAGGTGATTGATGAAATGATTGTTAATAGCGTTAGCTTACAATCGGCAAGAACCAGTGGTTTTGAAGTGGCAACCGCGCAAGCTAACAGCGCTATATTAAGTATTCCTCAATTTCAGCAAGATGGTCATTTTTCCGCAGACAGGTACCAACAAGCGTTGACCAATGCTTTGTTTACACCTGAGTCCTTTCAAAAAGAAGTTCGTCAAGGCATGCTTTTAAACCAACAGCGTTTTGCCTTTATAGGAACAGCGTTTGCATTACCGAGCGAAATTCAGCAATTTGTAAAATTGTACATGCAAACCCGGGATTACGATTATATGCAAATCCCCGCATCCACGTTCACTAAAGATGTGAAAGTGACCGATGACGAAATGAATGCCTATTATAAAGAACATCAAAAAGAGTTTCTTACGCCAGAAAAAGTAGCAGTAGATTATATACGTTTATCTATGAGTGACATAAAGCAAAACCTTAAGGTCTCGGATGAACAAGTAGTACGCTACTATGAAGAGAATCAGAGCAATTACTACACGCCAACGCAATGGCAAGTGGCTCACATTTTGTTTGCTGTTTCGCCGAGCTCTTCAGAAAGTGAAAAGCAGCAGATTAAACAGTTGGCAGATGAGACGTACAATGCATTACAGAAAGATCCCTCCCGTTTTGAAGAGAATGTTAGAAAATTATCTTCAGACAAAATATCCGCAGTTAATGGGGGTGTTTTACCTTGGATAGTTGCAGGGCAATCGGTGTTTGATAAGGCACTTATTAACTTAACCACGCCAGGTAAATTGCTGCCTCCTGTAGCATCTCAACATGGTTATGAGTTGTTTAAGTTAATAACCTATAAACCTGCAACGTTAAAGCCTTTGGCAGAAGTTAAAGGGGCTATTCAGGAGCAGCTGCTAGCAGATCTTGCTCAAGCTAAATATGCACAACTTTTAGAGCAACTCTCTGATCTCAGTTATCAAACACCGGACTCTTTATCCTCTGTCGCAGATGCCCTTAAATTAAAGGTTCAGCGCTCGACACCTATTGCACGTGTTGGTGGTGAGGATGAGTTTTCTAAAAATAAACAAGTGATTCAAGCTGCATTTAGTCACGACGTTTTGGGTCTTGGAAACAATAGCGAGCCATTTCAGCTGGACAATGAATCCGTGGTTGTGTTGCGTGTCTACAAACATTTCCCTGCTACTGAGCGTGCTTTCTCTGAAGTGAAAATGATTGTTGAGCAAAAATTGCTCATCAAAAAGGCGAAGGCTGCAGCGCGTGAGTGGGGCAGGCAACTGTTAGCGGCTAATCCAAATAAAGAAGAGCAAATCAAGCGTAAATTGGAATGGAAGTTAATATCAAATGCTTCCCGTGATATGGAAACGCCTTCTACATCAATCAATGAAATGGCATTTAACTTGCCACGTATTGGCGCTAAAGTAGGAAGAAGCTTGAATAACGGTGATTATGTTATCGTTCATTTAACTAAAATCAATGATGGTGATTTAAACACGTTAGATAAAGAACAATTCGCAAGCATTACCCAACAAATTGAAGCTAACTATGGTCGTATGGATTATGATTTGTACGTAAGCGATTTAATGAGCAAAGCTAAGATTGTTAAGAATTAAGTAAAATACAGAGAAGGGCGATGTTGTTATGTTGCTTACAGCAATGTCGCCTTGCAAATCAGCAAGTCAAAATGTGCCACTTCTCTTTAAATACTTCACCCGTTAGGTAACCTCATCTTTCACTCTTTTGCTTTATCCTTAGATTTTTTATGTAGATTAGGGCCTGTTATCAACTAAAAAGTGTTCTCCCTCTCCACCGCGCGCAGCGTGGGGGGATTTAAACCATCGCGAAGCGACACATTCTTTCTATACATCACCCATGCGCTGCAATTGTAGCTAAAGCTAAATACTAGTAACACACTTGTTCTTAGCAGGACCACACAAAAACCCAACGTGCCGCGGCTTTGTCCGCGGCATCCAGTTCGGTGGTTCTCAAAAGCACGAAACTAACGTGTTAAAAAGGTTTAAAAATTTGCTGTAAAGATTTATAGGATAATTCAAATCCAAGCAGATATAGCTAGGCTGGATGGCTTGATTACGATTGCCTGGATGCCGCGGACAAAGCCGCGGCACATGCGGTGACGAAGTGAATAAGGGGTAAATTCAAGAAGAGCATCTGTTTGAAATGACGGTATCATCTCAAATGACAAGAACGCTATAGCGCTCTAGTCATTTAACCCCGCCATTGATACTGCATGGTAACCCGCATCAACATGAACAACTTCACCTGTAATGCCTGAAGCTAGATCAGAACATAAAAACGCCGCTGTGTTTCCCACTTCTTCAGTGGTAATGTTGCGACGCATTGGGGTAAGAGCTGCATATGCGGTTTGGATTTTTTTGAAGTCTTTAATTCCTGCAGCGGCAAGTGTTTTGATGGGGCCTGCTGATATCGCATTTACACGTAGTCCTTTAGGACCTAGGCTTGCAGCAAGATAGCGTACGGAGGCTTCGAGGCTCGCCTTGGCTATTCCCATCACATTATAGTTAGGAATGGCTTTTTCAGCGCCATAGTAACTCAATGTGAGGATAGAACCTTGGGTGTCTTTCATCATGGGTAATGCAGCTTTGGAAAGAGCAACCAAGCTATAGGCGCTAATATCGTGAGCTACTCTAAACCCTTCACGTGTTGCATGCTCAATATAGTCACCACTGATTTGGTCTGCGGGTGCGTAAGCTACGGAGTGAATAAGAATATCGAGTTGATTCCATGTGCGGCCTAATTTTTCGAAAACGTGTTGAATTTCATCATCACTAGCAACATCACAGGGAAAGGTGAGAGTGGAGTTAAAATCTGCGGCTAAACCTTCTACACGCTCTTTCAGTTTTTCATTTTGATAGGTAAATGCAAGTTCGGCACCTTGTTCGTGGAGCGCTTTGGCAATACCATAGGCTATGGAACGGTTGCTTACCACGCCTACAATTAACGCTTTCTTACCCGCTAAAAATCCCATATTACTCTCCCTAAACTGATTGATTTTTGAGATTGGCACCAATGTAGAGCGTGTGTTTAATTGGGGTGCCGTGCTAATAGCTCGCGCATTTTTGCTTGAATCATGTCAATAGCAATACGATTTTCACCGCCCCTAGGTACAATCAAGTCTGCATAGCGGCTTGAGGGCTCTATGAACTGTAAATACATTGGACGAACAGTGGTTTCATATTGGTGAAGTACGGATTCAAAAGAGCGTTGACGTTCTACTACGTCGCGTTTTAAGCGTCGTAGAAGGCACACATCAAGAGGTGCTGACATAAATATTCGAATATCCATGAGCTCGCGTACAATTTTATCAGTGAACAGTAGAATGCCTTCTAAAACGATAATGGCATGTCGTCCTACTGAGCGTGTTTCTGATGTGCGTAAGTGCTTGGTGTGCGAGTAGATGGGTATTTGTATGGTCATGCCACGCTGTAATTGGCGAAGGTGATCACAAAGAAGCGCGTGATCGAATGAATCAGGATGGTCATAGTTGATTTTTTCACGTTCGGCAAAAGGCAAATGGCTGTTATCTTTGTAATAAGCATCTTCAGAAATAACAACGACCTGATCGGAGCCTAATTCATTGACGATGGTATTCGCTAATAAGCTCTTACCTGATGCAGAGGGACCTGAAATCCCTATAATAATAGTTTGTTTACTCATGGGCGTAGGATTAAAAAATTTGTGCAAATAGTAAAGGTTTATGGCGTTGATTTCAATAGATAGTTGTTTTTTCCCTGAAGTACTAAGCGTAAACGGCTATAATTACCTCTGCCGTTGAAGCAGCACATAAATTGCACCTGTGCCACCGTCTTTGGGTAATGCGCTGTGAAAAGCGAGTACTTGAGGCATTTGAGGTAGCCAGTGATTGACATGGTTTTTTAAAATGGGAGGTTCATGGTTTCGCCCTCCTTTGCCGTGGATAATAAGAAGGCAGCGGTGCTCAAGATGAGTTTGCTGTTCAATAAAGTTACATAAGATGTCCTGGGCTTTATCAGGGCGTAACCCATGCAAATCAAGACGTGCTTCCCATCGAATTTGGCCGCTTCTTAATTGAGACAAACGTTTGTGCGGAATACTTTGTTTACAATAGGACAACATAGATTCTGCATTAACTTCTTCGGAATAATAATTTGAAAGGTTAACATTTGCTTTGGGAAGCAGAGGGGCCTCTTTTTTTCTTATCCGTGTAGTAGGTAATGAAACAGGTTCTCGTGCTACTGTGTTGGTTTTGCCCAAAGGTTTAATTCCTTGCATCATGCTACGAAATAACGCTTTGTCTTCATCAGATATATCAGGCATTGGTATTTTTTTAGGTGGAAGAAGCTACATTATACCAATGTACAGTGCTTTATGCGCATTATCCAAAAATCTCCTTAGTTGCTTGTAATGCTATTAATCAACACAAACATTATTAAATTTAGGATGGCACAAATTCGTGAGCAGATTTTTTCAAATTTCAGTCAAATTGGCGACATACTGTTTAAAATAGCGTAAAATTTGTGAATCTTCACAGAGGTGATTTGAGACGCTCTCCTTTGTGGTTAATGTTTTTGGGAGTTGTTATGCCTGGTTCATTTTTAAGTGTTACAGAGGAATTTAAAACCATAAATGATTTTTTGCGCTTTGGTCTATCTAGAGCGAATGAAACGGATCTTTTTTACGGTCATGGAACTGACAATGCTTATGATGAAATAAAATCCCTTATTTTGGGGAGCCTTTCACTCCCTTATGATACAGACGCTGACCTGCTTCATGCGAGGTTAACCCGTGATGAAAAAGCACTTTTATGTCAGCAGTTAGAACAGCGGATTTTATCCTACGTGCCTGTACCGTATCTTATCTCTGAAGCCTATTTTTGTGATTTATCTTTCTATGTGGATGAGCGTGTACTTATTCCAAGGTCGCCTATTGCAGAGTTGATTTTACAACAATTTTCACCCTGGATTGACCCTAATGAAGTGAGTAATATACTCGATCTTTGTACTGGCAGTGCGTGTATTGCTATTGCTTGTTGTTATGCTTTTCCAGATGCAAACGTTGATGCAGTGGATATTTCAGCAGATGCATTGGATGTGGCGGCAATAAATCAGGAGCGCCATGGGCTCGAGGAGGCGCTAACCCTCATTGAGTCAGACTGCTTTGATAGCGTTCCTCTGCAACGATATGACATTATTGTCAGTAATCCACCTTATGTCGGTCATGAAGAAATGGAAACACTGCCTGAAGAATACCGCCATGAGCCAGTACTTGCACTAGAAACTGAGAACAATGGCTTGGCCATTGTTGAAAAAATTTTAAATGATGCGCATGCTTATCTAAGTGATCACGGTATTTTAGTGGTTGAGGTTGGAAATAGCGAAGAAGCCCTTGTTGAGGCATACCCGCATGTTCCCTTTACATGGCTTGATTTCGAGCATGGTGGACAGGGTGTTTTCTTATTAACCGCCCAACAATTAAAAGACTATTTTCCAGGTTCCTAAGTTTGTTTAAGGCAGAACATGTCATGAGTGGAAATACGTTTGGCACATTATTCACCGTAACAACGTTTGGTGAAAGTCATGGCCCCGCTATTGGTTGTGTGGTGGATGGTTGTCCTCCAGGGTTATGCTTAACGGAAGAGGATATACAACCTTTTCTAGATAAGCGAAAGCCTGGACAATCTAAATACACCACACAACGCCGAGAAGAGGATCGCGTCCAAATTCTTTCTGGTGTTTTTGAAGGCATTACGACGGGCGCCCCTATTGCATTGTTAATTGCCAATAGTGATCAGCGTAGCCGTGACTATGAGGCCATCAAAGATATTTTTCGCCCCGGTCACGCCGATTTTACCTACCATCATAAATATGGGCATCGTGATTATCGCGGTGGTGGACGCTCTTCGGCACGTGAGACGGCCACAAGGGTTGCGGCCGGTGCCATTGCGCGTCTTTATCTAAAGCGTCAATTGAATATAGACATTATTGGTTATATGCAACAAATGGGCTCAATTGTTGTTGAATTTAAAGATGAAACGGCCATCAATAATAACCCGTTTTTTTGTCCTAATACCCATCAAGTCGAAGCGCTTGCAGATTATATTGAAACATTGCGTCGAGAGGGCGATTCTATCGGCGCTCGTATTGGTGTGGTGGCTCGTGGCGTGCCGATAGGGCTTGGTGACCCTGTGTTTGATAGGCTAGATGCCATGCTTGCATTTGCTATGATGTCCATTAATGCGGTAAAGGCTGTTGAAATCGGCGCGGGTTTTGCTTCAGTGCTACAGCGGGGAAGCGAGCACCGCGATGAAATGAACGCGCATGGATTTTTAAGTAATCAGGCCGGTGGTGTATTGGGTGGTATTTCAACAGGTCAAGTGATAGAGGTGAGCATGGCGCTAAAACCTACCTCGAGCATTGTGACACCAGGTAAATCACTTAATACTCAAGGCGAGGAAGTTCAGGTCGTTACCAAAGGGCGTCACGATCCTTGCGTGGGTATTCGTGCCGTACCCATTGCTGAGGCGATGATGGCGTTGGTATTAATGGACCATTATTTAAGGCATAAGGCTCAAAATTTATCGGTTATCGGTTGATGAGGTTATAAAAATGGCGAGAAAATTAAACGTAGCGATCGTTGGGGTTACTGGAGCAGTTGGTGAGGCATTGTTAGCTGGATTACAAGAGCGAGATTTTCCTGTGGAAAATCTTTACCCTCTTGCTAGTGTAAGGTCTATAGGTAAAACGGTTAAATTTAATAACAAGAATCTTGATGTGCAAGATCTTGCTGAGTTTGATTTTACCAAAGCTGACATTGCTTTATTTTCAGCCGGGGGGCAAGTTTCTAAAGAATATGCGCCTATTGCTGCGGCAGCAGGTTGTGTTGTGGTTGATAATACGTCTTGTTTTCGCTATGAAGATGACATTCCTTTGGTGGTGCCGGAAGTCAATCCTGAGCGTATTGCGGATTATACGCATCGTAATATCATTGCTAATCCAAATTGTTCCACTATCCAAATGGTGGTGGCTTTAAAGCCACTTCAAGATGCTGTTGGAATTGCACGGATTAACGTCGCAACGTATCAAGCCGTTTCTGGAACAGGCAAAAAAGCCGTAACAGAGTTGATTCATCAGGTGGGTGAGTTATTAAACGGTCGGCCGATTAAGCCGCAAGTGTACTCTCAGCAAATTGCTTTTAACGTTCTGCCGCATATTGATGAATTTTTAGAAAATGGTTATACCCGTGAAGAAATGAAAATGGTCTGGGAGACCCGTAAAATCTTGGAAGATGAGACGATTTTGGTGAATCCTACCACAGTTCGAGTCCCCGTGCTTTATGGTCACTCAGAAGCTATTCATTTGGAGTTAAAATCACCCTTGAGTGTGGACGCCGTCCGTAAGTTATTGAAAAATGCACCAGGTGTTAAAGTGGTGGACGATCCTTCCAAATTAAAATACCCAACACCTATTCAACATGCGGTAGGGCATGATGATGTTTTTGTGGGTCGTATAAGGCAAGATATATCACACCCTTGTGGCATTAACATGTGGGTGGTGGCTGATAATATTCGAAAGGGTGCGGCGACCAATGCTATTCAAATTGCTGAAATTCTGCAACGCTCCTATTTATAATTTATACTTATAGTATGGATAAAAATAAAGACACATCAGATACCGGTTTACCAGATCGTATACCAACAGGTAGACGGCGGTCTGGTTCTTATTTGGTGGATGAAACAACCAGCATGGATAGGCAGCGGCGTTTATTAGAGCAGCAAGGCGAACGTAAGCTCGCTGATGTTAAAGCTCGTGAGCGTTTTGAGGAGCAATCATCCTCCGACATGGGCGATGAAGTTCAAGAAAAGCGCCTGCAGCACCCAAATCTAGATTCTCAGTATTGGGATGGGGTTCCTCCTCCTGGAACAGAAGAGCGGCGGAAATTTGATAAAGAAATTGAAAAGCAAAAAGATGAAAAGCAGTTACGCCTTGGGCTTATGCCAAAATTTTCTACGGCACCCACGCCACGACGAGGCCCCTAAATGACTATCGCCAATGATATTATCAGTGCTCGCATCCCTGATTTTGATCATTACATCCGTGAGGGTGAAACATTAAATGACATTGATGAGTACGGGTTCACACCGCTCATAGAAACAGCCATCACAAGACACCCTCACATCGCCGAACTTTTAATTGAGAGAGGTGTCGAGATAAACAAGCCTGATGTCGCAGGTCGGACCGCGCTTCATTGGGCAGTTGACAATAATGATATAGAGATGACAAAGTTGTTGCTCTTGCATGGCGCAAATCCTAATGCGTACACAGATTCTGGTCTATCAATACTGGTTTACCCTATTTTAAGAGGACAAGATCCTCTTAAGCATTTACTCTATCAATACGGTGCTAAACTTGATTTTGCGCTGGATTTTATTTACGGAAAGCTTCTTGGGCATCGTTTTGAGCTTAAAGGTGACGTGGATATTGTTAACGCGGAAGGCGAATTCGTTGAATTGGATTATGAAGGGTTTATTTTAGAGTTCACGGTAGACGCGGTGATTGATTCGCTAAGGCGTTTTACGAGCAGTTATTCTACACGGCATTTGCGACATTGTTTTCCTCACCTACATGAAGTGATGGATGCCTTTGCGACTGCCAATGAAATGTTGCACTTACAGCATCAAGTCACCTTAACGGCAAAGCACTCTGCGCGTTTAGAGCATTTATTGACATCGCCTATGCTTATTTTGCCGGCCGCTAGTCGTGGGCATGCTATGGGTTTTATTCGTTATAAGCAATGGTGGGCAAAGATAGATAGAGGTGAAAACAGTCTGCAAGAAGGCAGTGTTAATATTTACCGTATGACACGTCCTGAAGAATTAAACCTTAATTTCTTGAAAGAATTTCTCTATAAAAGACAAAGTAGGCGTTATTTCCACCACGTTATTAACCAACAACTAGGCTTGATGCCTGTTGCCCAGCTACCCATCAGCTCACAAATTGCAGGAAACTGTTCGTGGGCAAACATTCAAGCCGTGGTGCCGGTTGCTTATGCTTTACAAGACATGGCATCCTCAGAGACCTTAGCAAAAAATGAGTCTTTGGCACTTTATGAGCAATGGGTTGAATGGGATAAAGACCGTGCTTTGGATGAGTGTGTGCAACGGTTTTATTTAGCTAATCCATTACGAAAAGCAAGTTATGCTGCCATGCTTGCTGCGGTTTTATTTCAAACCTGTGATAGTGGAAATAGTCACCACTTGGTGCGTGTAGAGAAAATACTTTCCATACTAACACTGCCTGATTATTATTACATTTTGCAAAGTTATCTAGAAATTTATTGCATTAAACAATTAACACGTAAGGGAAATAACCTCCTTAAACTTCTCGACGATTGTGGGTTTAATCCTAATATCGGCGTGAATCCTATTGCCACGGGTTTGCTTTAACGTGCGTTGTGTGTTTAAACATAGCGGTCAGCTATATTGATCCTGTTTGACTTCCATGGTCGTTTAGATTTTTTTTTAGTCATTTAGTTAATATTTTCTTAAGCTTATCCGTGTATAGTTGCCAATCCATTATGATGAAACCTTTGAAAAAAGAAGTTCTGTTATCTTAATCAATATTATTGACTATTCTGTGAGGACAATAAAATGCCACCTAAAAAAAAATTAGCAAATGATGTAAAAGCTAAAGATTTGCCGCTAGAACGTTTGGCAGAGATTATTATTAAACAAGATATTAATCTTATGGATACCCATAGTGACTTGTTGAGTGGCGTGGTTGGTTCTAGAGGGCAAGCAATAGACCGAAGTAATGAGTTTTATGAATATGTAGGCGACCTAGTTACGATGGGCGAACAAAATCATGAGGGCTTAGCTGTTAATGGGTTTATTAAGGGTTCTGTAGCACGTTCTACATCACCGATGCACCTATGTGTTTTAGCGGCTCTTCATAATAGGAAAAATGCATTCACACTACTCATTGATACCTTTGGGAAAGACATTGGTTCTTTATTGGATGGTGGTTATAAGGCAAACATTTTGCACCATATTTTTGCACCTTGCAGTTTAGCGGGTAAGGATATGATTGATAAGGTGTTTGATTGTTTAAAATCTTCATTAGAAAAACCAGCTATTTTAAGCTTGCTGAATGCTAAAGATAAAGATGGGCAAACGGTTGGTCAGTATGCGGCTAATCGTGATGCACAGATGGCTCAAGAAACTGGTGGGTATGTTAATACCTATAGCATGATTTATTTGAATCACAAGGTGAAGTTCATCAGTAAAGCGGCACATCCTGTAAATCCTTCTATTAAGCAGGAAGAGGAGGATGACGATGTTACTGTTCTTGCCGTTGTTGAGCCGCCTAAGAAAAAGTACTTGGCTGATTGCAAGTGCGGGCTTTTCTTTCAAGACAAGGGTAAAAGTAAAGTGCGTGAAACGTCTGAGTCAATGGGTCATGCGGCGTATGCAGCTGATGTTGAAGAAGATGACGGCTACAGCACCACATCCATGGCGGGCGCTTCGTCTTCTTCTTCAGCCACAAAGACCCACCATACCCCAAGAGGTCCTGGTCAAGGCTAATTGTAGAGTATTGCTTAATCATTTAAAGCTTTAATAGCCGCGCATTTTGCGCGGTATTTTTTTGTATTGCTAGAGAGTGATAAAGTCGATTAAATTTTAAATAACCGACTGACCCCCTACGTATCGTTGCTTGTCAACGGCATCCAGAAGATCTCTATGTGTCTTGGAAAAGCCAAGACACATATGCATTTGGCTAACAGAACGAATGCTCCGTTTAAAATTTAGTCGGCTATATTTCTTTGCATTGCTAGTGAGAGGTATGTTGCGGTGGTCAATGGTTCAACCACCGCAATTTTTTAATCTTCGCTGGTTTCTTTGTTTACCAATGGTTTCTTTCGTGCCACTTCAGCTTTTGGTGCGGCTTCTGTTTTTATAGGCACAACACGTACTGTTTGGGCACCTGATGGTGTCGCGGCACTTGGTTTTTTACGCAGAGTATTATTAGCATGCACAGGTTGACGATTTTGCTGGTGTGGGCCGCTGTTGCTTGGGCGTCGTCGTCGGTTCGCTTGTTGTGAGCCTCTTTTTTCAGGGGATTGATGATTTGCACCACTAAGATGCCGATGTTCATGGGCGTGGCTTTTAATTGGTGCATGGGGCGCTTTTTTAATGGAGGGGGTACTTTCAGTGTGCCCTGTTAAATTGCTCCACAAACGCCTAAAAAACCCTGTTTCCTTTTGTTTGTAAGACGTATGGTTCGCATAGCCTTTAACCACAGGCTCATCGATTTTTGCACCCTTCAGATCAAGGTGGTGTGCTTCTAACTCAGGTTGTTGTATCAAAGAATAGCTGGGCTTTTTATTTTTACCCACGTTATCTTCTTTTAGCCGAGTTATATTGTATTGCGGTGAATGCATGTAAGGATTAGCAATGATTATGACGTTAACACCGTGGCGCTTTTCGATGTTAAGAATAAAGTCTCGCTTTTCATTTATCAGAAACGTTGCCATCTCTACAGGAAGTTGTACTTGTATTTCAGATGTTTTTTCTTTCAGTGCTTCTTCTTCAATAAGACGAATGATGGATAACCCATGTGACTGAATGTTGCGAACCGTACCGCGACCCTCACAACGTGGGCAGACTTCTTGCGCCGTTTCACCTAAGGACAGTCTGAGGCGTTGACGAGACATTTCAAGCAAGCCAAAGCGCGAAATACGGCCAACTTGTATACGTGCTCTATCGGCTTTGAGTGCTTCTTTAAGGCGGTTTTCAACGTCACGTTGATTTTTACTAGAACTCATATCGATAAAGTCAATCACGACCAAACCACCAAGATCGCGAAGCCTTAATTGGCGTGCAATTTCATCGGCTGCTTCAAGGTTGGTATTGAGTGCAGTGGCTTCAATATCAGAGCCGCTGGTCGCTTTGGCTGAGTTTATGTCAATAGAAACCAGTGCTTCTGTGCGATCGATAACCAATGCGCCACCCGAAGGCAATAACACTTCTCGTTGAAAAGCCGTTTCAATTTGACTTTCAATTTGGTAAAAATTAAATAAAGGAATCGTGCTGTTGTACAGTTTAAGGTGAGGTAGAAAATCGGGTTTGACTTGTTCAATATACTGCTTCGCTTTCACATAAGAAATTTGATCATCAATGATGATTTCGCCAATGGATTTCCGCAAATTATCACGGATGGAGCGAATAATAACGTCGCCTTCTTGATGAATAAGGCAGGGGGCCAGTTGCGAGCTATGAGCATGTTTGATGGCTTGCCATTGATTACACAGCATGTCGAGGTCGCCTTGTAACTCTTCTTGGCTTTTGCCGACACCTGCTGTACGAATGATAAGGCCCATGTCTTCGTTTAATTCTAAGGCATTGAGTGTTTCTTTTAACTCATCTCGGTCATCCCCTTCAATACGTCGGGAAATGCCACCGGAGCGTGGGCTATTTGGCATTAAAACAAGGTAGCAGCCTGCCAGGGTAATAAACGTTGTAAGGGCTGCACCTTTGTTGCCTCGCTCTTCTTTATCCACTTGAATCAGTAATTCTTGACCTTCTCTAATCAAGGAAGTAATGGCAGGCTTTTCGTCGTCACTTTGGTTGGCACGTTTGTTTAAATACTCAGGCGCAATTTCTTTTAAAGGCAAAAAACCTTGGCGCTTTGAGCCGTATTCGACGAATACAGCATCTAGGCTGGGTTCCCTTCGGGTAACGATAGCCTTGTATATGTTTCCCTTTTTCTTCACTTCAGAAGGACATTCAATGTCCAGATCATATAAATGATTGTCTTTTACTAGAGCAACGCGAATCTCTTCGCTTTGTGTTGCATTTATTAACATTTTTTCCATATTTAACCCCATAAAATGGCGCTATACACTTGGACAAAAACAGTAAAAGGCGTGATTCACTTCTTCACCTGCTGGTATTTTTAAGCTTTACCTTGTTGCTCACTTTAAATACATGCATCAAGGGGAACGTCATTTATCCATGAGAAAAATGGTTTTTGCCTAAATTTTTAGAGCGGGTGTCGCAAGGGAAATCATTTTTAAGCAAGCCACAAGACCTTAATTGACTGTCGATAAATGGTTTTATTGCTGATAAAACAGACGCATTTTCTAAAACGGTGCGGGTGTTTTTTAAAAAAGATAGGTTTTGTACCGCAGGTTTATGTTGTTTTAATCGAGCAATGAATGAATTTAAAGGCAGACTCTTAATGTCAGACCGCGCGCGTGTCGCCTTGATATGGTAAGGCGCATACTGGGTTTTATAGCATGTCTTGCATGCGTGGGTATCTGATGAGTTCGTATTCAATTTGACTCTGGTGCTGGGCTGCTTCCTTGTATTTTTGACGCAAGGAAAAGCGCATCTCGTTTTGTAAGCATTCAAGCTATATTGAACAGCACTCGTGGTGGAATATCTGTCAAAAAAGAGCCTTTGAATGTTTACCTCGTTTTTTCTAGCCGGTTTTTTTAGCAGCCGGTAAACTATTTGTTCGTTTATGCGTTATAATTCTGTCGCGGAATAATTATTCACGCGGTATGTAATCATATCAATAAAAATCATGCGCAGCAAATAGGTATAGTTAATGAGTGTACGATACGTGGAAATTAATGCCGAGGAAGATGGGCAAAGGCTGGATAATTATTTAATGCGCATCCTAAAAGGTGTACCTAAAAGTCATATCTATCGAATTATCCGAGGCGGAGAAGTGCGCATTAATAAAAAGCGTGCAGAAGCAAGCTCTCGCATTCATGAGGGAGATAGCATTCGCATCCCACCCATAAGAACGTCACAAGACAAAGAAGTCCATGTTGGCCCACGGTTAACCGAGCGCTTACTAGATAGTGTTATTTATGAAGATGATGGCTTGTTAGTGCTAAACAAGCCCGCAGGGATTGCTGTTCATGGTGGCAGTGGATTAAGTTTAGGCGTGATTGAGGCGTTACGTAAAACGCGCCCGGATTTGTCCTATTTAGAATTGGTGCACCGTTTAGACAAAGACACGTCGGGCTGTTTGTTGTTAGCCAAAAAGCGAAGCATGTTGCGCTCCATTCAGGCGTTGTTAGAGTCTCGCGAGATTCAAAAAACGTATTGGGCTGTTGTTTGTCATCCGTGGCAAGGTAAAAAATCGGTTATTGTTGATGTGCCCTTAGAAAAAAACACGTTAAAATCAGGTGAGCGTGTTGTTCGTGTCCATGATGCCGGGAAAGCCTCTGAGACCTGCTTTAAGCTGTTAGAGAACTATCAGCAAGCCTCTTGGTTAGAAGCGATGCCCAAAACCGGTAGAACCCATCAAATTAGGGTTCATAGCGCTCACCTTCGCCATCCCATCTTAGGCGATCAAAAATACGGCGGTAATCTTTCCATAAAAGGTTTGGATGTAACGCAACAACGTCTTTATTTGCATGCGAGAGCAATTCAATTTAATCTGAACGGTACAAAACATGTGTTTCAAGCGGAATTGGATGTGCGTTTTGCTGAAACCTTAAAGCAATTAAGGGCTCTTTCCGTCTCTAAATAAGAGAGTCGATAAAGATGACAACGTCATGTTCATTGAGAGTTGTGTTAAAACCTGTCCAGGACAACTTAGGCGTCTTGGATTTTGGAGTAAGTGAGCCATGAATAGGCCATACCGTTTGGTGGTGTTCGATTGGGAAGGTACATTAGGCGATACGCTCGGGCTCATTTTAAATACAGTTGCTGTTGAGGCCAAGCGCCTGCATTTTGGGGAGCTTGATGAAAAATTAGCACGCCAATATGTGGTGTTGGGCCTTGTTGTGGCGGTTCAAAAAATATTCCCTCGTTTGTCGTTGCATCAGCACGAACAATTATTACATGCCGTCCAGCATGCATTGGCAACCCATCCTCATGACGTTTTTCTTATTCCCGGTGCTAAAGAAATTGTAGAGCAATTGCATTCAGCTGGATTAGATTTAGCCATAGCTACTAATAAAGGGCAGCATTCGTTGCAACGTGCGTTGCAAACTGCGGGAATTGATGCTTTTTTTAAAATCACGCGCTCCGCAGGCCAAGTTCCACCAAAGCCTTGCCCACAAATGCTCGAAGACATTATGACTGCTTGTGGTGTTACTCCGCTAGAAACGGTCATGATTGGCGATTCTGTTACAGACATGGAAATGGCCAAACAAGCCGGGGTAGATGCAATAGGCGTAGATTTTTATCATCAACAAGCGGCTAGTTTAAGCGCTGCAGGTGCTCTTCGAGTGTTTGATGATTACCCACAATTAGCCAATTATTTAGGGATTTTAAAATGAACACATTAACCAGTTTACCTAATTTATTGACCCTTTCACGCATTGTGCTTATTCCAGTGTTTGTCGGGATTTTTTATTTACCTTTTCAGTGGGCTCATGGTGCGGCGGCCATTGTTTTTGCAACAGCAAGTTTTACCGATTGGTTGGATGGGTACATGGCTCGACGGTTACAACAAATATCACCTTTTGGGGCGTTTCTTGATCCAGTGGCTGATAAATTGCTGGTAGCCACCAGTTTATTGTTATTGGTTGGAGCTAAAGATATTAATTATATTACTGTTCCCGCTATTGTGATTGTGGGCCGTGAAATTGTTATTTCAGCTTTAAGAGAATGGATGTCAGAAGTTGGGCGTCGAGCTAGTGTTACGGTTAATTTCATTGGGAAAGTGAAAACAGCGGTACAAATGGCGGCATTGGTCTTGTTACTCGCATTTTATCCGGCTACGTCTTCCTGGGGTGCTTTTGGTTTTATTTTGTTATATATAGCCGCCATTTTAACGATTTGGTCAATGGTGGTTTATATTACCATTGCATGGCCACAATTGACCGAAAAGGGCTAATGGTTATTGTTTTATAAATTATTAAAAAGACTCTTTTTTTTATTGACAGGGGTGCAATTTCCGGTACAATGGCACCCCGTAGAGACGCGGGAATAGCTCAGTGGTAGAGCACAACCTTGCCAAGGTTGGGGTCGCGAG
>CAYTZN010000021.1:0-27336 GCA_964442495.1 uncultured Legionella sp. | reverse complement strand
GTTGTTTGATGCTGAACTTACACCAAAAGCCGCTGCTGGTCATGTTGGATTCTTTACACCCAATCCTAAAGACCACTGGGATGAGGGGCATCCTAAAGCAAAAAGAAATGACGGGCATACTACTCCCTAAAACAAATGGCTACTTACCCATCCACAGGCTTAACGCATTGTCATTAAGCCCGTGGAAACTTGGACACTATCTAACAAAAGCCTCGAGAAGCCACATCCAATTGTTTTGAAACGACCATCCCAGAATAGATCAGTAGCTTCAAGGACGAATTAATGATAATTTTCAAAAGTGACACACCTGCCGTCCTGAAAAAGAGGCTTTATGACATGGCTGATAAATAAAAAATCATGACAATCACGCAACGCATCGACCATCTTCGTCAATCAATTCATAACACAGCAATGGCTTGCCACTATCAAGGCGACGTCACGATGCTTGGTGTCAGTAAAGGCCAATCCCCTTCTGATATTAAAGAAGCATTTGCAGCAGGTCTTGATGAATTTGGCGAAAATTACTTACAAGAGGCTCTGCCAAAGATAGCAGCGTTAAAGGAACTTCCTTTAACTTGGCATTTTATAGGCCCTATACAAAGCAATAAAGCCCATGATATTGCCCAGCATTTTGCGTGGGTGCATAGTGTATCCCGCCTGAAAATTGCGACATTATTAAACGATGGGCGCCCACTATCTTTGCCGCGATTAAACATATGCATTCAGGTTAATTTTGATGATGAAAACACCAAAGCTGGTGTGTCTCCAGATGACGTTAAAGCACTTGCCTCTTATGTGTTAGAATTGCCGCGTTTAAAGTTATGTGGCCTAATGCTCATCCCCAAGCAAGAAGCAGATCAAGAACAACAATACCAATCGTTTTTGCGCTTGACGCATTTGCAGCAAAAGCTCAACCAAGAACTCGGCATCAACATGGGCACGCTCTCCATGGGCATGAGCCATGATTTTAAGGCAGCCATCCGTGCTGGAAGTACCATGGTTCGGATAGGTACGGCAATTTTTGGCGAACGCAAGGTGAGAACATGAACATTCATTTTATTGGGTTTGGTAACATGGCAAAAGCCATGGCAAAAGGCCTGATGCATCAGCCACATCATCAACTTGCCGCAGCAGCACCTTCACTCCCTACAAGCATCTATGAAAAGCGAGTTCATACTTATCCTGATAATTTAAAAGTACTGCCCAATGCAGACATTATCATTCTTGCTGTAAAACCTCTGGAAATGAAGCGGGTGTTAACTCAAATTAGCGCAAAAATCCCCCCAAATTGCCTTATTCTCTCTATTGCATCAGGCATCACCATTTCTTTCATGGAACATTTCCTCCCCCAATCTGCCATTGTACGGGCCATGCCTAACATTGCGGTGGCTGTGGGCAAAGCCGCGACACCTTTATTTGCAAATAGATTGGTTACAGCGGCACAAAAACAACACTGCATGGAGATTTTTTCAAGCCTAGGCTTGGCCACCTGGGTCAACAAAGAATCCGAGATAGATGCCTTCACTGCCCTTTCAGGCAGTGGTCCTGCTTACGTTTTTTTGTTCATGGAAGCCATGATCAAAGCGGCTGAGGCACTTGGTATAGAGCATGACATTGCTAAAACTTTCACAATACAAACCCTTCAAGGTGCGATAAGCTTGGCCTCTGAAACAACCGTTGAGATAGATGAATTAAGACGGACCGTCACCTCACCCGCAGGCACCACCGCGGCAGCCCTTAGTGTATTTAATCAGCATGGATTTGATAAATTGGTTTATAATGCGATGCTTGCTGCTTCAGAAAGAGCAAAAGCCTTAGGAAACGACCACTCCCCCCATATAGGTGGTTTGGCATAGGAGAGAAAATGTCTGGATTGATTGCTGTGGGTTATTTTTTATTTGCCCTTTTTTTTAGCTTAATTGCCTTTGTTTTATGGTCACGCATAGCACTTCGTTATTTTCGGGTTAGCCTTTTAAATCCGATTAGCCATACTGTTCATACATTAACAAACCCCATTGTTATGCCAATTGCCAAGCTTTTTGTAGCCCCTAAAAAACGATTAAATCGTTACGATTGGCCGTCTTTTTGTGTATTGGTCATCGTTGAGCTTTTAAAATTCATTACCATCGGTACGTTATTTTTAGGTGCAAAATTGCCTTGGAGCTTTGTGCCCTTATATGCTTTAGCCGATTTAATCATCCAACCCTGCAACCTATTGTTTTATGCCCTGATCCTTCGTGTTATCGTCAGTTGGGTTAGCCCGCGCGGACATCATCCGGCCCATGACATATTGCGAACAGTGACTGATCCATTGCTTCATCTTGGTAGAATGATTGTTCCTGATATATCAGGCTTTGATTTTTCGCCGTTTGTTGTCATGATTCTTCTGAAGGTCATTACCCTCTTTATCAGCGCCTCGCTTCCCATGCATTTAATTTAGGCGAACAGACATGATTCAAAATAAGGCGAAATTAACAAAACGTAACTATAATTAACTGAAGAAGTCTTGATTGGACACTAGCATGAGATCAGTTCTTATGACGCTCGGCGCTTTGTTATTTTCCTCTACTGCGGTCCTTGCAGATTCTGTGTATTGCCCTCAAAATGCAGGCTACATTAACATTGGCATGACCACTGATCAGGTCACTGCCGCCTGCGGGCAGCCTCTGAGTAAACAACAACCCACGACTCCCATTGTACAAAAAATTCCTGTTCAGCAATTTATTTATAAGTCAATCGATACCGGCAGTATATACCCTGGGTTAAATTCGGCATTTTTTAACCAATGGTCACTGCCCAGTGGCGTATCGCCAGGTGTGAGCCTGCGTGTGGATGTTATTAATAATAAAGTATCTGGTATTGTTATGAATGGCTCTAGTACCAATGCCATGTCTATTTGCAGTGGGGTTAGTATAGAAGCGGGGGATCCTGTTTCAAAAGTTTATAATGCTTGCGGTAGTCCTTGGGCGATTAATAATACCTATAACAATCAACTTGTACAAAGCACAACAAAACCTGAAGTGTGGATTTACCAAATTGATCGCTACCATCCGCCCATGAGCTTGACATTTGTCGATGGGAAACTACAATCCATCAACTAACGAAACTGTCGGCATTTAGCCACAGAGCCTGTATTTTTATTTTTCCCCTACATTTGGAATTTATTCATGAGTGATACAATCGATGGGTTGACCATTGCCTTCAGTGAAGATGGTGTTGAAACAACAAAAGAATTAGGCAAACACGTTTTATCCAAAGGGGCGTGGACCACCATCATGTTTCGCTACCAGGATTGGGATAAAACCAAACAACAATACGGTCCTACTAAATATTCCATTAGACGCTATCAAAAACGCAACAATCAATATTGGCAAAAATCTAAATTCAATATTTCAAGCAATGACCAAGCCACTAAAATCATCAGCGCCCTCACTGAATGGCTAAAAGACGAACCTCAAAAATAAGCGACTTACACCTCTCCACGAAGCTTAGCCCAGATCATCCCCATTTTTTCGTGCCAAACGGTATTCACATGGACAAGATTGTGGGGGTTAGGAAAACGGAGCGTCTCTTGGTGGCGACTACTAAAGTCAGTTGGTGCAGCGATAGGATGAAGGCCTTGGCGCAAAAAAAGCGCCATAGCACGTCGCATATGAACAGCCGAAGTTACAAGGTAAAAAGGCTCTGTTTTAACCATTTGTTTAATATACAGAGCCTCATCAGCCGTATTGAAAGAGTCAGACTCGAGCACCAACGCATCTGAAGGAATAGCACACCACGACGCCAAAACACCTAAATAATTTGCCTCAGAAATATCCCCCTTATACCCACTCCCTCCAGACAACAGTAATTTTGCTTTAGATAATTGGCGGTATAATCGAATTCCCTCAACCAAACGAGCAATACTTTGTGAGGACAACTCATCGTTCGCAGGAGCATTTTTTATATCCTCATGACCACCACCCAGCACAACCACCCATGAAATGGCCGGGTTAACTTCCCTCACCACGTCATATTGATGCTCAATAGACGCTAATAGCCTATCAGGAAACCAAGGTGTACTTAAAACTATAAAGCTCAGCAAAGATAGCAATAAACCCACACGAACAAGCCAATGATTACCGCGCACAATTAACCATAAAACAGATAGAGAAAGCAACAACAGTGTTATAAAAAAGGGGTTAAACAATGCTATTAGGAGATATCGAACAGTAGCCCCCGTCATTTACTTCACCCTCTGCATTAAATAAATTCCTAACAAAGCAAAAAAACACGTAGGACCAAATGCTGCAACTTCAGGTGGCCATTGAAACACCTGACTTATCGGCCCAAAAAAACGATTCATGATGTGAAACCCAAACCCAACCGTAGCGCCTACTAATAACTTAGAGCCCATCGTTGACGAGCGCAGAGGACCAAAAATAAAGGGGATTGCCAGCAACATCATCACAACGGTGGTTAATGGCTGCACCAAGCGCTGTAGGTAAGCCAATTGATAGTTAAGAGCACTTTGATGACTGCTTTTTTGTGCACGCAGGTACTGACGCAATTCATGCAACGTCATTTCATCAGGCTCACTACCACCTACACTGAGAAGATTGGGTTTTAAAGCAATATCCCAGGGCATAGAGGCGATGTATACAGGCTCTGTACTATCATCATGAAACAACGTTTCAGCAATATCATAAGCATGCCACGCGCCTTCTTGATACTCTATTCGCTCAATGTGACGAGCTGCTAAGAGATGATGACGCTCATCAAAACGAAATTGATTAACCCTCTCCAATGTGTGGTCAGGGAGTACAGCCCCAATGCTGATAAAATCATTTTGATAACGCAACCATACCCCTTGCGATGTTCGCAAGGTTTGGCCCCCATTTAAGGCCTGCATTTTTTCATCACTGGCTATACGCGCCAGCCTCGGCACCACAGTTTCTGAGAACACCGTTACAACGACAATAACAATAAAAGCCACTTTTAATATAGCAAGGGTCACTTGCCAGATGGACATGCCTGCCGCACGCATCACCACCAACTCGCGGTGATTTGCCATAATGCCTAAACCAATCAAACACCCCAATAGACTTGCCATAGGGAAAAAAAGGTACACCTCATAAGGCATTTGTAAAAGCACAAACATTGCTGCTTGCCAAATCCCATAACTTGATTTGCCAATGTCCCCTAACTGGTTAACAAACAAAAGAAAAAGTTGCACCCCAGCCAACATCAATGTCACCAAGGCAATTGCTGCTAACACATTTTTAGCAATGTATCGTTCTAATAATTTCATGCGGGTTTCATCTGATTATGGCGAATAAGCATAAGCCCTATGAACACCACAACAAGGTGGGGCCACCACATCCCCAACCAAAGCGGTGTTTTGCCTGTAACAAACCAATTGCGAGCCGTGAAAAGAGCATTTGCATACACAATATAAACCACCATGGCCGGTAACAATTTAGCATATTTACCTGAGCGTGGGTTAACACGGCTTAAAGGCACACCCACCAATGTAAGTGTCAATACCATAAGCGATACTGAAAATCGCCATTGCAATTCAGCTGCTTTACGTACATCAGGGTTATTGAGTGGCCAAAGCTCGGCCATTTTCAGTGCACGAATATCATCTTTTACTTCTACAGTTGGATGAGGCAGGCGGGCTTTATACTGTGAGAACTCTGCTACTTGATAATCAGCATGCCCGGGAAGACCTTGATATTGTTTACCATTTTTCAAAATCACATAATCTTCATTGCTACCCGCTTCAGTTTCAGCAAAAGCATTGTCTGCCCATAAGACATCCCATTGCGAATGGCCTTCTTTTTCTACTAAACGTGCTAAAAAAATATTTTTAGCAACGGTGTGATCACGGCTCATAGAGGCCACGTAAAAAACCTGCCGCCCTTCTGAAATAGCCCTGAAACGACCCGGAACGATGGTTTGGATAAGCGTTTGCAGCCCCGTTGTTCGTAACAGTCGTGCCCGCTCAACCATGATAAGAGGGCTTCCCCATAACATGATGATCATCACGACCACCATTACCACAGAAGCCATAACAAACGTGTGTTGCAATAATTGACGCGGTCCATACCCACATGCTTGCAACACGGTCATTTCGCTGTCTGCATATAGGCGGCCATAAGCAACCAATAAAGCAGCATAAAAACTAAGTGGCAACAACATTACCATTAAGGTAGGAAGTTCCAGCATCATTAATTTAAGCACCAACATACCAGGAATCTGCCCATTAGCGGCACGATTTAAATACACGACAAATTGATTGCTCATGAAGATTAACAACAAAATAGTTGTTAATGATGCTAAGGTAATAAATACCTCTTTGGCGAGGTAACGAAAAATGAGCACAGCGGTCTCTATGCCTCTTATAAAATAGTAAGTAAACTATCAGTTTTTCACCTTCATAGGAAGCAAAGATGAGCAACCGGTTCATTCCATGGCAATAGTTCGCGTTGATTTTTACCTCTTAAATGATCCGGAACCTCAAGCCATTTTGACGGTTGCCAGCCGTCTATTAGAAAAAGCCTATCAACGTGGTCATCGGGTCTTTGTTCACTGCGAACATCAAAAAAGCGCTGAGCACCTTGATGAATATTTATGGACCTATAAGGAAGACAGTTTTCTTCCTCACCATTTACAAGGTGAGGGTCCTGAGCCGCCACCCCCCATCCAAATTGGGTATAGCGGTGAACCTCGTGGGTTTAATGATATATTGCTCAATTTAGCACCCACTATCCCTTCGTATTTCACGCGCTTTCGCCGCATCATGGAACTCGTTTCGCCAGATGGACATGCAAAAGAAATCAGCCGTCTACACTATCGCGAATACCGTCAGCACCAATGCGATTTACACACCCACGTGCTGGATTAAAAAAACGCCGTAACTAACTGTATTTATTACGCAAATAGTGGCCTACGGCTCGCATGCCCATGGCCTCACCGCCTTCAGGTTTGCCGGGTTTATTACGAAGATTCCAAGCCATGATATCAAAATGAGCCCAAGGGATACCGGCTGTAATAAAGCGCTTTAGAAACAAAGCCGCAGTAATAGCCCCACCATAAGGAGAATCACTGGCGTTTGTAAAATCAGCAATCCGCGAACTGAAAAGATCCGCGTATTCATCAAATAAAGGCAGGCGCCATATGGGATCATTTGTTTCTCTCGCAGCATCACTCAGTGCATTTGCTAAGGTGTCATCGTTAGCAAACAAGGCTGAAATCTCAGTCCCCATGGCCACGCGCGCAGCACCCGTCAAGGTCGCAAAATTAATGATCAATTCAGGTTTTTCCTCACACGCCTTAACCAATGCATCTGCCAATACCAGTCGGCCTTCAGCGTCAGTATTATGAACTTCAACCTTCAAACCATTGCGCATGGTTAATACATCGCCCGGACGATAAGCTGAACCTGCGATTGAGTTTTCTACAGCGGGGATCAAAACATGCAAACGGATAGGAACTTGATGTGTCATCAACCATTGGGCTAAGCCTATAACGTGGGCTGCACCGCCCATGTCTTTTTTCATGAAACGCATGTTAGACGATGGCTTAATGTCTAATCCACCAGTGTCAAAACAAACCCCTTTGCCCACTAACACCACGCATGGATGTTGTTTATCACCCCAAACCATTGACAATAATCGTGGAGCAACGGCCGCGGCACGCCCTACAGCATGAATGGCAGGAAAATTATCGCGCAGCAACTCATCTCCAACCCATTGTTGAAATTCAGCACCATGGTCATGCGCAACGGATGCTAAAACGTTGGCTAACGCTTCGGGGCCTAAATCATTAGCGGGTGTATTGATGAGGTCGCGCACCAAGAAAACAGCTGCAGCCTCAGCAACAACCGCCTCAACGTCCTTCGCTATGAGGTTTAAAACACGAGGGGCTTTAGGGTTTGGCTTGTATTTATCAAACTGGTACTGAGCCAAAGACCAAGCGACCATTGCGGCTTGTGGAAGTGGCTTTTCTAGCGAATAACGACCTTCGGGAAGGGAAATAACCACGCTTGCTATGGCCAATGCTGGCGTTGTGTTTTCTGCTGCGCCAACATAAATTTTAGAGATCATTCCGTCGGCGTCAGTAATAACACCCATATTACCGATACAACCATCAAATTGTTGTGCCTTTAAAGAATTACGCTCGTGGGGTTTTAAGACCGCCCCATCGTTTAAACAATCGGCTTTGGTCAAAAAGATAAGCGGGATGGTTTTATCGGTACTTGTTTCATAAAAATGTTCAGCGCGCATGATTACTCCTTCACTTGGCCACGAAACTGCCCAGGCCGCACTCCACAAACACAAAGTGCCAACAGATAAATAAGAATAGCAGCCATCACATGCGCTAATAACAAGCTTAAGCGCATAGCTGCAGGTCTTGCCAACCAAGAGGCCACTTCACCAGACATAAAAATCAAATAAGCAGCTACCAATGTATTAGCAATGCTCAATTGTATCACAAATCGACCCCAGCCTGGTGAGGGCTGGTAAATCTTCCGACGCAACAGTAAAAATAGCAATAGCCCACAATTGATATAACTCGCAAGAGAAGATGCCAAAGCCAAACCAGCATGCGCTAAAGGACCAATAAAAAGCGCGCAAAATAATGTATTGAATACCATGGCCACCACCCCTATTTTCACAGGGGTTTTAATGTTTTGACCCGCATAAAAACCTGATGCCAAAACCTTGACCATCATGAATGCCGGCACACCTAAGCCTAACGTAATTAAACTTTTTTGAGTTTGAAGCACATCTATGACGGTAAAATGGCCGTAAGCAAAGCAACTAGCAATGAGCGGCATAGCAAAAAAAGCCAATCCTAAACCAGAAGGCAAACCAATTAATAACAATAACCTGAGCCCCCAATCCATAGCGCGTGAAAAGTGCTCGCGACTTTGCTCAGCATGTCGCCTTGATAAATGCGGTAAAATCACGGTAGCAATGGCCACTCCAAATACGCCTAATGGAAAATCAGTAAGGCGGTCGGTATAAAACAACCAGGTCACACTTCCCACTTGTAAAAAAGACGCAAAAACCGTATCAATCAACAGGTTGATTTGAGCAATTGAAACCCCAAACAGAGCTGGAACCATTAACTTTAAAACACGTCTTACACCCGCATCTTTCATCATGAGGGTTGGTTTTACCAACAATTTCCGATGGTATAAAAAGGGAATCTGAAAAAGCAATTGCACAATTCCTGCAATCAATACGCCCCATGCCAAAGCCACAATCGGTTGCTCAAAGTGAGGGCTTAAGAAAACAGCAGTTAAGATCATGCTGATGTTTAGCAACACAGGCGTAAAGGCTGGCACGGCAAAGTAACTGTAGGTATTAAGAACAGCGCCCGCCATTGCTGTGAGTGAAATCAACATGAGATAAGGGAATGTGAGTCGCAACATTTCTGTTGCTAACACAGACCGGTAAGCATCTTGACCAAAACCTGGAGCAAATATAAAAATAATGGCAGGTGCCGCCACCACACCTACCAATGTCACCAAAGAAAGGATTGCGCCTAAGCTTCCCGCAATTCGTGCTAAAAAAAGACGCACCTCATCCATTGTTCGGGTTTTTTGATACTCAGCAAGGACGGGCACAAAGGCCTGAGAAAAAGCACCTTCGGCAAATAATCGACGCATAAAATTAGGGATTTTAAAGGCAACAAGAAAAGCATCCATGCCGGCTTCTGCACCAAATAAATTTGCAATCACCATGTCACGCGCAAAGCCCATCAAACGTGACATTAACGTCATAATGGAGACTAACGAGGTGGAGCGAAGCAAGCTTTGTCGCTTAGGAGAAAAAGTTTCTGTCACGGCCATATCGATAAATTCTGACTTCAAAAAATCTTATGATATACCGAAACGTAAAAAATCACACGAACAGTTATCCAAAGAGCGGGACCAAAGCATGCGTGGTAATTAAATATTCTGACAGCCAACCTACAGCGCTTTTTGCGCTGTATCCAGCCATCTGACTTGATTTATGGGTCCTGTGAACAAACTTCAGGATGTTGAAATAGGGCTTTAAGAGTTCCCACGTAACGACTCACCATCACTTAATGAAGGACTCGTCGTGTCGCCTCTTTCTCTGCGATATTATTCATTTCTTTACACAAACCCTGCTCTCTTCCTGCAAACAAACTATAGCCACCAAAAACAGCATGGGTTGTACTCAACACCATGATAGGAGGAAGTACAAGCACCGGCAATACACCTGCGCTCACCATGGCAATCATCACGATGGCGATAATTAAACCTATGGCTAACATGCTAGCCCCCAACGCTTGAAGCTTTTTATTGGTGTGACCATGCATGATCATTGCTGTCGCTCTGTAATCGTTAAGAGACGCATTTGAGTCTTGAAGAAGGTGATAAGTTTTATCAACAACGTTATGCAGCAAATCTGTATTTTTGTGATCCATCGCATCTTCCACCAGATGAATAAATTTTTCCAAATGGGGCTTCACTGGGTCAATATTCTTTGTCAAATGAAGACGACGAAGCCTGTCTAACGCCGCATTCAGGGTGGCCTTGTTGTGATGGATAACTTTATTTACTTCTCTATTTTCAGAAACCAAGGGTGTTTTATCGGAGGAAAAAACAGGTTGAGGTTTGCTTAAATCGCCAAGCATATCTGAACAATGCGTTTCCAATACTGTAAATATTGGATTATTTCTATCAACCAAATAACAATTTAATTGTTTTAACTGCTTTGCATGGACAAAATTATTGGATGTATCGTCATAATAATGAATAAGGGTGTTGCCCTCTATCAAACCTTCATCCAATAAAATACGCCTTAAAGACTCAATTTGATCATTTTTACCGTGTTGATATAACCGCTCCATGGTGCTTGTAAAAGAAGCACCCCCTCCTGTAATGTAAGAAATAAAAAAGGACGTTTCAACCCCGTCAACACCATACCGATCAATAGCGGTCCCTGAAACACCAGCGTCCAAAGTTTCGATATACGTTAATTTTTTTTTAAATATCGCTGAAATAAAGCCCGCAATAAAGGAGGGGTTATTATGATAAGTTGCGATCATGCTCAAATGATTTTCATCATGTTTAAAAAACTCCTCAACACCCTTTTTTATATTTTGTTTGGCATCAGCCGCTCCAATAGCCATTTGTGTATCATCAAATGGATTGCTGGTATTTTCTAAAGTATGTGTCGAAAATGTATGTGTACCTGTTAGCGTTTGATCAAAATCAAAAATAGTGATTTTTTGTTTTACCATCAGAGTTCCTAAACAAAGGATTTATAGTCAATTAAATTTTTTATTACAAGCTCTTAAAGATATAGAAATATCAAAAAAAGTGCCAATAGTTTCCTTCAATTAAGCGCAAAGAAGACAAATTAAGGGTATGAGCATGTGTGAACAAAAAAGCACAAAGAGATTTGTCTTTGATTTATTTGGACTTAATTCCAACGTCCCGCTGCTTGTCCGCAGGATCCATGAGTCTTGTTAGATTGCTAGATACGGCGCATAAATTTATTAGACACTTATGCTTTTGACCTGAAGACAAATTGTAGCCTTGACAGAAGCATTTCAAACGTATAGGTTGGTTATCTCGCGTCTATTTTCTGTTAGGCCATATTGACTCTTTCCGATAAACAGGGCATGATTAACATCTTTTGTTATATTTGTATCTGTGGAGATTGTAAGTGGCAAATATTAAGTCAGCAATTAAACGCGCGCGTCAAAACGTAAAAATTCGCCTGCACAATGCCAGTGCGCGTTCTATGTATCGTACCTTCATTAAAGCGGTTCTCAAAGCAGTCGAAGCTGGTGATCATGAAGCCGCACGAGCTGCTTACACCAAAGCTCAACCTATTATTGATAAAGCAGCCAGCAAAGGTTTATTGCACAAAAATAAAGCTGCCCGTATTAAAAGCCGCCTGAGCGCTCGCGTTAAAGCAATGGCTGCTTAATCCAGCGTTTCCGTCGCTCTAAGTTCGAAAACACCCGAACCGGCTATGCTGGTTCGGTTCTATTAAATAAATCAAATTGTCTATTATCGTTTAAATGAAGAATGTTCAGAACATTAAAAGCACAACTATTTACTGTTTTTTACATCACAAGCCTTGCCCAATAAACGCAAATTTTCAGGGCAATCATCCCAATCCATCTTGACCTCAATAAAGCATAATTTATCTTGATGATGGCGCACTTCTAGAAGGGCCGCTGCCAAGTCATGTTCTGTGTTTACTTTAACGCTATAAACCGCTGAACCAAAAATAGCCGGTAATTTGGCATAATCCCATGGCTGGATATCGTTATACATCATTTTAGCCCCATGAATAACACGCTCAATGGTGTACCCATTGTTGTTTAATAAAAAAATAATAGGCGTTAAATGATGCTTAATAGCGGTTGATATTTCTTGTGCTGATAATTGAAAGGAGCCATCCCCGACAAAAAGAATCGTCCGTCGTTTAGGTGCCGCAAGGGCCGCACCCATCATGGCACCCACAGAATACCCAATAGAACCCCAAAGAGATTGAGCAATAACCGTTGCATCATCAGGAACCCTTGTTTCTAACAAGCCAAACATGCTCGTTCCTGTTTCAGCCACAATAATATCACTGCGCTTGAAATAGTGAGCCATGCTATTCCAAAACCGTTTTTGCGTGATTTTATCATCTGTAGGTTTATAAACGTCCAACAAAGGGCAAGTTGTTGTCTCATGATGCTTATAGCCTGAAAGTGCTTTAATTAACGCAGGAATAACCGCATTAAAATACACGCCATGATACATTGAATGACGAACTTTTACATGATCACTGTGAATTTCAACCAACGCATTAGCATCAATGTTGGAGGTAAATCCACCCGTATTAAAATCTGACATTAATGATCCAAAGGCGATAATGCAATCAGATGATTCAACCCTTTTTTGAACCCCTAGGCTACTATAATCACCATTATAGATACCTATATAATTACGATGTGATTCATTAATAATACCTTTACCCATGTTCATGGTAGCAAAAGGCATTCCTGTTTCATCAAGAAGCTTGTGTAATAACGCTTTCATATTATGACGTGAAGCGCATATATCGGCCAAAATCACCGGCGATCGAGCATGACGAATAAGTGCTACCGTTCGTGCGACCAATTCATTAACAGCGTCTTTATCTGAATCAGGGTAAGCAAGATGCAAAGGCTTCTTCGGTTTGGAAATCTCTACGTTCACCATATCACTCGGTAAACTAATATAAACCGGTTGTTTTTTTACCCAACAAATTTCTAGGGCGTCATCAATGCGTTTTGCAGCCGTTTCAGGACAATCCAATACTGCCACAGCCGCAGAAAGCTTTTCATACATGTGAATAAAAACACTAAAATCACCTGCACCAAACGTATGGTGCATGATAGCTCGGGCCTTTTGAAGAGTGGTGGAAGGTGCACCAACAATGTTAACCACCGGTAAATATTCAGCATAACTACCAGCAACACCATTTATCGCACTTAATTCTCCCACACCAAACGTTGTAACAAGGGCTGCCGCACCCTTTATGCGTGCATAACCATCAGCAGCATAAGCCGCGTTTAACTCGTTGCAATTACCGACCCACTCTATCCCTTTAAAATTTACAATCTCATCTAAAAAAATAAGGTTATAATCACCCGGCACACCAAAAACATCATAAATACCAAGCTCTAATAAACGTTTTAACAAATAGTTACCGATTGTGATTTTACTCATCACCACCCCCCACTGAATAACACTTATCGCTGCTTGGTTTTGTTGTTAACTGACAGTGCCTTTTGGGTTTAGTTGCGACGTTAATTGCTCATAAGCGCGTTTAGCGGGAATGTAGTTTGGAAATTGCGTCATGATTTGATCAAGAGTGCGGCGAGAGGATAATTCATCACCACGATTCCAATCATTTAATGCATCAAAATACATGAGATCAACAGGCCGCGACGCTAGCGCTGGCATTTGACGCATGGCTAAAGGCTCAATAAAGCTTGTGCGATTTTCCGATTGGGCGCTTAACCATTGCAGCGCTCTTCGAGCCTGTAAACTGCCATTTTCATCAGCACTCTGTAATAACTGCTTGCCCTTTTCCGGCATACGCTTACCGTCTTCAATCCCTTCGTAATAAAACGTTGCCAATTGGTATTCTGCATAAGCATTGCCTAACAGCGCCAGCTCTTTATAATATTTGGCGGCTTGCTGTAAATCTTTGGGAACACCTATTCCATATTGGTACATTCGTGCTAAAGCAAGCTTCGCCTTAGCATTGCCTTTGTCAGCGGACTGTTGGTAATAATGAAGTGCTTTTGTAAAATCGAGTGTTGTGGCCACGCCAGTTTCTGATAACAAGCCCAATTGATACAAAGCATCACGATCCCCTAATGCTGCCGCCTTTTGGTACCACTCATACGCTTTTTCATCATCACGTGCACCCACAAGACCATTAAAATACAAACCCGCCAATTGCACCATCGCTTGTCGATGACCTTGTTGGGCAGCAGCCTCGTACCACTCTTTTGCTTTTAGAAAATCTGCAGGTAGGCCTTTCCCTTTTTCATACATGAGGCCTAAATTAAACTCACCAATCGGGTCATGCTTTTCTGCAGCCTTTTGATAACCAAGGAAGGCATGTTGATAATCATCATCGACGGTGTCATAAATAAAAGCCAAGGCAACAGCTGCAGGAGCATAACTACTTTGAGCACTACTGTACCATTTCTTTGCCTCTGCATAATCAGGTTGAACGCTCAAACGGCCCAATTGATAAAGATTGCCTAATAAATACTGTGCAACAACCTGACCTTGCTCAGCAGCTAATCCATACCACTTTTGAGCATTGGCAATATCAACAGACCCACCTAAACCTTTATCCAACATGAACCCAAGTTTTAATTGACCATCTTTATCGCCCTTGTCTGCAAAATGTTGATAAATATCGCGTGCCTGCTGCATCTGTTTATCATCATTTGCTTCCGATAAATAATAATCGGCTAATAATAACCCGGCTGTGCTATTGCCCAAAGCCAATGCCTTCTCAAGCTCTGGTAAAAACACTTCTCCCGCCTGGTGCTTTAAGACAGCTAAATTAAGATTAGCGTATGAAAACCCAGCATTAGCAGCTTGCTCTAATAAAGACTTTCCTTTTTGCAAGTCTTTATCAATGCCCATGCCTTGACTAAGATAAGTGCCTAATATAAAAGCACCCACAGGATTTAACGATGCTTTTTCATACCATTTCAGCGCTTCATCAGGATTATTTTCAACGGCAATACCACGAGCATACAAAAGACCTAGCAACAACGCGGCCCCCACATTCCCAGCATCAGCGCCTTTTTTGGCCACATCAACGGCCTGGGCCTGCTTAGCTTTGTCCGCATCCATAGCATTAAAATATGCAAGAGGAAGTGCTGCTTGCTCAACCCCCGCAGCAAAAGCTCCCTCGTATAATTTTTTAATGATGGCGCTACGTTTTTGTTTGGTAGCAACACTCATGTCTGCAGGTTTTTCACGCACAAGCATTTCCGCTAAACGGTATTGTGCAGGACCATAATCGTTAACCGATGCAAGCTCATACATTGCAAGGGCTTGCTCGGCGTTAGGTTGAATAGCAATCTCACCCGCAGGGTTTCGATACCCTTGCTCACTGATTCGAGCTAAAACAAATTGTGCGTAATCATTGCCTTTAAAAGCTGCATCCCTCAACAATGAGATGGCTTTTTGATAATCTGCAGGAATACCCTTGCCCTCTAAATAGACCATCCCAAGGTTATATTCTGCCCGTAAATCTTGCTGAGCCGAGCCTTGCTCATAATACTTCATGGCCGTCTCGAGGTTTTGATTTACCCCAATCCCATGTTCATAAAGCTGACCCATACTAAATTGTGCCGTTGTATCACCAAGATCCGCTCGCCCTTCAAGCGCATCAATCCGAGCTTTATCTTTGGTTTGGTCCAAAGACGCTAGTGATGCATCTAGCGCATAACGAGGGAACGCCACCTCTTCAGATCCTGAAATATTTCCTAATGTTGTGGCAAGCGCATCGTAAAATTCACTAATAGCGATTTCATTGGGATTCGTCATGAGAAACTTAGGCTTGTACAACACCTCACGAGTCAATATGTCCATTTGTGGGGACTGGTTATAATTGTTTTCTTTTAAAGCATCAGGGTTTGTCCAATCACTAAAAATTCCTTTTAACTGATAACCATTAGCGGCAATGGTTTCAATTTTTCGATTACTTAGCCATTCTGCCGCATTTTTTTCAGCAGCAAGAGGGGTTCCTTTCATTGATTCTGTTGCTGTTTTTTGCCATTGATTCGCTAAATTTTCATCCACAGGCGTGCCTTGACCTTTTTTATACATGGCTGACAATGCAAGCTGTGCCTCTGGAGAACCGTTTTGAGCGGCTTTTAACATCACCAAAAAGCCTTGGTTCAAATCATACATTGGACTTTTTTCTTGGGTGTAAAGCCCCGCAATAGCAATTTCGGCGGGTTTATAGTGCGCCTCCACCGCTTTTGTGTACCATTCTTTTGCTTGAACAAAATCATTTTGTTGACGGAAAAGTTCGCCCATTTGATAGAGTGCGGGAGCATAACCTGCAGCGATAGCTTGATCTATCAAGGTCTTTGCTTGTGCTAAGTCCTGAGGAACCAATGTGCCCGTCCTATATAACTCTGCAAGTTTTAATTGCGCTGCGGGATTATTTTGAGCCACGGCTTTGTTTAACCAAATTAACCCAAGCTTTTTACTTGCAAGCTGCTTACTATCAAGAAATTGATCCGCTAACGCATATTGCGCAATGCTATTACCATTTCTAGCGGCAGCAATATAATAACGCCTTGCCATGTCCGGATTTTTTTTAGTTCCTACCCCAAAAAGGTAGGCAGCAGCGCAATACATTTGCGCTTGTACATCATTAGCATCTGCAGCCAGCTTGAACCAATATAACGCTTTTTCAGGATTTTTTTCCTTTAACAAAGTATAGCGCGCCATAATATCTTGAGCCGGCAAAAACCCCTTTTCTGCGGCTTTTTGAAAATAACGCAATGCAGTGCTGTTGTTTTTTAGCTGCCCATATCCATACAACCGCATCCGTGCGGTGTAATAATCCACCACAGGATCATTAACAGGCGCTGAACCAAACACTTCTGCGGCTTTTATATAATTACCTTGACGGTAATCATCCAACCCCTCATTAGCGAAGACGACCTTTGGGATGAGGGTTGCGCCAAGACAAAACCAAGGTATTAAAAACCTTGATAAAAATAGGTTTCTGGTTGGGATCCCTGCTTCAGATTTCATGGTGTTTCCCCTCATTCATTTTGCGCGATACAGTACCTCAATTAAACACCCTCTTAACGAGGAATAATGCCATAATGTATCACTTCGTTAACAGCGCCACCGCGGCTATTACTGTTGACCACCCAATAATTTCCTTTGTTGTTCATTCCATATTTCACGCGTGCATACTCACAAACTTTAAGGCTTTGTGAACAATCAACTATTTTTCCATAACTTTGTTTCGCATCGTCAATGGTACAAATGTATTTAAGCTCTTTCTCACTTGTGGACAATACGGCCCATTGTTGTGCACGAATAACATGGTTTAAGTACATACTGCGCGTACTGTCATCTTTACGCATTTGATATAAATTAATGGCCTGTGGCAACGCATTAAAAATAAAATAAAGCGATTGCTGCTCACCAGCCTCTTCGGGAAGCAGGTTAAGCACTTTTAATTTAAATTTATAGCCCACATCTTTACAACCCAAAGGATACCTGTTGTCCTCCTTTTCAGCCGTAGCAGCAAATCCTGGAACCGTTGCCACAAGTGAAAGAAACAACAGAGAAGCAAATTTTAAGCTTTTTTTATTTGTTTTCATCATTTGTCTCGGTTTATGTTGATGGAGCGTGATCAGGGTCTACCCAGGCACTTGCTTTAGCTGGGGTATAAACTTTGGTCGTCGTTTTTTGACCGACGGGCATTGCACTAGCCTCTGATGTAGAAGGCGTGAGCGCCTTACCAGATCCAATCACAGGCCTTATCACAACTTTAGTGCCTATCGTGTTTGTTTTTTCATTAATAGCATCAACAAACTCTTCGTTTAACCATTTAGCATCACGGGTAAATAAACGAACACACCCATGACTTGCACGGTAACCGGGAATATCGTCTGAACCATGCAATGCAAAACCTTTATGAAAGTACATACAATAAGGCATTTTCGCACCACCCTTGCCGATGGGGAAAATATTTGATTTACAATGAATATTTTCTTTACTAAAAACCCTAAAAATTCCCGTCAATGTGCGACAGGCATTATTGCTGTCAGGGCATTTATCACGGCCTGAAGCAATGGGTCCCCATTTGACCAATTGCCCTTGTGCATCATAAGCACCCCAGGCCAGTTTGTCTTGATCGACAATAACTTGTTTTTCATTTTCTGAAATTTTTTGTGGAAAAGGTGAAAGATTTAGCAACGTTGCGTGATCCAAATCCTTTGGCACCACAATTTCTTTTCCAGGCCACAAAGAATTGTAACTACGATTCACCCGCTGAACTAAATCACGTTGGGTTTCATCAGGAAAAAGTTTATCCCATGATTGTCCACGTTCAACTTTAACACATTGATATTGCGGCGAAGCACATAAACCAGGACCGTAATATATCGGCCGTTCCTCTACGGTTGCTGCTACCGCCATGACGGGTAAACTTAATGCAAACACTGCCACTAGTTTTTTCATCTCATGATTCCCAGTTCTGTCATACATTCGAAAGGAAACACGTCTTTTAACAATACCCTTCGCCCTTCTTCATCATTTCGGCTACGTTTAAAAAAAGTATAGTATTTATCTAAAATAAATGTGTAAAATCATGAGATAAAGTTATAAAGTCTCTAAAAAGCGCAAATAATCACCCGATATGTCTAATTTTGTTTCAGAAGAAATCTCACAAATACACGTAGGACTCGTTACATTGATTTCGGTTAAGTAATCACCTATCACGTCTATCCCTACAAAATACAACCCCTTTTTTTTCAACGTGGGCGCAATTTCAGCACAAATCCAGCGATCCCTCGTTGTGATTTCAACAACCCGCCCAGTTGCTCCCGCAGCTAAATTACCCCTTAACTCACCTGCTAAGGGAATCCGAGCCAATGCAAAAGGCACAGGTTCACCATTGATCAATAAAATACGTTTATCACCCAATGTACTGATCTCAGGAATGTATTGCTGGGCCATGATACTCACCGTACCGCCCTGCGTCAGCACTTCTAAAATAACGGATAAATTACGGGCATCATCATTCACATGAAAAACAGCCCGCCCGCCCATGCCTTCTAGCGGTTTAAAAATCACATTACGGTGTTGTTGATAGAAACCTCGTAACCGCTGTATATCACGACTCACCAAGGTTTCAGGGCAACACTGGGGAAAATTCAATGTAAAAAATTTCTCATTCGCATCCCGCAAACTTTGCGGCTTATTAGCAACGATAACCCCTTCGCGCTCAGCCAACTCTAAAGCATAAGTGGCATAAATGTATTCCATGTCAAAGGGCGGGTCTTTGCGCATCAGGATAATATCAAACGCACTTAAAGGCTTAACACCCATCGGGGTTACATCTACCCAATCGGCTTTTGTTTCATCCTTTATTGTTAAAGCCGTAACATTGGCATAAGCACAACCTTCTGAACAAAAAAGATCGGTCAATGTAAAATAAGAACAAGCCCACCCTAACGATTGAGCGCTTTTAAGCATGGCAACGGTTGAGTCTTTATAAGGTTTTAAAACATGCAAAGGATCCATCAAAACAGCGAGTTTCATTATTCCCCTCCAATCGCAGCTATTTCACGAGCCGCAGCAAGTGCTGCAAGCCGTGCAATCACGCCATAAGCATAAAATCGATTGGACGTATCCACCCCGTTTCGCTCTTTACAAGGAAGGTTACAAGCCTCAGCAAAGGCCAAAGGCTCAAAATGCATGCCAGGTGCATTGAGGTTATCGTCTGTGCCACGTGCTTGATGAACACGATAAAAACCACCCACCACAAACTGCCCAATCATATACACCACGGGCTCAGCCACTGCCCCATCGGGCATGGTTTCAAAGCTATATACACCCTCTTGGATAAGCACCCTTGTCACTTTTTGACTGCCTTTGCTGGCAGCCATGCGCGTACGTTGCTTACGGTTTAACTGCAACAATTCCTTGCCTTCACGCACCATCATCACACTCATGCCGTATGTGCCATTATCAGCTTTTACCGCCACAAAAGGTGTTTCTTTAATATTATAGGTAGCATATTTCACCCGAATATTGGCCAATAGAGCGTCTACCGCACAAGCCAATGCCTCAACACCGGTTTGTGACATAAAATCGATGCCGTCCACCGCACTAAACAAAGGATTTACTAACCAGGAGTCAATACCAATCAATGCAGCAAACTCCGTGGCCACTTCAGAAAAAAATTGAAAATGGCTCGATTTAAGGCGCGAAGTCCAGCCTAATTTAAGTGTTGGCCTAATTTGCTGTTGCAGGTTTTGTAAAATATCTGGAATACCGGTCGATAAATCATTGTTGAGTAATAATAAGCACGGGTTAAAATCTGAAAGCATGACCTCATTACCTATGCGAATCAGAGGCTCTATCAATACCTTTTTACCGTTTTCCGTTTTTAGTTCTGTGGGTGTTATGATAGTGGGGTCTAAGCTACCGATACGAACCGTAAATCCTGCTTTAGAAAAAATATCTCGCAAAATGCTTAAGCTTTGCAAGTAATAAGCATTGCGTGTGTGGCTTTCGGGAATAATAAGTATGTTGGTGCAATTGGGAAAAGTATCACTCAAAACGGATTGAACCGCTTGAATACACAACGGCAAAAAATCGCGATTAAGATTATTAAAACCTGCTGGGAATAAATTCGTATCAACGGGCGCCAACTTAAAGCCTGCGTGGCGTAAATCCACGGAAGATGTAATAGGCGGTGGCGTATCTTGCCAACGCTTTCGAAACCAGGCTTCAATCGTTTCCACTTGGTTTAAAATAATTTCTTCAACATGTTGCAACGGACCAGCGTACGCTGTCGTTAAATGAGGTACTGGCGTATTCATTAATCTATACCACTTTTGGAATAAGGCATCATCCGATGTTACCGCAGGTTATAACGAGAATGAAAGCATGGACAAGCCCTATTGCCCTGATATACTGCTTCATGCTCTTTATCTTTTAAAACGCTAGGAAGGACTCTTCTGACATGCTTTTTGAATTTGCTCAACATTTTAATCATCAATTTCAAACGGTGTATTACTTACTGCTCCTCATTAACGCTATTCTTCATCTTATTTTTGCAGGTGGCGTAGCACGAGATGCCGGCCAGCTGTACAAGCTTGGACAGCGAACCGCATTGGTTTCTGCCAGTAGCTGGGCGTTTGCAACGCTCATTGGTGGCATTGTCACTGCAGCTATTTATTGGTTTATCCACCATTCCACCTTTACTCGACCATTCATTAGGGAAAATCATTATGACCGACCATAAAATAAAGACCATCAACGTACACGAATTAAAAAAGCGCATGGATAGCGACCCCACACTATGCCTTATAGACGTTCGCGAAGACGAAGAATGGCAGGAGCAACGCATTCCAGGTGCACTTCACCTTCAAAAAGACACGCTCGCAGGCAAAATTGCAATCCACGAACCTGATCTTGAAAAGCCTATCTATTTGCATTGCCGAGGCGGGGTACGCTCGTTAACAGCAGCAGGTTACCTCATGGACTTAGGCTATACCAATGTTTACTCGGTAGATGGCGGAATTGCTGAATGGGCTAAAGCTGGGTACCCTGTTCAGGAATAACGGCTTGCGTTGTTGCCCTATTCTCGAGATAATTCGCGAGTTTATTACCCAAAATAGGTTTTTCATGGAACAAATAACACAATTTATCACAAATCATTGGACGCTTTTTTTAGCGTTAATAGCCATCCTCTCTTTAATTTTCATCAATGAGTTGTTTGCACAAAAAAAACGCGCAAAAGCACTATCGCCGGCTCAAGTCATTGATAAAATAAATCATGAGGAAGCCGTGATTATTGACATACGAGATATTGACGCTTTTCGTGCCGGGCATATTATTGATGCTGTTCATGCCTCAGTAGATGATTTTAACGAACAACGCATGGATAAATACAAAACAAAACCTGTTATTTTTGTCTGTGCCCGCGGTTTGCAATCAGCAGCACATGCAGCTAAATTACGAACGATGGGATTTACAGAACCTATGGTATTAACCGGCGGAATCACGGCCTGGCAAGAAGCGAAGCTTCCTTTGGTTAAAGGCAAAAATTAACACTATTTTTAATGAACACTCACTATGGATAACTATAAAAATGACAGATAAATCAAGTACAGAGCAACAAGCCCCTGAAACCCAATTCATGATTCAACGTATCTATGTCAAAGATCTATCGTTTGAAACCACCAACACACCAGCCATTTTTCAACAGCAATGGGAACCTGAATTATCTTTAGATTTAAACACGCAACACACAACACTTGAATCAGGTATCTATGAAGTTGTATTAACTGTTACTGCTACTGTAAAAAACAAGGGCGCTACTGCTTTTTTAGTTGAAATTCGCCAAGCAGGTATTTTTACAATCCAAGGTGCGCCATCACCTCAACTGGATCACTTACTGGGTAGTTTTTGCCCTAGTATTCTTTTCCCTTATGCTCGAGAAGCCATTACTGCAGAAGTAATCCGCGGCAGCTTCCCTCAATTGGTATTAGCACCTATCAATTTTGATGCACTCTACATGCAGCAGTTGGAAGAAAAACAAAAAGCAAGCACCGAAAAGCAAACTGAACAAGCACATTAATCTATAGAGGTTCAACATGTTCACGTTAAGCCGCTTTACATCATGAAGAAACAGGCCATTGCACTCTTAGGAGCGGGCTCTTGGGGAACTGCCGTTGCGGTTCACTTAGCTAATAGTGGCCATCATGTGATGTTATGGGGGCATAACCCTGAACATGTTGCCAGCATGGAAAAAAACCGACTTAATCTTAAGTACTTGCCTGATGTACATTTTCCACCCACACTCACCCTAACGTCTAACCTTGATGAATGCATGGTATCTGCCTCAGACGTGATTGTGGCAGTTCCTTCACACGCTTTTATGACGTTACTCTCTAGCATAAAAAAAGCACCCAGTGGTCTTTCGTGGCTTACCAAAGGTGTTGATCCCAAAACCCATGCGCTATTGAGCCAGTTAGTTTCAGAAAAATGGGGTGAATCCTTCCCCATGGCGGCCATTTCAGGTCCCTCGTTTGCGCGTGAAGTAGCTCATTTTTTACCTACAGCACTGGTGATTGCGGGCAAAGACCCCGCTTATTTAAAACGTCTTCATGCACTTTTTCACCATGATAATATGCGTGTCTATTTATCCGATGATATCGATGGCGTGCAACTCTGTGGCGCAATTAAAAACGTGTTAGCGATTGCATGTGGAATAAGCGATGGCTTGCTTTACGGGGCCAATGCCAAGGCAGCCCTCATCACCCGGGGTCTTGCTGAAATGACTCGTTTAGGTTTGTGCTTGAATGCACGCCAAGAAACCTTCATGGGATTGGCAGGTGTAGGTGACCTGGTCTTAACCTGCACCGATAATCAATCCCGTAACCGCCGATTTGGTTTGCACATTGGACAGGGAATGAGTTTTCTTGAGGCTGAAAAACACATTGGTCAAGTGGTGGAAGGCAAACACAATGCCGCACAAATCTGCGCCATTGCAGCAGCCCATAAGGTTGAAATGCCCATTTGTAGCGAAGTAAATGCGTTGTTACAAGGAACAATCAGCGCCCAGCAAGCAGTCATTAATTTAATGAGCCGCCCGCCTCGGGATGAGTAGCGTCATTTAAAATTTATTCGACTATAACCACTATATATCTACCAGCTCAATATCAGCAGCTGACAGTGTTTCATTTAAGAAAATTTCACCCACGTGTAAAAACCTTTTTACCGAGTCAGTTACTAAATACTGAATGGCTCCACTTGATGATGCCCCATTTTTTAGTAAGTTTTTTTCAATCAATACCTGCTGCAAAGCTTGTGCTGTGGCATCAGCAGAATCAACAATAGACACACCTTTAGGCATTAACGTGCTTAATAATGATTTAAAAACAGGAAAATGTGTACATCCCAACAATACCGTATCCTCATCGGACACATCACTTGTATAATGCAAAAGAGCGGCACGCGCAATGGCATTATCGACCATACCTTCTTCAGCCAGTGCAACCAAAACGCTGCATGCGCGAGCATGGATCAATGCATTGGGCAGTGCTGTTTTAATTAGCTGTTGATACGCATTAGCAGCAATGGTTGTTTCAGTGGCTAAAACGGCAATACGTTGGTTTTTAGTGGCTGTTATAGCAGCACCAGCGCCTGGAGCAACCACGCCTAAAACCGGCATGTCTGGGAGCATGGCTTGAAGGTGAGGAAGTGCGGCCGTGGTTGCTGTATTACAAGCAATAACCAACGCCTTGATACGACGCTCGACCAATATGCGTGCCATTTGTACCGCATACTGCTGAACGGTGTTTGGGCTTTTAGTACCATAAGGTAGGCGTGCTGTATCGCCTAAATAAATAAAGGACTCCTGTGGTAGAAGCTCGCGCAAAGCACGCAATACGGTTAACCCCCCCATCCCTGAATCAAAAACACCAATAGCCAATTGTGACTTGCTCATATATTCCCTATGGGTTATTTCCTGAGGCTTCTACCCTTACTACCATAATCACCGTTATCAAGGTAGTCCTGTGCATCTCTTTGTTCATCATGGTCAATTTTTTCATCAGGAGAGCCATTGAATTTTTTATCTTTCTCTCGCTTGTCATTAAGCTCCTTCCGATACGCCGAAGTGCCCTTTACAAAAAGCCCAACTTGCTTTTTTTGCTCATTAACAGTATTTCGATTTATCAATTCAGTCGGTAGATGAGCCTCAATAAAAGCATTGGCATTTCTGCCACGGGTTAAAAAATTACCGCCTGGGCCTTCGACATTATTGGAGATTATTTCTAATTTATTTAATTCAGGGTTACCTTTTATAAAAAAAAGCGTGGCCGCATAAAGTCGTTTCCCCTGTGCTTGATCAGCGCATTTAATAATAATAGCACCGCAGCCAGGCCTGTAATTCACCAAAAGCATTTTAGCTTGCTTTATAGCCATTTCAGCTTTTTGTGAATCCGACAAATTTTGTGCAGGGTCAGTCCAATCAGTGACTTTACCCCGATGATCTTGTACCAAAATGCCTTTTTTTGGTGAGGCTGGAGCTCCTCCCGCCGCAGGCGTTTGGAAATTAGCCGTCGAACGAATAACATCACCTTCTTCAAGCCTTACCCCTTTAAAGAAAACCTTTTGAGGGTGATCTGCATACTCTACGGAGGTGTGATGCATGCCTTCAACGTCCTCAGCTTTGGGCGAAGGCAACTTGGATCTAAAATCTGTGCCTTTTTTTACTACATCATCCGTAAAATTTAAGGTTTGGTTGCTCGAAGACTCCATGAAAGTGGTTGCAACCTTTGGCTTTTTATATTTTTCGACCATTGGCGTTACTAATGACTCGTCTTCGTCAACAATGGTTTTTATGGCATCTACTTTTGTATTTATTTCCGCGAATTCTTTTGCACTCAAAAGATCCTCGGGTATTGCATCATGAGCCCTGCTTGTTTTATCAGATACTTTTTGTAATTGCTCAAGATGTTGCGATGCAAGGGCTAACTTTTCCCTTTTTTGATGAGCTAAAAGAGATTTGTCAGCGCCGTTTAGTTTGTTGGTTATCTCTTCGATTTTTGCATGCAGCTCGTTGGCTTCTGCAGCATAGGTTGTCATTTTTAATTGAATAAGTGCTTTTTGTGCGGCTTTATGTGCTTGATTGATTTCGTCTGTTATTACTGCACCACTCATTTTCTCTAATTCAAAAGCATCGTCTAGCTCAACAGAAGACTTCTCGGCACTGTTTAAGAGTCTATGAAGTGCTTTTGCCGTTTTCTGAGGGGGCAGATTACTTAAACGTAATTGTTCTAATACCGCCGCTGATTTTGCTTGAATCACTTCATTTAAAAAGTCCATTTTAAGACGAATAAGGGCTTGGAGTGCCTCGGCTCGGCGGTGTAGCGCATCAATTCGTACTTTACTCGCATTATTTCCAGGCAGGTCAAGCTTTCCGGTATGCTCAGGTTTATCTAACTCTTGTTGAAGATTAGTGTATGACACAAAGAAAGGGACGAGTTCATCTTTTGCTTTTTTAATGGTTTTTACATCATTGGTAATAGCCTCTAATACCGCTTTCATAGAAGCAGTTTTCTCTTCATTTAATGAACGTTCCAGCGTTTCTAATTGAGTATAAATATCGCCTAAATTTTCTTGACTTAAGTTACGTTGAATACCTGTTAACACATCATCTGTAAGGGTAGGGTCGCCACCTATATCGCTACCACCCCAATGCGCACTGGTAGATAAATTACCAAAAGCATCCTCTCCCAAACGCTCACGGAGGGTTGCTATATTTTCGGCTTCAAGAAGAGAGGCTTTGATTTCAGGCGTGGCACTAGGCAAACTCAGTTCAATGCGTTTTTTTGCAGCTTCACGTTGGAGTTGCCTTAAATTATTGGCCCCCCCATCATCGCCAGGGGATAGGAAATGATTATCGTCAGCATGTTTATCATTAAAGGCACCCGCTGGCGAAAATACATCTTTAAATCTAATGACTTGCTCTCTAAATGGGTCGGCTAAAGGATTTAAAGAGGCTTTTATCAATGCATCAAGTGCTTGAAGTTGAATAACTTTGCCTGCATCATCCGCTGCTGGTTGTAGCCCTTGAATTGCTGATAAAAGTTCTTGATTCATTGCCATGTTTAACCCCTTAAGTCTTATATACAACATACTACACGGATAATATTAACAAATTATTAAACAGTTAGTGCAGCGGTTTTAGCTATTTTACGTGCACGCACTCCTATTATCCAAGCCTTGCCGCGAAGAAAATTAACATGCCTCCATGAAGTATAGCAGATGAGATGCATTTGCCTTGCTGTATTGAGGATCACTTTAACATGGAAAGAAAGTGAATATTGGCTACGTAGAAGACTGCAATAATGTAAAAATGCCCCCTACGTGCCGCGGCTTTGTCCGCGGCATCCAGTTCAGTGCGCCTCAAAATCACGAGGCTAGCGTACAAAAAGGGATTGAAAAATTGGTGTGGAGATTTATAAATCCAAACGGGGATAACTGGGCTGGATGGCTTGATCAAGATCGCCTGG
>CAYTZN010000020.1:0-34822 GCA_964442495.1 uncultured Legionella sp. | reverse complement strand
CTGATTTAAATCCAACGTTTTTAGCTTAGGCGCTGCTTCTAAAAAAACGCGCAAGTTGTCTGATGAAATATTACTATTTGGTAAATCAAGAGACTCCAGGATACTTAGACTATTCGGCTTTAAATCAATGAGCGCTGTTAATTGATTGCACTGATATAAATTCAACGTTTTTAGCTTAGGCGCTGCTTCTAAAAAAACGCTCAAGTTGTCTGATGAAATATTACTATTTGATAAATAAAGAGACTCCATGTTACTTAGACTATTCGGTCTTAAATCAACGAGAGCTACTAATTGTTTGCACTGATTTAAATCCAACGTTTTTAGCTTAGGCGCTGCTTCTAAAAAAACGCGCAAGCTGTCTGATGAAATATTACTATTTGATAAATTAAGAGACTCCATGTTACTTAGACTATTCGGCTTTAAATCAATGAGCGCTGTTAATTGATTGCACTGATATAAATTCAACGTTTTTAGCTTAGGCGCTGCTTCTAAAAAAACGCTCAAGTTGTCTGATGAAATATTACTATTTGATAAATTTAGAGATTCCATGTTACTTAGACTATTTGGCTCTAGGTCAATGAGTGCTGCTAATTGATTGCACTGATGTAAATTCAACGTTTTAAGCTTAGGCGCTGCTTCTAAAAAAACGTGCAAGTTGTCTGATGAAATATTACTATTTAGTAAAATAAGAGACTCCATGTTACTTAGACTATTCGGCTTTAAAGCAATGAGCGCTGCTAATTGATTGCAAAAATATAAATTCAACGTTTTAAGCTTAGGCGCTGCTTCTAAAAAAACGCGCAAGTTGTCTGATGAAATATTACTACTTGGTAAATTAAGAGACTCCAGGTTACTTAGACTATTCGGCTTTAAATCAATGAGAGCTGTTAATTGATTGCACCGATATAAATTCAACGTTTTAAGCTTAGGCGCTGCTTCTAAAAAAACGCGTAAGTTGTCCAATGAAATATTACTTCCTGATAAATCAAGAGACTCCAGGTTGCTTAGGCTATTCGGCTGTAAATCTATGAGAGCTGTTAACTGTTTGTAATAACGTAAAATCAACTTTTTTAGGTTGCGATTATCTATTAAAAGGGTTTGCAGTTCATTGCTCGAGAGACTATTGTCAATGGTAGCAAATTGATAGTCTGTGCTTGCCACTAAGAATCCAAGTTCTTTTTCATCTTCATGTTGCGGTGGATATATATCTCGAATAAGGTGGGTGACTTGGGGGGTAGCGTCAGGGATGATTTGTTTTAATTTTTCTCGACTCTCTTTGGATAGTCTCTTATATGCCTGTAACGAGATACTTCGTGGGCAGGGAGGTTTGGTGTTTAAAAAATAGTCCATCCAATAATCATCTAAAATACAAATATTCTCTTTGGTAAACCCGAGCTTTGCAGCAAAAGCCGCTGTTGCAATGTCATGATGTAAAGCGGGGCTGATATCTTGCTTTGTTGTGATTAGCGCATCTTTTGAAAAAAGAATCACTTGACCATTCTTCCATACATAAAGACTAAATCCTTTAGACGAGGCTTCGTCTAATTGCTGAAGAAGTGTCGAGAGTGCCTCTTCTGAATAAGTTGCAATTCGCCAATCCGCTATGATCAATTTTTTGGGTCGATCTTCACGTGATATGGGCAGTCGCCAGGGCTTTTGACCGCCCACTAAGCGCTCCACATCCAAATCACCGGTCACTTTATGAGTGTAGGAGGTTGATTCTTGAGCTTCCTGGTAATAAAGCCAGGGCTGAGATAGTAGCTCTGATTTCATGCTCTGGCGTCTCTTTAATGCTCTTTATGCTTTAATTGTAGGCATTGAGTGTGGTGTTAGCAAATGAGCCACGTTTGACATATATGAATGATGGAATTATTGTTTAGAGAATTGATGCTTAAATCGAGGATCTCCTAGGTGCAGGCGTTACTGTCTGGATTATTTATTTTGGTATCGAGGGACTACCCAAACAATGTAGCCGCGAAAACTTAAAGATATTGTATAAATTTAGGTGTGTTTGTCCTGGTTTGTCCTGAAAAAAATAGACTTGTTAATAAATTATTGATAAAATTCACAAAATATGTGTGTGTGAAAACAAGGGGAAGCTAAAAGGTGAATGCTGAATGATAAAACAACGAACTCCTAATAAGGTTATTCAAGCGACCGGCGTTGGCTTGCATTCTGGCGATAAAGTTCTCCTTACTCTCTGTCCTGCACCGATTAATACCGGCATTATCTTTAGGCGTACCGACCTTTCTCCTGTTGTTGAAATTCCAGCTTCCTACGAGCATGTAAGCGACACCATGTTATGTACTTCTTTGCAACATCGAGGTGCTAAAGTTGCTACGGTTGAGCACCTTTTATCAGCTCTCGCAGGTCTTGGGATAGACAATGCATATGTTGACGTGAATGCTCCAGAAATCCCGATCATGGATGGTAGTGCTGCTCCATTTGTTTTTTTAATCCAATCCGCGGGCATTCGAGAGCAGAGTGCAGCCAAGCGCTTTATTCGTATTTTAAAGCCTATTCGAATTGAAGAACAAGGAAAATATGTCCAGTTTCTTCCTCATAATGGGTATAAAGTATCGTTTACCATTGACTTTGATCACCCTGTTTTTAACGATGGACCACAAACAGCCGTTTTTGATTTTTCTTCAACGTCCTACGTAAAGCAAGTATGTCGAGCTCGAACCTTTGGATTTCTTTCTGATTATGAAAAATTACGTGAGTGTGATTTAGCTAAAGGTGGAAGTTTAGACAACGCAGTTGTTGTTGATGATTACCGAGTACTGAACGAAGATGGCTTACGTTTTGATGATGAGTTTGTTAAGCACAAAGTTTTAGATGCTATTGGTGATCTATATTTATTAGGCTCGTCTTTAATCGGCGCTTTTGAAGGCTACAAGTCGGGTCATGAACTTAATAATAAATTGTTACGTGCTTTAGTGGCAAATCAAGATGCTTGGGAATACACCTATTTTGATGCAGAAAATTATCAGACTGCAGTTCATCATGGTTTATTTCCTGTAGAAGCCTAAATTTTAGTCCTAGGGTCTTGGTTTTTGTTTTTCCCATGACGGGCAAGGTTGTGCAGTGCTCTTTTTAGAGGATCATAGCTGCATTGATCTCCACTTTCTATCAGTGTTTTGCATGCCTCTTCAGATAAGGGTGGGCGTGATAAAGGTCGCTTGGATACTGTGTTTACATTTATCGTCGTCACAGTCGATTTAATAGAGCTTAATTGGTAAATCCCGGCTTCACTTCTCAATTTATCCCTTAATTCAGGCAAAATATAGCGCAACTCAGAAGCCCATACCGCATTGTCTACAACAATAACAAGACAGCCAGCGGTAAAGCTGCCAACATGACAGTGGGATTGCAAGGACAGTGGAAGAATTTTTTGTAATTTTGAGTTTAATTCTTCTAGTTGCACTGAGCGTTTACCAAGTTCGAACAATTTGGTGTTTAAGCAGCGATTAATTCTTCGCATGGTAACAAACCTCGCTTTCTATGATTTTTTGACTCTAAATAGTTTAAAAAAGCTAATTAGGGTAGATGATTAAGCAAGTTTGCCCTTAATAGTTGCTCCATAAAGGACAAAAAAATAGCAAATTTAAGCTATCTACAATATTATATTCAAAAACATTTTTTGTGTAATTAATAAGGACTATCGATGACTGATAATAACATCGTATATCAAGCCCGTCTTCATTGGATTCTTTTTTTCTGGCCAGCCCTATTGCTTTGTTTTGCATTGTTCCTTGGTTTGAGGTTTGACGAGCTTAAAGAAGTTGGGATGTTTATGGCAGTTTTTGCTTTATTTTGGGGGACAATGGTTTGGGTAACTTACTCTTTTTCCTATTTTACTATCAAAAAAAATCAAGTTATTTTGTGCACAGGGGTTTTGGTGCGTAAAACATTAGATATCCCAATGACTAAAATTGAAAGTATTGATATTCGGCAATCATTATTGGGCAGTTTATTACAATACGGGTCGTTGGTGATTACAGGCACGGGTGGAAGTCGACAGATGATTACCTATCTTAATAAACCATTGACATGTCGGCGTTATATTGAGCAATTAATGCACGGATAATAAGCCTGTTAATCATGTTTAGACAAATACACCAATGCTTCAAATGCTTCGGCTGTTAGTGGCTTGCTAAGGTAGAAGCCTTGTCCAAAGATACATTTCTTTGAAATCAAATATTTTAATTGTGCTTCTGTTTCAATCCCTTCTGCCATGAGGTTCATTTCTAATTCATGGGCTAATTTAATGATGGTGTCGATAACCACGACTTTCCTTGTGGTTTCATTTATATCTGCCACAAACAATTTATCTATTTTGAGGGTATTAATCGGGAATAACTTTAAACGGCTTAATGAAGAGTAACCCATGCCAAAATCATCCAGAGAAATGCTTGTACCCAATTTACCAATGTTTTTTAGTCCTAAAGTGACCACTTCATTGTTTTTCATCAAAAGATTTTCAGTTATTTCAATGATGAGAAAATTGGCTGGGTAGTTGAATTTACTGAGAGTCGACTTGAAATTTTGAAAAAAACTATTGTTTTCAAATTGTATAGGCGAGACATTGATTGAAAACACCAAGTTTGTATTGTACTTGTCGGCCCAATGTTTTGCTTGAGCACAAGCTTCCTGTAAGACCCAATTACCAATACTTATCATTAAATTGCTTTTTTCGGCGATAGGGATAAATTCATCGGGTGGGACTTGCCCCATCAGTTTGTTGTTCCATCGCAGTAGAATTTCAGCGCCGATGACTTTTCTTGTCACAAGGTTGTATTGCGGTTGAAAATTTAAAGACAGCTCGTTATTAGCAATAGCATCGCGTAAAAGGGACTCGATATCTGTTTCTCGTTGTTGTCCTATGCACAGTTCTTCAGTATAAAAACGATAAGTGTTTTTTCCTGAATTTTTTGCATTATACATGGCAATATCAGCTTTTTTGAGCAACTCTTCTGTGGTTTCGCCATCCAGAGGGTAGATTGCTACACCCACGCTCACGGTGCTAGTTAGTATTGTCTCATTGATGTGGTGAGGCATGTTTAGTCCGCTAATGATACGCTCCGCGAGGATTTTTGCTGATTTTGGTGAGTTTAATGTAGGCGCAATGATAGTAAATTCATCACCTCCTATGCGGGATAAGATATCTCCTTTTCGAGTTAATGCCATTAGTTGCTCTGAAATTTGTTTTAAAAAATAATCCCCATGTAAGTGCCCTAAGGTATCGTTGATGGATTTAAAATTATCGATATCAATCAGAAAAATAGCAAAGTGCCGATACTCTCTACTGCTATTGGCAATCGTCATGCTTAATAAATTTTCAAATTCTCGTCGATTATAGAGATTGGTTAACACGTCATGTGCCGCAATGTATTTTAATTTTTCCTGACTAATCTCTAACATTTTTCTTGATTCTAAAATGGAGTTATATGAATAAATATAATTAATGATTAAACAAGAAAAGGGGATGAAATACATAACTATTTTAAGGAAATAGGCGATGTTATAAGCGCTCTCATAGGGATGCTCTGATAAAAGCAATAAATAAATCGTTATCACTATCTGTGTAAGTGACATGTAAAAAATACAGTTCGATAGAATGCTTGGGAATTTTTCATAAATTTTGGGGTATAAATAAAAAATGATCATGAGGTAAATCGATAAATAGATTAATTCATAAGGTCTGTTTATTAATGTGTCATCAAAATGCATGCTGGGTGATTCAATGATGAACGCAGTATAATAGATAAAGGCTAGTGCTATTAAGATCATTAAAATCACGAATAAGACAATGCTCGTTGTTCTAAAAAAATGCTTGTCTTCTTGTTGAAGCAGTAGAATTAATCCGCTGATAAAAATAAGACCACTAAAAGAGCTAGTAAATGTCCAGATGAGAGAGTCTGTATTTTCTTTATTAGCGCTTAGAATATAAGGTGGCCCTTCAAAAACGAGAGTATGTAGGGCCTCGATTGTACCTGAAAATAGTATGGTCAAACCAATGATCAAGGCAATCTTATCATTGGTGAGTCGGTATTGAGTGAACGCTAACAGTACTGTAATGGCTGCAAATGAAAATGAAGACCACTGTAATAATATTTGTATAAAATAACTTCGAATTTGTGATTGGAGAAATAGTGCTTGGTTGTTGTCATTGGTTATGAGGCTAGTAAGGCCCCGAAAATCAATGGCAAAGTAATTTAGCGCAATGGCTGGAAAGCCAAGCAGCAAAATAATCACCAAGATAAAAAATGATGGGATACGTTTTAGTCGTTGTTCATTGAAGATTAACGGGTTATCCATGGATTAATCCAAACCTAATCTTTCCTTAATTATATACGTGAATCCTTGTTTTGTGATGATTTGGGTTTTTGATTGACTATTATTTCATAGACCGTCCACGCCAATAAGGGCGATAAGATAAAAATCATACCTATTGGATGGGCGGAGTCAGAGGAAAGATGGGCTGCAAAACTCCCAATAATAGCCGCACCGGCCAGTTGTAAAAATCCATATAAAGCGCCAGCATAGCCCGCAATGTGTCCGAAGGGGGTAAACGCACCTGAAAATGCGTTTGGCCAAATAAAGGTCACTCCAAAATAAAACATGAAAACAGGTAAAAGTACGCCATACAGGTTAACCCCTAGCAAGGATTGTCCTAAAAATAGTAATAATCCCGAAATACACATGGATATCCAACCAAAACGAAGCATGCATTGGCTGCCAAAATGGACAACTAAGCGGCCATTAAGAGCACTTGCAGATGCCATGGCAATTGAGCTCATTCCAAAGGATACCCAGCCAAATTCAACAGGGGTAAGCCCTATGGTTTTAATCAATAGGACTGGGCCTATGGTAATCCAAGAAAAAAATGCGCCATAGCTAAAAAAAACACAAAGCGCATATCCCATAAAAATACGGCTTGTTAATAGTTGTCGAAAGGATTGAATAATAAAAGGGCGCTTGAGCCTATCTTTATGATGATGTTTGGACGTTTCGTTAAACGTGCTTAGTAATAAAAACAGGGTTCCCGTGCCAAAAACAATAAGCACATAAAACGCCGCTTGCCAGCCTATAAAGTGTTGTAAATACCCTCCTAGAATTGGGACCGCAGGAAGCATAAACACAATAATAATGGAAAGATAAGACCCATATTTTGCAAGCTCATCCCCTTGATATATATCACGAAACACTGAGCGCCATAATGAAGATGATGCGCCAGCGCCTAAGCCTTGTAAAAATCTTCCTAAGATCAACATATTGATGCTTGTCGAGATCGCACAGAAAGTACTGGCACAAACAAATATGATTAAGCCAATGATAAGGGGATATCGACGTCCTACTCCTTCGGAAAGTGGGCCATACACCAATTGAGATATAGCTAAACCTACCATAAAAATACTAAGGCTTAATTGTACTTTCGAAATGGGAGCATGCATGCTAAAAGCAATAGCTGACAATGATGGGGCATAGATATCGGTTGCAATACCCGCAAGACAGGCAATAAATAAGATATTTAAAAATAAAAAGCGGTGTGGGTGGGTAGAGGTGGGTGTCTTTTTGGAAAATAAGCCCATGAAATTCCTTTTAGCGCTGAAGTACTATGATTATTTATATCTTACTTTAACATGCTCATTCTATTTTTTAAGAATTATTAGAGGCACAGGGCAAAAGTATGAGTTGTATTAGTTACGATTTATTCATTCACTCCGCCACCTCACGTGCCGCGGCTTTGTCCGCGGCAATCTGGTAAGATATATGGATCCTGCAACAACATCGAACAAGCCGCAGGCATATCATTACCCACAAATCTGTGTCATATAATTTGTCGTTCCCGCGAAGGAGGGTATCTGTCCGCAAACTAAACAGCTTTCCTCATTATAGAATGGATTCCCGCCTGCGCGGGAAAGACATAACCGGGATATTTTCTAACCCACAAATCTTATAACCCTTTACTGAGGTGGGTTACAAGACTTGTGGGTAATGATGTGACCGCAGGACGTTGCAAATGGGGTAAAATTAATCAAAGCCCACCCTCTCTGTCTTTTTTGGTCACGTATACTCTTGCCTCGATTTGAGAAATAGAAAAACCAAAACTTGTGATTAATATTGTTTCAGTGGAACATTGTCTATTATAAAATAGGTGAAAAGATGTTTTATAAATTGTCCTAAATCAAACAAATTTTCAGTTGATAGGATTGTGTTTAAGCGTGGGCATTTAAATATAGGGATAATTATGGATTACAAAGATTATTACAAGGTCATGGGTGTGGGCCAAAATGCAGATGAAAAAGAAATTAAAATGGCTTATCGAAGGTTAGCACGTAAGTATCATCCTGATTTGAGTAAAGAAGCCAATGCTGAAGAAAAATTTAAAGAAGTTGGTGAGGCCTATGAGGTTTTGAAGGATCCCGAAAAGCGTAAAGTGTATGATCAATATGCTAAAGATTGGGAGATGCGGCAAAAGACGCAATCCACTGCTGGCGCACATTCATGGGGCAATGCGAACGGTGGTGCGCAATATCAATACAGTGATGATTTTTTTGAGTCTTTGTTTGGGGCCGCACCTCACTTTCGAAACGCACGTCCTCGTCCTGGTGCTGATTTTCAGGGAAGTATCAATATTAGCCTAGAAGACGCTTATGCTGGTGCAGTAAGAGAGTTACAACTCCCTAACCCTCAAGGTGGAAAACCCATAACAATCAAAGTGAAAATTCCAGCAGGGGTAAAGTCTGGTCAGCAAATTCGATTGGCAGGAAAGGGCGGTGCATCAGCCGGAGGCGGCGCATCTGGAGATCTTTATCTGACCATTCAAGTGAATAAGCATCCTATTTTTGATGTCATGGCTAATGATATTTATATCACGTTACCGGTTGCTCCCTGGGAAGTTGCTTTAGGCACGACAGTAGTCGTTCCTACGTTGGGGGGAAAGGTGGACTTAAAAATTCCCTCAGGCTCACAAGGAGGACAAACTCTACGGTTAAAGCATCGTGGTTTGCCGGGCAAGACCGCTGGTGATCAGTATATTATTTTAAAAATTATTATTCCCCAGCCAACTACGGAAGCCCAAAAGGCGCTTTATGCTCAAATGGCAAAAGATATGCCATTTAATCCACGTGAAAAAATGGGAGTCTAATCATGGATGATAAAACAATTACAACTGGCATATTGATGGATGAAGGCACTAAAATTTCGTTCGTTGATATTTGTCAAAAATGTAATATTTCAGAACAAATATTACTGGAGATGATTGAGCACGGTTTGCTTCATCATGAGGTACATTATTCCAAAAAAATTCATGTCGACCCAAAAACATTTCTTCGTATTCAATCAGCCTCTCGGTTGCACCAAGATTTAGGCATTAATATACCCGGTGTGGTTTTAGCTCTAGAGTTGCTTGATGAGTTAGAGAAAATAACCAGTGAGCTTGATATTTTGCATCATCATGTGCACCGGTGATTATAGATAGAGGGTATTAGTGGGGCATAAGTCATCATTCAAAAATGTTGATGCTTTCGTAGGGTAAATGCCTCTAATGTTTAAGAACAAATCACCCCGCAGTTGCCTGCGTACCGTGCTTTACTACTATATTCGATTTAGCATCAATATCGTGCTGGATTCCGCGCATAAAGCGCGGAACATAGGCGTTTTGGTTTTTTAGAGAGCAAATTTATCTGGTTTTTGAGCACAAATGGTATCGTTTTTGCCTAAGTACTTTGCTTTATGCACGGCATACTATTTTACGCGAAACGCTGAATGACCTAAACGGTCGGTATTTAAATGTTTAACCAATAGACTCACGAATTGTCCAGGTGCGTTGTGTGGTTGAGTTGGGATTGTTGGTTTTAACCCACAATAAGCGTGGCATGGTTTTATTGCCACCGGGTGCAGCGCTGCTATGAAGCGTGACGGTAAAGGGGTGTGTTTTTCTTAAATGTTGCAAGATGCTCCATACCTTACTGCTGTCTGCATCTTGGTCCTTTAATATTAATTGATCACCTCTAAACAATACGGCTACAGATTTTCCTTGAAGAGAATGTTTTATAGCAGACTCTAGTTGTCGCCATCTTGCAAATCGCGTACGTTGTCTATCGGCATGCGTTGGTTGTTGTTGGTAAGCAACGCGAGCATGTGGATTTTGGGTTTGTACTATACGATTGCTGTCAGGTTTTTGTCGTAAGAAAAAATCACATAAAGCATCAACCAACGAGCGGTATTGACCTGAAACGGCAGGGCTAGTGCCAGGCTTCCTGTTGATAAAGATGGCAAAGGCCAAGGTGTGTGCATTAGCAGTATACAAATACCCCGATAAGCTTATCACGCCAGTCATGGTGCCTGTTTTAGCTCGCAATAGACCCTGTTGGGTGGGTTTTCGAAATCGCCGTTGTAGCGTGCCATCGAATCCCGCTACGGGGAGTGCTGAAATATATTCATAAGCAAGAGGAAAGCGGTTATGCAAAAATTGCAGCAAATCGACAGTTTGTTGAGCAGTAAGCAAATCATGACGAGATAAACCTGACCCGTCTGTTAAAACAGCACTTTGCAGATTTATGCCTGTTTGTTGTTGAAGAAAATTTTTAACAACAGGTTCTGCTTGCTGCCAGTTTAATGGGGTGCCGTGCAATTTTGCTGCAGCATGTAAATACAAACTATCAGCATATAAATTATCAGACGGTTTTAATGTATCGGCCATTAATTGATTAATAGGCTTGGAGACGTGTGAGGCTAATAAGAGTGAAGAGGCAGGGGCATGGCCTAATATAACACTCCCTTCAAGGCGAATATTTAAGTTAGCCAGGTGTTGTCTAATCAAGTCTTGTGCATAGCGAAGCGGGTTACGAATAGCAATTCGTTGTTGTATAGCCCATTGCCCTACACCTACACACCCACGCACCGTTAAATGGTTTTCGTTATCCATGTTGAAATCAACACCACAACCGGCAGAAGAGCTTGCTGTTTTGACTTGGTTATTAATAGATAAACCGCTGTTTTGGTCATTCAGTTCTACAAATGCAGCAAGGCCAGGTTTAAACGCGGGGTTTACGGTAACAGTAAGGCGGTTTTCATCAATCACCAGAGGTGCAACCGTTGCGCCATAACTGTATTTTACATCGGAGGCTGTGCGCCCCGGTGCATAGGGACTAACGACACTATTATTGCTCACGATGACGACATTGCCTTCTATGCGTTTAACGCCCCAAAGTGCTAATTGAGCTAACATTTTATCGATGTTTTCTTGGGTTAAAGAAGGGTCTCCAGGTAAATGCAGGTAAAGAGAGCCTTTAAGAACGCCTTGCTCAAGGGATGATGCATCTGTAGACAATTGGGTTTTAAAACGATAGTCCGGGCCTAAGGCCATTAAAGCTGCCGCGTCTGAAAATAACTTCATGTTGCTAGCCGGTATAAAAGCAAGATTAGGGTTTCGTCGGTAAATTGTTTCACCGGTATCTAAATCGGTGACAACAATGCCCATGTTAATTTTAGGATCAACTCGGTTGATGATGGTATCAATGGCGCTTTGCAAGTGGGTAGCGAGTGCTATTGAGCAGTTAAACCATAGGAATAGGCTTGGCAAAATCCGTTTCATTGATTAAAAACCTCAAAGGGGGGCTGTGTAACATCTGCCTGTTAGCTATAGCCGATTATTCTTCAATCATAACTCAAGCCTATTCGCTCTAGAAGCCCTGACAGGGTGTCATTGTCAAAAAATTTTATTTTTAGCCATCCTCCAGAGGTATCGTCGGTAGTTATTTGCACAGGTGCTCCCAGGAGCTCCGCAAGCTGTGTTTGCAAACGTTCAGTGTCGGTACTTTTTAGGACGGGTGATTTGGTGTCCATTTGGTTCTTTATTAATCTAACCTCTTCTTCTAACCGACGTACAGACCAGCTTTCTTTTTCTATATTTTTAGCTAACTGCTCTTGTTGTTTTGTTGTGAGACCCACGAGCATACGTGCGTGCCCTAATGAAAGTTGCTGTGTTTTAATGCGCTCTCGAACGAATGAACAAAGGGTTAACAAACGTAAAATATTAGTGACATGGCTTCGTGATTTGCCAACCAAGGTTGCTATATCGTCTTGAGTAAAGTGAAATTCTGTATGCAGGCGTTGATAGCCATTGGCTTCTTCGATTAAATTTAAGTCTTGCCGTTGAATATTTTCGATGAGTGTTACTGCGGCGGTTTGCGCATCGGTATAGGTGCCAATTAAACAAGGCACTTCAGTAAGGCCTGCTAACATGGAGGCACGCCACCGACGCTCACCGGCTATTATCTCGTAACGGAGAGGTGTAATTTCCCGAACAATAAGTGGTTCAATTAGGCCTTGAGCCGTAATAGATTCAGCCAACTCATGAAGCGCTGTTTTATCAAACGTTTGGCGGGGTTGGTATTGCCCTCGTTGTAGGTGTTCTATCGGTAGGATTTTATATACAGTGGGCATGGTTTAATGGATGTGGGAACAATCGATTATTGTTTCATAGGGGCTTGTGCATTAGCAATCACTCCATAGAGGATAGGATATTATTCATTGCTTAAAAAGGTATGTACAAATTCATACTCATACTGTTGAAGGTTATTTCCGCTGCATGTAGCACTTACCCATCTATTATCGCAAGGTTTATCCCGTGCAAGAGACCACATCGATAATCCACCCAGTTGATGTGATGTTGCAAAGTCGCGTAATGTTTTAACATTGGTAAGCGTAAATTGTTCTGTGCTGACATCATTTACCCCTATCATGGGGGTAATTTCTATTTTTTTCCAAAGGGCTTCATCGTGCTCTTCAGGAAATAATGTTTTAAGGTACGTGTGTAAAGCAATGCTGGCATCTTTTGCATACTCCGCCATATCGCCCTTGTAGGCCGGACCATAATCCATCGCCATGATGTTCACGTTAAACTTTAAATGTGTGTCGATGGCTTCTGCGAGAATATTTTTGCCTTGGGGTGTTAGGCCTTCAGGCAGAACGGGTAAAGTAAAGCTTATCGGGACATTGGGGTGAATATGCTGAAATTCTTTTAATGCAAGCATCAATTTAGGTACATTAGCCGTGCCATTTTCGATATCAAAATCAAGCTTTTTAGCTTTGTAGGTCAGGATTGTTTGTTTGAATAGATTTACAAGCTCAGTTTCACTGCAATTCATAGAAAGATCAATCCCTCTTTCGCCACCAAACGCTACCGTTATGTTCACGCTATTTTTTGTTAGCTCATCAGTTAAACGTTTGCCCCATTGGCTTTCAATACTATAGGTTGGTTGGCCTCCCCAGGCGGCTTGGCATTGACCACTGTCGGTGATAAACGCTAAATGATACGCTTTTATGTGATTATCCAGCGCTATTTTTTTAAGGTGGTCTGGTTCTAGATCTTGGAATTCGGTGTTCCAATGGGTATTGATGGTGATATCGGTATAGGGACTAAACATCACTTCAGCGCGGGGGGTTGCGGCCGCGATATGGCTCATCATAAGGAAGAAGGAAAAAGAAACAATGCGAGTAACATTCATAAGCAACACCTCAGGTTAGACCCGGTTTCTATTGATTTTTTTTTGAACATTAAAACATAAAAGAATTAAGATAGTATTAAGAGGGTAACTTATGTTTAGGGAGCTCTAGAGTTTAAGTGGCTTTTATCAAAATGCTATAAAAAAAACCATCCATGTTGTTGTGGCCAGGTAAAATTTGCCAGCCGTGCCCGGTGGACTGTCCCCAGGGTTGGGTGCTGTTTAAAAAAGTACAATCGGAATGTTCTGCTATAAATTTAGAAATTTGCGCTTCATTTTCTTCAGGCATGACCGAGCATGTGGCATAAACCATCCGCCCACCGGGCGCAAGGAGTGGCCATAACGCACGAATTAATCCCTGTTGTAACTGGGCTACGCTAGCAATATCAGCTTCTTGGCGTAATAACTTGATGTCCGGATGGCGCCTTATTACCCCCGTTGCAGAACAAGGGGCATCAAGAAGAATGCGGTCAAATAATACCCCATCCCACCATGTTTCTGGATGTAAACCATCACCCGATAGAACAGTGGCTTCCAGATGCAGACGTTTTAAATTTTCTTTAACGCGGGCTAAGCGTTTAATATCAATATCAAAAGAGACGCAACTTGTGAGCAATGGTTCTGCTTCTAGAATATGGCATGTTTTACCACCTGGGGCTGAGCATGCGTCAAGTACTCGTAGCTCAGGCTTTAAGTCCAATAAAGAGGCGGCCAATTGTGCTGCTTCATCTTGGACGGATACATCGCCAGTGCTAAAGCCCGGAAGCTCATGGACATCACAAGGATGTGTTAAAACAATGCCAGAAAGGCCGTGCTTAAGAGGACTTCCTTGAATGTTAACCTCTTCTAAACGAGCCAAATAATTTGCTACGGTGGTGTGCTTCGTATTTACACGCAAACTCATCGGTGGGTGCTTGTCATTGGCCAGAAGGATGGCCTCCCATGATGTCGGCCAATCTTTTTTTAGGCGCTTGATAAACCATTCTGGATGGCCATAAAAAAAAGCAGGATTATTGCTAAGGCTTGCGACCAGGGTCTCTTGCTCTCGACAATAGGTGCGCAATATTGCGTTTACTAACCCTTTTGCCCATGGTTTTTTTATTTGGTCTAATAACGCTACGGTTTCTTTTACAACAGCGTAATCAGGTATGCGTAAAAAATGAAGTTGGTAGAGGCCTATTAATAAACTCGCCCAGATGTCGATGGTTTTAGGTCGCTTATTTAATAAGGCATCAGCAAGGGCTGATAGACGGAAATAGTGACGACAAACACCAAAACAGATTTCCTTGGATAAAGGCGATAAATCTGTAGCAGACTGCATGAGATGAGTAAGTGGTGTATTTTCTTCTAATAATTTGGTCAATACGTGCAAGGCGTTCAAGCGCTCATTTTTTTTCATTGTAAGATCAAGCCTTGGTGTAATTGTTGGCGGCCCGCATTGAGCCAATCCTCTACTAACATGGATTTTCCGCCAGGGAATTGCAAACGCGTAACCAACAGCGCTTGAGAGGAGCCGGTAGCCACCAACATTCCTTTTTTATCAATCGTTAATATTGTTCCTGGTGTTGCATCATGGGGATGGTTTTCGACATTTGCCTCGTAGATTCGTAAGGTCTTGTCACCAATGGTTGTATAAGCAATGGGATAGGGGTTAAACGCACGTATTTGTTGGTCAAGCTCAGTGGCGGTACGTGTCCAATCAATGGCGGCATCTTCTTTATTGATTTTAGGCGCATAGGTTGCCAAAACATTATCTTGGGCTTCCTTTTGACTATTACTAGAAGCTATATCATCAAGAGCGCTTAGTAATGGAGCCACAGCAAGTTCTGATAAACGATCGTGCAATTGCCCGGCGGTCTCGTTATCGATGGTTAGGGGGATGCGTGTGAGCATATCACCTGTATCCATGCCAACATCCATCTGCATGATGGTTATGCCTGTTTCTTTATCGCCATGCAAGATGGCATGTTGAATGGGCGATGCACCACGCCAACGAGGGAGTAATGATGCATGCACATTGATGCAGCCTAACCGCGGCAATTCAAGCACTTTTTTTGGCAAAATTAAGCCATATGCAATGACGATAAGGATGTCGGGAGCAAAGGCGGCCAATTCATTAAAAGTTTCGTCGGATTTAAAATTTAAGGGCTGTACAATGGGTAAATGATTCGCTAATGCCCATTCTTTGACCGGGGATGCTTGTAATTTTCGCCCTCGCCCGGCGGGTCTATCCGGTTGGGTATAAATTGCTTGCAAACAATGTTTGGATGCACTTAAGGCATTAAGACATGGGAGTGCAAAGGCAGGTGTTCCTGCAAAAACAATCTTTAAAGCACTCATCACTTACGCACGTGTAGACGTTTGAATTTATCTACCTTTTTTCGAGCCATGGCGCGTTTAAACGGTGAAAGTAAATCTACAAATAATTTGCCATTGAGGTGATCAATTTCATGTTGAAAACATTCGCCTAAAAGGCCGTCTGCACTCATTTCAAAGGGCTTACCAAAACGGTCATGTGCCCGAATGGTTACTTTTTCAGCGCGCACCACAGTGTCATAGGCACCCGGAACAGACAGGCAGCCTTCTTGGTACTCTACTTGCCCCTGAGCATCAATAATTTCAGGATTTACTAATACGAGTTGCTCGGTTTTATCACCAATTACATCAACCACAGACAGACAAAGATTTATGCCAACTTGAGGGGCTGCTAGTCCAACACCTTTTGCATCATACATGGTGTCAAACATGTCATCGATCAATGTTTGCAAAGAATCGTCAAATTTTTTTACAGGCGATGTGACTAAACGAAGCCTTGGATCGGGGAGGTAAATAATCTTGAGAATGGCCATGAGTGTTCTGTTTCAAAACAATAAATGCGTGCTATTATCGCTAATATCGTCTGATGCTGCAAGATGCTAATAATTTTACCAAGGAAAGGGACTGAATGAATGCGCTACCTGTTATTATTTTGTAGTTTGATGATTGCCTTTGTAGCACACCCCTATACACTCAGGGCGGACGCACCAGCACGGTATGAAATCAAAGAAGGCGATACATTGTGGGAACTTGCTAATCGTTATTTGACTGATCCTTGGGAATGGAAGTCTTTGTGGCATGCCAACCCACAAATTAAAAACCCAAACCGTTTATATCCTGGGGCCATTATCGAGTTACGTTATCATCAACGGCGTCCTTATTTGAATGTGTTGTCAAATGGTACCGTCAAACTCTCACCTTATCTTCGTACTACCCCAGTTCCTGAGGCTATACCGCCTATTCCACTTACTGACATCCGGCCCTTTTTAAATGGCACGGTGGTTCTAGACCGAGATACATTAAAAGATGCACCTTATATTATTGCCTACATGACAGAGCACATGTTGGGTGCGCAGGGCGATGAAGTGTACGTTAAAAATTTATGCCCCAATTATAATTTAGCGCCTGGGGTCACAATGTCTTACTCTATTTTTAGGCGTTGTGGGAAGTACCGTGATCCTAAAACCAAGCGTTTCTTAGGCTATAAAGCATCGTTAGTAGGATATGCTGAACTAACGCGGAGAGGAGATCCAGCAACCATCATGTTAACGGACATTATTCAGGGTGTACGGTTGCAAGATAGGGTAATGCCTAATAATCACCCTGAATTTGACTTGTACTTTGAGCCGAAGGCGCCAATGGTGGCTGTTCGCGGGTCTATCATTGATATTTTGGGTGATTTTACCCAGGGTGCTGTAGGACTTGTTGCAGTTATTGATAGAGGGCAGGACATTGGCTTGCAAGTAGGGGATGTTTTGGGTATCTACAGTCGGCCTCGCGGCGTGAAAAATTTAAACTACCGTTACTCTAAAAAAGCTCCTTGCCAGTTTCCTTGCGTTAAATTACCGCCTGAGCGTATTGGTGAGGTAATGATTTTTAGAACGTTTACTCACACCAGCATTGGATTGGTTGTGCGTTCTATTCGAGCGATTCAATTATTGGATACAGTGACAAACCCATGAACAAACGTTTTTTTCTGGCATTAAATCGTATGCCTCAGGTCGGGCCGCGGACCGTGGCGAAATTGTTAAGACGCTGGCCAAACCTTCAGGAGTTATTTGAGTTACCCCTTTCCCAATTAGAGCAATTAGGCGTCCCAACATCTCTAGCAATGAAAATTACGACGTTTGATTTTCGACAGTTAGACCTCGATTGGCGCTGGCTCGAAGAAGAGAAGCACGTGATTTTAACGTGGGAAGATGCGTTGTATCCTTCGTTATTGAAAGAAATTCATGATGCGCCACCGGTGCTCTATGCAAAGGGTGATGTATCAAGTTTGAATCAACCTATGTTAGCCATGGTGGGAACGCGTAATCCTTCTGTTACTGGAAGTGAAACGGCGAGGCGGTTTGCTTTTGAATTAAGTGCTAAAAAAATCACGATTGTTAGTGGATTAGCACTTGGTATTGATGCTGAAGCTCATCGTGGGTGTATTGATGCTCAGGGGAAAACAATAGCCGTTATGGGAACGGGGATTGATTGCATCTATCCTCGCCGTCATCTGAAGTTGGCGGAGCAAATAACGGAAAATGGGTTGTTATTAAGTGAGCTTCCCTTGCAAAGCCCTCCTATTGCTGGACATTTTCCACGCAGAAACCGTATAATAAGTGGCTTGTCATTGTGCACCTTGGTTGTTGAGGCAGCAATTAAGAGCGGTTCCTTAATCACTGCACGTATGGCGTTAGAGCAAAATAGGGATGTGTTAGCCATTCCCGGGTCTATTTATAATCCTCAAGTACGGGGCTGTCATCATCTATTGCAACAAGGCGCAAAAGTGGTGATATGCAGTGATGATGTCTTGGAGGAGTTGCAAATTGAACGTGAACTAACAGCGACTGAAATCACACCTGTCCTTGCAAGTGAGAATAAAAACCTAGTAAAGTGCATTGGATTTGAAGTGACGCGAGTTGATCAAATAATATTGCGTAGTGGTTTAACGGTAGACAAAGTGGTGTCTGAATTGGCTTGCTTGGAATTAAAGGGCATTGTTAAAGCAGTACCTGGCGGTTACATGAGGTGTACGGTATGAAAGACAATTTATTTGAGATGTTGTTAAACTTGTTTGAAAAAACATTAAGTCAGTTAAAAGAAAACCATGAGCCAACAATTGTTGAGGAAACGGACGATAACCAAGAGATGAGCGCCCACACGTCTCTTCGTGAGGGTACTTACCCGTCTTTTGTTAAATCGGCTGAACTCCATTCAACCCGAATTTTTACCTATGATGAGCAAATGAAGCTGACCAAAGCCAGTTATCAATTTTTAATGCGCTTGGCATCGTGGGATGTGCTACCTCCAGATTTAATGGAGTTGATCCTTAACCAGATCATTTTTTCAGAATCGCGTTTTGTAAGCTTACAAGAAACAAAATGGACTATTCGCAACACGCTTGCCAGTATCTTAAATGCTGAGCAATTAGCTTTTTTAGATCTTGTGCTATACCACAAAGAAGACAAGCTTACGTTGCATTAAAAATTAATATTCTCCGTGCATGAGAAGACGTTGGTTCCTGATTGTTGAAGAACATCGTTTTACTCACGTACGATAATGGAATTTTAAAAAGGTTAATTTCTCATGACCAAATACCTCGTTATCGTGGAATCTCCAGCGAAGGCTAAAACCATCCAGAAATATTTAGGTGATGATTATGACGTGCTTGCATCCTATGGGCATGTGCGTGATTTGCCACCTCGGAAGGGTTCTGTTGATCCTGACAATCAATTTGCAATGACCTACAGCCCTATTGAAAAAAATGTTCGTCACATTGATTTGATAGCCAAAGCCATCAAGAAAGCAGACGCACTCCTCCTCGCAACTGACCCTGACCGCGAGGGTGAGGCCATCTCTTGGCATGTGTATGAGTTATTGAAAGGCCGTAATTTAATCAAAGATAAAGTCGTTCAACGGATTTTTTTCAATGAAATTACCAAATCAGCTATTAAGGAGGCCATTGATAATCCTCGTGAAATAGCAATGGACCTGGTTAATGCTCAACAAGCTCGACGTGCTTTAGATTATTTGGTGGGGTTTAACTTGTCCCCCTTGTTATGGAAAAAAATACGGCGCGGGTTGTCTGCGGGGCGGGTGCAAAGTCCGGCATTGCGCTTAATTGTTGAGCGTGAAGAAGAAATTGAACAATTTGTGCCGCAGGAATATTGGCGTCTATTGGCACAATGTCAAACAGGCGCCACTCCTTTTGAGGCCCGGCTTACTCATTATCAGAATGAAAAATTACAGCAATTTACGGTTAATAAAGAGCCGCACGCGCAGGAGATCAAAGACACGCTGTTAAAACAGGCTAATGGCACATTGCTTGTTGATAATATTGACAAGAAGCAACGTAAACGCAATCCTGCGCCACCTTTTATTACTTCTACATTGCAGCAGGAAGCCGCACGAAAATTAGGGTTTACTGCGCGAAAGACCATGATGGTCGCTCAACAATTGTATGAAGGGATTGATATTGGTTCGGGGACCATGGGTTTAATCTCTTACATGCGTACAGACTCCGTTAATTTGTCTATGGAAGCGTTAGATGAAATTAGGGCCTACATCACTGAACGTTTTGGTGAAGAAAATTGCCCCAAAACAGCAAGAATTTTTAAGACAAAATCTAAAAATGCCCAAGAGGCACATGAGGCTATCCGGCCTACGTCCATCAAGCGTAGCCCTGACATGGTTGAAAAATCACTCACGGCTGATCAATTTAAGCTGTACAGCTTGATATGGAAGCGTACATTAGCTTGTCAGATGGAAGAGGCATTGGTGAATACGGTAGCTGTTGATCTCAGTTGTGGTCCGGATAACATGTTTCGTGCCAATGGTTCTATTATTGTTTTTCCAGGTTTCCTTGCAGTGTATGAAGAAGGGAAGGATGACTCTAAAGATGATGAGCAGAATGCAGTGCTTTTACCCGCGCTTGCAGTTGGCGATAAAGTATCATTGCTTGATCTTCTTGCAACCCAACACTTTACAGAACCGCCACCACGCTATTCAGAGGCTTCCTTGGTGAAGGTGTTGGAGGAATTTGATATTGGGCGTCCTTCAACTTATGCGGCTATTATTCATACGCTTCAACAACGTGAGTATGTCATTGTAGATAAAAAACGATTTTTCCCTACGGATGTTGGCAGAATTGTTAGTCGTTTTTTAACAAATTATTTTACCCGTTATGTGGATTATAAATTTACTGCAGGCCTTGAGGACACACTCGATGCGGTTGCTCGGGGTGAAAAAGAGTGGGTTCCAGTATTAGAAGATTTTTGGAAACCTTTCATACAGCAAGTGCATGATATTGATGAGCAAGTTCAACGTAAAGACGTTACAACTGAAGCTCTGGATGAAAATTGCCCTAAATGCAGCAAGCCACTAGCGATTCGGTTAGGTAAGCGAGGACGTTTTATTGGTTGTACAGCTTATCCTGACTGCGATTATACACAAGACTTGAGTACGCAAGCAGGTGAAAAATCAGAGCTTGTAGTGGTTGAGGGACGAACTTGCCCTGAATGTAAAGGGGACTTGCACATTAAAACCGGCCGCTATGGTCGTTTTATTGGTTGTAGTAACTACCCTGATTGTAAATTTATCGAGCCTCTCGAAAAACCAGCAGACACAGGCGTTGAGTGCCCTAAATGCCACGCATTAAAAATTCTTAAGCGTAAATCTCGCAAAGGAAAAATATTTTATTCATGTGCGGGTTACCCGAAATGTGACTACGCGTTATGGAACGAGCCGCTTGATAAGCCTTGTCCTAAATGCGCATGGCCCATACTTACCATCAAAGAGACCAAACGTTTTGGTCGGCAAATTATTTGTCCTCATGATGGTTGCGATTATACAGGAACATGTCAGAATGAGTGATGGCTATTGACAGGATGGCTAACACAGTATAAAAATGTCACAGTAATGTTTTTAAAATGCTAAGGAGCAGTAATAATGTCAGAAAAAGTACGTGGTACAGTTAAATGGTTCAACGAGGGTAAAGGTTTTGGTTTCATTGAGAGCAATGGTAAAGACTATTTTGTTCACTTCAGTGCTATCCAAGGTGGTGGTTTTAAAACACTACAAGAAGGCGCTGCTGTAATGTTTAAAGCAGGACAAGGGCAAAAAGGTCCCCAAGCTGAAGAAGTTGAGGTTGTTTAATAACAACCAAGAGGAATGATGTAATCCTCTAATGTAATTTTTTCTCTTGTTCTCAATGGGCCTGTGGCCATTGGTTTACTGTGTAGTGTATATGTATAGCTGCATGAATGATCGATGGACTATGGCTCTTTTTTATATCCAATATTTATTACACTGTTAGCTAAAGTTGTGGGTACATGTGCCGATTACACTAATAAATAACCGTTAGAGTAGTCCTACACATGAGCATAAAACAACATCTTGTTATAAGGTCCGCCGTGTTAAAAGGCCGTGTTAATAAATATGCCATCTTAGGCTTGGTTATTTCTCTAGGCAGTATTGTCATTGCAACGTTGCTTGTTTCTTATCAACTAACTGGATTCATTAATTTTTCAAGCATTATTTTAGCGCAAAAAATAAACCCTGCATTATGGGCACTTGACCTCACTCCGTTTATGTTTGCTTATTGGGGACAATCGTTTTGTCATGAGGTTGTCACAACCGCTGAATCAATGATTGAAAATGAAACCAAAGCCCTCATTGATAAAAGTAGTGATTTAGAATTAAAACTTCAATATGAAACCCATCACGATCATCTAACTCATTTACCTAATCAACGTTTACTGTCTCAACGAATCAATCAAGGTATTAAGCAAATTGGTCCAAACGAAGAATTAGCTATTATTGTGTTGCATATTCGCTCGTTCAAAGAGATCAATGGTAAATACGGTAGTTTTAATGCCAATAGTTTATTGATTCAGTTTGCAGAGCGATTGAAAACAGTATTATTAGAGCCTTTTCTTCTCCAGGCATACATGGGCATGAACATGGTTGCTCGGTTACAGGGTGCTGAATTTGCGCTTTTGATTCCTAGACTACGAAAAGATCATCTTTTGGATGATTTAATAACGAAAGTAATCAATGCTACGGCTATAAGTATGATGATCGATGGGAACAGTATCAATATAAAAACAACAGCTGGTGTTGCTCTTTATCCTCAGCATGGTAATGACGACTCTATTTTATTACAACGAGCAAATGCGAGTTTTTTTCATGCAGAAAAAGAGGGTGAGCCCTATGCTATCTATCATGCAGGTATGGAAAAGGAAACAAAAGAGCGAGGGCTTATCCTTAGCGAGTTAAGCAGTGTTATTGATAATGAAGAGATTTCTATTTTATACCAGCCTATCTTCGAATTAAAAACAGAAAAAGTTATTGGTGTTGATGTTCAAGTACAATTTGAAGATCCTAACAATGGTAGAATTACCACTGATAAACTATTGTCACTTGTTGAAGGCAGTGCTTTGCTAAAAAAACTCACGCTTTTAATGGTAAAAAATGCGGTCAATCAACTCGTGCAATGGCATCAAGCCAACCATCATATTTACGTCAGGGTCAGTTTATTCGATGCCACTGATAGTGAGCTCCCAGCATTTGTAGCAGATTTATTGAAGACACATAATATTTCTCCAGCGTATCTTAAAATGGAGTTTACCGAAAAGGCTTGTTTGAGTGATCAGGCTCATTCAATGATTGTTTTAAAGCAATTAGCAGATTTAGGCATAACATTAGGTATCAGTGATTTTTGCAGTGGTTATTCGTCATTTATTTACCTTATCAATTTTCCCATTAGTGAAATAAAAATCGATAAATCACTCGTGAGAAACATGCTTGATGATGAAAAACATTCGGATGTAGTTCTGGCGATTATAAAATTAGCCGCAGCCATGAAATTAACGATGTTTGCTGATGGCATACTTGACCCAGCTATGTTGAAAAAATTAAAGCAGATGGGCTGCGTATATGGGCAGGGTACTTATTTCTCTCCTGCAATAGAGACGAGTGCAGTGACCGCTATGATAGAGAAAATGGACATATAAAGCTCTTAACGTAAGTATTAACGCTTCAAAATTTATATTTTAAGATAGAGTAACTATTCAGATACCCCGATGCCTACATACACCCCTCGACTTGTTCGAGGGATCCAGGGTAATCCCCTCATTTTTAACTGATATTAAAAATAGAGTGTTAAGCCACCGAAGCTAATTTTTTCCTTGACAGTCAGAGTACTTGAGTCGTTACAAGATGGTTTTGTAGTTTTTCAATAATGCGTATTGCTGCCTGACCATCGCCATAAGGTGATAGACCCTTTGCCATGTCTGAATACATCTTTTTATTTGTAATCAATTCGCTTGTGGCATAAATAATGTTTTCTTTTTCCGTGCCAACCAATAGTCCCAACCCTTCAGTAATAATCGCGGGTCGTTCAGTCATGTTTCTTAATACCAGAACAGGCTTTCCAAGGGCTGGCGCTTCCTCTTGGATACCACCGGAGTCTGTTAATACAAAGAAACAATCATGCAGTAAATGTGCAAATTCGTCATATTTTAATGGGGGCAAGAGATGTATGCGTGGGTGATTAAAGAGCATGGATTGGATGTGGTGTTGTATTTGAGGATTTGGATGAATGGGAAAAACAAATTGAATGTGAGTGAACTGCTGAGAAAGTGAGATAATCGCTGAACAAATGTTTGTTAAGTTTTTGCCAATATTTTCTCGGCGGTGTGCCGTTACAACAATGGTATTGGATAACGTTTGATTTCTTTTTTGTGGATCTTTTTGGAGAATCCAATACAGTGCGTCAATCACAGGATTCCCTGTAATGGTAATTTTAGATGCATTGATGTTTTCACGAAGGAGGTTCTCTTTTTCCAATGAGGTAGGCACGAAATGCCATGTGGCTAAAGGGGAGGTGAGTGTTCGATTCATTTCCTCAGGAAATGGTTCGTCTATGTTAAGGGTTCGTAAACCTGCTTCAATATGACCAAAGGGAATCTTATTGTAAAAAGCAATGAGAGAGGACGTGAAGACGGTGGTGGTGTCGCCAACAGCGAGCAGGATATCAAAATGATGCTCTTTAACCAATTTATCAAGCCTATTGCATAAAAGTCCCGTTAATTCACCAAGCGATTGCTGAGATGTCATTATGTTTAAATCATGGTCTGGAACTAGCCCAAAAACCTCTAACATCTCATCGAGCATTTCTCTATGTTGGGCTGTATTGATTAAGACAACGTTTGCCCAAGAGCATGTTTGTAATTGAAAAAAAACAGGCGCCATTTTAATGGTTTCGGGTCGCGTGCCGATAACACAGCCCACTGTGTAGCGACGGGTTTCCTCCATTGTATATCCTTATTTGAAAAAGAGCGGTATCGAGGGAATCATTTGTTATTATGAAAACATCGTTTAAGATGGTATCTGAAAACAAGTTCATCGTCTTGATTTTAAAGATAATTTTTAATTTTCAATTTTAGGTATGTATCTTCTAAAGGGGTGTCTGGCCACTTTTTGGCTTTCCCTGTAGAATGCAGTCCTAATTTACAATCATAAGGGTCACTCGTATGTTAGAAGTGAATCAAATTAATCTTAGTTTAGCTGACTTAGAAAAACGTGTTCTAGACCTTCGGGGGTATCTTTGACTTCGACAGCAAAAGTGAACGCTTAGAAGAAGTAGTCCGTGAGTTAGAGTCACCCACCATTTGGAATAATCCTGAGGAAGCACAAGCGTTAGGACGTTTACGTTCGCAATTGGAAGCAGTGGTTCATCAGCTTCTTCATTTGGGGCAGTCTGTCACTGATTTGAGTGAATTGTTTGAAATGGCTCGAGAAGAAGGGGATGATGAGGCAATGCACGATGTTGCACTTGAGTTGGCCACCCTTGTGCAAAGTGTTGAAGCGCTTGAATTTCGTCGAATGTTTTCTCAAGAAATGGATGCTGCCAATGCTTTCCTAGATATTCAGTCAGGATCAGGTGGCACAGAGGCTCAAGATTGGGCTGAGATGCTATTGCGCATGTATTTGCGTTGGGGCGAGCAACATGGTTTCAACACCGAGCTGGTAGAGTGCTCTGCAGGAGAGGTCGCGGGGATTAAGAGCGCTACCATTCATTTTACGGGTGAGTATGCTTATGGTTGGTTACGCACAGAAACAGGCGTTCATCGTCTTGTGCGTAAATCTCCATTCGATTCAGGTAATCGACGTCACACGTCTTTTGCGGCAGTATTTGTGTCACCAGAAATTGATGATGATATTGATATTGATATTAACCCTGCTGATTTACGCGTAGATACCTACCGTGCCTCTGGTGCGGGCGGTCAGCACGTTAATCGAACAGATTCAGCCGTGCGCCTTACACACATGCCCACAGGTGTTGTTGTGCAGTGTCAGAATGATAGAAGCCAACATAAGAATAGAGACCAAGCCATGAAACAATTGCGTGCTAAACTCTATGAATTAGAAATGCAAAAGAAAAATGCAGCTCAACAAGCATTAGAAGCGACGAAATCCGATATCGGATGGGGGTCGCAGATTCGTTCGTATGTTTTGGATCAGTCACGCATCAAAGATTTACGTACCGGTGTTGAAACCAGCAATACGCAAGCCGTTTTAGACGGTGACCTTGACGCCTTTATTGAGGCCAGTTTGAAAGCAGGAGTAGCCTTAAAATGATAGAAGAGCCATTAGATGAGAGTGAAATTTACCAAATTCGTAAACAAAAACTAACAGATTTACGAAGCAATGGTTTTAATTTTCCCAATCAATTTCGTCGCCAATATTTAGCCGCAGATTTGACAAATCAATATGCCGAGGAAACAAAAGAAGCCTTGGCTGAAAAAAATGTCATGGTAGCGGTTGCAGGTCGCATCGTGTTGCGTCGTGTGATGGGAAAAGCAAGTTTTTTTCATTTACAAGACGTGTCTGGTCGCCTGCAAATTTATATTCGACAAAACGAGTTGCCTGAAATCTATGAAGAGTTTAAACATTGGGACTTAGGCGATATTGTGGGTGTTCGTGGTTTATTGTTTATTACCAATACAGGCGAGTTGTCTGTTCATGCGGAATCATTAGAGTTACTCACCAAATCATTGCGTCCCTTGCCAGATAAATTTCATGGCTTGGCGGATCAAGAAATGCGTTATCGCAAACGTTATGTTGATTTAATTGCGAACGAGGAAAGTCGTAAAACCTTCTTAATTCGCTCACGCCTGATACAAGCTTGTCGGCAATTCATGGACAGTCATCAATTTTTAGAAGTAGAAACACCCATGATGCATCCTATTCCAGGTGGTGCTGTGGCCAGACCTTTCGTGACGCACCATAACACGCTCGACATGCAAATGTTTTTGCGTATAGCGCCTGAGCTTTATTTAAAGCGTTTAGTGGTGGGTGGTTTTGAGCGAGTGTATGAAATTAACCGAAACTTCAGAAATGAAGGGATCTCTACTCGGCATAATCCTGAATTTACAATGATTGAATTTTACCAAGCCTATGCAGATTATTTAGATCTTATGGATTTCACAGAGCTTCTTTTGAGACACCTTTGTGATGTGGTTTTAGAAACCTGTCAAATTGTTTATCAAGGACAACCCATTGATTTTTCTAAACCGTTTGCGCGTATTAGTATTAAAGAAGCCATTTTACAGTACCATCCTGAGATAAGTGCCGCAGAGATAGATTCTGTGGAAGCATGTCAGCGCTTATTAACAAAATTAGGGTTTGGATACAAATCAACTGATGGTCTTGGTAAATTACAAATGATTGTGTTTGAAGAAACGGTTGAGCATCAATTGATTCAACCGACTTTTGTCACTGAGTACCCAACAGAGGTTTCACCATTGGCGCGGCGTAGTGAAAAAAATCCAGATGTGACGGACAGGTTTGAATTTTTCATTGCAGGACGTGAAATTGCGAATGGATTTTCTGAGCTCAACGATGCGGAAGATCAAGCCTCGCGCTTTTTAAAGCAAGTGGAAGATAAAAATGCAGGCGATTTAGAAGCCATGCATTTTGATAGTGATTACATCGAAGCGTTAGAGTATGGCATGCCTCCTACGGCAGGAGAGGGGATTGGTATTGATAGATTAGTCATGCTATTTACGAATTCGGCGTCTATACGGGATGTGATTTTATTTCCACAATTGCGGCAATGATGTGTAAACAGGGTCATCAAATTGATTGCTGACCATCATGTTGCACATTGTAGGTATGAGCCTGGTATCCAGTACTGTAAATGGATACCGCTCTTTATTAGTGTTTATTGCATTAACGTTTAGGTGGACGATTGTCCTTAAACATTGCTGTAAGTTAAAAAATTATCGAACAACAATGTCTAAGGTGAGGAAGTGGTCAGTTATTGTTCGTCATCCCAGCTTAACGTACCACCCGCTTGATATTCAATAACACGGGTTTCAAAAAAATTTTTCTCTTTTTTCAAGTCCATCATTTCACTCATCCACGGGAATGGATTTTCAGCACCTGGATATTGCTCAGGTAAGCCAATTTGATTGAGTCGACGATTAGCAATAAAGTGCAAATACTCCTCAAACATTTCAGCGTTCATGCCTAAAATACCCTGTGGCATAGTGTCTTTAGCATATTGATACTCCATTGCAACACCATCTTTAATGAGATCAATGATTTCTTGTTTAAACGCTGTTGTCCATAAATGTGGGTTTTCAATTTTGATTTGATTAATCACATCAATTCCAAAATTCATGTGCATGGACTCATCACGTAAAATGTATTGGAACTGTTCGGATGTACCTACCATTTTATTGCGTCGACCCATGGATAAAATTTGGGTAAATCCAACGTAGAAAAAAATGCCCTCGAACACCACATAAAAAGCGATGAGATCGCGTAACAAGCGTTGATCATTTTCAGGTGTTCCCGTGTGGAAGTGCGCATCGCCCAAGCTTTGGGTAAAAGGTAACGCCCAAGACGCTTTTGTCGCAACGGAAGGAATTTCACGGTACATGTTAAACACTTCCGCCTCATCTAACCCTAAGCTTTCAATGATGTATTGATACGCGTGTGTGTGTAAGGCCTCTTCAAACGCTTGACGTAACAAATATTGTCGGCACTCGGGGTTTGTGATGTGACGATAAACGGCTAACACGAGGTTATTTGCCACCAACGAATCGGCTGTTGAGAAAAAGCCTAAATTTCGTTTAATGATCATGCGCTCATCTTCAGTTAAGCCGCTAGGATCGTTCCATAAGGCAAAATCTGCACTCATACTTATCTCATTGGGCATCCAATGATTTGCACAAGCGGTTAAATATTTATCCCACGCCCACGTGTATTTGAAAGGGACCAATTGATTTAAATCAGCCCTGCAGTTGATTATTTGTTTATCATCGACACGGATACGATCGGCCCCAATCTCTAAGGATTCGAGGCCCGTTGCTCCCATGTGGGGGATATTTGTTTCTGTACGTTCTTGCGTCGCACTTGTCATATGGTTCTCCTCAGGAATCTTATTTATTGGCAGGCTTCACAGTCTGGGTCAAGAATTGAACACACCAATGGTTCGTCTAATTTTACGGCATTCAATGCCCCATCCGTAACCGTGGATTTTTCAGCGTTACTCGCGCCTAAGCTTCGTAAGTAATAGGTTGTTTTTAAACCACGTAACCAGGCTTGGCGATACAAATCGTCAAGTTTTTTACCGGAAGGTTTCGCCATGTAAACATTGAGCGATTGAGCTTGGTCTAACCATTTTTGTCGACGAGAGGCCGCTTCAACAAGCCACATAGGATCCATTTCAAACGCCGTTGCATAGCGAGCCTTCAATTTAGCAGGAACCCGGTTGATAGCCGCTACACTGCCGTTGAAATATTTTAAATCGTTGACCATCACTTCATCCCATAAATTTAGCGCTTTTAAATCAGCGACAAGATAAGGATTTACAACCGTAAACTCTCCAGAAAGGTTCGATTTTACATAGAGGTTTTGGTAGGTCGGCTCAATAGACTGTGAAACGCCACAGATATTGGAGATGGTAGCAGTAGGCGCAATGGCCATGAGGTTTGAGTTGCGCATCCCTTGAGTGCGAACCTTAATTCTTAAGGGTTCCCAATTGAGTTGTTGCGAACGGTCTTGCTCTAAGAACTGCTCACGAGATTGTTGCAAAAGATTAATAGAGTCAATGGGTAAAATGCCTTTGCTCCACAAAGAGCCTTCGTAGCTTGAGTATTTACCGCGCTCTTTAGCTAAATCAGATGATGCTTCAATCGCATAATAACTGATTAATTCCATCGATGTATCAGCAAATTCAACCGCCGCTTTAGAGGTGTAATCAATGTCCAGTGCATATAATGCATCTTGGAATCCCATAAGACCAAGCCCGATGGGACGGTGCTTGAGGTTAGAGTTCCTTGCTTGGGGTACGGAGTAATAATTAATATCGATGACATTGTCTAACATCCGAATAGCTGTGTTGACGGTACGCTTTAATTTGGCTTTATCGAGCTTGCCATTTTTGATATGGGCCGGTAGGTTGACGCTCCCGAGGTTACATACAGCAATTTCATCGAGAGAGGTATTGAGCGTGATTTCCGTGCACAAGTTAGAGCTATGGATAACGCCTGCGTGTTGTTGTGGTGAGCGTACGTTACATGCATCTTTGAAGGTAAGCCAAGGATGGCCTGTTTCAAATAACATGGATAACATTTTACGCCATAATTTTATGGCAGGTATGGTTTTTGCATTTCTGATTTTTCCTTGACGAGCACGTTCCTCATACTCAACATACATGGTTTCAAACGCTTTGCCGTATTGATCATGTAAGGTGGGTACTTCATCTGGGGAGAAAAGTGTCCATTGGCCTTCTTCATGAACGCGCTTCATGAATAAATCGGGTATCCAAAGGGCAGTGTTCATGTCGTGTGTACGACGACGATCGTCGCCTGTGTTTTTGCGTAACTCTAAAAACTCTTCAACGTCACGGTGCCAGCATTCTAAATACGCACAGACGGCACCTTTACGTTTACCGCCTTGGTTCACGGCTACAGCTGTTGCATCTGCTACGTTTAAAAAAGGAACAACACCTTGCGATTTGCCATTGGTTCCCTTGATGTGAGCACCCATGGCACGGACAGGTGTCCAGTCATTGCCTAAGCCGCCAGCAAATTTTGAGAGCAATGCGTTGTCTTTAATCGCGCTGTAAATACCATCAAGGTTATCTGGAATAGTGGTTAAGTAGCAGCTTGATAATTGTGGACGTACAGTCCCTGCGTTAAATAACGTAGGGGTAGAAGACATGTAGTCAAAAGAAGAGATTAAGGTATAGAACTCAATGGCCTTTTCTTCTTTGTTTTGTTCACGAATGGCAAGCCCCATGGCGACACGCATGAAAAATGCTTGTGGTAATTCATAACGTACACCGCGTTCATGAATAAAGTAGCGGTCATAGAGGGTTTGTAGGCTTAAATAAGTGAACTGCATGTCACGTTCTGGTAATAAAGCTTTGCTTAACGTTTCTAAATCAAATTCACTTAATTTTTGATCAAGCATGCCTTGCTGAATGCCATGAGCAATGTATTGCTTAAAATAAAGGGGATAAAGGCCTTTCATTTCATCAAACGTGGCATCATTTTGCAGGCCCAGTTTACTCAATGCCTCATGGCGCATGCTGTCAAGCAATAGGCGTGCGCTGACATAGGTGTAGTTAGGTTCAGTTTCAACCAGTGTCCTTGCTGCCATGATCAAGGCTTTATGAACATCTTCCAATTTGGCTTGATTATAAAGGTTACGAAGAGCGTCTTTAATAACGGGCTCTGCTTTTACATGCGACAATTGGCGGCAGGCTTCAGATACAATGGTTTCAACGCGGGCTATGTCTAGTGGCTTTAGATCACCATTTGGATGAGTGATAAAGAGGGTTTTGCTGTCACTTGCTTGCTGTTTTTCTTGGTTATCACGTGCTTTACGGCGCTCTTCACGGTACAACACATAGGCTCGCGCAATTTTGTGTTGGCTGTTGCGCATCAATGCCAATTCGACTTGATCTTGGATATCCTCAATATGGAGAGTGCCACCACTAGGTAAACGGCGTTTAAACGCTTGGTTAATTTGTTGTGTGATTTCTTCAATTTGTTGGTATATGCGGCTGGAGGTGGCAGCACCGCTCCCTTCTACAGCGATAAAGGCTTTGGTAATGGCAACTTTTACTTTATCGGCATCATAACGAACCACTTTGCCATTGCGCTTGATGGTTTTTAATAAACCGGGTTCATTTGCAATTAATTCAGTAGGGCTTACAGGTGACGCTTTTTGTATCGGCTCAAGAATTTCTGACATGGTTCCTCCTCGGATGGTGAATATTGTCAAGAGGTTATTAACAATATTTACGATGATCTAAAGACAGCAAAACACAATATGTAGTTGTTTTTAGGGGGTTGTTTAACAAGATAATGTGTTTTGAGATAAATTTCAAGAGAATAACTCTGGGAGTATGCTGTGGATAAATTGTGGAGCAGCAGTAGATAGCTAATCAATAGACGCTTTTGTCTTTGATTATATTCAGTTATTTCCTAGGCTTTAAAATAATTCCATCACTAACATTAGAAAAACCATGAACATTGACTCTAAAAGAACCAATGTGAGCATACAGCTGACTAGAGCTACCACCATCCAAATTGAGGGCATCTTTGCAGTTTAATGGGGGCGATTGCATTATCGTTGCTAAGGTCATGGTGGTCATGGGGGTATTGTCAGTGACGAGCACTATGACGTGTTCATCTGGAGAAATCCCTAATGCTGAGCGCTCAGCATATCCGGCTTTTAAAGAAGGAATAATGCGGCCTTTCACCAACAAACGTGGCCCACTTTGCACGGCAAAATCGACATTCGGATTATTTTTATAGTGACGAACACTTGATAAACGAGGTTTTTGATGTTCAATGTAAAAAATACCCCACCAGCTGATGCGCTTTAAAGGGCTATATTGTTGTTGATGGCTAATGCGAAGGCCAAGGGGGTGAAAGTTGTGATCAAAAAAACCGCCATTGATGCTGAGCAATGCTTTACTGTAATGCGCAAATTCATTTACAGACGCGTGTGGCTGTGAAAGGGCGTTGGCCATGACCAGTTCCAATTGATTTTTTTTAAGATCAATCCGAAAAACATGAATATGAGACCAAGGTGTCAATAGATTAGAGCCTATATCAATGTATTCAACGCCTGGCGCTAAATCACGCCAATGGGTAGCATGTGCCTTAGAGAACAAATTTAAAGACATTCCTAGTAAAAAAAGGGCTAAAAAACATTGGGAAGATAGGTGTTTTATTCCAAAAGTCCCGCGGTTTGTCTGCTGTATCCAGTGAGTTTGCGTCGTGCGAGGAGAGCTAAATCCTACGGAAAAGCTAGTCAGCGTCTGGAGTAAGGCGTTAATATTGAGCAGGGTTTTTACTATCAAATGTAAACAATAGTAAGCAAAGGTTTGCCTTGGCATATTAATCTTGTATCCTTGTGTGCATACGTTCAAACCAGTGAAACCAACATGCGAACATTACCGCAAAATATCAACAGAGGCCAGGTGAAGTCAACTGAAGAGTTATCAACAATCATGCAAGATATATTATCACGAGCACGTCAAAAAGGTGCTACTGATGCGGCCGTAGCGGTTAATCATGATAGTGGCTTTTCTGTTGATGTGCGCATGGGTGATGTTGAAACAGTAGCTTTTAGTGAAGACAATAGTGTAAGCATTACAGTTTATATTGGGCTTAAAAAAGGAAGTGCGAACAGCACGGATACATCCCCTCGAGCCCTTGATGCCATGGTTGCTGCAGCCATTGACATTGCTCGTGTAAGTGCTGCTGACCCTTGTGGCGGTCTTGCAGATAAAGAGTTGATGTCACCTATCTATCCCAATCTAGATTTGTATCACCCCTGGGCAATCACGCCGGCTGAGGCGATTGAAGACGCTATGCGATGTGAAAAAGAAGCGTTGAGCCTTGATAAACGTATTGTCAATTCGGATGGTGTTAATTTATCCACATACACATTTTGTCATGGGTATGCGAATAGTCATGATTTTGTCGGTGTTGTAAATAGCAGTCGTCATAGTATTAGTTGTTCGTTAATTGCCAAAGAAGGTGAAGCCATGCAGCGCGATTACGATTATACCACTGCGCGACATGCTGATGATTTACTTTCTTTAGAGGCCTTGGCAAGAAGTGCGGTTAAGCGCACGGTTAGTCGTTTGGGCGCTAAACAATTAAAAACGCAAAAAGCTCCTGTGCTTTTTTCATCACGTCTCTCGAGTGGGTTATTTTCATCCTTTATTAGCGCTATTAGTGGTTCTAATTTGTATCGTAAAAATTCATTTTTGTTGGACTCCTTAGGGCACCAGATATTTCCAAGTGGTATTTGTATTTATGACCAGCCTCATTTGTTGGGCGCTTTAGGTAGTTCTCCTTTTGATGGGGAGGGGGTGCTTACGCGCAATAACGTTTGGGTCGAGGATGGGAAAGTCTGTCAATACGTGTTAAACAGTTATTCTGCGCGAAAATTAGGTTTAAAAACCACCGCAAATTCAGGTGGTGTTTTTAATTTAACCATAGACCCCACGGCAGGTGATTTAAACGATTTGCTTCAAAAGATGGACAAAGGATTGTTAGTAACAGAGTTGATGGGGCAAGGGGTAAATGGGTTAACAGGTGATTACTCGCGAGGTGCTAGTGGATTTTGGGTGGAGGACGGTAAAATTCAATACCCGGTTGAAGAAATTACCATCGCAGGAAATTTAAAAGACATGTTTTTAAACATTGTGGCTATTGGCAATGATATTAACCCTAATAGTGCTGCACGCTGCGGTTCGGTACTTATTGAACAGATGACGATTGCAGGTCATTGATAATAGGAAATAGACGCATGGGTGTGTAGTGTCTTTGTATGACAATCCCCACTGATCTTGCCCTGATTCAATAGACACTAATTTGTTAGACTTAAGATAAAAAACAAAGAGGTGTTAGTAATGAGCAGACAGCTAAGAAAATACACGAGTGAATTCAAACAAGAAGCAATTAAACTAGCGCTCCAGTCGCCATCAATAGTAAAGACGGCAAACGAGTTAGGGATCCCGGCAGCCACCTTGCATACATGGATATATGCACTAAAGAAACCAGGAAATCTTGGAGCGATTGATGCTGCTGGTGCGAAAGACATGACAGCATTAATTGAAGAGAATCGCCGCCTGCATAAAGAGTTAGCAATTGCTAAAGAGTAGAGGGAAATTTTAAAAAAGGCCGCGGCGTACTTTGCTCAGCACCAGAAATAAAGTACGCATTTATAAAGTCTAA
>CAYTZN010000019.1:0-39015 GCA_964442495.1 uncultured Legionella sp. | reverse complement strand
CAAGTGCAACAAGAGAGCCATCACTATGATTACTTTTTGTGAGGATCTCTCAGGCTTTATGCGCGGAATCCAGTACCATCTTAATCCAAGATCGAATGGATACCTTGCATAAAGAGATATCTAAGCGAGTGCAATGCTATTAGTGCTTTAAAATTAGATGTGTTGGCTCTAGTTGTATCACATTAACCATTGACCAATCATGAAAAATTTAGTATCATATTGATTGATATTTGTACATAAGGAATGTCTGTGCCCAATTCAAAACTTCTTGGCGGTATTTTATTGATCTTAGGGACGTCTATTGGTGGCGGTATGCTCGCATTACCAGTATCTACAGCCGCGACAGGTATTACCAATTCTGTGTTTTTTTTAATAGCCTGTTGGTTAATAATGACGGTGGGCGCATTGCTTATCCTTGAAGTCAATTTACGACTACCGGCTGGCAGCAATATGATCTCCATGGCAAAAGCCACTTTAGGGCTCCCTGGTCAAATCGTTGCTTGGATAATGTATCTGTTTCTACTGTACACCTTGTTAGCCGGCTATATTTCTGGCGGAACCGACGTGTTTAACGCTCTTTTGCATAAAATACACCTTAATCCACCTGAATGGGCAACCGCGGTACTTTTTACTTTGCTTTTTAGTTTGGTGATTTATAACGGTATTAGCGCTGTTGATTATATGAATCGGTGGCTCATGTTTGGAAAACTAAGTATTTATTTAATTTTGGTCTTGATCATCAGCCCACATGTCAACTTGGAAACATTAAGTGGTGGCTCAATAAAGGCTATCACTGGAAGCTTGATGATTTTAATCACATCGTTTGGCTTTGCATCCATTGTTCCAAGCTTACGTGAATATTTTGGTGATGATAAAGACGCTTTACGTAAAGTCATTTTATTTGGATCACTCATTCCGCTTGCCTGCTATATTTTATGGGAAGCCATCATCATGGGTGTGGTGGAACATGAAGGCAGTAATGGTTTAATCGCATTAGCCAGCAGTGAGCATGCAACGAGTGGCCTAACAGAAGCCCTAAGCTATGCTGTGAACAACAAATGGATTACGGGCTTTTTTGAAAGTTTTACGTCTATTTGCATGATTACCGCATTTCTTGGTGTGTCACTTGGACTCTTTGATTTTCTAGCGGATGGCTTAAAGCTTAAAAAAGTAGGCACTCAAGGCAAGTGTACTTTAGCACTGACCTTCCTACCGCCATTGGCCGTGGTCTTGATTAACCCTGGCATCTACTTGAATGCTCTTAGTTATGCGGGTATTTGTTGTGTTGTTCTACTGCTCTTATTGCCCGTATTAATGGCATGGAAGGGCCGAAAAACTGACAATGGAGAAAGCATTGCCCTTATTCCTGGTGGAAACATAAGCTTAGCCTTGGTCGGTCTTATTGCCATTCTATTGCTGATATTCACACGTTAGATAGTTTTGAAACAAAAGCCAGTGAGGAACTGGCTTTGTTTAAATTAAATCATAAAAAAACATGATTAATTAGCAAAAGTGCCTACTTTAGCATTGTCTATTTTTCTCGATTCAGTGATACTTAAAATCGAGAAAAGTGATACCTACCTATGATTAAAATCAAACCTTTTTTAAAGTGGGCTGGCAATAAATACCGGTGCCTCGATAATATTTTGTCCTCTTTTCCAACCGCTAATCGATTGATAGAACCGTTCACAGGTTCGGGTGCAATTTTCATGAATGCACACTACCCTCATTATTTATTGGCTGATGAGAATAAAGATCTTGTCGATTTGTTCCATTATTTAAAAGAAGAAGGCCCTGCATTTATTGATTATTGCGCGCACTTTTTTTTAGCTGCAAACAACTCACCAATCAAATATTATGAACTTCGAGAGAAGTTTAACCAATGCGTTTCTCCACGCAAGCGTGCCGCCATGTTTTTATATTTAAATCGCCATGGTTATAACGGGTTGTGTCGGTACAATTTAAAAGGGAAATATAATGTGCCGTTTGGTCGGTATAAAAAACCTTATTTTCCGCGTGCAGAAATGCTCTATTTTTATGAAAAAAGCCACAATACTGTCTTTCTACACAGTGATTTTCGTCAAACGTTTATGAAAGCTAAACCTGGTGATCTTATATACTGTGACCCCCCCTATGCGCCTCTGTCTCAAATCAGTAATTTTTCTTCGTATACCAACAAAAAATTTGGTGAAGCGGAGCAAGTCGCTCTCGCTGATCTGGCGATGAATGCAGTAAATCAAGGGATAATTGTGGTTATCTCAAACCACGACACGGATTTTACGCGTCATCATTATAGGGATGCAGAAATAAAATCTTTTCCGGTTAGGCGCTCTATTAGCTGTGATCCTGAACATCGAATTGCTGTTCAAGAATTATTAGCGATTTTCCGTTAACTAGCCGTGCGCTCCATACCATTAGCGTAAAGTACGGCTATGATCTTTTAGAAAAAAAGCGGCAATCGCCACTAAAAGTAGCGAAAGAGGTAGAATAGATAATGCCACCTGATAGTCAACCACTGTGTAAATATGCTCGCCATTCACTAGACCACTATCACCAAACGTATCGAGCAATTTACCCACCAACGGTTGGAAGATAACCCCACCCAACGTCACAATCATGTTGGTGGCGGCAAACACGGTACCTGACAACTCTACCCCGCTGTTTTCTTTAGCCATGATAAATACAATTAATTCGGTCCCACTGAAAAGACCGTATAAGAACAACAAAATGCTAAGAATAATATGCGGTAATCCTGGGCAATACAAAATAATGCATATGCAAATGAACGCAGAAACAGCCCCAAACACCAAAGGTAAAACACGGCGCCCAGTCAGATCAGACAAATAACCTGCCACAGGGGCTCCTACAGCCCAGCCTAAAAACATGCAAGAAATAGCTTTGGCAGCCTCTACTTTTGTTAAATTATGAGCATGCTCTAGGTAGGACTTTCCCCATAGCTCACCAAAAACGGACAAAGACGTATAAAGACACGCGCCTACGAAACCTATCAACCAGACTTCTGGAGAAACCAATACCTTGATGACGTTTCGAAAAAACTCAGGGAGCGGTTGGCTCTTCATCTCATGACCGCCAGGACCATCTCGAACAACAAGAAAAATCAGAACGGTTAATATTAGGCCTATACCCACCATTGTTGTGGAGACATATGAGAGCCCCATGGTGCTCGCCATTTCAGTGATTTTGACCTCACCATACACCAAGCCAAGCATCCCTAGAGTGGTAATTAAACCGGCTACCAATGAAAAATAGCGGCGAGGCAACCAATGCAACGCAAGTGACAACACGCCAACGAAAGCAAAAGAAGAACCAAACCCCACTAAAAATCGACCACTTCCGGCAATGAGCAAAGAAGAAGAATAGGAAAACATTAATGAACCTAAACTACAACAAAGGCACGCAAACGTTAAAAGCCGGCGCGGCCCATATCTATCCATTAACATACCAACAGGCATTTGCATCGGAGAGTATGCAAAATAATAGAACGCCGAAAGCTGTCCAAATGCTGACGCTGAAATATGGCCAAAGGCGGCACTCAGCTCACTCTGCAAAGCTCCCGGAATAATTCTTAATATAAATTCGTAACAATAAAAGAGGGCTCCAATAGCACAAACAAGAGAGCCCCATAAAATTTGTTTTCGTTTTGAAGAGTTAACTTCTACCATGGGCAGAGACGTGAGCATGTGTTTCTCTTAGAAAAAATGTTAAGAACGCCCCAATCAAAATACCGAGTGGAATGACCGATAAAGCAAATTGATAATCGACTGCTGTGTATAACTGTTGCATTTTATCTACGGGAAGTTTCTCAAGAGATAATGAAGATGCTTCACGCGCAAGCAAGCTCCAATCAAGAAGCCTACCAACTAAGGGTTGCAAAAGCATCGCGCCAATCATAACAATCATGTTTGTCATGGCGATAGCGGTTCCCGCAGCCTCTTTAGGACTAACTTCACGTCCTACGGCAAATACTATCGATTGAACACTATAAAACAAGCCTAATATAAACATCAAGACACTAAGCGATGTTACATTCAATCCAGGCATATACAACACAATCATCATGATAATAGCGGCCCCACTTGCACCTAAACACATGGGCAATTTACGGCGTTTGATCTTATCTGAAATATACCCCATCAAAGGCGCACCTATTGTGAACCCTAAAAATAGGATGGAATTACACAAATTTGCATTGGATTCTGTTAATCCATGGGCGTGCCTAAAATAAGGAATTCCCCATAACTCTGCGAAAACAGTAGTCGGTAGATAAACAAGGCAGCCATACATGCCGTTGATCCAGATCTGCTTATTTCGCACAATAATGCCTAAATCAACCATGTTTGTTTTAAAACTATGGATTGTTCCACCTTCCCCTCGATGGCGTTTCTGGTCACGAAGCCCAAACCACAACACAAAAATAAGGCCGATTCCAAACAAAGCAGTAAAATTAACCGTTTCTTGCCAACCCACCATGCTGACCATGTGCCCTAATAGATTATCCCCAATCATGGCGCCAATCGTGCCTAATGCCGTGGCCATACCAGCCACCATTGCAAGCTTGTTCTCAGGCAACCAAATTGTCGCAAGCTTTAATACGCCAACGAAAGCAAAAGCCGAGCCTAATCCGACTAAAAACCGTCCAGCTGCGGCTATTCCGAACAAAAAAGTATCCGCAAACATGAACGTTCCTGCCACACAAATAAGGCAAGCTACTGTTAACAAACGTCTAGGACCAAAACGATCCATTAAAACACCTACAGGCAACTGCATCGGCACGTAAGCATAATAGTAAAATGCTGACAACAAACCAAAACCCGTGGCAGAGAGGTTAAAGTGATTTCGCAAAGCACTTTCCATGACACTTGGCGAAATACGTAGAAAATACTCATAGGAGTAAAAAACTGCACCCAAACCACAAATCAACCAAGCAATGAGCATGTGATTTTTCTTATTTTTAATAGACAAGACAATCTCCCTAACGTATTGAGTTAAGACTTATTTATATAGTAAGGAATAATGCTATAAAGCATCGATCCGACTGACCCCACTCGCTATAGCAGCCTTTGCTACAGCCTCTGGCACCCGCTCGCGCAAACGAGGATCTATCGGTTTAGGAATAATATAGTTTGCACCAAAATCCCAATTAATAACACCAGGATAATTATCTTTTACTTCTTGTGGTACAGGTTCATGCGCCAATTGGCGAATTGCCTCTACTGCCGCTATTTGCATTGCCTGATTAATGCAGGTTGCACGCACATCCAATGCACCCCGAAAAATATAAGGAAAACACAAAACATTGTTCACCTGATTAGGGTAATCGCTACGTCCTGTAGCAATGATTAAATCATCACGACACTGGAGTGCTAAGTCAGGCCTGATTTCTGGTGTGGGATTTGACAGTGCAAAAATAATGGGTTTTGATGCCATTAATTTTAATAATGCAGCATCAAGAAGGTCTGGCTTTGCAACACCGATGAAAACATCCGCATCCACTAAAGCATCAGCCAAGGTTCTACAGTCTGTTGTTCTTGCGAAGGCAAATTTATAAGCATTCAAATCTTCACGACCGGAATGAATAACACCCTTTGTATCCAACAAGAACATTTTTTCTTTATCAGCACCTAAAGCCACCAATAAACGCATTGAAGCGATACCCGCAGCACCAGCACCAATACAAACAATCCGCGCTTCTGAGAGTTTTTTACCTTGAAGCTCAAGGGCGTTTAATAATCCCGCAGCCACAACAATAGCCGTACCATGTTGATCATCATGAAAGACCGGAATCAGCAATTGTTCCATGAGAGCTTGTTCTATTTCAAAACACTCTGGGGCTTTAATATCTTCAAGGTTAATGCCACCAAAGGTTGGTGAAATACGTTTGGCAGTGGAAATGAAGGCTTGAGGGTCATCTGCATCAACTTCAATATCAAATACATCAATATTTGCAAAACGCTTAAACAATACGGCCTTGCCTTCCATAACGGGTTTACTAGCCAATGGGCCCACATTCCCTAAGCCAAGCACTGCCGTACCGTTTGTCATGACAGCGATCAAGTTACCTTTAGCCGTGTAACGATAGGCTTTTTCTGGGGTTTCTGCAATTTCAAGAACGGGCAAAGCCACACCGGGTGTATATGCAAGAGATAAATCATCTTGAGAGTTGGTAGGCTTGGTCACGCAAACTGCCAGTTTTCCTGGTGACGGAAGTTCGTGATAATCTAACGCGCGCTGCTTAAAAAATTCATCCAAAATACTCACCCTTACTCTAAAAAGATCATTTTACAAAAAATCATATAGAAAAATAAAATTAATGAACAATGATTCTGAAAAAAAAGCGCATGTTAACGGCGCTTTTTTCATTTTTTGGTCATATAATCGTAATAAAACGCCACTCGCAACGTTAGGTTATTTCCCCGATGTCTAGGCGGTTTGGCTGCTGACATCAGGGATTATTCTAAAATTGTGAGTGGTTTTAATGTAAGTCAGACATACATTTTAATGAAACAAGCTTACGCACCAGTCTGGTTTGTACCGCGTGTTTTGTAACGATCTCGGAATTTCTGTACTCGACCGCCGGTATCAACTAATTTTTGCTTACCGGTGTAGAAAGGATGGCAATTTGCACAAACTTCAATGCTCAAATCGCTACATAATGTTGAACGTGTTTCAAAAACGTGGCCACAACTGCAGGTCACATTAATGGTCTTATAATCAGGATGGATCGAAGCTTTCATATATACCACTCTCTATATTTGCATAACGAGCATCGCCACCTGATCGATGCCAGGCACCATGCTCTTTATAAACCTAAAATGACGCGAAACAATACCAGAAATGCATCTTTAAATCAAATCTAATTCCTATACTCAAAGTAAACACATAGAAACACACTTAATAAAACCCAAATACCCACGCTCCACACTTTATGCGATGAATTCAGTACGATGTTTATGCCTGATCTTATGGATATGGCATATAAAGCACGGTAAGAGAAGGTACGAAGTCATTTGTGCTTAAACAGTAGATGTGTTTACCAGGTTCCTATCCTTCATCGCCTGCTATAGTTGCCCATACGGGTGCGTGATCAGATGGGCGCTCGGAACGGCGTGGCTCCACGTCAATACCACTTTCCAAGCATTGCGTATTTAGGCGTTCACTTAATAAAATATGATCAATACGTAAACCACGGTTACGCCGAAATCCGGCTGCGCGATAATCCCACCAACTATAATGAGATGCGTCTTCTGTAAATTTACGAAAACTATCTTTAAAGCCTAAGTCTATTAATCGTGCAAAAGCCTCACGCTCTTCGGGGCTAACCAAAACGCACCCTTCCCACTCCTCGGGAGAGTGAACATCTCTATCTTCTGGAGCAATGTTAAAATCACCCACTACGGCCATTTTGGGATAACAGGCTAACTGCTCTTCAATGAAACCCGTAACTTTTTGTAACCACATCATTTTATATTCATATTTATCCGTGCCTATTGCCGCACCATTGGGCACATAAAGATCAACCAAACGAATCCCCGCAACCGTTACGGCCAAAATGCGACGCTGTGGGTCGGTAAACCCGGTAATGTCCGTTACTACTTCGTCAATAGGGTATCGGCTAACAATCGCGACCCCGTTATAGGTTTTTTGTCCTGAAAAAACAACATGGAAGCCTTTCTCCTGAAACACTTGTTCTGGAAATCGCTCATCCACCAATTTAGTTTCTTGTAATGCCAATACATCCACACCTGAGGTATCAAGCCATTGTAAAACCTGATCTAGGCGCACAGTTAAGGAGTTTACATTCCAACTGGCTAACTTCATTTTTTTGCCTTCGCTCATATCGATACACCTTCATATTTAATGATTAAAGGGGCATGGTCAGAAAACCGAGTGTCTCGGTATATATCTACCGCGGCCACTGAATCCGCGAGTCCCGGTGTCACCACCTGATAATCAATTCGCCATCCCACATTGTTAGCCCATGCCTGACCACGATTGGACCACCACGTGTACTGCTCAGCCTCTTTATTTTTTTGACGAAAAGCATCCACAAACCCAAGCGAGCCAAATAACTCATCCATCCACATGCGCTCCTCAGGTAAAAAACCTGAATTTTTCTGATTCCCGCGCCAGTTTTTAATATCAATTTGTTTATGAGCAATATTGTAATCACCACAAATGATAAGCTCCCGGCCTTCTGATTTAAGCACACGCAAATGCTCAGCGAACCGTGCTAGAAAATCATATTTAATAACTTGGCGTCCCTCACCACTAGTACCTGACGGTAAATAAAGCGAGATCACACTTAAACCCGGATAATCAAACTGAATATATCGACCTTCCTCATCACAAACACTAAAGCCAAGACCTTTTTGCACGTGTTGAGGTGACTTTCGTGCATAAATAGCTACGCCGCTGTACCCTTTTTTTACAGCACAGTAATAATCACAATAAAAATCTTTGGGAAAATAGAGGTCATCTGCTGTTAGTTGCTCAAATTGCGCTCTGGTTTCTTGAACACAGACGAAGTCTGCCTCTTGAGAGAGTAACCAGTCATAAAACCCCTTACGCGCAGCCGAGCGAATGCCATTGGCATTAAAACTTATAACGTTCACTTTATCTCACTTATCTTTTGGGTTATTTTTCCAATTTCAGTGCAATGCGACCCAGGCGCTCACCCAAACGTTTGGCCAATATAATTTCATCAGCGCTTAATACGAGATCATTACTCACCCCCGCAACGTGCGTTGCACCATAGGGCGTACCCCCAGTTTGCGTGGTGTTTAAAGCAGGTTCACTATATGGCAAGCCTACCAACAGCATACCGTGGTGCAATAAAGGCAGCATCATACTGGTTAATGTGGTTTCTTGCCCGCCATGCATGGACGCAGAAGACGAAAAAACAGCAGCAGGCTTGTCCACTAAATCCCCTGCAAGCCATAAGGAAGAAGTACCATCCAAAAAATATTTCATAGGAGCCGCCATATTGCCAAACCGCGTAGGGCTACCTAAAGCTAGACCTGCACACTCTCGTAAATCATCTAACGTGGCATAAGGTGCGCCTTCATCAGGCACAGTGCTTGCAACTTGCTCACAAGTGGTCGATACCGCAGGCACAGACCGAAGACGCGCCTCAATCCCTTCAACATGCTCAACACCACGAGCAATGTATTGTGCAAGTTCTAATACAGCGCCAGTTCGAGAGTAATACAGCACTAACACAAACGGTTTAATCATTAACAATCCCCAAAATAATCTCAAGAATAAACACATCCCAAACTATAGCTATCTTTATTTTTTTTATGCCATAGTAAACATATAACCCTAGAGAACCCTTCATGAATAGACCGCAAAAGTTAACCGAGAAAATAGCTGAAAGCAAACGCTTTATTTGTTTTGTATTACGCCATTTTATTGAGGATGACTGCCCGTATCGCGCATCAGCGCTTGCATTTACAACATTATTGGCTCTTGTCCCCTTAATGTCGGTGGGTTTTGCAATTTTATCGACATTTCCTGTATTTCAGGGGTTAACTGAGCCGGTACAAAACTTTATTTTTGCTAACTTTGTACCAGCCACAGGAAAAATTGTACAAAATTACTTACAAACTTTTGCATCACAAGTCTCTAAATTATCAGCGATAGGCCTCGTTTTTTTATTTATAGTGGCTTTTTTAGTCATCTATACAATAGAAAGCACGATGAATAAAATTTGGAAAATCAACACGCCAAGACATGGCATATCTGCTTTTTTGCTCTACTGGGCAATCGTCTCTCTCGCGCCTCTATTGCTAGGATTAAGCCTTGCTGTCAGTTCTTATTTTCTCTCCATGCCCTTTTTTGCCACTCAAGATATCCCTACCCTTTTAAGCTACCTTCCTTTTTTATGCTCCCTCCTAGGATTTACTTTTCTGTATATTGTCGTTCCCAATTGCAAAGTAAAATTTCTACACGGCCTCTGTGGTGGTGTCATTGCTGCCGTTTTATTTGAGTCTGCCAAATTTGCATTTGCTTATTATTTAACCCATTACAACACCTACCAATTACTCTATGGCGCCTTTGCCACGGTCCCTATTTTTTTTGCATGGATTTACTGGGTATGGCTTATCACTTTATTGGGGGCTGAAGTCAGTTACGCATTATCAGTGCATCATCAAAGACGTCCAGGCATTGCTCTTGATGGCTTTTCACATGCCCTTATATGGTTATACCAACTTCGGTTAGCCCAATTAGGCGGAAAGGAATTGAGCCTCGACGCATTGATCAATGCAAGCACTCAAGCTTATGCCACTGGGGCTAGTGAGATGCTTTGTGTGCTAATTGATTTACAATTGATTAAAACAACCCGTGATGGTCACTACGTATTAAGTCGCGATTTAAATCAACTAACACTTTATGATCTAGCTAACATGCTACCTTTTCGCATCCCTCGCAATGACGAGTTATCGGTCCATAACGAACCCATTGATAGCCTCTGGCAAGCGTACATAAAAAAAAATGATAATCATCTTAAAAACTCCTTTAATATTACCCTAGAACAGCTGTTTCGCGGTGATACAATCCAAAGAGATACATGATGAGTCGCATAGATGCGTTCTGGCCTAACGAATGGGAGCCCGGTTTAATCAAAACCACCAACGTGATGGGTCTGATGTATAAAGAGTTATCACCGTCCTCAAAAGCCTTTGTTGATTATGCAAAACATGCAGCGGCCCCTTTATTGGATGTCGGTGCCGCATATGGGGTCGCAACCATTGCCGCACTGGAAAATGGAGCCCCTGGTGTGATTGCGTGCGATCTCTCAGAAAAACATCTTTTCATTTTGTGTGCGGCTACACCCCCGGCGTTAGTCTCTAAATTAACCACGGTCTTATGCAAATTTCCTTATGACCTAACCTTAGATGCCAACAGCTTAAGTGCCATTAACATTTCAAATGTTTTACATTTTATGGATGGAAACAGTATTTTAGACAGTTTGCAGGCCTGTTGGCGATGGCTAAAGCCAGGAGGGAAATTATTTATTACGGTTGTTACAACAAGGAACTACCCTCAAGTCCTCCCTGAGTACAAAAGACGGGTTAAAGCCGGTATAAAATGGCCTGGCATATTTAAGATAGACTTCTTGCCGAACTCTAGCAAAGGCATTTTGCCCGAATATATGCATTTATTTGAGCTACAATCACTAAAAGATATCCTTGCAGAGGCTCATTTTTTTATCGATACCATAGAGTATTTTTGCTATAAAAATTACCCTCCGCATTTTAAACAGGAGGGCAATGAATTTCTGAGCGTCTCAGCAACTAAAATACCTTTTAAGCGAAGATTTTTTCCATTTTAAGGCAGACTATAATATGTAACGAGCAAGATCCTCATCTTCCACCAATTTTCCTAAGTGCATCTGCACATACTCGGCATCCACGTGAACAGATTCGCCCCCTTTATCCGTTGCCTCAAAGGAGACCACTTCTAGCAAACGTTCCATCACCGTGTATAAGCGACGCGCGCCAATGTTTTCAGTACGCTCATTCACCTGCCAAGCCACTTCAGCAATACGCTGAATGCCTGTATCACCATAGGATAAGGTTAACCCTTCTGTTTGCATTAACGCCACATATTGCTCAGTCAGTGAGGCAGTAGGTTCTGTTAAAATCCGTACAAAATCCTCAACACTAAGGGCTGAAAGCTCAACGCGAATGGGTAGCCTGCCTTGAAGCTCTGCAATTAAATCAGACGGTTTTGCCACATGAAATGCACCTGAGGCAATAAATAAAATATGATCAGATTTAATCGCCCCATGTTTTGTAGAAACGGTAGTCCCCTCAACCAATGGCAGAAGATCGCGTTGTACTCCTTCACGAGAAACATCCCCACCTTGTTCAGAGCGCTTGGCTACTTTATCAATTTCATCAATAAAAACGATACCGTTTTGTTCAACATTCTCAATAGCACGGGTTTTAATATCTTCTTCATTGACAAGTTTTGCCGCTTCTTCTTCACACAATATTTTCATGGCTTTACGGATAGGCAATTTACGCGTCTTTGTGCGATTGGTTCCAACTTGCTGAAACATGGCCTGCAATTGATTGGTCATTTCCTCCATTCCAGGAGGCGACATTATTTCGATGCCTGCGGGTGATGCTAACAAATCAATTTCAATCTCATTGTCATCTAAAACGCCTTCCCGCAATTGTTTACGAAACACTTGCCGTGTGGAGGAGTCCTTCTCTTCAGGAGCACTAGCACCTCGCGCAGGCGGCAACAAAGCGTCAAGAATTCGCTCTTCTGCAGCATCTTCGGCAAGACGCATGACTTTTTTCATGGCAAGCTCTCGCTCTTGCTTGATAGCAATGTCAGCCAAGTCACGAATAATAGAGTCAACGTCGCGTCCTACATACCCGATTTCAGTAAATTTGGTCGCTTCAACTTTAATAAACGGTGCCCCTGCGAGCTTGGCCAAACGTCTTGCAATTTCAGTTTTTCCAACGCCGGTTGGCCCAATCATTAAAATATTTTTAGGCATGATTTCATTGCGCAAGGTGCTATCTTTAATCTGCATTCGACGCCAACGGTTACGAAGAGCAATAGCCACAGCGCGTTTTGCACTGTCTTGCCCAATAATATGCTTATTTAGCTCCTCAACAATTTCCCGAGGCGTCATCACTACCATTGTATTATTCACAATCGCTATCCAATTCTTCTATGGTTAAATTATGGTTGGTATAAATACAAATGTCCCCAGCAATATTTAATCCTTTCCGGACGATATCGCCTGCTGATAATTTTGTATTTTCAAGCAATGCTCGTGCTGCGGCTTGAGCAAAAGGACCACCTGAACCAATCGCCATGAGACCTTCTTCAGGCTCAATGACGTCTCCATTACCAGTGATGATAAGAGACGCTTTACTATCTGCCACAGCAAGCAACGCCTCTAGGCGACGCAAAATTTTATCCGTACGCCAATCTTTGGCTAACTCAACGGCTGCGCGCACCAGATGCCCTTGATGCATCTCAAGTTTGCTTTCAAAACGTTCAAACAAGGTAAAAGCATCCGCCGTACCCCCTGCAAAACCAGCTATCACTTTATCTTTATATAAACGCCTTACTTTTCGGGCATTTCCTTTCATTACCGTATTGCCGAGAGTCACTTGACCATCGCCACCGATAGCTACTTTATTACCCCGCCTAACGGAGAGAATCGTCGTACCACGATATTGTTCCAAAATCAAACCTCACACTGTCGAAAGTTAGTAGTTGGGGGTGATCTATAAAAAATCAATGGGGTGTTTTAAGAATTATTTACGAAAGAACGCACGATAAGGTTATCAAGCACACTCCTTGCAAAGTCCTTTTAATTCAATCGCATCTAATTTCAATTGAAAGTCATGAGTTTTTGCAAGGCTCGCCACCAAGCTTCGGAGCGTATCATCATAAAGCTCAATGACTTGATGACAAGCGTTACAAACCATTAACACTTCAGAGGATAAGTGCTTTTCAGGCTCACAGCATAGGGTATAAGACTGGATAGATTCAATCTTATGGACAGACGCGCTCTCCACAAAAAAATCCAATGCACGGTACACCGTTGTTGGTTTTGAGTTAGGCTTGGTTTTTAGTAAATCATCAAGAATTTCATAGGCTTTCAGCGGCTTTTGTGCACACCATAAAATATAAAGCACTTCTTTACGCAAAGAAGTGAGCCTCAATTCAAGGGCGGCACAATAGTGTAAAAACGTAATTGGAAAACTCATTTGTTTAGTGAATTAAAAAATGAAACACCATGCAACAAAGGGTCTATACCTAAATGTTCTGCAATACTCTGGCCAATATCAGCAAACGTTTCCCGCCGCCCTATAAAACGAGACGCTAATGTCTTCCCATAGGCCAATACAGGAATATGCTCTCGAGTATGATCAGAACCAGGCAAAGTGGGGTCACAACCATGGTCTGCCGCGATGATGACAATATCATCGGGCTTTAACAAGGCCAAAAGCTCAGGCAACCGTTTATCAAAGGCCTCAAGTGCATGGGCATACCCCATTATGTCGCGTCGATGCCCATAAGAAGAATCAAAATCCACAAAATTTGTAAACACAAGGCTGCCTGCAGGCGCTTGCTCCAACGCAGAAAGAGTTGCATCAAAAAGCGCCATGTTACCGTCTGCTTTAATGGTTTGAGTAACACCTTGATGAGCAAAAATATCATCAATTTTCCCAATAGCAATCACGTCTCTACCGGCTTCTTTTAAAAAATCCAACAAGGTCAATTGTGGTGGCAATGTTGCATAGTCACGCCGATGGCCTGTTCGATAAAAAGCACCTGACTCACCTAAAAAAGGTCTCGCAATGACGCGACCAATTTGGTATTTATCCACCAATTCGCGGGCCAATTCACAAAGTTTATAGAGGCGCTCTAGCCCAAAGTGTTTCTCATGAGCGGCAATTTGAAACACGCTATCACCAGAGGTATAGACAATAGGCTTGCCTGTTTGCAGGTGCTCATCACCAAGCTCTTCAATGATGGTTGTTCCAGAAGCATGCTTTTGACCCAAAACACCCGGCAACTGGGCGCGCTCGATAAGCTCATCAATCAATTCTTGAGGAAAACACGGGGTTGTGTTTGGAAAATAACCCCAATCAAACATGACCGGCACCCCAGCTAACTCCCAATGCCCACTGGGTGTATCTTTACCAAAACTCTGCTCTACAGCATACCCGTAATAACCCAAAGGAGACTTCAAGGTAGCAAGATCAACGATTTTCACCCCAGAGCTTGCTACTGCCGCATGATATAATCCCAAACGTGCTAAATGGGGAATCTGTAAAGGCCCTTCACGTAGACCTGCCTTATCAGCTCGCCCTTGTTGACAAGCCGCTACAATATGACCAAACGTGTTAGCCCCTTCATCCCCATAACGGTGAGCATCAAGACTTGCACCTATCCCCAATGAATCCATTAACAAAATACAAACACGCGAACCACTACTCATCCAAATTTAGTCCTGAGATTGGTGACAATAAGTCTCTTTTAATTTAATAGCGACCAATAATGCTAGCCCTAAACCCAATGGTAAAATCATTGCTGCCGTTTGATAATTGCTAAGAGAATACACAGGCACCCCATCTACCATGCGCATTTCACCGTGCCATAACAAAAGACGCCCAAATAAACTCTGATAAACAATATAACCACCTTGCGTCATGATAGACACAATGCTCACAGCCGTTGCCGTCATGGCTGGCGAACTGCTTTCCGCTACTAGTGCATAGCTAATCACTTGTGATGCCGTAAAAAATCCAAGCAAGAAAAATAACCAAGCCATGGCACCTAAAGAAACTGGCAAATATAAAATAGCAAGAACCGTAAGTAATGACGCGATTGCACCAAATTTCATGGGCAACGTTCTCAAGCCAAGCTTATCAGAACACCACCCAATGAATGGCCCACCAATAATGGCGCCTAAAAATAACATGGAATTTACAAGGGAGGCATCTTCTTTATCTACCCCAAGACGCTGCATTAAATAAAGCGACCCCATCATTGCACCAAAAACCGCCACCGCCATGTTCATAAGGCTTGCATAAAGGGCCACCAACAGCGTTTCTGAGTTTAAATACGCTTTTTTAGCCAAAGAAAAAAAACTGATATCGTGTGACTTGTGTAATACTGTTGGTCTTGATTTTTCTTTTATGAAAAATACCATAGCCACCCACATTAAAACACCAAGCCACCCAACAGCCATCATGGAGTCACGCCACCCCACAAGCAATACCAATTTAGTGAGAGGGAACTGCGCTAGCATACCACCGGCCATTCCCATGGTGACAATAGCGCCGGTTACCAGCGCCATACGTTTAGGCGGAAACCAACGCGACGCAATGCGAATTGGACCCAAAAAACAAAAAGCACTTCCCACGCCCATCACAAAACGGCAAAACAGAGCACAATAGAAAGAATGGGTGTAAGCCAATACAAACGTGCTGATGACGCACAAAAACATCCATAACAAAATGGTATTACGTGTTGAAAAGCGGTCTAGCAACATCCCCGCAACAAAAAGAAAAATAACATTGGATAAATAATAAACGCTCGATAAATACGTCATTTTATCCGCTTGAATATGGAAATCATACATAATATTGTCAGCAATAGACGCAAACATATTGCCTTGAACAAACTCATAAAAGAAAAAAAATGAGGCCGTAAAACACACTATCCAGGGTAATAATGACGTTTTTTCTACATCCATATTTTTGTATTCTTCAACCATTTGCATACCCACTCTATAGCATCCTTATACATACGCTCAATCTAAATTTTTGCAATACGTTTCGCGGGTAAATCCCAACGCCAACAAAGCTATCAATATGGCAATAGGAAACATCCACAAGGCATATTGAAAATCTTGAATCGTGTATTGCTCGGCAACTTTACCCATATGATGATGCTGCATCAACCAACCAAACAATACTTGAGCTACCCCACCGCCACCCATGATAATTACCGAAGCAATGCCCGTTGCTATTCCAGTACTATAACCACGATTACTTTCAGCAATCAGTGGATAGGAAATAACTTGAGCGCTAGTAAATACCCCTAACAAAAAAAACAAAAAACTTAATACCGTATCAGAGAGCGTGATACTCATAAACAGTGGGATGATCGTAAAAAAAGTAATGAGCGCGCCTACCAACATCAATGGTTTTCGGCGACCAATTGTATCAGAAAGCCACCCCATCAAAGGGCAACCCACAATACTGCCAAAAAAGATAAGGCTCACCACATTACTCGCGGCTATCTGCGTTAAATTATGCACCACTTGCAAATAGCTAGCGCCCCACAAGGCACAGATAACCATGATCGGTAAATTTAAGCACGCCGTGTAGAGGCCTGAAAGCCAATTTTGAGGATTAACAAGTACTTCAAGAAAAACAGCGAAGGAATTTTTATTGGTTGATGAACGCCCGGAATGGTCGGCTTGGGGTGCATCCTTCACAAAAAGGGCTATCCACGACAAGAGTAAAACACCAACACCCCCGTCAATCAATAACGAGTATCGCCAACCGAAACGCTCTGTAAGATATACCAACGGCGTATGAGCCATCATGCCACCGATGAAGGCCATGGTAACCAAACACCCTATCACCAAAGCTTGGCGACGTGGCATAAACCAACGAGATACCAGTATCACACAAGATAAGAAACAAAAAGCGTTGCCAACGCCTGAGAGAAAATGAAAAAAGAAGGCCCCAACAAACGTTGTGGTTAATGCAAAACCGACGGTACCAATCACACAAACACTCATGGCCAAAAGAATGACAACACGCGTTGAATAACGGTCAAGGATAACCCCTGCGGGCAAAAGAAAAAGAATATCGGCCCATAAATAAGCACTGGACATCCAACTCAACTTTGCAGCATCAATATGAAACTCATTACGTAAGGGCTGGTTGATCACATCAAATAAATTGAGTTGAAAAAATTCATAGAAGAAAAACAACCCTGCTGAAAGGCAAACCATCCAGCTCATCAAGCTACCACGAGAATAATGCTCGTTCACACCAACTGCAAAAGAATCAGACAATATAACCCCTTAGAAACGCGAGTTAACACTACAATTCATGACCGTGCGAAGTATAACAAAATCTACAAGAGAATGGTATCTTTATTGAACACCTGGGATGAATTAGTAGCCTCTCCGCGCCTAAAGTGCTGTCGACAAGTTGATACATAAGCCTCATTACCGCCGATAAAAACTTGCTCACCTTCACGAAGCGCACGACCTTCTGCATTAATGCGCAAATTCATGGTGGCTTTTCGTCCACAATGACAAATGGTTTTAAGCTCGACCAACTCATCCGCCCAAGCAAGAAGGTATTGGCTGCCTGGAAACAACTCGCCACGAAAATCCGTGCGTAATCCATAGGCTAAAACAGGTATTGCCAATTCATCAGCAATCCTTGTTAGTTGCTCAACTTGCTCGCGAGTTAAAAACTGAGCCTCATCAATGAGTACACAAGCAAAAGACTGCCCAGCTTGAAGCTGCTCGGTGACATGGTGATACAAATTATCCGAACTGTGAAAAGGAAAAGCAGGCTCTGACAGACCAATGCGTGAATAAATGGCCCCCTCTTGATAGCGCGTATCAATCGCTGGCGTAAACAACAGCGTCTGAAGCCCTCGCTCCCGATAATTATGGCTGGACTGAAGCAAGGCCGTGCTTTTTCCCGCATTCATTGCAGCATAATAGAAATAAAGTTTTGCCATGATAGCCCTATTGAGTCTTGAGACCGTACTCTACTAAAGAACCCCATAAGGCACCATAGTCTTCAGATAATTAAAGCAGGATGCCATCCTGCTGCTTGTCCCACACCATCGATAATACCACTACGATATTGAACACTCACCAGCAGCGTCTGCTCCGTAACACCAAGCGGCCCCTACTTGAGTTATAGCAGCGTTTACAGGTGCCGCGAAAACGCCCCACGTTTTTAACAAAACACTTTGATGTGGCAACGTATCCATCGGCATTAACGCTTTGACAGAAGGCATCATTAATAAAAACTGAAGGTCACCCTGCAATGCGTTTTTATCACGAAGAGTCAGGCCATTTATGATGGAAATAATTAAGATGGCCTCACGGCGATCTTTACAATCAAATACCCCCAAAGAGTTAGTCGCTTTAAAATCCGTATGGCGCCTGTTAAGGTTTTTTAGCATTTCGGTAATAAACCGTTGGGTATAATGTTCATAGATGGAATTTTGTTCCGCATAATCAAACACATTGGGGATGCAGAGCAGATAATTGATAATAGAGTCATCCTTAACACAGACCGCATAGCGAAAAGCCTTAAGCAAGTCTTCTGCAAGCACATCCTCTGGAAGATATTGAATCAAACATTTCAAAACCGGCAAATGCCCCATAAGATACGCCCTTTTAAATATGCGGTGACAATCCTCTAGCAACATATTTATGACCTGTTCTGGCTGCAATAAGGCAATTAAATACGCCATCATTTGTACATCACAATGAGAAGCAGCCAAACGAAACGCCAAATAGTTTTTATGTTCAACCATCGTCTCTACAGCTTCGGGGGGCAACGCTTCCACCAGGCATTTCAATATCGGTAAATGACCTTTGCTCGCCACTTGGTAAAATAAATCAACATTCTCAACAAACACTTTGCTGATATCTTCTTTGGACCACTGACTTATTACATACTTTAACAAGGACAAGTGTCCTTTTTTAGCTGCCCAGAAAAGGGGATGAGTCTATTTATCAGACACGCATACTTTTGCTCTGTTGTACTATTGAATAGTTATCTCTTATCAATAGAGTTTGGTATAGTTTTCTAAGGGTTGGCTCGGAGCCATAGCGTATGGCTATCAATGTATGCACGCAAGGACAAGCGTCCAGATACCAACATACACCGTACACAGGGTTTTTAAACGTTAATTAACATCAAGGAAGAAGCTATGCGCCGGCAATGGTATTTAGGTTTTGGTATCGTCATCATGACGGTGTTTTTAACACTGGTCATGCTCCATGATGCAATATGGTTTTTAGGGGTTATGGTGCCCTTAGTTCTCTTATGGGCTTATGATGTTCTACAGAAAAAACAAACCATATTGCGTAACTTCCCGATACTTGGGCACATGCGATATATTTTGGAATTTCTTCGTCCAGAGGTCCAACAGTATTTTATAGCCGACGACGAAGAGGAACGTCCATTTAACCGCGAAACCCGTTCTATCGTGTACCAACGCGCAAAAAATGTACGAGATACCGTCGCTTTTGGTACTGATCTCAATATTTTACGCGTGGGTTACACCTGGGTGCTACATTCGCTGGATCCAAAGCAAATTTATGAAGTAGAGCCACGCATTATGGTCGGAGGACCGGACTGTAAAAAACCATACAATGCGTCCCGATTTAATATTTCCGCCATGAGCTTTGGCTCGTTATCAGGAAATGCCATCATGGCGTTGAATAAAGGCGCGAAAATAGGTGGTTTTGCGCAAAATACCGGCGAAGGTGGCTTAAGCACCTATCACTTGCAGGGTGGCGACTTGATATTCCAGATAGGTACCGCCTATTTTGGTTGTCGAAATGAAGCTGGCCATTTTGATGAGAAAGAATTTGCAATAGAAGCCACGCGCGATGAAGTAAAAATGATAGAAATCAAATTGTCGCAAGGCGCTAAACCCTCTCACGGAGGCATACTCCCTGCCGCCAAATTAACCCCTGAAATTGCCTTTGTCCGCAAAGTACCCATGGGCGAAGATGTTGTATCCCCTGCGGCACATTCGGCATTTAACTCCCCCGTGACGCTTTTAGAGTTCGTTAAAAAATTACGCGATTTATCTGGAGGAAAACCCGTCGGCTTTAAACTCTGTGTAGGTCGTAAAGATGAATTTTTAGGCATTTGCAAAGCCATGCTGAGCACCCATATTTTACCTGATTTTATTACCGTAGATGGCGCAGAAGGCGGTACAGGAGCGGCCCCCCTTGAATTCACCAACCATGTGGGCGAACCATTGGAAGCAGGTCTTGTTTTTGTACACAATGCTCTGGTAGGAATACATTTGCGTGATAAAATTCGCATCATTTGCAGCGGTAAAATTGCTACAGGTTTCGATCTGGTCGAAAAAATTGCCTTAGGCGCAGACATGTGTGGCTCAGCCCGTGCCATGATGATGTCAGTAGGCTGCGTACAATCAAAGCAATGCAACGCCAATACCTGCCCCACGGGGATTGCTACCCAGAACAAGCGCTTACAACATGGCTTGGTCGTTGATGAAAAGCAAAACCGCGTGGCAAATTACCACAAAAATACCATGCGAAGCTTTTTAGAAATCATTGGCGCTATGGGGCTGACCAACCCCAGCCAACTGCAACCTGATTTTATCATGCGTCGCATCCGCGATGAATGTGTAAAGCCCTTTAATGAAATTCATACGTATCTCGAGCCGGGACAATTGTTAGGAAAAAACATTCCCGAAAGCTTTAAAAAATATTGGAACTTAGCCAATCTTGATAAATTTTAGAATGACACATTCGTGATAATCCATTGACATGCCAATGCAAAGGAGATAAATACACGCTAAATAAACGTTAACGGAGAACCCATGCGCAGCTTCGTCATTCGTGCACGTAAAGGTACCATTAAAGCTGACAACGTTAATGCTCAAATAGGCACCGCACAACATTTTGAAATCATTGCCCACACATTGGCTAACGCCTTTTATTTCTCAAAAGGCATGCGACCTGATGTTACTGTTTATGTGGTTTTAGATAGCACGCCGGACTTCCCACGTACGCTTGTCTTCTCATCAAACGAAGGGCTATCTTTTCCTGGCTTTCATGAACAAGCATTCCTTGATGTGATTACCCGAGCATTAGCACGAGGAATTGATGTGGCCAAAGGATGCATTAAACCCATTGAGCCAGGGATAAAAATAGCCGGATTTGGCTTTGACACGTTGATGAAAGATCTCCAAGCCCATCAGCCGGTTTATTTGTTGGATAAGAAAGGTGCGGATATTCGCTCCCTTACCTTTACGGACACAGGCGTTTTTGTACTGAGTGACCATCTTCCCATGCCCAAAAACAGTATTAAAGGATTAGAGCGCCGTGGTTTAACTAAAATGAGCCTTGGGCGTAAAATGTTATTTGCCTCTCAGTGCGTAGTCTTAGTGCACAACGAGTTGGACAGACAATTGGATTAATGCATCTCGCTAAACCTGTTCGATCGACGATATACTACCCGGGTTTTGTCTTAGGATAGCCATTATGGATAATGAAAACCCCTACGCTGCGGTCCTCACCGCATTCGCCAAGCAGGCTCATATTAATAAGCAACAATACCACAACCTTTATGAGCGCTCCATTGAGGACCCCGCAGCCTTTTGGGCAAAACAAGGAAGGACCTTTATCTCTTGGTCCTCTCCTTTCAAAGAAGCGCTTACGGGTGATTTTAATAATGACAATGTGGAGTGGTTCACTCATGGCAAATTAAATGCATGTTATAACTGTGTTGATAGGCATCTTAAAACACGACAATCACAAGTAGCTTTGATTTGGGAGGGCAACAACCCCCAAGAATCGCAGCGCATTACCTATCAAGAGCTCCATCAAAAAATTTGCAAATTTGCAAACGTGCTTAAAAAACATGGCATAAAAAAAGGCGCTCGTGTTTGTATTTATCTACCCATGATTCCCGAAGCGGTGATAGCAATGCTTGCTTGTGCGCGCATTGGCGCCATCCACTCGGTGGTGTTTGGTGGCTTTTCAGCGCAAGCACTAAAGGCACGTTTACTGGATGCCGACTGCCAATTACTGATTACCGCTGATGAAGGTACACGCGGGCAAAAAACCACGTTATTTAAACAAAATAGCGATATGGCATTAAAAGAATGCCCTAACATCCAACAGGTAATTGTCGTTAAACGAACCGGAAAGGCCATTGACTGGAATGATTCGCGGGACATTTGGTACCACGAAGCCATGGCAGAAGCAGCGCCAGACTGTCCTTTAGAGCCAATGGATTCAAGCGCGCCTTTATTTATACTCTACACTTCAGGCTCCACAGGCAAGCCTAAAGGTGTGTTACACAATACGGGCGGATACTTGGTTTATGTAGCCATGACCCATCGGTATGTGTTTAATTATCACGAGGGCGACACCTATTGGTGCACTGCTGATATCGGCTGGATAACAGGACACTCCTACCTCGTGTATGGACCCTTGGCCAATGGCGCCACCACCCTACTCTTTGAAGGCGTCCCTCATCACCCCGATTTCTCTCGCTATTGGGAGATTATTGATAAACATCAAGTTAATATATTTTACACATCTCCAACGGCCATTCGTGCACTGCGCCATGAAGGTAATCAATGGCTTGAAAGCACTCATCGAAATACCCTCAAACTACTCGGCTCCGTGGGCGAATCTATCAACCCTGAGGTATGGAAATGGTATTTTGACTGGGTAGGTAAAAAGCGCTGCCCGATCGTTAATACCTGGTGGCAAACGGAAACAGGCGGTATTCTCCTTACACAATTGCCAGGTGCCACACCTTTAGTTCCAGGCTCAGGAGGTTGGCCATTTTTTGGGATTGCACCGACTATTCTTGATGACAAAGGAAGCCCCGTAGCAAAAGGCCACCCAGGCACTTTAGTTATTAGCAAACCCTGGCCGGGTCTGATGCAAACTATTTACGGCGACCATCAGCGATTTATTAACACCTATTTAAAACCCTTTCCGGGGCATTTTTTAACCGGTGATGGCGCCTATCAAGATCCTGCGGGTGATTTTTGGATAACCGGCCGTAATGATGATGTTATCAAGGTATCAGGGCACCGAATAGGATCGGCAGAAATTGAGAATGCGCTACTGTCTCATCCTGCTGTATCAGAGACCGGTGTGGTTGGCATTCCCAACGACATTACCGGCGAAGGTATTTACGCATTTGTTACCATTAAGGCATCATTCAAACCAACAGCTCGTTTAAAAGAAGACTTGATAAAACAGGTGCGAAACCAGATTGGACCTATGGCAACCTTGCAAGCCATTCAATGGACAACAGACCTCCCTAAAACACGCTCCGGAAAAATCATGCGACGAATTTTACGTAAAATCGCCTGCAATGAACTTGATAACCTGGGCGATACGTCCACACTGGCCGACCCCAGTGTGATTGAAACACTAATTAAGGACAATAGATGAGCCATTCAATTTTTGTAAACCGTGTATTGAACATGAAAAAAATCAAATACATTGGCCTAGACATGGACCACACTCTCATTCGTTATAAAACTCAAAATTTTGAAGCACTCGTTTATAAATTAGTGATTGAAGGGCTGATTAAAAATAAAAACTACCCTTCTGCCATCAAAGACTTTAAATTTCATTTTCAAGACGCCATTCGTGGATTAGTGGTTGACAGTAAAAATGGCAATATCTTAAAGCTCAGCCGCTATGCAGCCATTCGACAAAGCTCTCATGGCACAAAAAGCATTGGTTTTGATGAGCAAAATCAATTTTACCGAAGCATTTACGTGGATTTGAGTGACCCCAATTACATGGTGATTGATACATCTTTTTCAATTGCCTTTTGCGCCCTTTACGGCCAGCTCGTCGATTTAAAAGATAAAATACCCAATGAAATGCCAAGTTATCATGCCATTGCACTTGATGTTTTAAACAGTGTAGATACTGTCCATGCGGATGGGAGCCTAAAAAAAATAATAAGCCTTGACCTTGACCACTATGTTATCAAGGAGCCTGGTGTCATCGAGGGGCTTAAGCACTTTATTCGTCATGGAAAGAAAATTTTTATTCTGACGAACTCTGAGTACTATTACACTAAATTATTACTCGAATACGCCATTAACCCTTTTTTAAACCCTGGTGAACGGTGGCAAGACTTGTTCGAATACACCATCACCCTAGCCAATAAACCTCGTTTTTTCTATGATAACCTGCGTTTTTTAAACATAGATGCCAAGACCAGCTGTATGTCTAACATCATGGGAAAAATCACGCCTGGCATCTATCAAGGCGGGTGTGCCACTAAATTTACAGACGACTTAGCACTCAATGGAGATGAAATTTTATACATCGGCGATCATATCTATGGTGATATTCTTCGACTAAAAAAAGATTGTAACTGGCGTACAGCGCTAGTGGTTGAAGAGTTGGGCGAAGAAATAGATGCTCAAAAAAGAGCACTTCCCATAGAAAAAGAAATTGCGTCTGACATGACCATCAAACGAGCTCTTGAAGAAACATACGTGACCATCCACACAAAACGAATTGATGAAAACACAACGAATTATGATAAAGAATTAACCACACTACAAGCTCAAATTTTAACAATTGATCAAAAAATTTCAGCGCTTCTTAAAAAACAACAAACTTTTTATAACCCCAAATGGGAGCGTGTTTTTAGAGCAGGTGCTGAAGAAAGCTTTTTTGCCTACCAAGTAGACCGCTATGCGTGTATTTACATGGAAAAAATATCAGATTTTTTTGAGCACTCACCACTAACCTATTTCCGCGCCAACCGAAGGCTTCTTGCTCACGACGTTGAAAATTAAGCCTAGCCAGCCCCCAAACATGGGGGCGTTGCCTGTAACAGTGTTTTTATATGGTGCAATTTTTTAGCGCGTCTTGTACTGGAGAAAAACCCTCACCAAACCCATGCGCCTTGTCACCTTGCGAAGCATGACCATTGAACAATCGGAATTGTCCATATTGAGGCACCTCTAAAGAAACGGAAGGCTCATCCTTGGAGCATCGAAGAAGCTCATTTTCCACAATATTTATGTTGGCAGTGAGCTCTTGATATCTTTTCACTAAACCGTGTTTAGAGTGAAAGAGATCAGCCTCTTGACCCTGAGGCAATGTATCGGTATCCACCGAGGCAATACTTTCAAAATGACCTCGCAATAACTCTTCCCAATCCATTCCCCAACCAGCAATAAACGCATCCTTCGATACTGTAAAACCTACATAATCAGGACTAACCGCATTAGCTTCTTTTCTTTTTTGTGCTTTATCGACTAAAACCATCAGATAAACACGATTAGCGCCTTCCATTTCTAAGTGCTCCTTCAGCTTTCTAGCTGTTTTTCCAGAATCACAGACATCATCAACCAACACCACATCTCGACCTACCACAGGAATTTTAAGGGTACCCTTAATGACAAGGTCACCAGACTCCATGCCCTCGTAACTACTCGCAGATAGCGCATCCAACTGACAATCGTATTTTTTCTCATTTAATCGTTTATATAGATCATTCACAAAAGGCATAGCACCGTTCATTACACCAACCAGTATAGGTCGTTCTATATTTACATTCTCAGTAAGCTCTGTTGCCAACGCTGAAATGCGCGCATCAATATTGTCTTTGGTTAATTCAGTACCCGTTTTTGTATCAAAAACCGGTTTGAACCCGTCGATAATCCTTTTTTCAATGATAGGCTCTAATGCATTGATGCTTTTTATGTCCTTTAAAATCCGCTCTCTTTGAACAATTAATTCATCTAATTTTAACAACAACTCCGCTTTCGTCATTTCAGCCCTCCTGGTGATTATTATGAAGGGTGAAAGTCTCAATGATGGGCGGTAAAATAGCAATACTTTGCACTTAAAACCCAGCCATATTCATTTCCACCCCACAATGGTTTACTCTACGCCCAATTTAATGACAGCTGATATTATGAAATCAAAATTTTACACATTAATGTTAGTCACCAATAGGCAAAATAAGCCTATTGCGCAATACCTACAGTGGATTAAAAGCTGTGTTAATGCAGGGGTAACAGCCGTCCAATTACGAGAAAAAGACCAATCCCAATCATCTCTTTTGACCTTTGGACAAGCGCTAAAAGAGACACTTGACCGATTAGAAGTCCCGCTTATCATCAATGACAATATTGAACTTGCGATAAAACTTAATGCTGCTGGTGTTCATTTAGGGCAAACTGACGGTGACCCCAACCATGCAAGACGCTGTTTAGGTGCTGATAAATTCATCGGTGTTTCTATCGACTCAGAATCTCAATTAGAAACTGCGAATGACTTACCCATTGATTACGTTGGGATTGGCGCTATTTTTCCTACTAGAAACAAATTAAACGTTAAAACCACATGGGGTCTAAACGGATTAAAATATCTTTCTCAATTCAGCAGGCACCCTATTGTTGGCATTGGGGGCATCAATGAACAAAATGCTAAACGTGTGATATTAGCTGGCGCTCATGGCCTTGCCGTCATTGCCGCATTACATGATGCAAATGATGCCATAAAGACCACCAAACAGTTACGCCATATTATTGATAACCAAGGTATCGCTCATGTTAAATAATTTAGAACACGCATTAACATTATTACGCCGCCAAAAACCACTGGTATTATGCTTAACTAACCATGTCACTATGGACTTTATGGCCAATTGTTTACTAAGCCTTGGGGCCGCACCTGTCATGACACAAGATGCGGAGGAGTTAGAGGAATTAATCCTTATTAGCCAGGCCATCAATATTAACATAGGCACCCTAGACCATGCGTTTTTAGAGCGCGCAAAGCAAGCCTTGACACAAGCAAACACCTTAACAAAACCTATCATTTTAGACCCTGTTGGTGCAGGCGCAACGCGTCTTCGTACCCGCGCTGCCAAAACACTCGCGAACGGCGCCGATATTATCAGAGGCAATGCCAGTGAAATCATGGCTCTTGTCAACAATGCACATCAAACCCTTGGTGTGGAGTCAACGCATAACGTCTCTGATGCCAAACAAAGTGCTAAAACGCTTGCCAATCAACACCACTGTACCGTGGTTGTCAGTGGCGCTGAGGACTTTATAACCGATGGGAATAAAGACCTGGTTTTAACGTTTGGCTCCCCCCTCATGCCCTTAGTCACAGGCATGGGGTGTGCCCTAACCGCGGTGATTGCAGCATTTAGGGCGGTGGTGTACAACCCTTATGAGGCAGCTTGCTTAGGCACCACCTACTTTAGCCTGTGCGGCAGCTTGGCGGCTAAAGAAACCGACAAAACTGGTTCATTCCGTACGCTTTTTATTGATGAATTATACACAGCCAACATTCAGGCTATGGGTCGAGTTAATAATGAACTATAAATGCTTATCGATTGCGGGCTTTGATGGCTCTGGTGGAGCAGGCCTTCAGGCTGATCTCAAAACTTTTTCGGCCCTTGGCTGTTATGGAATGACGGTGCTCACGGCGTTACCTGTCCAAAATACAATGGGGGTTCAATCCTGTTATGAAATTCCATTAGAAGCGATTTCAGCTCAATTACATGCCCTATTTGATGACATTGTCCCTGATAGCATTAAAATTGGCATGCTGTTTAAAAAAGACATTGTAGAGCTCGTTGCCGACATTTTAAGTGAACGAGCACAAGGCATTCGTATTGTTCTTGACCCTGTTATGGTGGCTAAAAGTGGTGATGATCTATTATTACCCGACGCTATCAATGCACTTAAATCTCGCCTTCTTCCTATGGCAACCTTAATTACCCCAAATTTACCTGAAGCCCAAGCATTAGCAGGCCCCTCCAATGACATACAGCAACTTGCTGATACATTACTTGGTCTCGGTGCTAAAGCCATTTTATTGAAAGGCGGACATCAAGAAGGCAACGATTCAAACGATTTATTAGTAACAACTGAAGGCAGTACGTGGTTCAATAGCCCTCGCATCCAGAGTAAAAATACCCACGGAACGGGATGTACCTTATCTGCGGCCATTGCCGCCTATTTGGCTAGAGGGTGTTCCTTGAACAATGCGTGTGATCTTGCAAAACTCTATTTAACCGAAGCGCTTATAGCTGCAAAACATTGCTCTGTCGGCCATGGCCATGGTCCTGTGCATCACTTTTATAATCTATGGTAAATACATCATAGCAAAACATTAGGCTCGTCTTGAAAGCAATCGACAAGGCCTATTTTGCTAGCTATACTCACGCCATTATTCACCAGGGGTGCTTGGTTTAAAAGCCAGGCTGAGAAAACCCTTATAACCTGCTCAGGATAATGCCTGCGAAGGGAGAGTGAGCATCAAGGTGTTACGTCACAAAGACGTGAACTTTCAGGGTACACGCATCTAATCGCGCAGTATGAAACCAGATTACCCGGCACCGCCTTTTATGCGCGGTACGTAGGCGAGTGGCAGATTTTTTGTGATTAACATTAGATGCGTTTGTCCTGCGTGGGCTTTACTTTCTCTTGCCACTTTAGGAGAAAATCATGCCAATACACCCTACGTGCTTTTTTTGATGACAACGCCTTTCACGTTCATCATGGCAAAACATGCACGCCTTCTTTTAAAAGTAGCCGCGCACCCCTTTCCCCAGCATATATATAAAGGCACATTGCCTAAAAATGCTTTTAGACTCTACATAGAACAAGACGCATTGTATTTACGTGATTTTTCAAAAGCACTGTCATTGGTTTCAAATCGATTCACGGATAAAGCTTACGCATTACAATTTAAGACCCTATCAAGCTATATTTCAGAATCAGAGCTTAAATTGCATCTAAACTATCTGGCAACACCAAAGCCTCATTCATTTTTTTCCGCACACGCTGCGCCTACAAAAACACCGATAACAGAGAGGTATACAAAACATCTGATTCAACATGCAACACTTAATACAATCCCTATTGAAGTCGCTGTGGCAAGCCTTGTGCCTTGCTGGGAGGTCTACATGTACTTAGGGTCACACATGGGGTTATCTTTGCCAATGGATCACCCTTATCGGAGTATTATTTCATCCTACTCTAGCGAACGGTTCAGATCATCAACAGTTTCCATCATTCATACAGCCAAGACTCTCACTGCAGCCGTCACCTGTCCAAAAACAATTCTTCAAATTGAACAGGCGTATGTCCAATCTTTGCAATTTGAGCTTTTGTTTTTTGATGCAATCTATAGTCAAAATAACAGCCGCACACAGCAAAAACATATACACGATCCTCTTATTTTAAAAACATAACACAAGGTTGATGTTTGACTTAAAACCCATGTAGGTTAACATTACCGCGAATCATTACGCTTATTAGATACTACAGGACGAAAGATGGAACACGGGCATCAATTTTTATACTTTTTTCTTCATATCGATACGTATTTAATCCCCTTTATACAAACCTACGGCACCTGGGCTTACCTGCTTCTTTTTACTGTTATTTTCTGTGAAACAGGCCTTATTATTACCCCTTTTCTTCCAGGAGATGCGTTACTGTTTACTGTGGGTAGCATTGCAGCCCTACCTGGTAACCCACTTCATCTTTTTATCTTATTACCACTTCTAATCACCGCCTCTATTTTAGGAAATCAAGTCAATTACCTACTAGGACGCGCCATTGGACCACGCGTTTTCTCCATTAACCGCCCGTGGCTTTTTAATCAAGAGAACCTCGAAGAAGCACACCGTTTTTATGAAAAACACGGTGGTAAAACCCTTGTGTTTGCGCGCTTTATTCCGGTAGTTCGCACGTTTGTGCCCTTTATTGCTGGCGTTAGTTACATGAGCATTCGTCGTTTCACAACTTATAATATTGGCAGTGCCCTTTTATGGATAGGCAGTATCTTAAACTTAGGATATTTTTTAGGCTCCATTCCTGTGGTGAAAAACAATTTTTCCGTGGTAGTTTATGGGATAATTTTAGTCTCTTTTCTTCCCCTGCTTTATACCTTTTTATACCCACGTCTCATTAAAGCACGGTAAAAACCGAAACACCCCCTCTTGTTGGTCTATAATTTAAACATACTGAGCTAAAAAACCTCAGGCAACAATAGGCCAAATAAGGAAATTATCATGAGCATGTATTCATTAGGTTGCACAGTATTGCGAGCGAGCATCTTAAGCATGGGTTTATTGGCCTTTACCAATAGCTATGCCGACCGTGGTTACCATGGTGGTGCTCGTAATGTAGGCGGCTATCATAATGGTGGTTATCATGGGAATGGCTATCGTGGAGCTTACAACCGCGGTGGTTATTATCATGGCGGCGGCTACTATCGTAGTGGTGGCGGTTATTATGGAAGAGGCTGGGGCACGGTTGGCATCCCGATTGTTGGTGGTTACTACAATGGCGGCTGTGTAAACCGATGCTATTCCAATGGTCAATGTGTACGAATTTGTAATTAACAAACGCCATAAACACTAAAGCCCACGCCGTGGGCTTTAGTGTTTATGGCTAGCTCATTCACCCCCAATATAGATAATATTTTTTAAGAAAAATAACGTTGGTTGACAAGCCATTTTCTTACGCCCATACTGGTGTTCGCTCTAGTTCAGGAGCGTTTTTTGGAACCAAAAACTTATCAGTAGAAGGAGCTAAGATGAATACCAAACGTTCTTTAATATCACTATTAGTATTATCCAGTGCTGTATTTGCATCAGGCGTAGTAACCGCTGATCCTGTGAGTGTCTCTACTTATGTGGCATGCCCTGGAACGCAAAATGGAAGTTCTCAATTAACGAACTTTGGCAATTATATTGCAGGGTTTGGTTCTCAGTCATTACTGTCACAAACTGTATTTGTGTACTTTAAATCAGAAGGTATTCCTTCCAATACACCCGGTAATTTAACCAATTACTTCAATGATGCAGCCGCTTATGACAGCACGACGGGGCGCGTTTCTTGTTCTTACCAAAGTAGCATTTCTACAGATCCCTACTTCACCGTTTCTTATACATTAACAAATGGTCGCGGTGGTGCAGTACAAGGTCAAACCAACAATGCCATTAGTATTTTATTCCCAGTAGGGTTAAAAGCTTAATTGCAAGACGCTTATTTGTTGATTTTCTTTAATTTTTCTCATCAAGCTTCTGAGATAAACATTAGAAAATCAACAAATGCAGTGAGTAAAGCTCCGGATTATTCATTAGCTCATCCTCAAAACCAAAGAACCGCAAATCTTTAATTCGTCGTGGATAGAGCACGCCCTCCAGATGATCATATTCATGCTGAAAAACCCGCGCATGAAAACCTTCAACAATTCGCGTCATTGTATTTCCATGAAGGTCATACCCTTTATATTCAATATGATTGTATCGTGGCACCAAGCCTCTTAAGCCTGGCACACTCAAACAACCCTCCCAACCATCGACAATGTCTGGGGAGAGAATTTTCATGCTAGGGTTAATCAACACCGTAAACGGAATGCTTTTTTCCTGCGGGTAGCGCAGGCTATCTTCAAAACCAAAAATAATAACGCGTTTATTACACCCAATTTGAGGCGCTGCAATTCCAACACCGCCCTCTTCGTCCATGGTGTCTTTCATGTCTTGAATCAACATTAAAAGCTCAGTATGGGACTTATCTATATCCAAAATTGCATCAGAGGGGGTTGCTAGTTTTAGGTTGCCCATTTTTACTACGGCTTTACGCGTCATTGATTTTAACCCTTAATAATAGAGACCTAGAATAAAAATATAACAAACATGAATGAAGAGCTATACTGCTTACATGCTAGACAATGTCTGTCAACAACTCCCTTAAAAGGGCCGTAGCATAAGAGCCTGTTGGGAGTGTAAAACTAAAGGTATCCTCTTCAAATTGAAGGTTCTCTGGCAAAAGCACCATTGAGCGATAAGACTTTTGCAATCCATGAGCTTCTAAAGCATCACACCAATCGCTCCAAGGCTCAATTGCCGCTTGCTGAAGCGTCAGGGCCTCTTGAGTCACCAATTCTTTACCTTTACCCCAGAGTGGTGCAGCAGGAAAAACATCATTTTCACTCACACGCAACCTGATTTCATCATCCACAGCATCCAATTGAAAAACACTGTGACTACCAACCAACATCATCAAATCACCCGTTAAAGGTTGATTCCAAATTCCCTGCCCCACCCTTAAACTTACAATTTGATTAAAAAGAAAAGAGCGCGCAGCAGAATAATAAATACCTCTCAAATGACGATTTTTTATTTTTTTATTGTCTAATAAAATTTCTTTAGCACGCGTTAAATTTGCACTATTGTGACCAAAACGTTGAGGGCCGAAATAATTAGGAACACCATGCCGTTTAATTTTTTCGATACGCGCCAATAACTCTTTTTCGTCTGGTATAAAATGACGGATTTTAATGATGAAATGATTTTCTTTAAGAGCACCGATTTTTAATTTTTTGTTGTGCCGTACTGCTTTTAATACACGATGGCTCTCTGTGGTTAAAATGTCTAAATCTGGGCTATCCATCCCTGGCAAATGCAAACTAAACCATTGTGCTGTTTTCGCAAATTTATCTTTAAGGCCCGCATATGAAATGATTTTTTGAGGAAGGCCCAAACTTCGGCTGATAATTTTAACCATTTCCTCCGTATTAAGGCCCATTTTTTCAATAAATAAACATAAATGCTCACCCTCACCAGACAATTCAAAACCTAAATTTTCCTCAACATAAAAATCCTCAGGGACACTTTTAATTTGTCCAGAAGAACCAGGACGCCCATAAGCAAAACACAACTCATTTAACATAGTAAATCACCGTAAAACAAACACCCGCGTTAACCCCTAAACGTAGCATAAACCCTTTTAACCAACCATCCCATTGCTTATAAAATTAAATACACAAAGTATTGAATTTGGACAAATAGATCTTTTGTTACTATATTTAAGTAGGTGAAAAGAATACATGCCGCGGTATCCATTAAATGAGGCTAAGATGAGAAATTTACCTGAAGATATCAAAAACAGTGTTCGACTATTAATTTTCAATACCTACAGAATGCCTCCTAAAGTGTTTGAAAAAGAAGAGTTGGCCGTTAAACAAACACTTCAACTTCTATTAGAAAAAATGAAAGACCCGCCTAAACAACGTAGCTTGATACCAGCCATTTCTACAGAAGCACTGGAAAACATGACAAAAAGAGCTCAGTTGACCATCGTTGCTGAACATTTAACCGGTTCTTTTTTAAAATCAATTGAAGATGTTATTAAAAATAGTCCGCTGGTATTCACTCACTTCCATGAAAAACAAGCGCTCTCAGATTTATATAAAAAATGTCAGAGCGAATTATTACAACAACTGAAAAGCCCACCTTTGTTTAGAGATGTTTTATTACGAATGTATACCAAAGAAAGCGCCTTTTATAAAAAAATAAACGCTATTTTAGGTGGCTACAATGACCCTACAACAACCACTCTAGAAGAACGTCAAATGGCACTATTGCTGAACGTTGCCATCCATAAAGCAGGGCTAGAAAAAAGAAGACAAGAGTTACAGGAAACCCCCTTTGAAATATTCAGAGGTCAAAGCTTTGGGTATGATACTGTAATAAAAAAATTTGAACGTGTTAAACAACTCCAAGCTGATGGCGATTTAACAGCCATTGACCCCGTCGAACTAGCTCAAATCAGTATTGCTGACATTGCCTCAAAAAAAATAGTCAGCACAACAGATGAAAAAAACGTTGCCATTAATTTTGCTGCTCAATCTGAAACAGGGCTTGTATTGCGCATCCAAAACCCTGAGGAACTTGCTGACTTTTATAATATTGCCAATGTTTCTGCAATCGCCTCGGAGTCAGAATTTATTTCACGTATTCCAGATGATATTGCAATGATCCCAACCCATATCTACCAAGATCCACACCATGAAAATGTATATCACGTCGATGTCATGTGTATAAGATCAAGCATGGTGCTTATTAATAACTCAGAAAGACTTCATGAAATAAGAGACTCATTAAATTTATTGGTCAATAAGGCTTTAACAGATAACAAAAAAGGCCCCTATCATGAATTATTCACTGATTTGCGCGATACCATTAAATTATATGTGCTGTCCAATGACACCACATTTCAGCAAAATGGCATGCTTGCTTATAAAAAATTAATGAAATTATACGAATCAAATCCTACTAAAAAACAAAAAATGAAACTTGATGAAATTAAAAGCAAACTTAGTGAATACATAGCCATTTCTTTAGACTTAAAAGTACTCCATGAAACACACGACTTGTTCGAACATATTGCCACCACCCGCGCGGCATTAAATGACAATTTAGTCAGTAAAGACATGTGGGTCGATAAGTTGAATACCAACCCTGAAAAACGCCACTTAATAATGCCAATAAAAGCTGAAATAGACCGACTGTTAGATAAAACGACCACTGATGAAACAAGACATAACGCCGCAGCTAATATTATTTTGGCCCTTAAGACAAATGATAAGCTAATGTCCTCTTTGCCTGGGTTAAAAGAGGAGCTCGAACAGATCATTACATTATTGGATACAATAAAACATTATGAAACCGCTCTAAAAAATAGTACCCACACCACGTTCACAGAAACACCGGCTCCGACAGCCAATCCTGCAACACACTATAAAGAAAAATTAGATGTTTTAAAAAATCCAGACGTCTTCACGGAGGCTACATTAAAGATAAAATAAGACAATTACGATTACTCTCTACAAATGAAAAATCCCAAATAACGAAGACAAAGAACCAGAGTCCACGGGCTCCCTTAAACCATAGGGGTAACACATGGCCTAAGCCAAATCAACCGTTACCATTTTTCAAACAAGCTTCGCCGTCTTATGTACGCCATAAACACACTAACCAATGACGAAAAAAATGCTCTTAAATTTGACAAATTGCACACAATAAACTATATTTTAATTGTAGGATTAATGAAGATGCAAGTCGACATTAACCAACAGCAAGAGCCACCCCTCGGGTGGTTTTTGTTATCCAGGGAGAGGAGGATGTATGAACCCCAAAACCATAAAAAAATCATTGCCTAAAAAAGAAGGCATCTTAACGAAAAGAAAAACGAAAAAAGACAAAGAACTAGACAGGGACTTAGCCAATACCTTTCCCGCAAGTGATCCTATTACAAAGTTTTAACATTAATGTCGATAAGCCTTACGGTTACCTGATTTTTTATACCATAATAGATTAACCAAAAACGGGACCTAATAATGCACCTGATATTTGATTTTGATGGTACCCTGGTGAATAGCTTTAGTTGTGTGATGGAAAAAGCCCTCTTATTAGCAGATGAATTTTCTTTAAAAAAAATTCACCTGGATGACATAGAAGACCTTCGCGATTTATCTTCCATAGAAATCATTAAGCATTTAAATATTCCCCATTATAAAGTGCCCAAGCTCATTACTCAAATGAGAAAACATTTGCATCATAAAATAGCCACATTAACGCCCGTACCTGGTATCAAAGACACACTAGAGCAACTTCACCGTGCAAAATTTACGCTAGGAATATTAACCTCAAATTCAGTGGAAAACGTAAATTTATGGCTCGAGACAAATAATCTACATCATATTTTTTCCTTCGTGCATGCGTCCAATTATTTTTCCAAGAAAAAATTAATCAAAAAAACACTTACCCATTATAAAATTGACCCTGCAAACGCCATGTATATTGGTGATGAAACACGCGACATTGATGCGGCAAAAACTAACAATATTATCTCTGTAGCCGTAACATGGGGCTATAACTCTGAAAAAGCCCTATTAAAATATCAACCCTCTTTTATTGTGAAAGATCCTAAAGATCTACTAATATTGAGTTATCAATAATGACTTTTTGGATAACCATCAAATGATGTGTAAAATAGCTCCAAATCATGTCGGTATGTTACGTTTTTTAGGCAGCGTATTTTTAATGTGCGCATTCGTCTCCATTGTATCCGGCAAAACATACTATAAAGGTGTCATTATACGCAGCGAAGAACCGTTAGCCTTTTGGATAGCGGTTGGTGCTTATTTGATATTAGGAACCTTCATCTTGCTTGGCACCCATATCTGCCCCATTGTTGGATAACATGAAAATTTACTTAGCCTCCAAAAGCCCAAGACGCCGTGAATTGCTGCAGCAAATGGGCGTTGACTTTGAATACCTCTTTACCAATATTGATGAAGAAATAGCACCTGATGAAACGCCTGAGGCCTATTCAAAACGTATCACCGAAGAAAAATCAAATGCCGCATGGAACAAGATAGTACAAGAAAACTTACCGAAAATGCCTGTCTTATGTGCTGATACAGAAGTCGTCTTAAACAAACGCATTTTAGGCAAACCACATGATTATGACGATGCTTTTGCCATGTTGTCCGCTTATTCTGATTCACAACATCAGGTTATTACAAGTATAGGCTTAACGTATTTGAACTTTCAAAAAATAGTTTCTAACACCACGACGGTTCATTTTTCAACCCTATCTGATAAAGCCATACACCATTATTTATCTACAGGTGATTATCTAGACAAAGCAGGGGCATATGGCATTCAAAGTTACATAGGGCAATTTATCTCTAAAATAGACGGCTGCTTTTACTCAGTGATGGGATTGCCTTTAAATGCCGTAAGGGAGTTATTAGACGAGGTAAAAGACCATGACCAAAAGGGTCTTTTTGATAAAAAATCAACCTCATTTTAGTTGTAATCGTTCTATTATTTTTTGTGCAATCTATTTGGATTTAGATGCCGGACTAATGTTTTCAACATTGTTCATGTCTTTGGCCGCTTCTTTGAACCGATCTTTATACGATTTAAAGTTTTTGGCTAAAGCCCCGAGCTTGCCCTCGGACGTTGCTCGTCCAAAACTAGGGGAAATGGGCCTAGCTTCAGGCTCACCCACCACCATCTTGTCTAGTATTGTTGCGGCTTCTGTCTTTTCACTCTTTGTTTTACCCGAACCCTCGGGATTTTTTACGAGAGCCCTGGCTATTTGACGGGTCTTTGAGTGGACCGTTTTTTGATTATATTTAGCAATATCCTCATGCAATTTCAATAAATCATTTTTTATCTCACCAACGCGATCGTTTATTTTTTCAAAACTGCCTTCTAGTTTTTCTGCTTTCTTTAACACCAAATCAACGCGCTTATAAAATTTTTCATAGTCAATGGCATCATCTCGGCCTTTAACGGTCACGTCCCTTAATTCTTTTATGTCTTGTTGCACTTGTTGCAACTGCTGTAAAACCTCATCAACTTTAAATTCCGCTTGGAAATCTGTTAAAGACTTAATATTAATGTCCTTATCATCCATTGTTAACAATTGCCGTAATGCCTGGTGATGTTGCTCCTGTAGATGACCCACAGTGTCTTCCATTGCTTTTAATTCAGAAATACTTTTAGAAAAAGTGGTATCGATATAGGTTGAAAAATCAGAACCTGCTTTATTTATTTTTTTAAGAACTTTCGATTTCCAATCAAGGCCTAAATCATCATGAGCCACCGCATTAACTTTTTGACCTAAAATCTCTTCTTCATTTTCGAGCCTAGCAAACAACCCGCCTAGTTTCTGTATGTTCTCAAATTTTTTCTCTTCAGCAATGTATTCTTTAATACGCTCGTCATAGGCCGCACATTTTTTATCATCAAATTTATGCTTATTTTCCAAGGAATCTCTTAGTTTTTTAGCATTGTACAATGTTCTCAAGCAATCATAGAGGCCAATATTACTCGCAGGGATTTGATGCGTGATAGACATGATTTTTTTTATCTGCCCCACCGATAGGTGCTTAATATGACTGAGCCCTTTAAACTCACTTGTAAGCTCCATTAAGGATGTTTTATCAAGCTTTATTTTCTGAAGATGACCTGTCAATTTATCGTAATAACTCAAACCATGTTCGCCCATTATATATGCAGAACGATCCAATGCTCTAAGCTTCTCTACTGATATTTTACCTAAGGGCGAATCCATCACCACCCAATCACAATCGGGTACTTTTGTAGCAGCCACCTCAACTAATTTGCCTAGGGAAGGCAAAATACTATCGTCCAACTCTGGCTCATCAGCCGCTTCTTCCATCATCATAATGCCGTACTCTTTGAGCAAGTCGACCCCCCATTTTTTTATCTTTTTAGAGGTCTTATCCATACCGTCTATTTTTACCTTGTTTGTCTCTATGGCATGATTGATTTTCGTAGCCGTGGTAAAAATTTGCTCTCTAAAGGATGCACAAGACTCTGCATCGATGTGATTGTATTTTTTTAATATTCCAATGATTTGATGAGCTGAAAACGCTTTCCTCGCCACTGTAGATTGCAGATCTTCCGCCAAAGAATTTGATTTTTTTTGGAGATTATTCGAAAGAAGGCCCTCCATGAGGGTGGGTAAGGAAAGAATACTGCTAGGGTTTTTAGGCATGGAGAGTCCTAAGACCGACAGGTAGGGTGCAACTTCCAACCAAAAGCGCATGTCTTTGTCTGCTTCACTGTCCAGACGCTTCGTTGCTGCATTTTTTAACAACGAATTCACTTCATCAATGACTTTGTCTTTTGAAACAAGCATACCTTTCTCAAAATGAACAAATATTGTAATAAAAGTATTGTTTATGATTTCAATATTGTCAAATTGAGTTATTTATAATGAAAATGGGCGTTTATCAGACCGGAATAATATAGTCGATTGATTTTTAAATCATCGATTGAAAGACATAATCTATTGCTTGCGCGAGTGTTGTAAACATCGTAACCA
>CAYTZN010000018.1:0-41912 GCA_964442495.1 uncultured Legionella sp. | reverse complement strand
CGAAGGCGTGCTGCGTATTCTACTCATCTGAGTTTCTATGTCAAACACTTTTTGCAATTATTTATCTTTTAATTGCAGTTTAGTCAGTCTGTGTTTACCCACTTGAATAATATAGGTTCCACCTGGTGCAAGAATTAACGATGAGTCTATTATTTTCTCTCCATCAATTTTTACAGCACCTTGTTTAATTAAACGCATTGATTCAGAAGTACTCTTCGTTAAATCCACTTGCTTTAGTAGTTGTGCAATATTCATATCAAGTGCTGAAATGATTATTGTTTCAAGATCCTCAGGGACTATCTTATTTTGGTATCGTTTAATAAAGGCTTGATGAACTTCTTCAGCTTGTTGCGCATCATGAAAACGTGTAACAATTTCTTTTGCAAACTCAATTTTAACATCGCGCGGATTAATCCCTTTGCTTACAGCATCCTTTATATTATCTATTTCAACTTTAGATTTAAAACTTAGTAAATCGATGTATCGCCACATGAGTTCATCCGATATAGACATAAGCTTTCCAAACATCATGTCCGCAGGCTCGTTAATACCAATATAGTTGTTTAGTGATTTAGACATCTTTTTTACACCGTCTAAACCTTCAATAAGTGGGGTCATCATCACAACCTGTGGTTCCTGGCCATAATGTTTTTGTAACTCTCGCCCCATTAACAAATTAAATTTTTGATCGCTTCCGCCTAACTCAATATCTGCTTTAAGCTCTACAGAGTCATAACCTTGAAGGAGAGGATAAATAAATTCATGAATAGCAATTGGCTGCCCTGTTGTATACCGTTTATGAAAATCATCGCGCTCTAGCATTCTTGCTACTGTGTGTGTGGCTGACAGGCGAATTAAGTCTGCGGCGCTCATGCGTCCTAACCATTGCGAGTTAAACACAACCGTTGTTTTTTCTGGATCAAGAATTTTAAATACTTGGTGCTTATAAGTTTTTGCATTTTCCAATACAGCCTCTTCGCTCAAAGGTGCTCGCGTGATATTTTTTCCCGTAGGGTCGCCAATCATCGCTGTAAAATCACCTATCAAGAAAATAACTTCATGTCCGCGTTGCTGAAATTGACGTAGTTTATTAAGCAACACGGTATGACCTAAGTGAATATCAGGTGCTGTTGGGTCAAATCCTGCTTTAATTTTTAAGGGTACGTTCTTTTGCAATTTTTTGACGAACTCGCCTGCTGGCAGCACCTCATCAATACCTCGAAGCAGTTCATTCTCTACTAATTCTTCTATTATCATAACAGCAAAACCTTTTTTAATGATTGACCTAAGTTCTTACAGCGGGTATCTTAGCCCGGATAAATTGTTCCTGCTAGAGTATAATGGTACTTAAACGTTGACAGTAAAGTCAGCACGAGATCCGGATAAGAGCTAATTGTAGATGTTTTACAATAAAATCAATTGATTAATTAAAGTATCTTATTTTCTCAGACCTTGCAGCAAATCGGATTGCCGCTGCTATTAAAATATATATAGATAATGTTTTAATAGCAGTCTTGGCAAAAGTCGGGGCGCCTAAGGTTTTTGATACGACAAAGAGCCTTGTTTAACGGTAAACCATATAACTGTATTATGTAGTCTACATCAAGTACTTTATCTAGTAGTGTTATTTAAGATGACAGTAGTAAAGGCAAACTATGGCTTCACAAATAAACCTCTCAAAGAAAAAATCAAATAAATTGCGGGCATTAGTAATATTATTGGCCATTCTTTCCTCATCTTGTTTTTTAGTAAAACTATTTTCTCACCAAAAAAAAACAAGTTATGCACGCTCAACACTCACGTTGCCAAAGCTTGCCGAGCACAAAGCTGAAAACCCTGTTTCAGACGAGCCTAAATGGACAATTGTTAGAACTCGCTCAGGAGACACATTGGCTAGTATTTTTAAAGAAGCAGGGCTTAACCGACAGACTTTACCTGCTGTGCTGCATGAGAATCCCCACGCAAAAGCATTAGCAAACATCAAACCCAATCAGGAAATACAACTTCTCATTCATGACGGCATTTTAGAGAAATTAATTGCCCCATTAACAAGCAGCCAGTCTCTAGTAACGTCTCTAAACGATAAACATTATCAAACAGAAATCCAAACACGAAAAATGAATAGCCATAACGATTATGTAACGGCAACGGTCCGTGGATCTTTGTATGGTACGGCCAAGCGAATGAATATTCCTTATAAATTAATCCAGCAAATGACTGATATTTTCAACTGGGAAATCAATTTTGCAAAAGATGTTAGGGCGGGAGACCAATTTAGCATCGTATACAAAGCCTATTATATTGATGATAAATTAATAAATACGGGGGAAATTTATGCCGTCACCTACACCAATCGAGGAAAAACGCATGAGGCAATTCGCCACGTTGATGCCTCAGGGGATTACGACTACTACACCCCCCAAGGTGCTAGCTTAAAAAAGGCTTTTACCCGCTACCCAATTAAATTTAGCCATATTAGCTCAAGCTATAACCTGTCTCGATACCATCCGATTCTTCATTATAGAAGACCCCATAAAGGCGTTGATTTAGCTGCAGCCATTGGCACGCCGGTGCATGCAACTGGCGATGGCCGTATAGCCATTATTGACCGTCACAATGGGTATGGCAACATGGTTAAAGTTGCTCATAACCAAGGATATTCTTCTGTTTATGCTCACCTACTTCGATTTCAGAAAGGTTTATCACGAGGTGATCACGTGAAAAGAGGTCAAGTGATTGGTTATGTAGGACAAACAGGCTTAGCCGATGGCCCGCATTGTCATTATGAGTTTCATGTGAACCAGCAACCTAAAAATCCCACAACCATTGAGTTGCCACACGCATCGCCCGTGCCTTCACGAGAAATGGCCTCGTTCAAAGCCCAAGCTCATACGCTTCTTGCACAGTTAAAACTCTATGAAGAAGCCACCCTTGCAGCCGCTGGAAAAAAAGCCCTAAACACCGCCTAGATTTATGCAAAAAGATATCGGCAGATAAGTACTGTTGTAATAATACCCGCGAGGTCAGCCAATAATCCCGCTGGAATAGCATGACGTGTGCGCCTTATGTTCACTGCACCAAAATACACCGCAACCACATAAAAAGTGGTTTCAGTGCTGCCCATTAAGGTTGCAGCAGTCTTCGCTATAAATGAATTACCACCATGTTGATGAATTAACTCAGCCATTACGCCGGTTGCAGCACTTCCTGAAAAAGGGCGTATCAGTGCAAGAGGAAGAAGCTCCGCTGGCATTCCTATCGCCGATAATGCTGGCGCTAACAAAAGATATAACAATTCAAAAAATCCAGAGGCACGCAGCATACCAATTGCCACCATCATTCCTATTAAATAAGGAATAATACTCACACTTGTCTCAAAGCCTTGCTTTGCCCCCACAATAAATGCGTCAAACACATCAATTCGCTTAAGGGCCCCATACAAAGGAATACCAACAACAAAAGCAATAAAGATCCAATTTGATAATTGACCTGCAAAATAAATCATAAATTATCCGCTTCTTTTAATCGGTAGATAGGCAGCTTAGCCAATTGCGTGACAGCAGTGATGCCCACAATAGTGGAGATGCTCGTCGCTACCAATGAACTAAAAATAACGCTGCTGGGATGTAGATTTCCATTCGCCGCTAAAAAGGCAATGGCGGTGGCAGGAATTAATTGCACACTGGACGTGTTGATGGCTAAAAATGTACACATAGAGTTGCTGGCTGTATGCACGTGCGTGTTCAACCGCTGCAACTCTTTCATCGCCTGTAATCCAAAAGGTGTCGCAGCATTGGCAAGACCTAACATGTTTGCCGCTATGTTAAGTAACATGGCCCCCATGGCTGGGTCATCGACAGGAATGTCAGGAAAAAGACGTCGCATGAGGGGTTGTAAAGCACGGGCAAAGCGTTTGACCAATCCAGATTCTGAAGCAATATTCATTATCCCTAGCCACAAAGCCATGATGCCGGCTAATCCTAATGAGACTTCAAAACCTAATTTAGCCGAATCTGTTATTGCACGCACTACATCGTCAATACGTCCTTGAATAACCCCTACAATAACCGCTAAAAACATCATTGCCAACCAAATTGCATTTAACACAATTACCTCCAATCCTTGACTAAATCACTTTCACAAACTATTTTTCCTTATTTTACCAAGGAAAATAATGCGTCTTTTGACTTTTTTAAAACAAGCCCTCATTCTTGGTTGTCTACTGTTATTATCAACACAATCGCTCGCTAATGAAACCCAGACCAACAAACGAACTGACATTCAAGCAATCACCCAACTATACTATCGGCTAGACAGTAAACCTAATGTATCTCTTGTTACTCGATTAAAAATAATCAGTGGTGAATTTCTAGGCAAGCCTTATTTGTTAGGCGCCTTGGGGGAAGGAAATCGTGGGGAATTTGATCAATTTCCATTATACCGAACCGATGCTTTTGATTGTGAAACGTTTGTCGACACGGTCCTTGCACTAACACTTGCAACTCAATTCCAACAATTTAAGTCTTGTATTAATAAAGTACGTTATCGAAAGGGGAACGTTTCTTTCATTGACCGTAATCATTTTACTTGCCTAGACTGGAATAAAAACAACCAACATCAAGGGTTTACTAAGGACATAACGACAACAATCATTGATGCAAAACAACATCATATCGCAAAATTTGCACATGCATTAATCAATAAACCCGCTTGGTACCAGCATTTTTCTACCAAAAATATACGTCTAAACACCCCCAACTCCGTGACACAAAAGCAGCGATTACAACAATTGCAACTATTGGGCTCTCAATTACCAGTGAGCAATTCAACCATTCCCTATATCCCCCTTTCTAAATTATTTACTAAAGATGGGCAAGCCAATCTCCTCTTATTTAAACAAATACCAGATGGTGCCATCCTTGAAATAGTTAGACCCAATTGGGATTTAACTGCAAAGATTGGCACGCATCTAAACATATCACACCTAGGATTTGTTTTTTATGAAAAAGGAGTGCCCTTTTTTAGAGAAGCCTCATCCACTTATCAACGCGTGGTGGATGTGCCTTTAATAGATTATTTGCGAGACGCCCAAAAAAGTCCGACAATTAAGGGGATTAATATTCAAATCGTCCTCCCGTCCTCCTGCTAGAAAGAAAAATCACAGCAGGAGATAGGCGCTTAATTCAAATCAAATAATAAGTGCCTATGGCAATCGTTCGGTTATAAGGGAGTTGATAAAATTCGATGTTCAAATTAGCCGAGTAATTTCTAACTAAAAAAGCAAATAACTTCTCTTGCCAAAAAAACCGTAATGTTTTCATCTTTCGGGAGGCAACCACATTGGGTATTTCAAGCATATAGGTTGCTGTTTCTATATCCACCACAAATGGCAAAAGTCCTCTGTCATTAGCAACATATAATGCTTGCGGAATAGAGACAGTATCCATAAACCCATAATGGAGAGTTAGCTCACAAATGTTATTTTTCAGCGGAGTAATCTCAAATCGGTCGATGGAAGAAACATGCGGTATGTTTTCAACGGCATAATTAACAATAAGAATATGCTCAGGCAACGTTCGATTCAGCTTTAAAAAATGAAGGAAGCTCCCGCCGCTCGTATCATAGATATCAGTAATAAAAATCGCCGTAATATTAGAGAGCCTATTAAGACTTTTATAATCAAGCTGTTTTAAAATTTTTGATAGTTTCTCTTTTTTCAAATAATAAGTTTTATGTAAATAAATACGTCCCATCTTCCAGGTATACATAATAAAGGCACACATTAAAGCAAAAACAATAGGCACCCACCCCCCGGTGCGTAATTTCTGGATATTAGCGCCTAAAAATGCGATATCAATAGCTCCAAAAAATGAAAACACACCAATAATCGTGAACCACCCCCATTTCCATTTTTTAACAGCAAGATACATCGTTAAAATGCTCGTTAAAAGCATCACCAAGTTCACGGCTATACCATATGCATGTGTCAATGCATTTGAACTCTTAAACGTAAAAATCAACACCAATGTACCGATCGCAAGAATGAGGTTCATTTGTGGAACATAAATTTGCCCCACTTTATATTTAGAGGTTTGAATGATGGGCAAATGGGGATATAAACCCAACAATATGGCTTGTTTCGTTAAAGAAAATGTTGCAGAAATAACGGCTTGAGAGGCGATAATGGTAGCTAGGGTCGCAAGAATCATCAATGGAATAGAAAACCAACCAGGAGCAAGCAAATAGAATGGATTAAAAACTGCCTCGGGATGCGCTAATAAATTAGCACCTTGGCCAAAATAGTTTAATAGTAAACTTGGTAACGCAATAAGAAACCAACTAAAACGAATGGACGTTTTACCAAAATGGCCTAGGTCGGCATACAATGCTTCTCCACCTGTAACCACAAGAAACACACCACCTAGTAACGTATAACCTTTCCAGCCATTGTCATATAAAAAATGAATAGCATACCATGGGTTAATTGCCGATAGGACCATAGGGTTTTGAACAATTTGGATGATTCCGAGCACGCCTAATGTAATAAACCATATGAAAATAACAGGTCCAAAAATAAATCCGATTTTAGCCGTACCAAATGATTGTACAGAAAATAAAGCGACCAGAATAGCGCACGTCAGTGGCAACACCCAGTCAGAAAGACTAGGCACAATAACATTCAAACCTTCAAGAGCACTAATGACTGAAATGGCTGGTGTTAACATGCCATCACCAAGCATTAGTCCCGCACCCAATATACCAATTAGAAAAAAGATTGCAGGGCGCTCTTCACTTGTACGTTTAAGAAGAGCCAATAAAGCCAAGATACCGCCCTCACCTTTATTGTCTGCTCGAAATAAAATAACCAGGTATTTGATTGAAATAACCAGCACCAAAGACCAAAAAATAAGCGACAAAACCCCCAAGACTGCAGCTAAATTGATGGTTAACCCATCAAGCGATTGCCGCATGGCGTACAAAGGACTAGTACCAATATCACCAAAGACCACGCCCAACGCCGCCAAAGAAAGCGGAAGAAGCGCCTGAGATTCCTGAGTTGATGTTTCAGTCAAATTGAAATCTCCCCCTAGAACGCATTTAAATACAGTCCCTCATCTTAAAATCAGTGCAGTCTTTAAGGTCGAGGATGCCACTATCTACTGCTATCTATTATACGTGTTGATTGCGAAATTACGAGGGATGCTTAATAATGGAAAAATGAGTTGGTTACAGGAGCAACGATGTCAGTCAGCAGCACCATTAAGCGTGCAACAGGTGCAAGTCTATTTGCTATTACGTTAAGTGGCTGCTTTCATCCACCCTATAATAATTTTCACAAGGATGATACACGCGGTATAAGGCAAGTTGCTGAGTACGGAGGCATTGGTGCAGGGGTGGGCGCTATTGTAGGATCCGTTGCAGGTAACACTGCTGCTGGTGCTGCTGCTGGTGGGGTTGTGGGTGTTAGTCGTGGTATTTTCAACAACACCAAAAAAGCACTGCTTAAAGAACTGCAAGCTCAAGATATTCAATTCATTCAATACGGCGATACGCTAACACTTCTAGTACCAACAGACCGTTACTTCCTCTTCGATAGCCCTCATTTAAATGAAGTTTGCTATCCCGGATTAAACAATATTATTAAACTGCTTAAATACTATCCTAATAGTCCTGTCTTCGTAGCCGGATTCACTGATGATGTTGGGACACGTCACCATAAAAAAATGCTCTCACAAGCCCAAGCTGAAACCATGATTACTTTTTTATGGGCGTATGATATTCGTGCAGAACAGCTTCATGCTGAAGGTTATGGCGACCAACACACCATAGGGGATAACCACTGGATTCGTGGCAGCGCTTATAATCGTCGCATTGAAATACAATGGTTCAATGGCCCCAAAGCCCTTTAACCCTTGCCCCTAGGTTCTGTGGAGTAAATTTAAAAGAGAGTTTTCGACGGACTATAGATTAAATGTACGTGTTTAATAGATAAACATGCAAAGGATGGCCCCATGTTAAAGCGAGACATATCAACGGTAAATATTCTAGTGGTATCTGCTGGGGGAATGATTGGTTCAGGATGGTTATTTAGTCCCTTTATCAGCGCTCAAATGGCAGGTAGTAACGCCTTAATCAGTTGGATTATTGCCGCTATTTTCATGGTTTTTATTGCATTGCCGTTATGTGAATTAGGAACCATGTTCCCAGTTTCAGGTGGCATGTCCAACTACCCATCCTTTACCCATGGCCAGGACGTTGGCTTTTTATTTGCGTGGGCATCATGGCTCTCTTATGTCGTCATGACACCGATTGAAATACAAGCCATTTTACAATATTCAAGCCATTTTTTCCCCATGTTAACCTTAGGCAATACGGCAACGCTTACGCTTTCCCATTATGGATACATTGCGGCCATTGGCATTATGTTTTTTGTGGTATTACTCAATTCGTATGGAATAAAAATACTTGCTGAGTGCAACAAATATGCCAGCATTATAAAATTCATTCTACCCAGTATTGCTATTGTTGCTCTTCTTCATAGCGCACCTAACTTAAACAATATACATGTTCATCTCACGGATAAAGAAAGTTGGGTTCAAATATTCACAGCACTGTCTGCAGGCGGCGTTATTTTTGCATTCACGGGCTTTCAAAATGGTTTGGTTTTAGCCGGTGAAGTAAAAAATCCTCAGCGCAATATACCCATTGCCATTTTAGGTGCTGTAATGATTGGGTTTGTTTTATATTTTATGTTGCAATTAAGCTTTATTGCAGCTGTTCCACAAACCTATTTAACACATGGTTGGCAAGCGCTCCATTATCCAGGCGACAGCGGACCATTGGTTGGATTGGCCTTATTACTAGGACTTGGGGTAGTCGCCACTCTGTTAATGATAGACGCAGCCTTTTCTCCTTTTGGGACAACCCTCGTGTATACAGCGGCGACGTCTCGGATTGTTTATGGAATGGCATTAAACCACCATTTACCAAAATTATTTTTAAAAACCAATCGCCATAACATTCCTTATGTAACACTGTATGTCAATTTCTTGGTCGGTATTTTTTCTTTCTTACCTTTTCCTGGCTGGCAAAAATTGGTCGCTTTTCTTTCTTCTGCCAGCATACTTTCTTATGGGATTGGGCCCATTTGCTTACTCGCCATGCGGAAATTACAACCCGAAACGCCGAGGCCCTTTCGATTATCCTGTAGCGTATTGATGTCTTATATTGCTTTTTATTTATGTAATTTAATGCTGTTTTGGTGTGGGCTTTCAATTTTATGGAAGCTTGACCTTGCCTTGCTGATAGGTCTTTTGATTTCTCGTATGTATCATCATCAAAAGCCTGGCGTCTCTAACCATGCCCTGTATTGGTTTATTGCCTACATGATAGGTTTACTGGTTATATCCTACCTGGGGTCGTTTGGGGGTATTGGGGTGCTCTCATTTCCTTTTGATATATTGTGTATTCTACCGCTAAGCATCATTATGCTTTATCTGTCGCAAGCATTATTAAGTAGCCCCAACCATGAAAGGGCCATGTGCACCAGCGAAGAGCTTAGCACCTAAACCTTATCGCCTGTGGCCCGATTTAAGGTCTCTCGGGCCAATGTCAAACGGCGTTCTATATCGCCTAAATCCGCTTGAAGACTTAACATGGCTTGGGAATCCTGATTTTTTTCACGGCGCTTAAGGGCTGAAAAAAGAGCTTTTTGCTGGGCATCAAGCTTATCAATGTCCTCTTGAAGAAGAATTAACCATTGCTGACGTGTGTTTAAGGCTTGAACCCCAAAAGAGAGTTCTTTTTTAATAGGCTTTCTGTCTTTTTCTACCTGACATAAACGAACCAACACGTTGATTTTTTGAGTGACTCTGTTAGCGATATAATATAACGTTCTCTCATCTTGATGGGCTTTTAATTGCAGCAAATCTTCTTTTATTTCATCAATACATGACTTAGGGGTCATTTCAAACTGGGGTTGAAATAATCCTCTCGGTAACGCTTTGGGGTTAAAATCGAAATAAAGAGCCTCGAGCTTCCAAGAAAGCTCCGGCAAGCGGCCAAACAATTCATTTATCAATGCTTCAACGGCAATCATTGCCAGCTCCCTGAAGACAGCTATACTAAATGCTTAGTTTAAAACGACCCCTTAACATTTACACGCTGATTGTTTATATATTAGCACCCACTGCAAACACCTCTTTTTTCTCGCCTCGAGATCGTAGCCATGTGCTAATAAAAGGTGGCAAACACATAAACACCAAACCTGAAATTAACGTGCATTCATAACGAGAAACACTGCCAATATCAATGCCATTGGGAGGCATGAAACTGACCACAAGTGTCGTCAAAACGCCTATCATTCCCATGCCACCGACCAAGAGCATGCCCGCCAAGCCACCAGGCACACAAAAAGCACGAGGATGATGAGGTGCTTTAAGGCGCAATTTAATGGCTGCTACAAACATCAATAGATACATTAACATGTAAAGCTGCGCTGCTAAGGCGGTCAATAACCAATACGAACCATTTACACTGGGCATAAACAAAAACAAACTAGAAAGAACCGTTACAATCAAAGCTTGCCCTATTAACATTGTAACTGGAGCACCTTGTTGATTAACGCGTTGAAAAAAGGGAGGCAAGTTGCCATCCTGAGCTGCAATTAAAAGACCTTTAGTGGGTGCAATAATCCAGTTACTAACACCACCAAACCCACCCATTACTAACATCACTGCAATAATAGGCATTAACCACAACAAATGGTATTGAGCAAAAAACGCATCAAAAGCCTGCATAATACCCGCTACAAGATTGATGTCATGTTGCGGTAAAACAACCGCAATTGCCAATGAACCTAAAATCAACGTGCTTAAAATAATTAGAACAGAATAAGCTAGCGCGCGTGGGAAGGCTTTTTGAGGGTTATTTACGTCATTTGCATGAACCGTGGCTATTTCAACACCGCAAAAAGATAGCATAATAGCTGTTAATGAAACCCACATAGAGCGATCTTGCCAATGCGGCAAAATGCTTGGAGCATCAAACTGGATATGCAAAGAATTTCCGTCCAATATCCATGCCGCGCCTAACCCAATGATCAATGACATGGGCAATAACAAGCCAAAAATAGCGCAGATATTACTAAACCACGCAGACGAGCGCATACCACAAAGATTTACAAACGTAGCACCCCAGAACGAGCAAACAATCACGGCCCATAAAAAATAAGGATTCATGGCTAAAGTAGGATTTATTAAATAACCTATGGTGCCTGCAACAAACGATAAAATCGTCGGGTACCAAATGACATTTTCAATCCACTGCAACCAAATGGCAAGAAACCCTGTTTTTTTACCAAAGGCTTCTTTCACCCAAATATAAATACCGCCTTGTTTTGTCCATCCAGAAGCAAGCTCTGCAGAGATTAATGCCGTTGGAATAAGAAAAAATATAGCGCCTAGAATAAAAAACGCAATCAATTGGCTACCAAACAATGCCGTGGCTGGTAAATTACGAATACTATCGACAGAACCTACCGTGATCATGGTAAGGCTGAACACCGTTAATGCATGTTTTTTATTACTCATTGTCATCCTTTTAGCAACGCTCATTCAAATGAAAATATAGGGGATATACATGAAACAGCAACATCTCTTAATCAAATCTTTTACCAAAGACACGCCCTAAACGATAGGGTTACCTCTACTTAGAAGCGATTTGCAGTCCTATAAAGCTGAATCCAGTATAAAGTAGTTAACTTAAAACAACCTTAATAAAAGAGCAAATTATAACCTGCCTGAGCAAATTAGTATACATATAACACAGCCAACGCGTGTACAAAATTAACAAACACCAAAATTATTCGGTGGTGATTAAATTTAAGCCATATGATATGCTTTGCCTGACTACTAATTCGAGTGGTTTATCAAAGGAGTTTTTTATGAATTTAGTGAAAACCACTATCTTTTTAATGATAATGAGTGGGCATGTCATAGCCCAGAATGTTCATGTAACAGGGACCTTTTCCACAACCTTAAAAGAACCCATTACTAGCGTAACTGGGCAAAATACACTCCCCGTAACCCACGCTACCAAAACCCGAGAGATTAAACTTTTAAAAATTGAACTGTCTAATAAAGCACTACGCACGCTTAAACGTAATGTATCCAATGCCCTGTCCCATTTAAATCAACCCAATAACGTGGCCTTAAACCAACACGAAAAATTACCCTCTATTGTTCAACTTCGAATGAACAATGTCCCCGTTTTAAACCAAGGCTCACATGGTACATGTGCAACATTTGCAGTAACCGCAGCTATAGATGCGGTTTTAAATAAAGGCGCCTATCTCAGCGAGCTTTGTCCACTGCAATTGGGAAATTACCTGGCAGAAAATGGCTATACACAGAGCGCTTGGAATGGCGCAATTGGTCGCCAAGTATTAAGTCAGATGGATATTTTTGGTATTGTCAGCAAAGAGCAAGAAAGTATTTATGGCTGCGGGGAATTATTTCAATACCCCGTCGATGGTGACGATCCAACCTCATCCATAAGCACTGCTGACTATTACAAAATAAGTGAACCTTTGAACGGTGTTGACGACATCTCCTGGTGGCCTGTATTGGATATTTTTCACGCCTTTTCTGACCGCATAGACACTAACACCACATTATCTCTGGTAAAAGCCGCTCTTGCCAAAGGCGATAGACTAATGTTTGGCGTTCTTATGCTAGATTTTGACCAAGGCATGATGGGTGCTGTTGGCACCAAAAACCATACATTTGACACATGGGTCTTAACACCTGAAATTGCGCGAGATGTGATTTTAAGACCTTCTTTTGGTGGTCATGCGATGGTCATTACCGGTTATGATGATCTGGCTATCGCCGTAGATGATCAAGGCCGCATTCACAAGGGACTGCTGACACTGCGTAACTCTTGGGGTAAGAATGTTGGTGACCATGGCGATTTTTACATGTCTTACGATTACTTCAAACTCTTCGTCCTTGAGGTCCAACAGATTGATAGCAAATCAAACAATGCAGACACTGACGATGCGGACATAGAGGAAGACGTTGATAGCAACAAATAATATGCAAAACTCACTTGGCTAGAATACAATGCCAGCCCCTAAGGGTTGGCATCAACGCAATCGGTTTCCCTTCAACACATCATAAATCATGCTTGGCTGCTTATTTCCGCCTAAAGAGCCAGATAAAACCACATCAATCCCCTCTGGAAACGCTTGATGCAGACTTACCACATCCATTGCCGGTGGGTTACCTGTGATGTTGGCACTTGTCGAAACAATAGGCCCGTCTTTACACAACGCCCGAGCAATTGGGTGTGCACTCATACGAACAGCAATGCTCGAATGATCCCCACATATCCACTCAGGAACCATCGCAGATTTTGGAAAAATCCATGTGATGGGCCCAGGCCAGCTCTCCCGTACAGCATCAAGCCGGTCCTCTGGCACGGTGCCTTTTAATAGCTCGAGCTGTGCCCAATCTAAAATTAAAAGAATAAGCCCTTTACCACGCTCACGCTGCTTTAACATCAAAAGCGTGTTCACAGCCATCTCATTAAAAGGATCACACCCCAAACCATAAACAGCCTCTGTGGGATAAGCCACAACACAGCCCCTTTTTAAGTATGGAAGGGCTTCCTCCACCTGGTTAACTATTTTCATGTGACAAAACTTCATTTTAATATGACTAATAATAAAGCAGATTACGCGGCTTACACTAGTTTTGCAAGCCTCCTTTTAATATGTTTTTGTTTCATCAAAATTTCGCCGTGATACCAAAACCACGTCTCTACCCGATGAATGGATTGATTTTTTTTCGTTATCACAATGCGGCTCACTAAAACTAAACAAAGAGAGATGTTGTCGGGCAAAACAATATCGCCGTCTTTTGGTATCATAATTATCACCTACCAAAGTTACATCACGACACTCCACACGCCCTTGTTCTTGTAGCTCCTTAATAAGGCCGTCACTCAGCTTAGGAATTTGATCTTCAAGGTTCATGAAAAGTGCTTCTCTAACTTTTGTAGAGTTTCTAAACAACCCCAAAACCACCGCTGAATTTTGTCGTCTCGCCTTATAATCTTCAAGGGACATCTTTTGTTTACAATAGGGAACCCCATCATAAAAAAAATTATTTAATGTAGCCGACGTCCATTTTTTTTGAAAAATAACATCGGGAAAGTAATAAGATAATCGATGACCCAACGTCTTTGTCAGCCATGCATGCCTTATGGTTCCTGCATTTTCGTGGCTCATGGTATAATTAATTAAGCAAATTTTTCGAAAATATAACTCTATTTTTTCACTGCCTTCAGACGACAAAACGGCGTCTCTTATAAAGCGCACTTTATTCACCTGAGCCTGCAATCCCTTCACAATCTCTATCACATATGCTTTTGCTTTTTCAGCAGCATGAATCAAAAGTGACTCTTCATTCAAATCGTCATGTTCGAACAACGTTTTTCCAATAATACAACGGAAAAAATTATCATTATTAACACAAGAATCTAAAATTTGTTTTATTGAATTAGTTGCATTGTCTGAAATGTATCCTCGATAAAGCACCCAAGCGAGAGTGATATCTTCAGGTGTAGGATTGGACAGTAATTTTTTTTCAGCATCTTCAAGCACTCGGAAATAGGTATTCAGTACTAAATTTTGAATATCAGACACTAAATCTGATAATTTATCTTCCATCACATCAAACGAACTAGACGCTAACCCCGCTAAAGATTCACTTACATTGACTAACTCACTGATATTAAATGCCCCTAAGCCCACTTTTAATACAGAAAAGGCAAGACTTATTACAATTTGCTTAGAACGAAAATCATCCGTTTGAATAGCCGTAATAAACGTTTGTGCTTTTTGCGCTTGACGAGTCAATAATGCTGAAATATCACGCAAAAGAAAATCTTGCTCCATCAAAGAGTGGGTAAAGGCCTGCAAAGGCAATGCCACTGCTGCCTGCAAGTGCAACAACAATTTTTTTTCAGAGATGGCATCCAGTAATGGAAAAGTAAAGGGCTCAGAAGCACTAAACCCAAACTCAGAATAGGCTAGGCTTTCTTGCATTTTTAATTCAAAAACTGAAAAATACTCACCATACCAAAAAAGATAGGCAGCTTTAATGCCTGCTACATTAAAATACTGCTCGAGTTCTTCTAAAGATGCCTCTTTTAAAGCATTACGGCTAAGAATGACATGTAAAGGACCAGGGCTTCTTTGCCCTACTGTATCTTTATCATTTTTGTGAAGAGATAGAACCTCTTTGCATTTTAAATAATCATATGAGGATAAGTGACGCTTGACCAATGGCAATTCAATGATTTTTTCTATTGTCTGAGGATCAAAGTAACTGAACAAACCATCCATAGTTAATTCGTATGCCATTCCTTTGTCTCCTTAAGAGAGTTTTAGTCTTCGGTTATCGTAATGCTCATCCTAGTGTTATCGTTAAAAAATGTACTTCCTTACTCATAATGTCACTTTATTTTCCAAGCCGCAATCTACTGGTTTTTAGCTTAACAAGACCCTATACTCCATCGACGAAAGCCGCGCGTGGAATAATGGCCCTTTCTAATAATTTATTTTTTATCCACAAAAAGAAGTTGTTATGCATACTAAAATATTTTGTATGCTCCCACTTGGATAATGCTGAACGTCATTTTAGAGAAATCACATGGATCTTTTACAAAAAACACTTGAGTTAGAAAACGAAGCAAGCAATTTTGGATTTTGCTGGGAAAACACCACCCAAATCATGGCGCAAATTCTCAGTGAGTGCCAGGAAGTGAGTGAGCATTTAAATGAAGGTGTAACACCAGACAATGCTCTTTTGTTACAAGAAGAGCTTGGCGATCTCTTGCATGCCGTGTTTTCTTTATGTGTTTTTTGTAAGCTAAACCCTCAAGAAACCCTTGAAAAAACGCTCACAAAATTTGAACGTCGATTAAATACCGTTAAAGAACTCTCACATCAAATGGGCTTCACCACGTTAAAGGGACAATCGTTTGATGAATTGATGCAGATTTGGGATAAAGCAAAACAATTAGTAGGCTAAAAATTTCACTCATTCAGAAGGGCATGTGTAACACAAAAAGACAACGACGTTTACCGTTAATTAACTGGGTCTCATTATCAACGTCTTGCGGTTTATAAGCAGGATCAATCAATCCAGCTAGATTTCTGGATACCGCGCATAAAGCGCGGTACGTCGACATATAGGCTATTTAACGCTCACTCATGTTCAGCTCTGGGAGAATGATATCGTCCCCTGTTCACTGAGATCACTTAACCTCTTCTTCGGAAATTTCACTGATCTGATGAATAATAATATCTTCTAATGGTACATCACCATGGCCCATGCGTTGTCCGGTTTTAACACGAGCAATCATATCGACCACATCCATGCCATCAACCACCTCACCAAAAACACAATACCCATAACTTTGAGCATGATCACCGGTATAATTTAAGAATGCATTATCAGATACATTGATGAAAAATTGAGCTGTTGCCGAATGAGGATCCATTGTTCTTGCCATAGCAATGGTTCCGCGCTTATTGGGCTTAGCAGCTTTTGCTTCATTTTTAACAGGCGCATCGGTAGCCTTGGTTTCCATTGCAGCGGTTAATCCGCCACCTTGAATCATAAAACCATCAATCACACGGTGAAAAACTGTTTCTTTATAAAAACCACTGCGCACGTAATTTAAAAAATTAGCCACTGTCTCAGGTGTTATATCTTCATGCAATTTTAGACGGATATCACCTTTTGATGTATTTATTAAAATCATAATGTCTCCTGTTGTTCAATAATCAAATCGCGCATTCTAGCACACACATCCTGTAAGACATGGATGTTATGTATGCTTCCAAGCGCCGTGTATAACGTTGCTTTTTGTTTAAACAATTGATGTAAATATGCACGTGAATAATGTGTGCATGTATAACAACCACAGCCCTCCATGACAGGGGAAAGATCGGACGCATAACATGCTTTCTTAATTTGAATGCGCGCCCCTTCATGCTCACTGTCAAACTTTAACCAATGACCATCCTTAATGATTCGGCCACAATACAGCGCACCATGACGCGCATTTCGGGTAGGCGCTACGCAATCAAACATATCTATCCCCTCTGCCACCACATCCAGCAAATCTTGCGGAGACATCCCCACACCCATGGTGTAACGAGGTTTATCTTGGGGTAAATACGCTCTAACCCAGCGAATGACATCAACCGTCATCGCCATATCAAACCCGATTGTTTCACCCCCAATTGCAATACCATCGGTATTCATTGACTGAACAACATCAGCACTTTCCTGACGTAAATCTTTATAGATACCACCTTGAACAATACCAAACAACGCTTGGCGATGCCCAGAATGCGACAGAGGATATTCTTGATGATAAGCTATGGATTGCTTAAGCCACCGATGCGTTCGCGTCATGATATGCTGTACTTCGCTTCGCGTACATTTATCCGGCGTGCATTGATCAAATGCCATGATAATGTCCGCACCAATGATTTTTTGCGTTTGCAAAGACATTTCTGGGGTCATATGAATAAGCCGATGGGTACCTGGTAATGTAAAATGGGCACCCTCCTCATCAATCGTACAGATTTCTTTGTTTTTAGATAAACTAAATACTTGAAACCCGCCACTGTCAGTTAACATCGGACCATGCCAACCCATAAAATGATGCATGCCGCCTGCTTTTTTTATCACGTCCATACCGGGTGCGCAAAGCATGTGATAAGTATTGCCCCCGAGAATGATCTGACTCCCCGCATCATGTAACTCCGTGGGCGTCATGTTGTTCACGCCAGCGCGAGTACCTACGGGCATAAAAACAGGTGTTATAAATTCGCCGTGAGGAGTAGTAACACGTGTAACACGTGCATCTGTAAAGGCATGTTTGTGGAGAACTTCACAGTTAAATGAATTCATTAGCAATGATCAGTGGTTACAAAAGAGGCAATGATAGCCAAGACGCCACTGCATTGCCAGTAGTTTGTACAATCCAAAACACTCTTCTTGCGTAAAAACACGTTATTTATGATTCACCTGTGACAAGGATGCTTTTAATCGATAAAACAGGACACCACAAGCCATCAACATGGTTAAGAAATACAAGGATGCCCATACCGACATGGGGAGACCTAACCATCGCCATGTTACTTCTGCACACTCCCCCGCCCCCCAAAGCAAAGCTCGCAATACATCTTGCCAAGGAAAGTAACGAACAAGAATATCAAAGCCGGGCAGACAAGCCGGTGCCTCATGTGCTGGAAAAAACTGTAACCACATTTGTCGGACTGCAAATAAAGAGCCTAAAAAAGCAAACACCATTTGAAAGACCGCTATCGTTTTTGCATATTTTAATGAGGATAAACACAATCCCACCAGACAAGTTATTGCCAATAGAAAAGCACTAAGTCGTTGCATTAAACAAAGCGGGCAAGGTTGTAAACCCAAAATGTATTGAAAATAAAATGTAGCCCCTAAAATAAAAAGGGTCAATATTAACAAAAGGTTTTGCAGTACTCGATAAGATCGTTTTGTTATCATTTGGACACCATATACTCTATTGCAGCCTTGATTTCCGCCTCAGTACACTCCTGACACGTTCCCTTTGCAGGCATTGCGTTTAAACCCTTGATAGCTGTTGCGGTCAAGTCATTTAACGTTCGTCCTGCCATTCTTTTTTTCCAATCACTTGCATCACGAAATTTAGGTGCACCCGCCACACCACTGCCATGACAAACAATGCAATATTGCTCATATGTCCCCTCGGGCGTACGTGGGGGTATAGCATTTGGCTCTTCCAACACTGGCGCGGGTGATGACATGACAGGCTCGTCTTTTAGGTGAACTTGTCCAACAGGGCGAATGCGCTGCTTAATTTTTTCAAGATCATCACTTGCTGCATGCAACAACATGGGCACACAAACCAATAAGATTAAAAGCCTAGCCAACATCTTTGATCCAAAAAACAACTTTATCCGAAAATGATACCGGCAACTCGATTTCATTTCCACCGGAGTTACTTAATGCTTAGTAATTAATTTTTATAACTGTAGTTAAATTAATGTCCTAGCAAAGAGAGGTCCGACTTGATTGAAGATAATAGTACTAGATACCACGAGATTGTACCGCGATATCTAGGATATGTTGAGAGTTTACTCTAAAGTTCCTACGTACCGCGGCTTGTCGACGGTACGTAGAGTTCTCGTGGATACCGAGGACAAGCCGCGGTACGTGGGGTATCTCAGAGAATTTAAAAGTCTTGTTACCAACACGCACGATATGCAGGTACCCAGCGACCGTATGCATTCCAATGAGGGGCTACCCATCGGCATGCACCACCATAATATCCCACAGTGGGTATTCCAATTAATCCCACACCACCATACCCCCAACCTCGATGCCAACCACCATAGTTTCCCCAGCCACCACGGTGTCCCCAACCACCATGGCCCCAACCACCATGGCCCCAACCGCCATGATGTCCACCACCATGTCCACCTCGAGCATGAGCCTCTATGGGTAAGAAAAAAATGATACTCATCAATAGAAGCATAAGATAAAAGGTAACCGTATGTTTGGTTGTTATTGTGCTCATACATTCCTCCGTGAACTTATTGTGATCTAACAACACAATTATAGACCATAAAATGATGGGGATATTTCCTTTCACTGCTGTAGGCCATTGTTTAGTCGATTGATTTATAAGCAAGCGAATCACGCTGCAACGTTACAAAACATATAGTCAGTTAAATTTTAAATGACACATTCTTTGTGCTAGTAACATGTATTTGTCTCTTGGCTTTTCCGAGGCACATAGAGTGCTTCTAGACACCGCTGACAAGCAGCGGGTGCGTAGGAAAATAAAATTCAATTAAGCATATCCGGAGAAGAGCCTAATCGCCTTTTAAGATCATTCAAACCATTGTTGTGACGTTCAAAACAAAAAAGCCCCATCAGAAAAACTGACAGGGCTTTTTTAAGTGTTTCTAGCGGTATTATTTATTTAGCTGCGGCAGCTTTTTTTTCTTTTTCTTTAGCAATCACAGCTTCTGCCACGCTGTTTGGGCAAGGAGAGTAATGAGCAAACTCCATGGAAAATTGACCACGACCAGACGTCAGGGTGCGCAAGGTACTGATGTAACCAAACATTTCTGAAAGAGGTACATCGGCTTTAATACGCACACCAGTAGAGCTTGGTTCTTGACCAGAGATCATACCGCGTCGACGGTTTAAGTCACCAATAACATCGCCTACATTGTCTTCTGGGCTATAAACGTCAACTTTCATGATAGGTTCAAGCAGTTGTGGAGAGGCTTTTGGTATAGACTGACGAAACGCGCCTTTTGCCGCAATTTCAAACGCAATTGCAGAGGAGTCAACCGGATGGAATCCACCGTCGATGATGTTAACGGTAACATCCAATACGGGGAACCCAGCCAAGGTACCTGTGCTCATCATTGAACGGAAACCTTTCTCAATTGCAGGGAAGTATTCTTTAGGAACGCTACCACCTACGCAAGAGGTGAGGAACGTGAATCCGGTGTTCGGTTCGCCAGGTGATATCGTGTAATCAATCTTACCATATTGGCCAGAACCACCTGATTGCTTCTTGTGCGTGTAGCTGTCTTCAATCGATTTAGTGATAGTTTCACGGTAAGCAACCTGCGGTTGACCTACTATCAATTCAACATCGTAAGTACGTTTTAGAACATCTACTTTAATATCAAGGTGTAATTCACCCATGCCGCGAAGAATGGTTTCTCCTGAATCCACATCCGTTTCAACCCTGAACGTTGGATCTTCTGCAACCATTTTACCAATAGCAATACTCATTTTTTCGGTTGAGCTTTTATCTTTTGGTGTGACAGAAATAGAGATAACGGGCTCAGGGAAAATCATTGCTTCAAGTGTACACTCGTGTTTAGGATCACAAAGCGTTTGACCCGTACGAACGTTTTTCATGCCCACAATAGCAATAATATCACCCGCTTCAGCACTTTGCAGTTCAGTACGCTCATTTGCCTGCATCTCAACCATACGGCCAACACGTTCAGTTTTACCGGTAAAGGAGTTAAGAATATTATCGCCTTTGTTTAGTTTTCCTGAGTATACTCGTATGAATGTGAGAGCACCGTAACGGTCATCCATGATTTTAAATGCCAAAGCTCTGAAGGGCTCATCAGGAGAAACAATGGCGAATTGACCATTAGGCTTACCTTCAGCATCGGTCAAAGGTTGTGGGTTAACTTCGTGAGGCGCAGGCAAGTAGTCAACTACTGCGTCCAACAAAAGCTGCATTCCTTTGTTTTTAAATGCAGAACCGCAATAAGTGGGGAAGAAGGCTAATTCAAGTGTGCCTTTACGAATACAACGCTTAACGTCTTCTATTGAGGGCTCTTCACCGTCTAGGTAAGCCATCAACAAATCGTCGTCCATTTCAAGTGCCATTTCAATGAGTTGTTTACGATACATTTCAACGTCATCATGCATCTCAGCTGGCATGTCCGTAATGATATAATTTTCTGGCTGTCCTGTTTCATCCCAAACATACGCTTTACGGCTTAATAGATCAACAACACCCACAAAATCATCTTCAATGCCAATTGGCAAGGTCATGATTAATGGGTTGGCACCCAATACTTTTTTAACTTGGTCCGTTACTTTCAAGAAATTCGCACCGATACGGTCGAGTTTGTTGACGAAAATCAACCGCGATACTTTTGAATTATTAGCATAGCGCCAGTTGGTTTCTGACTGAGGCTCAACACCACCAGAACCGCAGAACACACCAATACCACCATCAAGTACTTTCAGTGAACGGTATACCTCAACGGTAAAATCAACGTGCCCTGGGGTATCGATAATATTGAGACGATGACCGTTCCATGTACAAGTAACCGCTGCTGACTGAATGGTAATACCACGCTCAGCTTCCTGCTCCATAAAATCGGTTGTTGATTCACCTTCGTGAACCTCACCCATTTTATGGATTTTTCCGGTGAGCTTAAGAATACGTTCAGTAGTGGTGGTTTTTCCAGCATCTACGTGGGCGAAAATACCAATGTTTCTATAAAGGTTTAAATCAGTCATAGCGCTCTTATAAACTTAAATTGAATTAAAAAATAGTCGCGTAGTATACAATACTTTATCAAGGTTTGCAGCAGATCCGTGTATCGAAAATTTGAAATCAGCAAGAAAATCATTAAGAACCCTACTGATGAAATCCAACACTAATCTATCAGCAAGGCTTCTGCGTCCAATTCCTCTAAATAACGATGATAAGAAAGTATCTTTCGTTGGCGAACATCAAACAGTACATTTCCAGGAATGTGTGCATAATAATAGGTTTTATCCGAAACACATTTTTTAGCATCGACAAAAACGCTCGAATCATCTTTGTCTGTAACGCTTGCTTGCCAAAACACTGGTATTTTAACCCCTGTTGCTATCTGAAGGAGTAACTCTTCTGACACCCCATTCGCCCGCGCACAATCATAATGCATTCGGAGATCATCTTCATTTTTTACAATAAAAAAACTAACATTTGCATCATCATCCAACATAAGAAAACTACCAGAATTATCAATTAGATAATATTCAACGATGCCATTTTTTTCTCGAAACTCACTAAAAAATGCCGCAAATTTTTTCTCGTGTAAACACCGAGGCGGGGTCACCGCTAACATACGAACAACCATGTCTGACATGGCTTGAAAATATTGGTGCTGTAACTCATAAATACTATTGGTGATTTGCTCCGCTGCATCAAAATCACTTTTCTTGACATAACGATGAATTAACCCTTCATTGAAAGCAGCAATTGCTAGTTTTTCATCAGCTTGTCCTGTTAAAAGGATTTTTTTTATATTGTTATTTTCAATCAATCGACAAAACTCAATACCGTTCATGCCAGGCATTGCATAATCAACCACCACAACTGAAACTTCAGAAAAACGATAGGGATTATAGATTTCCGCATGAATGGCTGCCAAATCAAGGGAAATCGTATGATTGATTAAGGTCGAATTTTTCGCCGCCCTGTATTCACTTAGGCATTGCTGACTCACTAAATCTAACTGGCCGCGTCTATTATGAATGTAATCTAAAGCCTTGCGTGGCACATCAAAAATTCGATAGGCAACGCGTTCATCCAACTGTAGAACAAAATTCAATAAAAAATCGTGATTATCATCAAGGAATAGCGCCGTGCTGGGAAAATAGCAGGTTGGAATAGTAAAATGTTGCATCGTTCCTCCTGAACTTGCAATGGTGTAAATAAAATACCATGATTTTGTACTATATTCAAACAGGATGGAATGATAAAATAAATCTTGTATAAACACCCTCTTCAGACTCGCAACGGATATCCCCACCGAAACGCTTCATCACCAATTTACAAAACGAAAGACCTATCCCCGTTCCTAAAAATGTCGTGGTGTAAAAGTGGTCAAATAACCGTGACAATTGAAGTTCTGACATGCCTTTTGCCGTATCTTGCACATAAAGGTAATTCATTTTTTTACCGCGCTCAATCCATATTGAAATGCTCCCTCGTTGCGCTGTCGCAATAGCGTATAGGGCATTTTTCAATAAATTAAACAACACATGTTGCATCAGTAATTTAGAGCCCATGAATTGAAAGTCGCCTTGCCACGTCACTAACGCTCGGACTGTAGCTGTTGGAAAGGGGTATCTTGCAATGGCTTCTTTTACACATTCAGCCATGGAACAAGGCTCAAGAACACAATGCTGCAAGGAATTTTCACGACCTGCTTTGATCAACAACATATCAATTATGGTGTTCGCATAATCAATTTCGCTCACAATGCGCTCACTCACCCCTTCCAATTGCCGAACCCGATTTTCTCGAATATATGGAGACAACAGCTCTTTCTCTTTGGCAATGTGAAACGCTGAAAACAACAATGGTAAATACGCAGTTAATGCTTGTGCCCCTGATTTAATACCGAGCAACGGTGTACGCAACTCATGGGCTATCATTCCTGCAGCAGCAGCCATACCAGCCATTCGCTGTTGCTGCAACATTGCGGTTTTATAATTAACTGTCGAGCCGGCAATAATAATAAAGAGGAGCACTAAGAACATTTCAATATGCTCTTCGCCAAAATACACATGAGACGCCGTTAAATAATAAACTAAAAAGGCAAGCGCCCAGCCTAAAAACAATAAAATAGAAAGGCTAGCCAAATCCACTAATAAAACCAAAAGAAACACACTACACAATAGCGACATTGATGAAACAACACTGGCTTGATTCATTAAAAAATAATACGCGAAAAAAAATGGCAAGGCATAAAGAATACTCAAAAACCAATACCAAGGCATGTAAGGCTTCGCAAATGTCGGCCAATAAGGGGTTAAAATAAGACCTAAACCTAACAAACAACCGATAAGTCTTAACCAAAGATTTTCATAAGGCTGAGGGAACCATACCGTCCAGATAAAGTAAAAGAGTGAAAAACTAAAAAAGGCAATAGCGCCCACGGCTACCAACTGATGCAACGACGTCGACAAACTCCGTTGGATCGAATTATCCAGATAATCCACTATTTTTTTTATAAATTTCATCTAGAGGCTTCCATAGGTGCCAACATTAAATGATGCTATTATCATATGTCTTAAACCTGTATATCATGAAACATGGCAAAAAAAATAGTACGCATCGCCACGCGAAAAAGCCCTCTTGCAATGTGGCAAGCCCACCACATTCGTGAAAAACTATTACACCATTGGCCTTCGCTTCATATCGAACTACTGCCCATGGTAACCTCTGGGGATATGTTTATTAAAGATAAATTATCCACAATTGGGGGTAAGGGCTTGTTTGTGAAGGAGTTAGAAGAGGCACTACTGGATGGTCGCGCTGATTTAGCTGTCCATTCAATGAAAGACGTGCCCATCACACTTCCTGAGGGCTTAGGCCTGATGTCCATTTGCAAACGTCAAAATCCTCTAGATGCATTGGTCAGCCATCAATACACTAATTTCACCTCATTACCTCACGGTGCAATCATTGGTACCACCAGTTTACGCCGCCAATCGCAACTCCTTGCGATTCGCCCAGACTTAACCATCAAACCACTACGTGGTAATGTTCAAACCCGCCTTGAAAAGCTTCGACTTGGTGAATATGACGCAATTATTCTTGCGGCCGCGGGGTTAGAGCGTTTAGGCATGCATGAAACCATCACCGAAATCCTAACCACCGAATTAATGCTACCGGCTTGTGGTCAAGGTGCTCTTGGTCTGGAATGTCGACTAGATGACAAAGACTTAATAAAATACCTTGCTCCGTTAAACGACCCTCTAACCGCTCTTTGCGTAGACAGTGAGCGACAAGTCAATGCTCGCTTAGGTGGAAACTGTCACGTGCCCCTTGCCGTGTATTGCTGCCCACAGCCGGGGGCACATCTCTTGATTCGTGCAAAAGTCGCCACACCAGATGGCAAAATCATCCTTAGTAATGCTCAAGAAGGCTCTCACCAAGAGGCTAAACGGCTTGCTGATAAATGCGCAGAGGCCCTCTTAGCGCTGGGTGCAGATGCACTACTTCAGACCTCTCTATGACAAATAAAGCCCCCCTTAAAGGACTTCGGGTTCTAAACACAAGGCCTTATGAACAAGGCCTGCAACTCAGCGCCGCTATCAATGCTTTAGGCGGGATAGCCATTGAATTCCCCGCCATTACTATTCAACCTACTGAAAACATCTGGTTAAAGCATCTTCCTGCCTTAGAAAAAATCCATCAAGCCATTTTTATCAGTACCAATGCCGTCAATTGCTTTTATGAAGCCTTAAAACGACAGGGTATTAATTGGCCAAGCACGATAAGTACCATAGCGATCGGGAATGCCACTGCAAATATCTTAAAAAAGTGGACCACCGCCATGAACAGCGTGCCAAGCATGGCTGACAGTCAACATCTTTTAGAGCTTGAAGCATTGCAAAATGTCAAAAATCAAACCATTGTATTGGTTAAAGGTGAAGGTGGGCGAGAGGAAATAGCCGAGACACTCTTAGAGCGCGGTGCAAACCTTATTGCATTGTCTGTTTATCAACGCACCTTGCCAAAGCCATCCCCACACAAAACCCGTGCATTGTGGCATGATGACGCCGTGGATATTATACTGATTACTAGTGAACAAGGGGCTGAAAATATTTTTACCTTATTTGGTAAAGATGCACACGATTGGCTTCGCAATAAGCCATGGATTGTGATTAGTGAGCGTATAGCTCGGGCCTTATCTAAATTAGGTATTAAAGCAATCACTGTTAGTGATTATGACAAAATATTGAGCTCACTTGAGCATTGCAATAAGGAACGCACTTAAGCACTCGTGCTTCAAAAAGGATGAACCCATGACAACCCGTAATGAAACTCAAACTAAAACATCGATTGAACCTAAAGAAAAAAAAACACAAAAAGAAAGTCATGCTCCCACACACAAAGCCAAAAAACGTAATTCACGCGCTTTATCTATTCTAATACTCCTTCTCGCCCTCATTTTAATTGGGCTGGTCATCTACACGAGCCTTCAATTACGGCTTCAAACCCAACAACAAATGAGCACCTTGCTGTCTCAAGTCAATGCTCTTGAAGAACAGCAAGTCAATACCAGCTCCGAACTCGATATGATGGCAAAAGCTGTCATTAAAACGCGGGAGAAATTACAAACAAATGTGACGGCACTTCATAAAAACATCCAATCAGCCCTACAACAACAGCAATACCAAACAAAAGATTGGCTTTTACTTAAAGCACGTTATTACCTTGAGCTCGCCCAAATCAATAACCAATGGAGTGACGACTCACTCGCGACTGTAGCTCTTTTAGAGCAAACTGACAATGTGTTAGCAAATTTTACTGATGCAGAAGTACTCGCCCTTCGAAAAACGCTTGCCAAAGAAATTTCAAACTTAAATGCCACGCCTAAACTTGACCTGATTGGAATTTTAAGCCAATTGAATGCCGCACAAGATGAAGTGACCGACTTATCGATAAAACCAATGATAGTCTCTGCTAACGAAGCGCCAACGCCCACCTCTAATCCACAAACAACCGGTTGGCGTCAGCACCTACAACAGAGCATTGCTTTTCTTCAGACATTGGTGGTTATCCACCACCATGATGACAACCTTTTACCCTTTCCTACGCCGGCTTATGAATCGATGTTGCGAGAAGGTCTTCGTTTAAACTTACAAGAAGCCCAATGGGCCGTGTTACAAAAGAATGAAGCTGTTTATCAATTTTCACTAAGCCAGGCTCTGAAAAATATTAACCGCTCTTTTGATACTAAAACCTCTGGTGTTAGCGCGCTGATTAAACAGTTACAAGTGCTACAGCAAGCCCAACTCATCATTAATAAATCCAGTTTAAGCGAATCATTACCTCTTCTTAATCATTTTATTGAACTAAGAGAAGCGAAAATACCCATGCTTAAAGGAGACGCAGAATGATACGCTTTTTTTTTATTTTTACCCTTTTACTTGTCTCTGTAGGACTAGGAGTTCTCCTTAAACAAGACCCAGGCTATCTCCTGATTGCCATTCACCACTGGACAATTGAAACTACCCTTTGGATAGGATTAACCGGATTGGTGTTAATTTTTTGTACCTTGCATTTACTCTTATTGTTGCTTCATAAAATAGTGTCTCTTCCTAAAAAATGGAGCCATTGGCGCCTAGAACACCGACGTCAAAACGCACAAGCCAAAACACGCCAAGGCCTGATTGAGTTTAGCGAGGGACATTGGTTACAAGCCAAAAATCACTTGATTAAAGCGCTGCCCGACACAGACACGCCTTTACTCAATTACCTAACAGCAGCAAGGGCTGCACAAGAAATAGGCGATAACAAATTACGCGATGACTACCTTCGTGAAGCCCAGCAATCAATGCCTGAAGCAAAAATTGCAGTAGAATTAACCCAGGCCCAATTGCAATTGGCTAACCGACAATGGGAACAAGCACTTGCAACACTAAGACACCTTCAAGATTTAGCTCCCCGCCACCCTTACGTTTTAAAATTGCTCATGCACTTGTATGAAGAGATAAAAGATTGGCCTCAATTGATTGCCCTATTGCCAGAGTTAAAACGCGCTGATGTGGTTTCTGGTGAAGCGTATCAAGAAATACAACAAAATGCTTATTTACAAGCATTAAATGATTTAATAAGGCAAGATCAAGGCCAAATTTTAGAAAGCTTTATCGAAAAACTACCTAAAAATTTAGTCAATGATGTAGGCTTGGTATCGGCTTATAGCCAATATTTACTTAATAAGCACAACGCGCCTAAAGCTGAAGCGTTGTTGCGCCGTTGTTTACGTAAAAATTTTAGTGCACGACTCATAACCCTCTATGGCCTTACAAATGGACATGATAACCAATTAAATTTTGCCGAGTCTTTATTGCAACAACACCCCCACTCGGCAGCATTGTTTTTATGCCTTGGACGATTAAGCACCGCGAAGCATTTGTGGGGAAAAGCCAAAACTTATTTTGAACAAAGTCTTGATGCAAGTGCATCGCCCGAGGCCTGCATGGCATTAGGGACATTACTCCTTGAACTTAATGATGCTGCTGGGGCATGCGATATTTTTCAAAAAGGCCTTGAATTAAGTCTTCAAAAATAAACAGCGTTACAAATAAGAAAGACACGCATCTTCACAATAGCCTTCGATTTTTTCTACCTGAATCGTTGTATGATGTATATTGTGCTCGGCTTTCAGTTGTCTTCCCAATGCTTGCCGAGCCTTATCCGTGAGCTCTCCCTCAGGCATCCACAAATGGACAGACAAGGCGTTTTCTTCTGTGCTTAAAGCCCAAACATGTAGATCATGCATACCGAGAACCCCTGCCTGCTGACTTAATAATGCTTGCACATCCGTCATAACAATCCCTCGGGGCACACCATCTGTAATAAGACGCCAACTGTCTGTAAATAATGACCAAGTCCCTTTGAGGATCACTATGGCAATCAACAGACCAACCACTGGATCAATCCATAACCAACCCGTCCAATACAACAAAACAGCAGATAGAACCACACCTAGCGAAATCAACGCATCATATGCCAAATGCAAAAATGCAGCCCGAATATTCAAATCTTCTGTTCCCCGCAAAAACAAAGCGGCCGTCAGTCCATTCACGATAATCCCCAATGTTGCCACAATAATCACAGACGTTGCTCCAACAACGGACGGGTAAAATAGTTTATAAACCGAATGACTCGCAATGATTCCACAGGTAAAAACCAACAATACCCCATTTGCCCATGCCGCCAATATAGAGGTCTTTTTAAGTCCATAGGTTAAACGTGCAGAGGGATTTCGTTTAACCAAGCGCTGTGCCAACCAAGCGAGAATAAGGCTAAGCACATCACCAAAATTATGGACCGCATCTGCTAAAAGGCTCGTGGAATTTGCAAGATATGCAAACATAACTTGGCAAATAACAAATAGCCCATTGGCAGTAATCGCGATAAGAAAGGCGTTGTTAAACGCTCTAGGTGAATGAGGATGCGAGTGATGATGCTCAACCATAATGCCCTTCTCTTTTTTCATGTTAAAGCACTACCATAACATAAAAATGAATAGGCAATATGGTTCGATTTCCAACAATTTACCATTGCTGCCCAGATGTAGCGTAATATGTCAATTGAAACATAAGGCTAATTGGAGGCAGTGTGTTCTGGATGACAAGGTTAAGTGATTATTGTGCTAAAAAATTTGACTCTCTCACCCCGATGAGTAGCTGAATAGCCCTTCAACACACTCAGAAATCAATTAGACTTAGTAGTTCTATCACATAGACCTGTGTTCGGATCATAATTACCATCATTGCAACATCTGCAATTAGGGGGAACAGAATTGGGCATTACTACAGAACCTGGCGGGCAGATGCATTTTTTTTTGTCATTTGTATCTGAAAGAGCCTGAACTTGTCCAGGCATAGCACTGATAATCAGAACCAGAGCTGCTGCTACTGCAGTTACAAACTTAGCATTTGTCCTTTTAGGCATATTCTTTCCTCGTGATTCACTAATACTTACATTTCACACTCAGATTAGCCGGTGCGCTTCACCATTTATAAATAGGGTATCCAACAAAAACCTTAATAAATCATAAACCAATTAAATAGTACCCGCAACGTAAACTATTGGGTCGAGTTACCTCAAAATAAATGTTACCGAAGGACTGGGGGGAAAAATTGTCAACACACCCTATTTTTTTATAAAATGGACGCCTATGTTAACTGTCTATGACTATTTGAAATTCTTTTACTTTTTTTCAAATTAATGTCCTGCATTTAAATTACAATGAACCATTTAATAACCTTCTCTAAAAAATCTCCCCATGAGAAACCGGTTTAAATAAAATCTAAACCCATGGTAACGTATAAGTTATACTCGATAAATAGCGAATCTTATGAAACCATACCCGTATCTTACTGCAATTCCCTTTATACTGATGTCCAATACATTACACGCGGCACATCCCGCATCGACCAACTACGTAGACAAAAAAATAAAAGAGGTCCAAACGCTGCTCGAATCTAAAATTGCAACTATTCCTGCCGGGCCCCCTGGAGCAGAAGGCCCCATCGGTGCTACAGGACTAAGAGGACCCACAGGTCCAACCGGGCTTACGGGGCCGATGGGTTTAACAGGTGCAAGAGGAGCCACCGGCATTCAAGGGCCTACGGGCTTGACTGGACCTACAGGGCCTATAGGTGTGATGGGTGCCACAGGACCGACTGGGCCTTCTGGTGCGCAAGGCCCCATAGGCCCGACAGGACCTATAGGCGATGAAGGAGTAGAAGGTCCTGTTGGTGCTGGGGTGGCGGCCGGAGGAGCGGCTGGACAATTCTTAGCCAAAAGTTCAACCACCGACTACAGCACTGAATGGGTGGAGGGAGACATGTATACTATAGGCCAAACGGCCATGGGCGGTGTAGTGTTTTGGGTAGATGCTACGCGCCACCACGGGCTCATCGCCGCCCTTACCGATAACAACAATAATACAACAGTCCGGTGGGGCATTACGCAACAATCGCTTGCAAACGGCGATGGGATATTTGCTGGCCAAATAAATACGGCTTTAGCCATTGCCAAGCAGGCCTCCCTCACCTTGGTTGACCCCGCCAATTCTGCAACACTTGTTTGTGCCAACTATAGGCGACAAGCTGACGGGACCACGGGTTGCGCGAGCCCTGGTACAGAAGGCTCGTCTTGTTATTCCGACTGGTATTTACCTTCAAAATTTGAGCTTTATCAACTCTATTTACAAAGTATTACAGTTCCAGCTACCGTCAGTGGGTTTGTTAACACCAACTATTGGAGTTCGACGGAATCATCCAGCTCACCGGCGAGTAATGCATGGGCTCAAAATTTTGTCACGAATTCACAAACAACCCTCTCCAAAAGCTCCACCATAGGAGTGCGTTGTGTTCGTGCATTTTAACTACTGCAATTGAAAAAAGAGAGCACACCTGATGAACAAAACAAAATACGTTACTCTGCTCTTTTTAATAACAATGTCTACCAATGCCATGAGTAACGCCTCGGTCCAATACGTGGAGCAGCAAATTCAAAACATTCAACGGGTCATTGACGCTCAGATAGCTAAACTTCAAAGAGGCCCAAGAGGGCCTGAAGGTATAAAAGGCCCACAAGGCATAGAAGGCCCACAAGGCCTGCAGGGGCCAGAGGGATTGCAAGGCCCTCAAGGATTACAAGGCCCCCAAGGTTTACAAGGAGCTCAAGGATTGCAAGGCCCTCAAGGCTTACAGGGCCCCCAAGGATTGACTGGTACAGAAGGCCTGACGGGTGCTATTGGCATCCAAGGTCAGGTAGGGGCAAAAGGTGCCGAAGGCCCAGAGGGTGCTCAAGGCCCTGGTATTCCCGCAGGTGGGGCGGCAGGACAATGGCTCATAAAAGTTTCGGACACAAACTTTCACACTCAGTGGGTAAATGGAGCGCCCATTTATAAAGTGGGTCAACAGGCCATGGGTGGCATTATTTTCTGGGTAGACAGCAGAGGGCATCATGGGTTAATTGCATCCACTGAAAACAATGATAGTGGCACGGCCGTCCGGTGGGGTATTGGACAACAAACCCTGGCCGGTGGTGAGGGGGTTTTTACAGGATACATCAATACATTATTAGCACTTGCCAAACAAGCTTCAGCGGGTGACGTTTCTGATTCTGCTTTTATTTTTTGTGGACAATATGCAGTGCAAGAAAATGGTGTAACACCTTGTAATGCGCCTGGTGTAACTGGAAGTACTTGCTATGCAGATTGGTATTTACCTTCAAAATTTGAGCTTCATCAATTGTATTTACAAAGCGTAAGAATACCCCCAATGGTAACGGGGTTTGGCTCATTCTTTTATTGGAGCTCGACCGAATTTAGTGTCACGCCCCTTACCACCGCATGGGCAGAGGGATTTTCAGGCGGTACTCAAGGCGGCCGGCTGAAAAGCCTGACCGCGAGAGTACGTTGTATTCGAGCTTTTTGACGATGGTGAAAAAGAGATTAAACCTCTCATAAAAGCAGCTAAAGTCTTTTTACTCACCAAATAAACTAGGATAGGTGCCTTCTGTTAACGACCATATATTGGTATCAAATCCATGAGACTCCCAGAAAGCGTTTGATACCATAGCTTCAGTCTCAACTCCTTCACCCACCGCACTGAAATCTAGGTTTGATAACTGAATATCCCAAAACACCGTGGAAGGAGCACCAGGCGTCGATTTAAAATAAGTCACAGTGGTCCCGACCACCCCGCCCACATTGTTCCCTACAACGGCTATTTTCCCGGCATAATACGCATACTCTAATAAACTATTAGCCATTACACCAATTAAGCCACCTATTTGATCTGGCAGGGCACCATCAATCTCAATGGCAGAGGAGTAGTCAATATCACCCAAAGCATATACATTTCTGATACGACTATTAAAAGCCATTCCTATCAATCCACCTAAGCCAGACACACCATACGCACTCTCAGACGATTGCAACATGTTCACTTTACTAGAGGAAAAAGAAATATCCGTGTCGTTAGCTCTACCAATCAAACCACCTGAAGCATCGGTACCAAAATTTTGCGTCATTACCCCCTCTGTAGAGCAGTTCATCACAATGCTCCCTGTGGTCAGGCCCACCAATCCCCCTGAGCGGTTAGGCGCCTTCAAATCAAGTCCTTTCACGCGCAAATTTCTTAATATGGAACTCTCAGCCTCACCCACCATTCCACCAATAATCTCAAGACCAAATTCTGATAAAGTAACCCCATCAATTGTTAAATTTTCTATTTTTGCATGACTGACTTTTGAAAAAGGTGCGACGTACTCACGGCTGGCGTCATTATCCTGAAGTGCTAATGTAATGGAGGATAACGTGTAACCATCACCATCAAAAGTTCCAGTAAAAGGAGTGGTTTTTGAGCCTATAGATTTAAAAATCATGTCTTCAAAACTAAGATCAGCACCTAATTTAAAGCTATTACTTAAAAAAACTGGATCCTCTGCTAATTGTTGCAATTGAAGTTCATTACAAACAAGGTATGGATTAACGACTGAACCATCACCTATAGTAAAACCTGCACCTTCCACTCCCTCACACAAGGGGTTTGTTGGTTTAGCTAAAACAGCAAAACTTAAGCCCAGTAATAATAGACTTCCTAGAGATTTTTTCATTTTAAAGCATCCTTATTTTATAACGAAGTACACCCTATAAAAAACAATTGAACAGCCTCGACCACACCCGCATTTCCCATTTGGCATTACGTTAACATTTTTACTCAGGCTTTTCTATTGCCTTAGAACAGCCATAATAACTAACACCGATTTTAATACGCTCGCGCGAATTTTCCTTGCGCCAAGTATTTGTATCGCGAAGAGAATATACACAACCACAATACTCTTGTTGATAAAAGTTTTCCCGTTTAGCAATGGTATACATTCGCTCTGAACCACCATTTTTACGCCAATTGTACGTCCAATACTCTAAATTAGGGTAACGGCTGGCCGCTTGAACTCCTGATTCATTGATTTGATTCATGTCTTTCCAACGCGAAATCCCGAGCGAACTCGAAATCACTGGAAAACCATTTTCATGAGCAAATAAGGCGGTTCGCTCAAACCGCATATCAAAACAGGCACTGCAACGTTTACCCCGCTCCGGCTCCCACTCGAGACCTTTTGTGCGAGCAAACCAATTATCCTTATCATAATCCGCATCAATAAAAGGAATGTTATGCTTTTCTGCGAACATAATATTTTCTTGCTTTCTAATTTCATATTCTTGCAGAGGATGAATATTGGGGTTATAAAAAAAAATAGAAAAATCAATAGAAGACGCAAGCAAAGCCTCCATCACTTCGCCTGAGCAAGGAGCACAACAAGAATGCAATAAAAGTTTATTGGCGCCGTTGGGTAACACTAATGACTCTCGTAAAACCATGCTTTATACCTCTTGAAGACCCATGTTAATAAAATGCTGACGATAATAGCTAAGCTCATGAATAGAATCCTTAATGTCCTCTAACGCCAAATGCTTAGACTGTTTTGTAATACCGCTTAACAATTGTGGCCTCCAGCGTAAAGCCAACTCCTTCAAAGTGCTTACATCTAAATTACGATAATGAAAAAAAGCCGCAAGCTCTGGCATGTATTTGTATAAAAACCGCCTATCTTGGCAAATGGTATTGCCACACATGGGCGAACGCCCTTTATCAACATATTGTTGCAAAAACTCAATGGTTTGTTTTTCTGCTAACGCTTCCGTCACACAACTGTCTTGCACACGTTTAACTAATCCCGATTGATTGTGCTGCCTGGTATTCCACTCATCCATGCCTGCTATCAAGGCGTCACTTTGATGGATAGCGAATACAGGACCTTCTGCCAAAATATTTAAATGCATATCAGTCACAATGGTTGCGATTTCAATGATGTAATCCCGCTCAGGGAGTAGACCTGTCATTTCCAAATCAATCCAAATCAAATTTTGATTATTTTTCATGTGTTTTCCAAGAATTAATATGTGCTTCAACACAGCGAACTCTGTGCTGGTACAAACCGGCTTTAATGGCAAGGCCCTTATAACCCTCTGCCATTAACATTTTAGCGGTTATGTTTGTGCATTCATCTAGCAAGTAACGCCAGTCACGCCCTTGTCTGTAATCAATTTGTTTACCCCAGCCTCGAGCGTCTGCCTCACACACCTTTAAAAGCATATCGAAACGATCTCTGCGCCTAAATGCATCGGTTTGATCAAAAACGCTCACTATTGTATCAGCTTTTAATCGATGCAAGCGATGTATCTTTAAATGAAACCGCGAAGTAAGTGCCGCAAAGTCTCCATACTCAACAGGAACGCGTAAACGCTCACAAAGACGCTTAATAACGACCAAACCCAATTCTTCATGCCCATGGTGTGCAGGCCAAGACGCCATGGGAGTAACCCCTTTGCCTAAGTCGTGTGTAATAGCCGCAAAACGAATAACGGGATCATTTGACAATACCACTGATGCCCTGAGTACCATTAAACTATGGATACCAGTATCAACTTCAGGATGGTAATGACAAGGATTAGGGATACCAAATAACACGTCCAGCTCAGGCAAAATCACCTGCAAGGCACCACAGGCTCGTAAGGTATCAATGAACACCTCTGGATTTTTTTCCTCTAAACTACGTTGCCATTCTTTCCATACACGCTCAGCAACCAAATGTCCTAATTCACCACGCGTGACCATGTTATACATCAACGCTCGGGTCTCTTCTGCTAGACGAAATCCTAAATGATAATAACGTGCCGCAAAACGCGCAACACGTAAAACGCGAACAGGATCCTCAACGAACGCAGAAGACACATGACGCAACACTTTGTCGGTGAGATCACGCTGACCAGCATAGGGATCAATTAAACGCCCATCCGTATCCATCGCCATCGCATTGATAGTAAGATCGCGACGCAAAAGATCCGCCTCCAGGGTAACCGTGGGGTTAAAATCACAACTAAACCCATGATAACCAGGTGCCATTTTACGCTCAGTTCTAGCCAAAGCATGCTCTTCACGAGTTTTGGGGTGTAAGAATACTGGGAAGTCTCGTCCTACCTGTTGAAAGCCTTTTTTAAGCATTTGTGAAGGCGTAGCCCCTACAACAACCCAATCCTGCTCTTTAACAGGGTAGCCCAATAATTGATCACGAACCGCGCCACCGACTAAGTATACTTTCATTGATCCCTATTTACCTTCATACTCTACAATTCAAATCGAGACGATTATAGTATATTAGTGACCCATGAGTAAAAGACGAATCAATCTTAAGCAAACAGCCCGAATAGAAAAAAATCAAAAAAACTATCGCCAAAAAATAGATGAAATCTCTGAAAAAACCACAGACGGCCTTGTTATTAAACGCTTTAGTCGACATGCATTGATAGAATCCCCTGAGGGGAGGCGCATACTTTGCTCCATACGCCCTACTATTGACTCATTGGTTACAGGCGACCATGTTGTTTGGCAAGCAGAAGGCAGTACCCAAGGTGTAGTGGTTAGTCGTTATCCTCGGCAATCCATGTTAGGACGTCCCGATAAACGCGGCCAAATAAAACCCATTGCCGTTAATATCACCCAAATAATGATTATTATTGCACCAAAGCCTGAAGTGTCCTGGTCGCTTCTCGATAGCTATTTGGTGATGGCTGAGTATTTAAACATAGAAGCCTGTATTATTTTAAATAAAACAGACTTGGCTTCAGACGCCATACGAAAACAATTATTAGACGAATATGAAAGCCTAGGGTATTCCATTTTATTCACGAGTCACCACGTTAAAGACAGCTGCAAAGAATTGGAGAAAGCCCTCGATAATCAAGTAAGTGTTTTTGTAGGACAGTCAGGAGTTGGTAAATCCTCTTTAATTTCCCAAATTTTGCCACTTGAAACCATTCAAACTGGAGCAATTTCCGCGAAAACCGCTTTAGGAAAACATACCACAAGCACATCCTGCCTATACCACTTGCCAACGGGTGGCGCTCTTATTGATTCACCAGGCGTACGAGAATTTGGGTTATGGCACATGCCTATTAATGAAATAACAAAAGGCTTCAGGGAATTTAGGCCTTATGTTTCAGAATGTAAATTTCGCAATTGTAGCCACCAAAATGCACTAGGGTGCGCATTACTAGAAGCTGTTAAAAATAAATTAGTATCGCGCCGTCGTTATGATAATTATGTTAAAATATCATCCCAATTTTCCAAATCACAATGATTTTGCTTAGGACTACAATGTTTAAATATTTTTCTTTTTCTAACATGGCGGCAGGCTTTGTCGCCGTTTTAGTTGGATTTACTAGCTCCGCCGTGCTTGTTTTTCAGGCCGCAACAACGGCTGGAGCCAGTCCTGAAGAAATAAGCTCATGGCTTTTTGCACTAGGTATAAGCATAGCCGTTACTTGTATAGGACTTTCAATACGATATAAAGTACCTATATTAACAGGATGGTCCACCCCTGGAGCTGCATTATTGGTTACCAGTCTATCTGGTGTGACCATGCCTGAAGCCATCGGTGCTTTTATCTTCGCCGCTTTTCTAACCTTTTTAACGGGCATTACGGGACTTTTTAAAAAAGCAATCGCTCACATCCCTCGAGCTCTAACATCTGCAATGCTCGCGGGCATTCTTATCCATTTTGGCATGAACATATTCATCGCCATGCAACATGAAATTCTCTTAATAGGAATCATGCTCATTAGCTATCTCATCGGGAAAAGAGCCTTCCCACGCTATGTCACTCTCTTTGTACTATTGATGGGTATTTTGGTTGCTGAAATACAAGGACTATTCCACTTAGATAATATTCATATTATGTTTGCTTCCCCCATTTTCACGCGTCCTGTGTTTTCCTTATCAACACTTATCAGCGTGGGCATTCCACTCTTTATTGTTACAATGACATCCCAAAATATTCCTGGTGTAGCTGTTCTTCATGGCTCAGGTTATAAACCGCCGATTTCGTCTCTTATCACTTGGACAGGACTTACAAATGTGCTTCTTGCGCCGTTTGGATGCTACTCTATTTGCTTAGCAGCCATTACAGCAGCCATCTGTACCAGCAAAGAAGCTGATATAAATCCTAGCACGCGGTACAAATCTACTATTTTTGCAGGCTTATGCTGGCTGACCATTGGGCTCTTTGGTGCAACCATTGTCGCTTTATTCTTCGCTTTTCCGAGAGAACTTATCTTAGCGCTTGCAGGACTCGCATTATTAGGCACTATTGGTAATAGCCTTAAAACAGCCCTTGACGAAGACGCTCAGCGCGAACCTGCCTTAATTACGATGCTTGTTTCTGCATCAGGAATAAGCTTTTTTGGAGTGGGGGCTGCTTTCTGGGGGTTAATTGCAGGAATCGTCAGCTCAGCCATTCTAAACTGGCGCAAAAAACAAAACGTTGCTATTGCAGCTACTCGATAGTCGTTTGGACATTTCGAGGGGCATAAACATGAATGCCCCTCTCTTCGCCTCAAAACTATTACAGTTTCACGAACTCAAGCACATACAACGCAAAGAGAGCTAACATCTGCCCCGTCAGTAGAAATTTTGACAGGTGTTGGAATAGGTATAGTGCATTTCATTTGTTCTAAATAATTTATCATCTTTTCTCGCACTTTGTCCTTGCAAAGATTTCTTGGAATGGATTGTATTCGCTCACATAAATCATCGTAAAATTTTTGTGCCGTATCAATACCATCACATACAGCTTCTGTAAGAATTTTTTTAATTTTCTTGTATTTAACCCCATCACAACCTTTAAAAAAGAGGGGCGAGCTTTGATCTTCACCATCAGCACCAAACACCGCCGAACGATGAATTAATAAAGCTGCATACACTTTATAAAAAATATTTTTATCCGCTAAAGAGGTAGTAACATCTGATTCTAAAGACTGGAGCAGTGTCTCACGACAAGAGTCACTTAATGAGCTTAGCAATTGACTAAATCGACTGTTAATTTGTACTTCTTGTAAAATGGATTCTTGTGGATTCAAACACAGTGCCAAATCATCTATAGAAATATTAAATACAGGAAAAATCTCTACTTCCCCTGAAAGAATCACGCGCAATGTTTTTAACCAAGTATCCCTTGAAATCCAGGCATAATTATTACTAAATAGGGACTCAGTCAATAAAGAATTTAACCAAGAAGCCTCCTTAAATGCTACTTTCGCCTCTCTCATAACCTTAGAATAAAAAAATCTAGCATGCTTAAAGTCTTGAGAAACAATGATATCCATTAATTCGTGAAAAAGAGTTTTAGTTACACCAGTAAGCGTGTCGCCATATGCCTGTAAAACAGAAACATGGCCATACTTTAACCATTTAGAACTCGTACTCATCAGTGAGCTCATGATAATTAAAATTCGGCGCTTTGCCTCATTATCGTCAATATCAATATCACTGCACACTTTTTTACGAGACTCTTTTCGCATGTGCTTAAGATTTAGGTATTTTGAGTTCTCGATAGCCGGACAAAATTTTTCATGCGGCGCATAATCTAACACCAATTGAATAAAATATTGGGAGTTAATCGCGACACATTGTCGTTTTTCATGAATTCGTGCCAATATCTCGCAAAAATAGCGATTATGGCCATTGTAATAAATACATTGAATATCAAGCTTTTTTCTTTCATCATCCGATATTCGAGAAAAAAACGTTTCATAAGCAACTCTAACGGGATCCATTAGCGCATCATCAATTTCTCCGCCCAAGCCAGCGGGATATAAACTCACATTGATTAAATCCCTTAATGCCAAAACTGTACTAAGAGCGATAGACGGATCATTTTCCTCTGAATAAGCAAGCTTTATAGACTCAGAGAATCTTGGATGAGCATATTGTAGCCTTTCTTTTTCAAGGTTGGTGAAGCGAATAGGTGGGTCAGTATTGGGGTTGGCAAATATTCTGGCGCCAGCTCGTAGGTGCTTTTCAGAATTAAGAAGATTGTACAAATTTGTACCATCTTCTGATAAAACCATATGAGACAAAGGCACATCCGTTAATGGTGTCAACGTGACCGGATCATAATCATGCGTTATTGTAGGCATTAGGAATTTATAATAATTGGCTGGAATAAAACCAGCTCCGCATAATAATTCAGCCAAGTGGATCCAGAGTTTATTGGGTCCATCTTGAAGTCGGGTGAAATCGAGCCTCGTTCCTTGTACATTCATCCAATATAGACGATATGGCTCACCTATTGCATTTGCTAAAGATGGCTCAATAGTGGTTTTACCCTCCATTAAAAGTAGGAGCTCTTTAATCGCTTCACTAACGTCTGAAAAGCCGTTCGTATCTAACTGAGTAATGATGATTTTAAGTTGATTAAAAGTAAAAAAAGATCCCACTTGTGCTTTATTGTATATGGGTTGAAGATCTTCGGCCTTGCCTACAAAAGAAGCGTTATAATCACAAAGCCAGCTCGCGAGCCCTAACAACTTATTTTCAAACTCAACATCATCGCTATTGAAACACTCGAGCAAAATATCAATTAAATAAAACTGATTTTCTCCTACCTTAATCACTTGTCCATAAAGACAATTTACATCCTCAATGGAACAATCTTGGAGTTCTTGAGAACATATTAACAATTCGTGTACAAGTTTAGATTTTCTAGCATCTTTAGTGTCTGAAAAATATCCATCTATCATTTTCAAAAGGGAGATTAATATATGTTGGGGGACAGAACCCTTTTTGTGCCATTGTGGCGCTGAATCTTGAATTAATTTATTCCAAAAACTATCCGCTACTATACCTTTTGACCGAATTCTAAATAATTCAAGAAACGTTAATGGTCTTAGTTTAAACTTATTGGGACCAGTTTGTGCCCTGTATGTTGAAAGAGCTGGCTTTTGTTTATGCAAGCGTATTAAAAGGCCTTCTATACTGTAAAGAGTTTTTCCATCAGCACCACAATACAATTTTGTTGGATCTTTACAGTCACTCAACTTGCCTAGCGTAATTGGGTCAACGGTGTTATTGAAAGAAGGCATCAATATCTGCAAATAACTTTTTTTAATTGTCTTTGCTAACTCACACGAAAAATCTATCCACGGTTTATTGCTCTCGGCTGCCTTAAAGGTGTAATCAAGGGGTGTGTCACGAATAGTGTCACAGCGATTAGAAAATATACCTGTTATAAACTGAAGATGTGTTTCATTTAAAACAAGTTCGTCGCTTAAAAGACCAAATTGCTCTGATAGAAAATTCAACAAAACTTTATCGAGTTCTGTCAAAGCGCTACAAGCCTGAGTTAACCGAATAAATTCCTTTACATGGAAGACTAACATACAACAATACATCCGGGAAAATATTAAATTATTTTACGATAATTTAGCAATGATGGCGAGAAATAGACCGTGTATTTACAGAGATAATAGAAAATTCAAAGTCCTCTTTGCAAAAGCAAACCTAAATTTAAAGCAAAAAAAAAGCGGCATATAGCCGCTTTCAGAATAAAACCCTGGCAATGACCTACTTTCACATGGGGAAACCCCACACTATCATCGGCGCACGAATGTTTCACTTCTGAGTTCGAGATGGGATCAGGTGGTGCCAAACGGCTATTGTCGCCAGGAAAAACGGTGCTAGTGATGTCAACAGCTTCTCTCGATAACTGTCTTATCCCTAGTTGGTAAAATATGAGGTATCACAAAAATCTGTATCTTTGCTGTAACCCAAATCATTTCAGGTTATATGGTCAAGACAATCAGCCAATTAGTACGAGTTAGCTTCACACAT
>CAYTZN010000017.1:0-49255 GCA_964442495.1 uncultured Legionella sp. | reverse complement strand
GGTTACGAGAAAATTCTACTTTTGACATCAGTTATTTTTAGGGGGGATTACCATATGTCTTTTCGATGTAAGCACAAATATCAATGACTCGAGTGTATGTTATTTCACCAAGATGCAACTCAAGCGCGCGTGATTGGGTATCATTAAGTTTGCTGTATGACCCGCCATTTTCTGGCTTTAGTTTCTCATCTGAGGTCCAGTCAGTAATGTAATACCTAACCGTCTCTTCATGGATACGTAAAGCCTGCGCGATCGCTTTATTTTTCCAGCCTTCGTTTTTTAGTAAGACGGCTTTGATGCGATCGGCAACACGCTTATCGCCTTCATAGCGATGTCGTAATTCCAAATATTCTTTTTGCTCTTCATTCAGCGGATGAAATCTCATAGTGCGGGTAGTTCTAACCAATTTCAGAAAAATATTCCAGTACTTTCAGTGGCGATGGGTATATGTTGGCTACAGCTGAAATTAGTGGGGTGACTGGGTTTTCTCTTTCGTAACTATGCCCTTAAAATAACTTCGTTTAGCGTGTCGAATTTTTTTGCGCCACGACAACATCATAGCCATTCTTTACAGGATAATCATTCATACAGTATTTTTGATTGCTTAGGAAAAACCAAATAATTATATAATATAAATAGTACAGCCCCTACAACAAAAAGAGATAACGCTTGAACTACTTGATGAGGAAGCATAAGCTTATCGGCAAGTATCAATAACATCATAAAGTTTATCCCGTAACCAATTAAATAAGCGAAAAGAAATCGTAAGAAGATATTAAAGCGCTTTCCTCTAGTAGAAAATGAGTATTTAGCATGAGAAAAATATGCTATTGTAATACCAATAGGATAAAGAATTGTTATAGCTACCTTTGGATCCAACCCCACAATGGTAATCATTAAATAGAGGAAATAACACAGAAGGTTATTGAGTATGCCCACTACACCATAACGAATGATTTGGTGCAATGAAGAAAATTTTAATAGCATCGTCTTCATAAATTCTGCAACCTTATTAATTAAAAAAATGCCTCTAATCTAAGTAATAACTCAGACATCCCTTAATTTTCCCGCAGGCGTTAAGGGGACACTCAGCGCTTGCCTCAATCTTTGCTCATTCAAAACGCACGGATGATGTATGGAACAAATCTAAATTAGACATATTTTTATGACTTACTTTCTGGTACATAAATAAGACTAATGCCGTGGGTGGTGTTTTTAATTTCTAATAGGCCAGCATCAATGTTTGGAGGTAAATTGCTGAAAAGGGTCCCATAGGTATTATGTAATACTTGAAGCCCCTTACCTATCAAGAGATAATCATACCCACTAAACATAGATGGTTTGAATGGACAAGTCCACAAATCAGCCGAATTCAATTTTGGTCCTAAAGAGAAACATTGTGTGTTTGTCATTTGAGGAAGTAATTCATATTTAATCATCCAGAACTCCCATCCATTAGACCCGTACCATGATATATACACATGGGCATCTTTTGGTATATAGGGCTTAAATTTTTGAACAAATTTCTTAATCGTTACACGTTCCTCTGTTGCAGGTAGGGCTCCTTTTTGTATATATGCACTTACACCTTTAGTAAACGACAAAAAAGCTAAATATGAAAATGCCAATATAATTAATATGGTTAGAGGTAAAAAAAAGCGCTTCTTTTTTGTTGACAGTTCTTTGCCTAGTTCAAGCAGAACGTACAGAAGAATTAATGACCATCCCAAAAGAAAGACATTATGATAGCGCTGAAATGATATTAATATGCCTGCTTCATAGTCAGAAAATCCATATATATAGGCTAATAAAAGCGATGCACTATATAATATCGCACCCAGTGTTAATTCAATATTTAGAATGGTAAATCGTAATCGACGTTGAGCTGAGCTAAAACAAAAAGAAGTAATAAAACCTAGTAGGCATAATAAAAGCATAACTTTGCCAACAGTTAATTTGCTACTATGAAAAATTAAGTTAAATAAACTCACCCGATCTAAAGCATCCTTTAAAAAACCACCAAGAGATGTAGCTTGTGTGAGGGGGGTGTTTAAATCAAAAAAAGTCGCGAAAAATTTACCAGTAACATTGATTTCGCGATTAGTACTACAACATGAGTAACTATGCTTAATATAATCCATTATGGACATACTTCCCCAGCCTTGAAGCAATCCATATCGTGAAACATAGCTTTTCCAGCTAACCGAAATAAGAAAGGGGATTAAAAACAATGCTAGTACCCATAAAATATCCTTATAAGAAAAAAGAGACAGTCTAAAATGGGGTATAATATTATGTTCTTTTGTAAGTCGAATAATTAACCAATCGACCAGACATATACAGGCGGCAAGCGTTGCCAATGAAGAACCAACGTGCTTAAAAAGTACTAAGGCCGCCAGTGTAAATGGTATAAAAATTAATGATCTCACATCTTTTGGCATCACAAAATAAGAAACAATGGACCCTGCAAAAGCTAAGGACAATACATGATCGATGAGAACACTAGACCATCCATTTCCAAGCGCAATTGTGAGATAAAAAATGAGCATAAAAACACCAACGCCTATTGCAAGGTTTTTATTGATACCCGTACTCACAATAGGAGCTGCAAAGCAAAGCAATAGCACTGAAAATGAAAAATAAGCATTTCCTTCCGTAAATCCAAGCATGCTTAAAATATGATATGAAAAAATTGCTGTTCCGGGGGGGTAATCCTGGCAGTAGAGTGGGTTTGGAATAATTAGAAATGTGTTTGCTTCATAGGTTGCACGAATAATTGCGCCCCAATGGGAGAATTCATCCCAGGAGCGAAACTCACCATTACGATTTAGTATAAAAAGCAATGCAAAAGTAAGCAGTACACCTATGAAAACGATAATCGATTGTTTATCAAGCGGATGTTTTTTATTATTTTTTATCTTAATGCTTGCAAAATATAAGAAAGCAAACACGCCACTGATATGAATCAACATACTCATCGGCTTTAAACTAACAAAAAAATTAGTAACATAAAGAAATAATATAATAAGACTTGCGACTACCGGGGGTGATACAGCCATGGGTAGGCCAACAAAACGCCTAAGAACCATGCCAAAGCCAAGAAACTCTATCATTAAAATTAATATTTTTAAAATATACATGCTTATCTTCAGTCGGTTGTTTTGGATTTCTTAAAAATGAGAACAGCAATGTCGCTTTCGAATAATTTAAAAAAAGGCAATAGGGCAGTAATCATTAGATATGAGCAAAACCCATTTATTTTGCTTTTTCTATTATCAAAAATGATTCGATGATAAAGACCCTTTATTTTAATAGAGGGGAAATTTCCTGAAAAAACGGTTTGAAACCCATTTTTTTCAATGAATCTTGCTAAATTTGATTTGTCAAAATAATGTAAATGGGGTGATGGAAATCCTCGTTGCCATAGTCTATTAAAGGACCCAGGTACCTTGAACCGTTTCAATAGTTTTGAGAGCTTATAAAAAATGCCATTAGAATTAGGTAAATTTAGAACGAGGAGTCCATTTTCGTGTAAATGATCTTTACAGGACTCAACCGTTTTCTTAACATTTGGAATATGTTCAAACACATCATTAAATACAATGACATCAAATGTCTTATCACTAGTGAGCGCATCAGGGAAATAACCTTCAATCATTGGTAGATTATAGGCTAGCGCTTTTTTGTAAACCTCATGATCGGGTTCAATGCCAAGAACATCATAGTGCTCTGATGCAAGCTTAATAAACCACCCGTGAGCAGCCCCTACATCTAATAGTTTCTGACCTCCATGTGACACTCGTTTTGATATGAGGTGCAGAAGTTTTTTAAAGTTATCATCTCTTAATGGTTTTAGGCCCTCTTCTCTTGCAAATTCATCAATCAGCAGGTGTTTTGTGTCTATGTTAATTGCCGATTCTAGAGTAGATGCTTCATAGCCACATTGATGACATTGCCAATGCCAAAAATCCAGCCCGCCACACATAGAGGTATTGCAAACGATACAGTTCATTCCCATGAAAATTTCCTGTTTAAAAACAATAAGTGATAGGTGTAATCAGATTTTTATTTTGACCAAACTATCAGTTTTATGATGGAAGTTCAATTGAAAATCAATTCATTTTTATAGAGAAATCGTTAAATTAAAATACTTTCTAATTTCATCTTATTTTCAAAATATTTTTCAATGCCATTTTCAAATTCCTCAATGTGAATTATTAACTCATTTGTGGCTGTGGCCTTAAAATTTTGAAAAATGTTTTTTCTATCCAGCAATTTTTCATTCCACCAAATAGGGTGAATAACAAACTGGCTACGAGGATTTTTTTTAAAAAAAGCAAGTATATCTGAAACTCCAAAATACATACGACTATCACTAAGATAAGCAATCTCTTTGGTAAATTGAGGAGCGTATGCGTCCCTATAGTTATTAAATTGTGGATGAAGTTGACTGCTCGCTGGTTTGTGTTGGGAAATTGAAGAGACTTTAATCCCCGTCATTAACTCTAACGTACCGATTAGCAATTGCATTCTTTGATTCATTTGCCCCTGAGATAAACCTTCAAATAAAGTGCAATCATAATGGAGGCCAATTTCATGGCCTAAGTTGGAAATTTCCTTAAGTGCATTTAAATTTTCAAAAGAAAGCGTATTATAAAAAGGGGAGCTCATTAGAACAAAATAAGTAGCACGAATGTTTGATTTACTTTCAATTTTAGCCATTTCCAATGCTTTGAAAATTGAGAAATCAATGTCATGCCGTAAAATAACGGCATTCCCAGTATCAGGAAAATCACATATAGGTCCGATAGAGTAATTTAATTTTTTAATTTCAGCGAGAAGCGATAAGTAATTTTTATACGTAAAATTGTTCATGCTGTAAATCCTTTTTCATCCTATTTAGGCGAGCCAGATTTACTAGAGGTAAAACTTTGAAAGGTTCACCTGTGAGTATCTTAATGGCTCTTCGTCTGAAGTAGTCCCGTAGATCTTCCGACAACGGTGATGCTTCTCCCATCATTTGCAAAGAATTTAGGTTAAAATGACACCAGCCCTGCAAATGAGGTGAGATGGTTTCAACTGATATGGAAATATCAGCTTTTCCATTAAATTTTTGTTCTATTCTATTTTTGAAAAAAGTAATTGTTACTTCCCTGTTTTCTATAAAGAGAGTTACATTACCATCAGTTTGTAATGTGTTGGAAAGTAAATGGACTCCTTTTATCGATAAGGTAGTTAAATAATCAATTAGAATGTTTTCAACTAAGATATCTTTTTCTTCAGAGGTTAATGATTTAGGATAAACTTCGGAATTTTTTTTGATTTTAGCGGGAACTCCTGCAGCCAAACAATGATCAGGAATATCTTCTGTAACTAATGAGTGAGCCCCAACTGTGGCATAACTGCCCACGTTTGTACCCGGCATAATAGATGTGTTTAAAAAAATGACCGAGAAATCACCAATTTTTATGCTACCAAATTTTGTCCCAAAACCCATCAAAGAAGGTTGCCACGCAGCGTGCGTGATCAGGGAAACGCCCATACTTAAAGCAGAATTACTTCCAATCTCGACTGATTCAGAAAGGTTAATATAGCAGCGATCAATGATGGTAGTCTGATCACCTATGGTCAGATAGGAGCGAGGACCCTTGCAACCTCCTCCACCCACAATGATGTGATCTTTCATCCATAAGAATTGACCACATCTAAAGCCTTGTCCTGCCATTGACACATGCTTTCCAATGGTAGAGCACCTTCCCATATGGAAGTACTCGTTAAATTCAGCTTCCAGATGCTCTGATATTGTGCAGTTTCCCTCAATGATAATTTCGGGAGATTTAAGTTTTATATTCGAATGGAATTTTGAACCTTTACCCATTGTAAGCGTATCGCAAATGAGCTCAACATTTGCACCTATCTTAACGCCATCTTCAAGGAAGACCTCTTTAGCTATAATAATGCTACCTGGACCGATTTCAACCTTGGATCCAATTTTAGTTTTTTCTGCATAAATAGAATGTTCAAACATATACAACCATGAGAAAGCCAGAGATATAAGTAGGTGATGTTAACTTGTCAGGATAAAAGAAACAATAAAATTTGACACGGTAAACGCATCTAAATTTGACCAATCACTTTAAATAAGTACCGAAATAAGGAAAGATAGCCAATTTTTTATGGAGAATTGGCTGAATAGACGCTGTTTTTATTGAGTGTTTTGATGACCTTAAAGAGCCACGAGTGGAGCGAACAAAAAAACATCTATTGTTGGATATCCCCATTCAACCTGAAAGTACTGGTTTTATCGTCTGAAAATTATCATTAATGCGGCTACGAAGCGACTGAGCTATTTTTGAAATGGTTATCTCAAAAAATTCTGATATAACCTCTCGAAAGTGCTTGGGTGAAGTAAAGAACACATTATTTCTAACATTTTCGTTCATGACCTTCCATAGTCGCTCTATTGGATTTAAATTTGGGCTGTATGGTGGCAAGTAGTGGAGCACGATATTTCTCTTTAATGCTTCTTCTCGAACAAGCTGGCTTCTGTGATAACCCGATTGGTCAAGGATAATATGAATACTGGGTGCAACGGGATAAGCTGCTTTAAGTTGATCAAAAAAGGCAACCGTTGTTTCTCCATTGACATAATCGAGGCGGCAGCTTACAACGTTCATTGAGCTAAGCTCAATAGCCCCCATTACATTCATCCACGTTCTTGAGGCCGTTTGAGCGATGGGTTTGTCCACCCCTTTTTTTATCCAGCCACAGACAACTTTAGTTGCCATTGTTGGATGGGCTGAATCCATGAAGAGAATGGGTTCATTCGCAGGAGTCTCTGCAACTAATTTAATATATTTTTCAACGAACTCTTCTTGTTTGGTAACATCGGCTTTAGCTGGCACTGTCTTGGGTTGTTTATAGCTGAAGCGGTGTTGGTGCAGCCATTTAGTTAAACCTGATACAGTGTAGTGCACGCCATATGTCTTTTCGATGTAAGCACAAATATCAATGACTCGAGTGTATGTTATTTCACCAAGATGCAACTCAAGCGCGCGTGATTGGGTATCATTAAGTTTGCTGTATGACCCGCCATTTTCTGGCTTTAGTTTCTCATCTGAGGTCCAGTCAGTAATGTAATACCTAACCGTCTCTTCATGGATACGTAAAGCCTGCGCGATCGCTTTATTTTTCCAGCCTTCGTTTTTTAGTAAGACGGCTTTGATGCGATCGGCAACACGCTTATCGCCTTCATAGCGATGTCGTAATTCCAAATATTCTTTTTGCTCTTCATTCAGCGGATGAAATCTCATAGTGCGGGTAGTTCTAACCAATTTCAGAAAAATATTCCAGTACTTTCAGTAGCGATGGGTATAGAGCCCATCCACTTATCGTTTCAAAGCATGTCTTAAGTTGGGCTAGGACTAGTCGTTCACCAGCCTTATCATGAATAACTGCTGGAACGTACCATAACAACAAGTTCGCTTGGAAAACACTGCTATTAAGCAGTGAGCTATCATGATATTATTTTGCGATATTTTAAAAAATTGGGATGTGATGGTTTGAAACCTCTATCCCTCATATGAGGAATGTATGAAAAAGAAGCTTTTGATTACCGGTGGTAGTGGCTTTTTGGGAAAAAGACTTGGACTTGCCCTTAAAGACGAATACGACGTTTTTCTAGCTAGTCGGAACAATAAAAATAACTTGCTCGCTAAAGAAATGACGGGTTGTGAAGTGATTCCTTTGGATGTCTCTCATCTTGAAGCCGTTCGGGATGTATTTGCTGAAATTAAACCTTCTGTAGTCATTCATGCAGCAGCTACGAAGTTTGTTGATTTGGCAGAAAAATATCCCATGGAGTGTGTTGATATTAATATTTTGGGTTCACAGAATATCGCACGTGCAGCTGTGGCATTTGGATCAGATACTGTGATTGGCATTTCCACGGATAAAGCCTCACCGCCAGTACGTAATATTTATGGAATGAGTAAGTCTGTAATGGAGCGTATTTTTTGTTCCATGAATCAAAAAACTCACACAAAGTTTACTTGTGTGCGATATGGAAACGTGGCTTGGTCCACTGGTTCTGTTTTACCCATATGGAAAAAAATGTTTGAAAATACCAAGGTTCTGGAGACCACGGGACCTGAGATGCGCCGATTTTTTTTCACAATTGATGAAGCTGTTACCCTAGTATTGACCGCGCTCAAGCATATCGATGAAACTCAGGGAAAAGTGCTTTCTCGAAAAATGAAGTCCGCACAAATTGAGGACATTCTTAAAAAATGGACTCAGCATTTTGGTGGTGAATATCGAAAAATCACTGGCCGACCAGGTGAAAGAAACGATGAGTACCTTATTGGAGACCTGGAGTTGCCTTATACAAAAGAAATCACCTACAACGGAATTTTGCATTACCTCATTTCATTCAATGATAAGTGTGAAGTTCCATTGAAAGAGGGGCTTTCTTCTGCAAATACTGAAAGGCTAACTGATACGGAAATCCTGAATCTCATTACAAATCCACCCGATGAAGAATTATAAAAAGGACCTTCATGTCTAAAATTAATCACGCTTTAATTATGGCCGCTGGGCGAGGCAGTCGCATGCGCCCTTTAACTGATATTATTCCCAAAGCGATGATTCTTCACAATGGCTCAACCCTGATTGCCAATGGCATCAATAAGGTGAAGAAGTCGATCGCAAATGTGCATATCACTGTGGGTTATAAGGGGGCATTGTTAGCTCAGCATGTGGTGCAGTTCAATGTGTCATCCATTTTTTCAACCCACGAAAAAGGTAATGCTTGGTGGATTTACAATACAGTGATGAAGCATTTAAATGAACCTATATTTGTCTTAACCTGTGACAACATAACAGACATCGATTTTGATAAAATTGCAGAGGACTACTTTTATCAGGGAAGCCCTGCTTGCATGGTAGTGCCAGTTAAGCCAGTACCCGGATTAGACGGAGATTTTATTTTCAAACAAGGAAATTGTATTACTCAGCTCACCCGGGAAAAAAAATCTGAGATCTATTGTTCTGGCATACAGGTCATAAATCTGCACAAAATCAATGAAATCACTAGGGAGGTGGAGGACTTTACCAGTCTTTGGAATCAACTCATTCAGCAAAGAGCGTTGACTTGTTCTGAAGTAAAACCCACCAAATGGTTTACTGTGGATAATTTAGAACAATTAAAGCAATTGCATCTACAACAAGATTCTCAAAAGGATTCGAAAGTTTATGATCAAAGCACTGATCTTGCCTGCGTATAATGAGCAAGCCCATATCCGCGATGTCGTCACTCGGAGCAAACCCTATGTGGATTTCATTTTTGTAATAGACAACTGTTCCGCCGATAATACTTTTGCTGAAGCCAAGCAAGCAGGTGCGATTGTGATCCGCCATTGTTACAATTTGGGAAAATCAGGATCCTTGAAAACTGGATGTGAGGCCGCCCTTGCAAAAGGGGCTGATATCATTGCCTTTATGGACAGTGACGGTCAACACAACCCCGAAGATCTGCCTCGGTTTTTCGATGGAATCATCAACGAAAATTTTGATATCATCATTGGAGCCCGTAAGCGCGATCAAAATATGCCATTCATTCGAAAACTAGGGAATGCTTTACTGATGCTGGCAACCAGGGTCTTATTTGCAATCAAGGTGAAAGACATTCAATCTGGATTTCGGGTTTTTAAGAGTAGTATTTACGAGAAAATTGAGTGGAACTCCACCGGAGCATCACACTATTTTGCAGATGCAGAAATCACCATGCGCATGGGTTCCGCCCGTCTCAAATACAATGAAATTCCTATTGAGACCATTTATCACGATAAAGATAAGGGAATGCATGCTATTCAGGGGTTGAAGCTATTGTTTGAAATATTTAAATGGAGAGTTTTAATATGATGATGGAAATTATTCGTATCATCTCGTTAGTTATTGGTTTGCTTTCGCTGTACATGACTCACTTATATTTTAAGAAAAAAACCTTTAATCGCGTTGAGTTTTTGATATGGGGTCTAACATGGTTGGGACTTATTGTCATTTCAGCGGGACCAGCATTTATATATTCTTCTCTAAAATATATCAACGTCGACGTCGTCAATTTTATTTATATTGTTTCGATTTTAGTGATTTATATCCTTTGTTTTCGACTTTATGTACAGGCCAAATTATTTAACGAAAAGGTTGAGGCTGTTGTGCGAAAAATGGCTTTGAAAGAGGCAGGAATTGATGGGTGATCAATATGGTGACCACAGCATACATTCTTCAGCTTGCCGAAGTGCACCATTTAAAATTGAAATTTATACTATGAATGGGAATCTTAAACTCTGTATTAAGTGTGGTTAAATTCTAGATTAAAAAATAACCAGCAAATAATAGCTCCTTCTCATCCCTATTTTTCCCAGGAATAATAGGGATGAGAAGGAGCTATTATTCCTGGGAAAAATCCAAAATTTTAACCATAGATAATGAGACACTAACTATATGTATAATAATAAAACATTTTTAGCTATCATCCCCGCTAGGGGTGGAAGTAAACGTTTACCTCGAAAAAATATTTTAGAGCTAAATGGTAGACCTCTTATTGCTTGGACTATTGACGCAGCTCTTAGGAGCAAATATATTGACAAGCTAATTGTTAGTACTGACGATGAGGAAATTCGGGAGCTATCGCAGCATTATGGAGCTGATACAATTAATAGACCTGCAGAAATTGCAAATGATACCGCCACAACAGTTGCTGTTGTAAAGCATACAATTGAAAACTATAAGTCCCATGATTTTTTAGTCTTACTACAGCCAACAAGCCCACTGAGAAATGAAAAACATATAGATGATGCAATAGAATTATTATTTGAAAAAAATGCGGATTCTATAGTATCTGTTTGTGAAGCTGAGCATAGCCCTTTATGGTTTAATACTTTGCCTCCTAATAACAACCTAGAAAATTTTATGCGTGAGGACGTAAAAAATAAAAGAAGTCAAGATTTAGAACCCTATTATCGTTTGAATGGTGCTATTTATATATGGAACACTCTTTGTTTTTTAGAAGAAAAATCCACCATGTTTAAAAGAAACACGTTTGCTTATAAAATGGCCCGTGACGACTCCATAGATATAGATACAGCACTTGACTTCCAGTACACAGAATTTCTCTTTAAACAAAGAAATAGTAACAATTAATTTTTAGCAACACGGTCCTAAACATATTCATAGAGGTAATTCCATGGAATTCAAAAATATAATTAAACAATATAACCTCCCAATTAAAGTTGAATATTGTAAAAAATGTACCATTTCAAATCAAAGACCACGAATCACTTTTGATGAACATACGGTTTGCTCTGCCTGCAATTTTGCAGAATATAAGCGGAGTAAAATTGATTGGGCTCAACGAGAAAAGGAATTAATTGAGCTCTGTAATAAGCATCGGAAAAATAATGGCGAATATGATGTAATCGTTCCTTGTTCTGGTGGAAAAGATGGTAGTTTTGTTGCCCATCAACTTAAATTTAAATATGGAATGAACCCCTTAACTGTAACCTGGTCACCCTTATGGGCTACAGAAATTGGACGAAAAAATTTAGATGCATTTATTAAGTCTGGGTTTGACAATGTATTAGGGACACCCAACGGAATAGTCACAAGGAAACTCACACAATTATCTTTTGCTCATCTTGGCGATCCTTTTCAGCCTTTTATCTATGGCCAAACAAATTTCCCCCTTAGCATGGCAATTAAGCACAATGTTGCATTAATTATGTATGGTGAAAACGGAGAGGTCGAATATGGCGGTGATATGAAAAATGCCAACCGACCTGATCGTGAAATTAAGGACCATGACAATCATTATTTCTCAGGTTTACCACCTGAGTTTTGGATTGAGCATGGGTTGTCACTCAGCGATCTAAAACCCTTCATGGCTCCAAGGCACGAAGAAATTGTAAAAAATAATACCACCATTCATTTCTTTGGTTATTATAAATTTTGGGACCCACAAGAAAACTATTACTATTGTCGAGAAAACACAGGATTTACCCCAAACACTGAAAGATCTCAAGGTACATATTCCAAATATGCCAGTCTCGATGACAGAATTGATGGATTTCATTATTATTTATCCTTTATAAAATTTGGTATAGGTCGAGCCACCTCAGATGCAGCACATGAAATTCGGGATAATAAAATCACGCGTGAAGAGGGTGTTTTACTTGTAAAAAAATACGATGCTGAATTTCCTCAAAAATATTACCAAGAATTTCTAGAATATTGTTCAATAAATTCCGAGGAATTTGCTTCTGTAATAGACAGTTGGCGCTCTCCGCATCTTTGGGAAAAGATAAATAATGAGTGGCACTTAAAGCATGCTATCTGGCATGAAAATCAACTCGCTGACCTTGCTCTATAATGAATAACTTAAGAATTATACCTCGCTTGGACATTAAGGGAAAAAATTTAATTAAAGGAGTACATCTTGAGGGACTTCGGGTTATCGGAGACCCTCAGGAATTTGCTCTAAAATATTATAATGAAGGTGCTGACGAATTAATCTATATGGATGTTGTAGCTAGTTTATATGGGCGTAACAATCTAAGTGAAATTGTCAGCCATACGGCCAATAACATATTTATCCCTATTACGGTAGGTGGTGGAATTCGTACGGTAAGTGATGCACAACACATTCTAAGATCAGGCGCAGATAAAGTAGCAATCAATACTGCTGCTGTATGCCGTCCTGAACTCATTTCTGAAATTGCCAATCGGTTTGGATCGCAAGCAATGGTACTATCAATTGAGGCAAAGCTTGTCGGTCACAAGAAATGGCAAGTGTATACAGACAATGGTCGAGAACCCTCCAACTTATCTGTACTGAATTGGGTAAAACAAGGCGTTGAATTGGGAGCAGGTGAAATCCTATTAACTTCAATTGATCAAGAGGGGACGTGTAAGGGGTTCGATCTTGATTTGATTAAAATGGTCAGCTCCTCCGTTTCAATACCCGTTATATCAAGTGGTGGGATGGGTACCTTAAATGACTTTATCACTGCCGCTAAGATAGGCGAGCCTGATGCAATTGCCATGGCGGATGTTATTCATTACAAAAAAATGGGACTAGCAGATATTCGTAATGCCGCTTTAAAAGAAGGACTTCCAGTAAGGAGGCATTTATTATGAGTATTCATATAACTATACTCGATTATGGGATGTGTAATTTACTAAACGTAGCCCGGGCTTTTGAACATTGTGGCGCAAATATTTTAATCACTGATGATCCAAATGTTGCGCAAAAAGCTGAAAGGTTAGTGGTGCCAGGTGTGGGGGCCTATGCCCATTGTATGAGTGAAATAATATCTCGCGGGCTTGATGGTACTATTAAAAAATTTATCTCAACAGATCGGCCATTTTTGGGAATTTGCGTTGGTATGCAAATATTATTTGAGTCAAGTGAAGAATTTGGTCACTCTAAAGGATTAGGCATTCTACAAGGAGCTGTTAAATTAATACCTAATAAAACTGTATCTGGTGAAAATTTACGTGTTCCACACATAGGCTGGAATAAACTGGTGACACCTATGAATAAAATAGCCACAGTTAGCAAAAGCCTAATTCAAATTAATGGAAGCGATGAACCAACTGTATATTTTGTTCATTCCTTTCAAGCTCATCCTATTGAAGACAGCGTGCGTTTGGCAGACACAATCTATGGAGGGCATCGATTATGTGCTGCTGTTCAAAAAGATAACTTAATAGCCACCCAGTTTCACCCAGAAAGAAGTGGAAATATTGGACTTAATATTATCAGACAATTTATGTGTCTATAGTTCTATTAATTTGAAATTGTATAACCTTATTTCCTCACTGATGGTTTATCTAAGAGCTCACTATTTCTAGAACCACCTGGTATTCCTGTTGCAATTATCCGTTTGAAATTAGGATATAGTACATAAAGATAGATAACTAACAATACACCACATATAAAACCAAGAAAAATAGATCGGAGAATATATAATGCTCCATTTCGATATACAGGTAATCCATGCTCCGATTTCTCTCCCTCTCTATGTATAAAAAAATTACTTATATCTCTCATATTTAAGTTAGTATAAAAATTTATATTATTTTCCAGCTCATGTAGGTTTTTTATAAATGGAACATCAGATTTACGCGTATTTAGATTTTCAATTTCTGCTTTTAATGCACTGACACCACGCAAATACATTAAAGATGGATCTGTGGAAAGTAATATATCTGATTTAATATTACTCTTGTTTATTAATAATTTAGGATTAGAATTTGCAATGTGAATAGCTTCATTTAATTGGGCGATTCGATCCATACGTTTTTTTAATGCTAATTTCAACATGGCTTCATGTTTATGCTTTAAATTAAAAACAGTAAGCTCCTTTTTTTTATTTATTAAATTTGAAATATCCGCAAATATCTCATCATAAACAAAAGATGAATATTTCTTCACAAGCTCTGTAACCTTTAAAGGATCAGTTCCAACTACTACTATATTGTAACGAATTAACTTCTCGGATTTGTAACGTGAGACATTAAGTTCATTTTTAAATTGATGAAGTAGTACTGCTTTGGAAACCTTTTTGCTTGCCTCCGTAGCTAATGCAGGAAGCAGCACTTTCTCAAAAAAAATATTTTGAGACTCTTCACTGTTCAGCTTTCGAATAAAAATATTATGTAATTCGTCTAAGGAAACAAAATTTATCTTACCCAAAAATAAATTAAAATTAGCAATATCGCTTTCTATTGGCAGATCTATCGATGCTTTTGCTTCAAATAACTGTTTACTCATGTTCAAATAAATAAAACTTATGCACATTCCAAGCAATGTTATTAATATAATTATTCTCTTTTTTTGCCAGAGAACCCTAACTATTTCAACAAGGTCAATTGCTCCATTACGATCCATCATGCTTTCTCCGTTCACAAATATTTCCTCGAAAAATTAATTTATCTCTCTAACAACTGTATTTTTAGCATTTTGCCTTTGAAAAAAAGCCCATGAAAACCAAGGCATAGGATATACTCTAGCGGCCATTATCCATGTTAAAAGAAACTGCATAAGCATACTAATTGCAGAGGCTACTCCTGCTCCTACCAAGCCAAAGCTTTCCACTAAAAATAACGCTAAAACAACATTAAGTGAACCACACACTATTGTTATAATGGAGGTAATACATGTTTTGCGCTTAAAAAACAAATAATTGGTTACCATATAATACATTCCATGAAATGACTGCATTAAAATAAGCCAAAATAAAACAGGAATTGCTTGCTCAAATTTAGGACCGGCAAGTAATAAGATAATATACTTCCCAATAAAAATTGTTATTAGGGGTACCGTCAACAATAGAAGAAAAGATATATAAGTGAATTTAACAATAACCCTTTTTTGCAGAACATCACCCGACTTTAAACGTGAAAAAAGCCACGGAACCATAGCCTTAGCAATTGACTCGTTTAGTAAGCAAAAACCTAAGGAAATTTGCACAGCTACCATATAAATACCAACACTGCTTGTACCAAGTTTAACGTTGATGATGATTCGATCAGCAATCAACAAAAAGAAACTTCCTACAACATGAGGGATTAAAGGAACCCCAAATGCCAGTGTATCTTTTATGTAGCTCCATTGAGTTCTATAGCTTAAAATCCGCTCTTTACACAACAAAAAAAAACTTAATATTCCAAACAAAAAAACCGTAATGAGTTGCCCCCAAAGACGCCCCTCATAATCCTTAAGAAAAATAACAACTAACGTATAGCTCAGTACTCCATTAATAAATCCTTGCCCAAATTGGAGGCTACCATACTGTATGGGTTTTTCTTGAACCTGCCAAATAACTAATCTAACCTGAACCAGGAAGGAAGATGCTGCAACAATAACAGAAGCATAAAGCCAGAACACTGGAATTGACAACTTAGAAGCAAGCCATTGTTCCAAAATTAGAAACAACACGCCAACAAAAACAGCACTAACAAGTAATATTAATAAACAACTTGCGACATATTGAGAAAAATCACACTCTTCTCGATCAAACCAACGTGTAGATAAGGCACTATGAGAGTTAAGTCCTACAACACTACTTAACGTGGTTACTAGTGTTAAAAACATCGCAACGATACCATATCCTTTAGGCCCCAAATAACGGGCTAGTACAGGCAGTAATAAAAACGGGATAATAGCAACCGCTATATTTGCTGCAAAATAAATAGCAACATTTCTTTTTAAGCCTTTCATTAAAACCTTTTATTCATTTACTGAATCTTTAATTCATCATTATCAACTTGTAGTTTAAGATATAATTAATTGCTTACAACTGTAGCCATAGGTCTGTTGTAAGTAGCAAAAATTATTTCTAAACACTGTATGACTCTATCGATATCATTTTCAGTTAAATTTGAACCTGAGGGTAAACATAAACCCTGTTCAAATAAATAATCAGAAACACTTAGTGTTTCACTTTCAGGATAATATTCTATTCCAAAAAATACGGGTTGTTGGTGCATGGGTTTCCATGTATGCCGCGCCTCTATGTTGAATTTTTTTAATTCCTCAATGATCATTTTAGGTTTTAATGTCGACAAGGTATTATCAATGACTATTGTTGAAAGCCAATGTGTAGTAACACCGTTTTGTATTTCTGGCATCATTTTAATGAAAGGGTATTTTTCAAGCTTACATTTATATTGTTTGAAAATTTTACGACGTGAACAAACCCTCTCAGAAAGCACGCGTAATTGTCCCCTGCCGATACCTGCCAATACATTACTCATCCGATAATTGTAACCCACCATACTATGCTCATAGTGTGGTGCAGGGTCACGGGCTTGGGTCGCCAAAAACCGAGCTTTTTCAATCAGCACTTCATCATCGGATACCAACATCCCACCACCAGAAGTGGTGATGATTTTATTTCCATTAAATGAAAACACGCCAAACTTACCGAACGTACCACTGTGTTTATTTTGATACAGTGCGCCTAAAGACTCCGCGGCATCTTCAATAATTGGAACATTGTAATGTTCGCATAGAGCACAAAGCGCATTATAATTTGCACTTTGCCCATATATATTAACAATAATAATGGCTTTAGGTAGTTTGTTTCTTTTCTGTGCTTCTTTCAAAGCCCGTTCAAGTGCTTTAGGTGACATATTCCAAGTTTCAAAATCGGAATCAATAAATACTGGAGTCGCCCCTTGATAAACAATAGGATTAACAGTTGCCACAAAGGTAAACGTGGAAGTAAATACAATATCTCCCCTACCTACCTCTAATAAAAGCAAAGCTAGATGTAATGCTGCCGTTCCAGAACTTAAAGCCACAGCTGCTTTCACCTGAACGTGGTTAGCAACCTCTTTTTCAAATGCATCTACATTGGGCCCTAATGGAGCTACCCAATTAGAAATAAAGGCTTCTTTTACGAATTCCTGCTCATACTCTCCCATGTGTGGAGAGGATAATAAAATATTCGGGGTTAAATCACGTCGATGAATCAAACTAACAGGACGACCCTCTTTATCAACCAAAGGGATCTGATCCAAATCAAAATCACTCATCAGAGCATATGCTTCTTGAATTGTCGCTGTTTTCGGTAAAAATTTTGAACATTTACTAGGTAATTCGGTTAATGTACTCTCCAAAGAGTACCCTTTGAGTAATAAACGGCGGATATCTCCGTCAGTGACTGTGCGTTCAAGACGCCCACAATCATCTATCAAAAGCAGCACGCCCTGGGCTGTTTGATCTAAAATACTCAGTGCTGCTTTTAATGTAGAAGTCCTATTAACAAATAATGCGTCAATATTGGTAATCACCTTTTTTCCTCATCTTGCTGGCACACCTTTAACGGTTTGATACTCCATCACATCACGAACAACTACCGCACCAGATCCTATAATAGCATTGTCGGCTATGGTTATCCCTGGTAAAACCACTGCACCTGAGCCTATCAATACATTTTTTCCAATCCGTACTTGACCACCTAAAACACTATTAGGTGCAATATGGGAGCATGCCCCAATTTTCACATCATGATCCACAACAGCACCATGATTAATAATACACCCAGCCCCCACTTCGCTGTATGGCCCTAATATTGCTCTTGCTGCAATAAAAGAACCTTCTGCAATTTGCGCGGAATTCGATATAACTGCTGCAGGATGACAAATTGTCAACCAACAAGCATCTGGATGAATTTTTTTTGATAGACTCATTCTATGATGATTATCACCCAAAGCAATATGTACACAACCTTTAAAAATTGATAAACAATCCGATGAAGACTCAACGATGAAACCATTAATTTTTTTGTGAAGCAATTCAGGGTTATCATCTAAAAGCTGAATACAATAATTCTCGGCACACAAAGAAAGCGCATCAATGACTACTTTCCCCTGACCACCACACCCTATAATTTTAAGCGTTTTAGTATGCATTATATTTATGTAAAATTTGAGGACCTAATGAAATTGTGCTTAGCAAACCAACACATCGCTTGCTTGTTTGCCCATCGCCATAATTGTTGATATACACTTGCCCTTTATTTTCCAATGCAGTAGCTACCCCAGAGGCTACTGCATTAAAGTTCGGATCAACATCAATAACATTACCACTTCTTTCTCGTAAGTTTTGACGACAACCAACATTTACGACAGGTAAATTAAATGTGGCAGCTTCAATAATGCCACTACTGGAATTCCCAAGCATTAAATCAACATGTGCTAAACAGTTTATATATTCAAAACGATGCAAATGCTTTATCACTCGAATATCGGGGTGGCTTTTGTAATCCTCTAACACATCTCTTATCAAATGTCCGCCTGCATCTGAATTAGGCTCCAAAGCTAGAAGCTGCAAATCCTGAGAAAGTGCTGCTTCAATTATGTGTTTAAACTGACTTTTTATTACATCATACTCTTGAACCACTGGATGAAACACCATCAACCCACAACGTTTTTTAGCAGACAAATCATAATTTTTTCTAAACTCCTCCGCTGAGCAGGGATTAAATTGTATCAGCTCATCAAGGCCTGGTGCACCCACCACAAAAATCGTATGTGCATGTTCACCCATACGAATAAGTCTTTGTCTAGCATTTTCAGTCGCCACAAAATGGTAGTGAGAAAATTTAGAAATTGCGTGACGGATCATCTCATCCACCGTTCCTGAGCGCTCCCCTCCATGTAAATGAACAATTGGGATATTTAAATGTACAGCTGTAAGCGCAGCGGCCATCATCTCCCCCCTGTCACCTAATAGGAGAATTAAATCTGGTTGCTCCTTATGAAAAACCTCGCTCATGCCAAGTATTTCATGCCCTATTGAACGCACCATTTCCGATCCAGTTGCTTCCTCAATACTTACAGGAATTAAACCACAGAGTTTAAAACCATCGGATTTAATTTCTTCAACCGTATTACCATAAAGAGACGAAAGGTGCATACCCGTCACACAGATAGAAAGACTGAATTGTTCTGAATTATCCAAACAAATTAATAATTGGCGCATCAAACCATAATCGGCCCGCGTACCTGTCACATAAATTATTTTTCTGACCATTACGCCTCAATAAATTCCCACTGCAAAGTAGTTCCTGCAGGTAAATTTCTTTTCAGTTTTTTTCCTATTACTTTTTCAAAATCGATAGGTTTAATTCCATTCCCGGGCCTGATAAGGAATAAATCTTCCTGCTTAAGGCTGCTGCCTTTTGTAACATCACACCGTAAAGACACACTTCGACGAACCAAGTCCCTAATTGGAAATTCACTTTCAGTAGGTTGCTTAATCCCATCACCTAATAAAATTTCCACATTCCTTATAGCTTGAACCATTTGCAAAAATTCTTCGGGCATCATAGATGCAATGTGATCTGGGCCGACTAATTTATTATTGAGCGTAAAATGCTTTTCAATAACCGTGGCACCTAGTCCCACAGCAATACTCGGTACTAAGATTCCCAAGGTATGGTCCGAATACCCAACGGGGAGTTGGAATTCATATAAAAGCGTTTGCATTGCTTTTAAATTGACATCTTTAAACGCTGCAGGGTAATTAGATGTACAGTGCAAGAGGACTAAATGATCCCGTAAAGATTCGCCATAAAAGGGGCGGATGGTTTCTATCGCTAATCGAACATCTGCTAAATCACACATTCCCGTAGAAAGAATCAATGGTAACCGCGTTTTAGCCAAGTGCTTAAGATAAGGAATATTCGTGACTTCACCAGATGGAATTTTTAAACGACGTACACCCAGAGCCACAAGAAAATCAACGGAATGCTCATCAAAACCAGTGGACATAAATTCAATATTTAACGAAATAGCTAGCTCACTTAAAATATAGTGATATTCCTCCGAAATTTCTAAGGACTTGAGCATTTCATACTGTGTAGAGGATTCTTTTGTATTGTTTTTTTGATACTGTGCTTTTTCAGCAGTTTTATTTACTAAAGTATCTGCTTTAAATGTTTGAAATTTTACTGCATCAGCACCTGCTTCTTTTGCAGCATATATGAGCTCTTTGGCTAGCTGAATATCACCATTATGATTAACGCCAGCTTCGGCAATAATAAAACATGTCATAAAACATCCTTACCGCAATTAATTAGCTCGCGTTAGTAAATCTTAATTAATCCCTGATTGATACTTTATTTTGAGCATCCTTAAGATAAATATCCCCGGTTTTACTGCATGTGGCTATGGCCTGACCACCCTTTCCTTCGTCAAAATAAAGGCGTTCACCAAAACGACTCATCCACCCAATTTGACGAGCGGGAACCCCTACAATTAACGCATAAGCTGGTACATTTTGATTCACTACCGCTCCTGCACCAATAAAAGCATATTCATCAATAGTAACTCCACATACAACGGTGCAGTTAGCTCCCAATGTAACACCTCGTTTAACGTGGGTATCACGATACTCCTCTTTGCGTGAGATTGCCGAACGAGGGTTATAAACATTGGTAAATACCATGCTTGGGCCGCAGAAAACATCGTCCTCGATGGTTACGTTATCATATATTGATACATTGTTTTGAATTTTAACATTGTTTCCAATGACCACTTTGTTGCCCACAAAAACATTTTGTCCAAGGCTACATTGTTCTCCAATATGAGCCCCACTACAGACGTGTACCCAATGCCAAATATGTGTATCAGCACCAATTTGCGCACCTTTATCTACAATAGCTGTTTCATGGGCCCTGTATAACATGATTACAACTCCAAAGGCAGATGAACGGTTATGTTATCGCGCGCAGAACGGTAAGCTGCAATTAGTAATTCTAATGAAGCCAAACCTTCTCTCCCATCCACCATTGGTTCAGCTTTGCCATGCAAGCAATTAATCACATTATCGTAATATAGTGGATGACCCAAACCATAGACGGAAGTGGTTTGATAGTTTGCCGATCTGATTTGTTCATCATCCTCTTGAATATCAGAAAATTCCCAATGCTGAATTTCATTAACCGCAACACCACCAATACGAACCGTTCCTTTTTCACCTAGAATAGTGATTGAACCCTCATAGTTCTTAGGATAAGTGAGCATTGTCACATTCACAGAACCCACCGCACCACTTCTCCAACGGATATTCATTACACCGGTATCTTCTGTGTCTATCTGTCGTGCCAAAGTTCCCATCATGGCTTGCACTGATTGAACGGGGCCTAATAACCAATGAATCAAATCCACATAATGACTGGCTTGATTCATAAATGCACCACCATCAAGCTCCCATGTTCCGCGCCAACCACCTTGATCATAATAGTCCTGAGGTCGCGTCCAGAATACATTAATATTTGCCATGTAAATTTTACCAAATCGGCCTTGTTCCACAGCACGCTTTAATAATTGTAACGTCGCATTGAGCCTGTTTTGTTTAACTACAAATAAGCGCACACCTGCCATATCACACGTTTGAACCATGCGTAACCCATCTTGCCAACGCGTAGCCATGGGTTTTTCAGAGAGTACATGTCGTCCAGATTGAGCAATATTAACAGCTTGGATAGGATGTAACCCGCTTGGGGTACATAGAGAAATAATATCAGCATTCACGTAGCGTAACATATCATCTAGGTTGTTATAACCATCAACTCTATATAGCTCACTCGCAGCTTGCGCTGCAGATTCATCAACATCGCACACCCCAGTCAGTGTTAAACGATCTTGATGTTGCTCAATCGCCTGGAAATGATTTTTTGCTATTCGTCCACACCCAACCAAAGCAATATTTATTTTACGATCTGGAATAATCCAAGAGGAGAGGCTACTCATGATTAAGCACTCACAATATTATCTTGTTGAAACTGCCTAAATGCAGCACGGGTATCTACAATTAATTTTGCATGAGTGGCTATAAGTTCATAATCAAAAGCGCTGTGTGCTGTTGCTAAAACCACGCAATCGTATGTGTGTAACATAGAGGCACTTACCTCTACGCTGTGTAAATTAAAGTGATGGGAACGCATAGCTGGAAATATGGGAACATACGGATCAGAATAACAAACCTGCGCTCCTTTCTCTTGCAACAACTCCATGATTTCAATAGATGGGGACTCTCGCATGTCTTCAACATTGCGTTTGTACGCAACGCCAAGAACCAAAATTTTACTGTTTTTTATCGACCGTTCACGCGCATTTAGCGCATCTGCCACTTTATTCACCACCCAATGAGGCATATTGCTATTAATTTCGCCTGCCAATTCTATAAAACGGGTATGCATGCCATATTCACGTGCTTTCCAGGTAAGATAAAATGGATCGACAGGAATACAATGGCCTCCTATACCGGGACCAGGGTAGTAAGGTACAAAACCAAAGGGTTTAGTCGCCGCGGCATCAATCACCTCATGAATATCAATGCCCATTTTATCGGCTAGAATTTTCATTTCATTTACCAGACCAATATTCACTGAACGATGAATATTTTCAAGTAGCTTGGTCATCTCGGCAATTTTTGTTGAAGATACACGAATCACCTTATCAATCACTGCTGAATAGAGAGCTAAACCCGCTTCGACACAGTTAGCCGTGTCCCCCCCGCATATTTTAGGAATAGTGGCTGTTGTAAAATTTGGATTTCCTGGGTCTTCTCTTTCGGGTGAATAGACAAGGTATATATCTTTTCCAACAATCAAACCTTTACGTTCAATTCTGGGTTTTAATTCTTCTTCAGTTGTACCGGGGTAAGTTGTACTTTCCAATGAAATCAACTGCCCCTCATGAATATAGGGTAGCAAAGCATCTATGGTTTGGAAGACATAACTTAAATCAGGTTCACGGTATTTATCGAGAGGAGTAGGAACACAAAGAATAATTACATCAGCTTCTTGACTAGCTGCAAAATCAGCGGTGGCAAAAACATGAGCTGTTACATTAGCAATTTGAGCGTTAGGAATATGCTGAATATAAGATTTCCCCTGATTTATTAAATTGTTTTTACTTTCATCGATATCGATTCCTACCACTCTAAATCCCATTTCAGCAAAACGAAGCATCAATGGAAAACCCACATAACCTAAACCAACAATAGCAATAATTGCTTCTTTATTATTAATTTTATTGATAAATCCGTTTAGCATTGCATATACGCCCGTATTAATAATTATCGTGTTCTTAACTAGAATTACAAAAGCACACTCTCTTCGCTAAATACTTCTTCCAGTGCCACACAAATTTTTTCCTGTTCCTTATGTGTCAAGTAAGGATGCATAGGCAAGCTCATCACTTTACGTGACGCTTTATCGGTATTTGGAAAAGTTTGCGCCTCTGGATAAAGCGCTTTAAAAATGGGTTGCTCGTGCAGTCCAAAAGGATAGTGAACTGCAGTTGGAATCCCTTGATGTTGTAGTTCTTGTTGAACTCTCGGTCTATCTGCCACCTCAATCGTGTATTGAGCGAAAACACTTGTGTTATATTCCTTAATCGCAGGCTTTTTAATTTCGTCAGGAAGTAAATGCTGATACCTATCAGCAACTTCTTGTCGAAGTTTAATTTCCTCAGGGAAAATGGCTAATTTTTCTAATAAGAATGCCGCTTGCAGTGTATCCAATCGGCCATTAATACCCAATCGTGTATGGTAATAACGCTTTGATTGGCCGTGGGTTCTGATTTCATTCATGCGGTTGGCTAAGTCGGCATCATTGGTAAAGCACGCACCGCCATCACCATAGCAACCTAAGGGCTTTGAAGGGAAAAAACTCGTGCAGCCAATGGTGGTTAACCCACATGATTGATTACCTTTATAGGTTGCACCAAAGCTTTGTGCCGCATCTTCTATAACAGGTAAATTGTATTTTTTTGCAATGGCATTGATTTCATCAAAATCAGCACACTGACCATACAAGCTCACGGGCATGATGGCTTTGGTTTTTTTAGTGATGGCAGCTTCTATACGGCTCGCATCAATATTATAAGTTAGACTATCGATATCAACAAAAACAGGCTTAGCACCTAAAAGTGCGATGACTTCGGCCGTGGCAAAAAAACTAAAGGGCGTGGTGATGACTTCATCCCCAGGGCCTACATCCAGTGCCATCAATGCAATTAATAGAGCATCGGTTCCACTTGAAACACCTAAAGCATGCTCTACACCAACAAATTTAGCCAACGCGCGTTCAAGTTCCGCAACTTCAGGGCCCATGATGTAAGCCCCATGATTTAATACGGCTTTAAATCTTGCAAAAAGCTGTGCTTCAATCCGATTTGATTGTGTTTTTAAATCGATGAATTGCATATAATAAAATCCTTGACGCGAAACTTCACGAATTGTCGGGATACTATCAACCCCTATAGTATTAGTCAAATTTAAAGGTCCGCTTGCAACCCAGCGATTATGATGCTTGATCGACTTTTCTCTTGAAGAGAGATACCCAACCTCAAAAATAATCGATATACTCTTCAGATGTTTAAACGTTGGAAATTTGCATGTCCTTGAAGGTCATGTATAACGATATTGCTGGCCATTATGCCACAGCAAATCGATTCGGCTCGATCAGCGAAAGCCATAAGTGTGCCATTGATCAAATTCATCGTGCACATTTAGGTCAATCCCCTCATTACAAAGTGCTTGATTTGGGCGTTGGCAATGGCTCTTTTTTAAAGCAACTTCAGCCTCAAATACCTTTGGCAGACTTCACAGGTATCGACATCTCCAAAGAGATGTTAAGACGCGCCCGTGAAACCCTCCCGCTCACTACTATTGAAACCAGCGCTACAGACGCGAGCCAATACCTTCCACCTCATAGCCAAGACTTGGTTCTTGCTCATTTTATCAATGCCTACATTCCCATTGAAAAACTCTTTAACCAAGCTCGCTTATTAACCCGAGCCACGGGCCATTTTTCACTGATTACAACCACCTATGACTCCTTCCCCATTGCACAACAACAGCTTGCTGATTTTATTGCAGAGGAATCCGTCTTAAGCAGCATTGTAGGGCATTATTATAAAGCCATTGTTAGAAACACAACGGTCGCGGCAAGCGAAGAAGAGCTACTCCACGCGTTTGAAAACCACCAATTTACTGTTCTTGAACACCAACGATTATCCATACCCATTACATTAAATAACATCGATGAACTCGCCTTGTTTGGCATTGAAGGCACCTGGTTTTTAAATAGCCTATCGATTCGAATGCTCCCTAAAAATTTCCTGCTTCAACGGCTAAAACGCTTGTTCAGTAAGATATTTACCTTCCCCTATCAAGATACCCATATTATTGATGTTGTGTTGGCTAAAAAATAGAGAACGGATAAGGATGATGAAATCTCGAGAGCTTTTTTTAAAAGAATAATTTGAGTGATTTTGTCTCATTTATAACGTCCTGCTGCTTGTCTTGCCAGATTACTGGGTACCGCGCATAAAGCGCGGTAAGTTGGCGAATAGGTTATTTGGCAGGCATTCATGCTCTGAATTGATGTTGTGTTGGCTAAGAACTAGAGAATTTTAATAGGATTTTTTTAGAAAAATAGAGAGTAAATGATGAAAGCACGTGATGTTTTTTTAAATGAACAAAAAGAGAAATTATTAAAAGCAATAAGACATCTAGAATATAGCTATAATAAAGTTGTAAATCTTCCTACTGAACCTGACCAATTGGATGAAGAAACCCTGGAAACGTGGGAAAGCTTTGCAGCACGATTTTGCCGTGTGGCAGATGTTTTTTTAGCCAAATATGTAAGAGCTTTTGTGTTATTGGAAGATCCTGGCTTTCATGGTAGTTTTCGCGACACCCTTCATCAAGCTGAAAAATTAAACCTTATCAATAATACAGAAACATGGATGGCCGTCCGTGAACTTCGTAATATTTCTGCTCATGAATACACTGACAAAGATCTAGCGGTTTTTTTTCATAAGCTAAGAGCAGAAGCCCCTAAATTAATTGCCATTAAAAATGTGGTATGACAGATGCGACTAACTCAGGAGCAAATAAACGGAATTATAGCCGCCATTACCCCATATATAAAAGGCTCTCAAGCTGAGTTAAGGCTTTACGGAAGTCGGGTAAACGATCAGTTGAAAGGAGGAGATATCGATTTATTACTGAGTACTAAAGAAATAAATTTAGCCGCAGATATCCTTGATAATAAGCATTATGTTCTCTCTTCTATTAAACAAAAAATAGGAGACCAAAAAATTGATCTATTGATTACCACGAACAGCGCTCTTAAAACAGATGCTTTTTTACAGATGATTTTACCAACATCTCAAGTGTTAAAAAAATGGACAAAACAATAATTCGTCTATAGAAAATGCATATGGGTAATCAATGCCGCAAATGTTCGCTTCAACTAGCCTCGGATAATATTTGTGCAACCCAAGAGTTTAAGCTTTTTCCATGAGCTTCTGCTCTCATGGCTGCGCGCGCATGAATTTCCGGAGGAATTCTTAACATGATTTTTCCTGAATAAGGTTTTTGAGGCTCTCGACCTATTTGGAGTATTCTCAACCTAAATTCATGTTTAAATTCACATTGAGAATACTCCAAAAAATTTAAGGGTATTACCTAAGAAATTCCACCTTATTCATGATATAAATACACAAAAGGATTTAAGCTTAACTCCAACCATTCGGTGAACATGTGTTTTCTACAACAATAAAAAACTATCTCCCTAAATTTGACACCCGCCAGCAACAAACCAACAACATCATTATGATCACGTTCTGGAGTCAATTTTCCTCTTATGCATTAAATACTATTTTGATTATTTTTTTAACACGCCCGCTCTTAGCCCAAGGCCTTGGGTACAATCAAGCCAAGGCGTATGCTTTTATTGGTATTAGCCAAGCGGCAGGCTACCTCATGCCTGTATTGGGTGGCTACATGGCGGATAATGTTTTAGGACTCCGGCGAAGCATTTTAATGGGCAGTGTTTTACTGGCAAGCGCCTATTTATTGGTCATGCTAAGCGGCTATACCATTACCTCTCACGGTGATTTTTTATTTCTCGCGGCCTACGCACTCACCCCCGCCGCCAACTCACTATTAATTGGCACAGCCTCGGGCATGGTTTCACATGTGTATGCTGATGATGCCATCCGCGCTAAATCCGCCATGACCTTCTACTACATGGCTATCAATGTTGGCGCACTCCTGGCCACGTTCATAGCACCAGCACTGTTAGATAGCCGCTATGGTCCCCTTTCTGTGCTTACCTTAACGTTTGTGGGTAAAGCCATTGCCGCTCTTAATTTTGCTTATCGTTATAAACTCTATGACAATGTCACTTGGGGAGAAGACAAAAAGCCCTTGTCATCACGCTCAAAATACCACTTTGTGGGGTATTTTATTGCCCTATACCTTTTTACTTTGTTTGCATACTCATACATTTTTTTAGCTAGCATTATCATCACACTAGGCTGTGGAACAGGGATTGCTTGGTTTTTGATTAAAACCTTCGCCCTCTCAGGGGAATCTCGCTACAAGCAGTTTGTAGCGTCACTCTTAACGCTTGAGGCCATTGTTTTTTTTGTAATTTATAATCAAATGAACAGTACATTGGTTATTTTTGCGCAGAATAATTCAAACCTTCACCTGCTCAATTTTGTGATTTCACCGGCTCAGTATCAAATGCTTAATCCCTTGCTGATTATTCTACTAGGCCTACAACTTCCCCGTTTTTATCAAAAATTTCCTCGCTTTTCAATTCCTTATCAGTTTGCCTGTGGGACATTATTAGCAGGGTTTTCGCTCCTTATTCTCGCATATGCAGCAACACAAGCGACCCTAGGCATTGTGGATGGAAATTACATCGCATTTACCTATATTTTTATCACCCTTGCCGAATTATGGGTAAGTGCTATTGGTTTAAGCATGATTGGTCTTTATTGTGATAATAAGTCGCTAGCCTTTGCCATGGGGGTATGGTATTTGGCGTGCTCATTATCAAGCGCCCTTTCGGGACGACTTGCGGGCTTGGTGGCTATTCCTGATAACATGACATCCCCCATGCAAAGCCTTCCTATTTATCAAAACTACTATTTATATTTAGGTGTTATTGCCTGTGCTTTAGGCCTGCTAATGCTTCTTGTTGCTCGGTATTTGCAGGGATTATTTCAGAAGAAAAAGATGGTGCTGATTTGAGGAAGGGCCTAAACCCCGGACTTGAATAAGAAATGTTGTGCTTGATTGACGCGTAGCGCTTCGAACCCTGGATGCCACGGCACATAGGCTAGGAGGTAAGCCAGGAGCGGGAGACGAGCGGGCTAGAAGTAGGCGACGAGAATGGAGACCGGCACGAGACTAGGACGAAAAGCTTAGCAACAACGTTAGGCAAACTTCAGGCCTCACAATAAATAACATAGCCTATGTCCAGAAATAACAGAGCCTATGTTCAACGATGAGGCGCCCTTCCCTTTTTTTACAGACCTAAATTATCGCGTTTGAAAACGCGATCCGCACGATAGCTTGAGCGCACCAAGGGGCCCGAGGCCACCTCAAAAAATCCTTTTTGCAACCCAATCTCACGAAGCATTTCAAAAGTTTCAGGGGTTACATATCGCATGACGGGTAAATGGTTTTTCGTTGGCTGTAAATATTGGCCTAACGTTAAAATATCCACGTTTTGAGCGCGAATATCATCCATGGTTGCGATGATTTCTTCATCGGTTTCACCAAGGCCTAACATTAAACTGGTTTTTGTTAATACTTCTGGGCGGTGTTGTTTAGCAAAAGCCAATACCTTCAACGTTTGCCAATAGCCCGCACGGTTGTCGCGGACTGGGTGCGTCAAGCGTTCCACTGTTTCCACATTTTGGGCAAAAACATCCAAACCACTGTCCAGTAGCTTAGCTATATCCGCCTCTTTGCCTTGAAAATCTGGGGTAAGTGCTTCTATTTTAGTGTTTGGACAACGTGCTTTAATAGCACGGATTGCATCAGCATAATGAGCTGCTCCACCGTCCAGCAAGTCATCCCGATTAACCGATGTTAATACTACATAATCAAGATTCATCAAAGCGACTGTTCTTGCTGTGTTTTCAGGTTCGTCCTTATCCAACCAACCATGTGGATTGCCCGTGTCTACTGCGCAAAATCGACAGGCGCGAGTGCAAACTGCACCCATCAACATGATGGTAGCCGTGCCATGCGACCAACACTCTGCAATATTAGGGCATTTGGCCTCTTCACAAACGGTCGACAAACGGTGCTCTTTTACCTGTTCTTTTACACGCGTGTATGCAGGTGTCGTATGGTTAACAATTCTTAACCATTTTGGCTTTTGCAATCGGGGGGGCGATGACGCCACTGACTTCACGCCATCTTTAATAGCCACCACGCCTTCGCGGGTTGTATATTTGTGGCCGCTTTCAATGACAACCGGTATATCCTTTAATTTGCTCATTGCATTACCTGTATTTTTGGCCCTTCAAGTGGCCTATTTTAGGCCACTTGAAGTTTTTGTCCATGATATTTTTAATAACCACACCGTATAGCGAACCATCCCATGAGAAGAGCGGCAAGTAAAACAATCATTGAAACGCCTAAACTCGCCATAAAAGGCGAGTAAGCAACCAGCAGTACGCCTATCATGAGAAAAATAAAACAAGCCGCCATTTGAAGCATTCTATGGAGAGAGACCAAACGTAAATAACGACTCATTAAAAAATAAACACTCAAAAAAACCACCAATGGCAAAAGGTAAAATACCTGATAATAAAGCTCATACAAAAACTGTCGCGTGGATGAAACGGTTTGCTCGACGAGCCACTGCTCAAACACCATCCCCATGTTCAATAAACAGGTTTGTTGGCATATCTGTACTGCAAAAACGGTGAAAAATATCACTGCATACACATATTTATCCGGTGTTATCACAACATCAGAGAGTATTTTTCGAAAATCCCTCAAAACATAAAGCACTAATAACAACCCCACTAAAGCCGTGGCTATTTTAAGCTTGGGCAGAAGTTGGTAGTACAAGGTGGGCTCACTCAATTGTAAAAAATGAACAACTCCAAGCGACACTAAAAAAAACACCCCCACACGAACCTGCAATTTCTTTTGAGAAGGGTACAACCACATGAAGGCAAGCAATGCGATAAAACAAAAGATAGAACAAGGACTAAACGCATCCATAATGGCGACCAGGGGGATATACGCCCATGCGGAAGGTGCTGCACTTTCACTTAACTGAAGTTGGCTTGCATTGCCCCACTGTTGCAACACTTGGATGGTGTTTGGGCTTAAGTTACCCTCCTGACGAACACGCTGATAACAAAAACGCAAGCCCTCTAACAGGGGTTTTTCGGTGGTTTTTTCATCCGAAAAACCCATCCATTGAGAACCACAAAAAAACATTGAAGGCACTGAAAAATTGATGGATTTTTGTTGTTTTAAGCGCTCGTAAAAAAATTGCAACGCGGCTTTATCTTGATTAATAAAGTACCGATGCACCTTTATCCATGGCTCTGATTTTTCTAAATTTTTAAAAAACACATCGGCTTTTTGACAATGAGGGCACGTGGAACTCAAAAACAATTCAACACTAACTTGTACCGGCGTGTCTGTTTGAGGTGTAGTTGGTAGTGCTGCATTGCCTATGGAAAATGCTAATATAAAAATCAAACTTAGTGCATATTTCATTACAAAAATCCTTTTTTCAGAGCGAATTAAAAGAAAACGCCTCTAATGTTTAAGCACTTCTTTATCAAGCAGTCTATTTTTACTTTTAAGCCAGTAATACAACAAGCCCACCTCAACGAGAGTCAGATAACCTGCAGTCAGTACATCACTCAAATAATGATGAGTCAACATAACGCGCGTTACCACCACGAGCACCCCAAACAAAAGATAAGCATAACTGTAACGTGGGAACAAAATGCATAAACCAAACATAAGTCCCATGACGGTAGTGGTATGTCCTGATGGAAATGACCAATATGGCGCATGCGTTTTAAACCCATAAAACCCATACAAGTGCTCTTTAAACAATAAATCTGGCCGTGCCCGCCCAATTCCAATTTTTAATAACAGACAAATACTATTTGGAATAAGTACACATAGCCATAAAAACCAAGAACGCTTTTCCCATACTTTATTCACGTGAACATAACGAAAAAATAATGCTAAAACAAACAAAGGGCCAATGTATAAAATGCTTGCACCAAAAAGAGTAATGCCTTTTAAAACAGGTAAACCCCAGTGAAAATTAAACGCATGAAAATAATAAGCAATGGGTCTATCTGCATATAAAATAGATAAAATAATAAGAGCAAGATAACTCATTAAAACATAGGGTTTAATCATGATTTTTAATAAACGCTCAAATGGTGTCACCGCATTGCTCTCCTCAATGTTTATAATCGATTAAATTACAAATCGCATACTCTTTGTGTTAGCTAAATATATATGTATCTTGTCTTTTCCGAGACACACAAAGATCTTCTGAATACCACGGACAAGCCTTGGTACGTAGGAGGTCAGTCATTTAAACATTCACTAGGTCGACTAGCACTGCCACGCGAAGGCCTAAGTGTGCCATAACATCAAATAGATATACAGCTTGTCGATGCCTGTTAAAGCTGCTATTTTTCATTCAAACATCAACGGTCAACTGATCCTGTGTAAACGCATTAAACCGTACATAAAGTACGGCATGAATTATTTGTGCTAAAGCGTTCGCGCTTTCAATAGATTGTTTAATCCTTTATTTACGCGAGATATATGCCACTATTGTCCATGGTTCAAACTATCGCAGTATGGGTTCTCCCCGTATTGCTTGCCGTTACTATGCATGAGGCAGCCCATGCATTTGTAGCCAACCGTTGTGGTGATTCAACGGCTAAAATGCTAGGTCGATTAAGCTTAAACCCGTTGCGCCATGTCGACATGATGGGTACTTTTATAGTGCCTATTGTTATAGGTATTTTAAGCCAATTTCAGTTTATGTTTGGCTGGGCCAAACCGGTTCCTATTAATGGCTCATGCTTACATAAACCCCGAAGAGACATGGCTTTGGTCGCTCTCGCAGGCCCTCTATCCAATTTTATCATGGCTGTTTTATGGGCAGCGGGATTCAAATTATCTACTTTTTTTCACCCAATCACTTCATACCCTGCACTATTTTTCTTTCTCATGGCACGTGCCGGTATATTCATTAATTTGGTGCTTGGCTTATTAAACTTAATTCCCATACCTCCCTTAGATGGTAGCCGAGTGATAGCAAGCTTGCTCTCACCTTCAAAAGCCATTCAGTACCTTAAATTGGAGCGCTTTGGATTCTTTATTTTAATTGCCCTCATGTTCACGGGCGTTTTAAGCGCCATTCTTGAGCCATTACTTAAAGGCGCGCTTCAATTAATAGAGACGGGATTTAAACTATGAGAATTCTTGCTGACGCAAGCCTGCCCTGTTTATCCCTGTTGTTTACAAAACCTTTTCATTTAACCCTGTATCATTCAAAAGACGCGCTCCCAGAATTGCTTTTAACACACGACATACTGTTATGCCGCTCCACATTGACTGTTAACGAAAGGTTATTGGCGCATACAAACATCAAAGGTGTCGCTACAGCAAGCAGTGGCATTGATCATATCGATAGTGAGTACTTAAAAAAACGTAACATTGCTTTATTTGATGCTAAAGGCTGCAATGCACGCGCCGTTGCAGATTACATGGTAGCTACCTTAGCAAACCTTCAGCAACAAGATAAAATCATTGGCTCCAAAGCAGGCGTTATTGGTGTGGGCGAAGTGGGAAAACGCGTGGTGGCGCGCCTTCTGTCGGCAGGTTTTGAGGTGATTTGTTTTGACCCCTTAAACACCACTACCCCAACCGCCTACACCTACGGTTCTTTTTCTGATTTATCTACCTGTGACCTGCTCTGCATTCACCCTAATTTGCATCACAACCCGCCCTACCCTAGTGCCAACTTATTGTCAGCTGATTTTCTAGACACATTAAAACCAGGTACAACCCTTATAAATGCCGCACGGGGTGGCATCGTGAATGAAGAAGCCTTGTTGAAAAATGGCGGCCTACCGATCACTTATTGCACGGATGTTTATGAAAATGAGCCGTCCATCAATGCGAACATCATTGACTTCGCAACCCTTTGTACACCCCATATTGCGGGTCATAGTATTGAAGCAAAAATAAATGCCGTGAGCATTGTCAGTGAAAAAATGCATGCCTATTTTGAGTATCCACAACCAAAAGTAACCCTGCCCGCCTTGCAAACTCCTCCAGTTTTATTGCCTAAAGAAACCTGGCAAAACGTTGTTCTTTCTATATATAATCCTCAGCATGACACAAACATGCTAAAATCCGCGTCGGATAAAAGGCTAGCATTTTTAGCCCAACGGCAAGCTCACCATTATCGACATGATTTTAATGTTTATGATTCAGCGGCCTTAGATGAACAAACAATGCGTTTAATGGGTCTATAAGCTATGTTTAATTTTTAAGCATTATTTAATATTCTCTTAATCCTAGTGGTATAAAATAATCTACAACTAGTTGCTTTATTAAACAGCTGTAAATCTGTTTTATCATATAATTAAAGGTGGCAGGGAAAATGCCTCGTATCAGCGCAAATACAGTAACACTTGAGGAACACTTTAATTCTTTATGCCTTAAAGTGCTTGAGAAGCCTGAAGCTAATCTATTAGATAAATTAGATGACCTGACTGAGCATTTAAGAACGATAAACACAGATATAGACGCATTATTAAAAGCAAAAGAAAAAGAATTAAACATCCAAACTCAAATTTCTCATGCACTCACATTGATTCAAGCCATAGAAGAAAATGACAACAATGTGGTGAGCATAAAATATGCTTTGGCATTGATTGAGAGTCAACAAGAAAGCTTTGACTCCCTCTTTGCTAATGCCTCCCTCGCTGAAAAAGAAGAGTGGACCATGCGAATGGACCAACTCAAATCACCTGGCTTTAAAATAGCGTTAAAAAATGCCGTTGAATACACGTTTAGCTGGGCTACCTATATTCCTACAATAGCTTTCCGCGCGCTCGCACCAGGATTTATAAAAGAAACATTAAACCCAATCCTTCCTAAAACATTTGATAGTGAATGCAAAGCCGCTCTAAAGACCATGGCTTTATCACGTTTAACTGCTTTACAGCAGAGCTTAAACACATCTAAGGCAGACATTGATGGTTTATCTGCGACACTAGCGGGCTCTAACAGTACTAATAAGCCGCTGCTCCTTAATGCGTCCTCTCATGCACTAACAGAAATCAAAAATAAAAATTCGACTATCGTAGCGGTATTAGGAGATTTTAAAACGCTGAGCAGCACAATAATAGCAGAGCGAGAAAAACTTAAACGTGTTGAAGAAATAGCCCCTCTTCTCAATGCCTATCTTGAAACACACGATACATTTTTTAGATGGGTCATGCGCCTTTTAGCTAAATTATTTTCCGTGTTTAACACCAGACCCACCATGATGGTTGAAGATGCGATAACCATGAGAGCTGAATTAAGAGAATTAAAACATGTTTATGTAGCAAGCATAAAAAATGATGAAGAAAAAATTCGTTTAAATCCAAATGTTTCTAACGCGATTAAAGAAAAAATTTGTGGTGAACTAGCGCCCAAAACAGAAGGCGATGATGCCCTACAACCCACAGAAGCACCTAAATTTGAACTTGTTGCAACGATGTTTAGGGGCATTAAACCCGCTTCAAAACTTGCCAGTATAGATACTGCACCTAAACCTCGAGGTCCTTAGCATTTGTAATTCAAATGCTTTTGATAAGGCTCCGCTGTTTTTACAATAAATCACTATTTGTGCAGCAAATGTGGTATCTTATGGTCGAATTTTTATGTTGATGTTGCATTTTGTATAACTATCAACAGCAGAGCTTGAAGGGCTCTATACACTGGTTGTATGGTCAATTAATTTTTAAATGACACATTCCGCGCCTTAAGCCAAATCTCTATGTATTTTGACTTATTAGCATAGTAAATCCGTCATTTAAAATTGAATCGAGTATATTAATCACTCTATTTTTACTATAAATTCAGGTAATTAACATGAAAAAACACATCATTGCATCTTTTTATAAATTTGTTCCATTAACAGATTACACAGACATGAAAGTGCCTTTACTTAAAGCCATGAGGGAACGTAACATCTTTGGAACCATTATTTTAGCCCATGAAGGAATCAACGGTAGCTTTGCTGGCATGCCTGAAGATGTGTATTTTTTATATGAATATTTAAGATGTGATCCGCGCTTTTCTGACTTATTTTTTAGAGAAAGATATGATGACATGATGCCTTTTGAAAAAGCCAAGGTAAAATTTAGAAAAGAAATTGTAACCTTAGGCGTACCAGGTATTGACCCTCTAAAATCCACAGGCACTCGTGTTTTACCCGCCGAATGGAATGCTCTGATTAGTGATCCTAACGTAGTGCTTGTTGATACACGAAATGATTATGAAGTAGAACTTGGCACATTCAAACAAGCCATTAACCCTGCTACTGAAAATTTTAGAGATTTTCCAGAGTATGTTGAAACCCACTTGATCGATAAAAAAGACAAAAAAATTGCAATGTTTTGCACTGGTGGCATTCGCTGTGAAAAATCGACTGCTTATTTGCAAAGTCTTGGATTTAAAGATGTGTACCAATTAGAGGGTGGCATTTTAAATTATTTAGAATCCGTCCCAACACAGGATTCTCTATGGGAAGGTACCTGCTTTGTGTTTGATGAGCGTATTTCCGTCGCAGAATAAGATAGCATTCACGGCTGTTGTAAAACCGTACCTGTTAAGTCGGGGGCTCATACTCTAGTCAACGACTTTCCCGGAAAATATGTAAATAACAACCAAATAAAACACATCTTTTGATGTGTTAAACAAAAAGCTGTCATGCCCGCGCAGGCGGGCATGACAGCTTTGTTTGTGATGTCAGGACGCCATGGGTGGAGAATTGAATATTGTGGCGAAATTTGCTTCCAATAAGGTGCATTTAAACGCAAAAGAGCTTTGAGCATCATTTTAGGGTTAGTTAGCTCAACTACATGCTCCCACGTCTTTAATCACTGTGCGGTTTCGTTTACATCACTGGTCACAAATAGTTAACCATGAACTTCATTCAACAAATTGCGCACCACATCTTGATCTGAAAACACAAAGCGCTCTTTACCAATCTGCTGGTAAGCCTCATGACCTTTTCCTGCAATCAGGATAATGTCCTTATCATCCGCCATGCTCAACGCTTTTTGGATGGCTTCATGTCTATCAATTTCTTTGTATATTTTTTTAGACAGTAAAAAGCCTGCCGCAATTTCTTCAATGATTTCAGCAGGATCTTCCGTGCGAGGATTATCGCTTGTAATAATAGCGACATCGGCATATTGACTAGCAATTTTACCCATCATTGGCCGCTTGACGCGATCTCGGTCCCCACCACAACCAAACACCACCAATAGTCGTCCCTGTTTTAATTGCAAAAGGGTCGATAAGACATTTTCTAAAGCATCAGGTGTGTGAGCGTAATCCACAATCACACAAGGCTTTTGAGCCACAACCTCCATGCGACCAGGAGATGCTTTTAATTTACCCATCACCTCAACCACATCCGCTACTGCAGCACCATTGGCCAATAAGCTTGCAAACACCGCAAGACTATTATAAATGTTAAATTTACCCAAAAGGCCCACATGCACGTGATGTTCACCCCAAGGCGAAATGATATCTAACTCACTGCCCGACATACTGATTTGCCAATTTACAGCATGCACATCAGCGGTATTTTGTAGGCCGTACGTTAATACCTTACAGCTTTTTTGCCGCTTATCAGCCATTAATGAGCTGTAGGCATCATCTTTATTGATGATAGCCCATTTCAATGAGGGAACTTCAAACAATAAAGCTTTAGCAGCAGCATAAGCCGCCATGGTACAGTGGTAGTCTAAATGCTCATGACTTAAGTTCGTATAAATTGCTTGAGAGAAATCAATATTGTCTACACGGCCTTGGGTCAAAGCATGCGAGGATACTTCCATGCACACCTGCTGAATATTTTTTTGCCGATAATCTGCCAACAATTGCTGCAAACAAAAAGCATCCGGTGTCGTATTGGCTAATGGTTGTAACGCACTCACACTGCCTTGACCAATGGTGCCAATATACGCCGCAGGCTGTCCTAACATCACATAGGCTTGCGCTAATTGATAGGCTATCGTGGTTTTACCATTCGTACCCGTGACACCCGTTATGGATAAAGCGCGCGTTGGATAATCGTAAAAACGGCTTGCAATGGCCGCTAATTTTTTTGATAACCCAACCAGAGGAACACAGGCAATGTCCTCAGGTAATACAAACTCCGAAGGAACATTTTCTGGATCATAAACAATCGCTACAGCACCCCTTTCCATCGCTTGCTGTATGAAACGACGGCCATCAGATATCGCCCCAGGGTATGCAAAAAACAAATATCCAGGCCTTACCTGTCGGCTATCATTATGCACGCCTAAAACATCACAATCCGGGAGCGCGCTAGCAACCCATGGGTGCAACAGTTCAGCAAGTTTCATGAGGACCTCGTTGATTGATCAGGCGGAATATCCAGTATACGAAGGGCCGCCCCCATGACTTTTGCAAACAAGGGTGCCGCAACTGCCGCAGCATAATAGCCCCCGCGCGTAGGCTCATGAATGACGACAGCTACAATTAATTTTGGTTTTGATACAGGTGCAATGCCTACAAAACTCGCAATATGGCGGTTCGACTCGTACCCTTTTTTTCCAGCAATTCGAGCCGTACCTGTTTTTCCAGCAACTCGATACCCCGGGATTTGAGCTTGTTTTCCAGTACCATCAGCACCACTCACCACCGCTTCCATCATGGCCAACACTTGATTGGCCGTTTTTACATTCAACACTTGCACCCCTTCTGCAGGGGCTTGATTGTGCAAAAGACTAATCGGTAACAAGCGACCTTGATTTGCAAAAATGAGATAGCTTTTGGCGAGTTGCAAAGGAGTAACGGACATGCCATAACCAAACCCTAATGCTGCAAGCACGAACGGATTAGCATCCGCCACCTTAACAATTGACCCTTCACTTTCGCCAGGGTAACCACTTTCAGTGCGCTGCCCAATTCCAGAACGCGTCAATAAACCAATCAATTGTTCCGGAGGGCTCGCTAAAACCATTTTAGTGACACCTACGTTACTTGAGCGTTGTAGAACACCTACCACATCTAAAACGCCATAATTATGAATGTCGCGGATAACATGGCCGTGCACCACCATCCAACTGGGCTGGGTATCAATCACCGTTTCGGGGGTAAAATACCCGCTTTCTAAAGCACTCGCTATACTGAGCGGTTTAATCACCGACCCCGGCTCAAACGTATCCGTAACAGCTTTGTTACGGTAACTATCCAGTTGATAACGTGAACGTGCGTTAGGATTAAACGAGGGGAAATTAGCAATGGCTAAAACTTCTCCGTTTTCTGTATCAATCACCACAACAGAGCCCGATTTTGCCCCAAATTGGGTGATGGTGTTTTCCAACTCGTGGTATGCAAAAAACTGTATACGCCTATCAATACTAAGCTGCAATAAATTACCTGGTCGTGGTTCTTTAACAATGTCCAACTCTTCAATCACACGACCAATTCTATCTTTGACTACCCTTTTTTTCCCACTAACGCCCATCAACCATTGCTGATAAGCAAGCTCCATCCCTTCAATGCCATTGTCATCAATGTTTGTAAACCCGATCAATTGGGCAAGGCTATCGCCTTCTGGATAATAGCGTTTAAATTCATCTTGAAAATTAACCCCAGGTATTTTTAGGGCTTTTATTTTTTTAGCAAGCATAGGTGGTAATTGGCGCTGCAGATACACAAACCCTCTGCCATGAGGGGACGATAAGCGAGCGGATAATTGTTTAATTGAAATACCTAAAAGCTTTGCGAGAGCCGCTTTCTGGTGAGCATCAGCTTTAAATAATTTAGGGTTTACCCAAACCGATTGCACAAGTGTACTCACGGCAATCGGTGCACCTTCTCTGTCAATAATCATGCCTCGATATGCTGGGATATCAAGCACACGAAGACTTCTGGCTTCACCTTGTCCGAGTAAAAAAGAACGGTTCATGACGGTTAAACTGTACATACGCCAAAGCAGTACGACAAGAATACCTATAAAAAAAGCGGCAACACACAACAACCGTGCTAGGTGGTGCGCTTTTTTCATTGTACACGCAATATAAAGGTATTTTTGTCTGCTGGTAGCATCATGTGCAATTTTTCCGCAGCAAATTTTTCAACTCGCGCAGGTGTAGCAAGGCTTGCTTGCTCAAGCAGCAATTGCCCCCATTGCAATTCCAATTGATGGGACTCTTGCTCAGCGAGCTGTAATTGACTAAACGTGATTCGGTGCAAATTGGTGATGTACACCACAGCCAAGGCGCTCACAAGCACGGCTATGAGCAGGGCAATTTGCATACAAAGCTGTTTAGATAAGCGCATATCCGTCAATTGTCCACTAAATAAACTACTTTGATTAATTTGTCTCGCTGCAGCGTTCATGCTATTTTCTCTCCTATCCTAAGTACCGCACTTCGGGAACGAACATTATGTTTAATTTCTGCTTCCTGAGGCTTAATGGCTTTACCTATCCGTTTAAAATTTGTTTTCATATCCACCGCCTTTATGGGAACACCCATTGGCGGACATACACCCTGCTCCTCAGAGCGCATGAATTGCTTAACAATACGATCTTCCAACGAATGAAAACTAATCACGGCTAACCGTCCACCCACTGCTAGAGCAGCTACACACTGTTCAAGGCATGCCGTTAAATCCGTTAACTCTTGATTAATATGGATTCGAATGGCTTGAAAAACACGTGTGGCCGGATGCTTGTGTTTTTCCCATTTGGGGTTTGCGGCTTTTACAATTTCTGCAAGAGCTGCCGTGGTTGTAATGGGAGCTAGCTTACGCGCATTTACAATAGCACCAGCTATACGACGAGCAAAACGCTCTTCACCATATTTCTTAAACACCATCGTCATTTCATCGGCTTCGGCATTGTTTACAAAACGCGACGCATCAAGGCGCTGCTCCAAGTCCATGCGCATGTCTAAAGGACCCTCTTGCATGAAGCTAAAACCACGTGCAGGATTATCCAACTGTGGAGAAGACACGCCTAAATCAAGTAAAATTCCATCGATACGTCCATGAACACCAGCATGAACAGCAATGTCTTGTAATTTAGCAAAAGAGCCTGAAACAATACTAAAACGTTCGTCATCAGAAAAATGTTTTTTAGCATAGAGAATAGCTTCTTGATCTTTATCGATAGCGATAAGACGACCTGATTTATCTAAGTGTTGTAGTATCGCGCGGCTGTGACCGCCACGACCAAAGGTACCATCAACGTAAATGCCGCCAGGTTTAATAGCGAGCCCATTAATTGATTCTTGCAATAAGACCGATTCATGTGCGGCCATAATCATTTTCCATTACAGAGAAAAATTTTTCATTTCATCTGGCAAACCGTCTTCTCTAGATGCTTCATCTGCCAACCACTGTTCTCGTCTGGATTGCCAGAAACCTTCATCCCAAACCTCGAATTTATTGCCCTGTCCAATCAGTACAACCCGTTTATCTAAGTGGGCATACTCTCGCAATAATGCAGGCAACAATACTCGACCACTACTATCGAGCTCAACATCTGTTGCATGCCCAATCAATAAACGTTGAATACGCCGAGCTGCAGCATTAAAACTCGGTAATTGTTGCAAATTATCTTCAATAACCTGCCATTGTGCTGTGGGGTATAACAATAAACATGTTTCCTCAGTATCGATGGTCACCACCATGGAAGAAGGTGCCTGCTCTCCCAACGCTTCACGATAACGCGTAGGAACTGCAAGACGGCCTTTGCCATCGATGTTAATTGCATTGATTCCACGAAACATGATTTTTATTTGTGAGAACTGAATCCCACAATTCTCCACTTTCTAGTTATTTTAAACCACTTTTCTACACTATAGAAACACATATTGAAAAGCGTCAAGGTAAAACCCCACTTTTTTTAAAAAAAAAAGAGCAATACTAAGAAATAACGCCTTGTTAGTATAAAAAATCAACCGTGTGATTTATTTTGATCAAAAATGAAGAGCTCTTACAACAACACCCAAAACAGCTGAACACGTTGATTTTGACAAACACTACGCATTGATTTCAGCAGCAATCCGTATGCCTTCAAGAACTAAATCAGGCAAATGTTGATCATAAATACCTTGTTTATCAAACAAAGAGGCAAACCCTCCTGTGGCTAAAACCATGACATCAAGCCCTGAAAAAGCATCCGCTTTAATTCGAGAAATTAACTCACGACAAGCACCTAAAGCACCATAAAAAACACCCGATTGTATGCTTTCAATCGTAGATCGCCCCACCACGTGCTCAGCTTTAATGATTTCCACGGTCGGTAGCTTTGCTGTATTTTGAGCCAAAGCATCTACGGCCAATCGAACACCAGGGAGAATAACCCCACCCAAATATGCTTTTTGACTGTTAATAACACAAAAAGTGGTTGCTGTACCGAAATCGATAATGATTAAATTTTTCTGTGGAAAGCGATGCGTCCCAGCAATTGCAGTTGCAATGCGATCCGCACCCACATCACCAGGGTTACGGTATTTAATGTTTAAACCTGTTTTGACCCCAGCTTGTAAAAAAAATGGCTCTACAGAAAAATATTTTACACAAGCAGCACGAAGCGAATAATCAAGTTGAGGCACAACGGAACAAATGGCAATCAGTTTAATATCGTCAGGGCAACATTGATTTTCACGTAACACATTTTTTAAAAAAATGCCCAGCTCATCTGAGGTGCTCACCTTTGAGGTATGACGAAAACGCAAACAAATCTCATATTTTTTAAACACACCCCCATAGATATGAGAGTTTCCAACATCAATACAAAGCATCATGAGCTGCATCTCCAGCTAAAAACGCGATAGTATGAGGACTTACAACGAGAATCAAGAGCAGCAATTTACACTTTAGTTTAAAAACAGTACATTATACCTTTTGATAGAAGATAACCTCATGATTTCAAGAGAACATCGCGGTTCAGCCTACGCCATTTTATCGGGATTTTTATACGGCTTTGTTGGTTACTTTGGCATTAGCGTCATTCGTTCCTCAATTTCCGTTACAAACATGCTTTTTTGGCGCTTTCTCATTGCAAGCCTAGTCATGGCCCTTATTCTCACAAAACAGCTTAAAGCCGCTCCTGTGTCCAAAAAAGAGATGGGGATAGCCTTTATCAATGGCGCTCTTTTTTATGGGTTATCCACCTTGCTCTATTTTATTGCCTGCCCCTACATTGGTTCAGGTCTTAGTATGGTTATCTTTTTTACCTATCCCGCCATGGTCATGCTTTTAAATCACTTTTTGTACGGGCAGCGTATCCCCACCATTTATTATTATGCCATCGTTATTATTATTGTTGGGATGAGTTTTTTTATCGACACCCAGGAAATGAAATTAGACATGATAGGCATCGCTCTTTCCATCACATCAGCCTTTTTATACGCAGGCTATATCGTCTCTAGTAAAAAAATCACCACCCTGCCCCCACAAGTAACCACGTTGATGGTCTGTTTGGGGTGCATGTTCACATGTTTGATTTTTGCACTCGTAACGCACAGCGTAACCATACCCCGAACGTTGCCGGTTTGGATAAATCTGTTTGGAATTGCAATTGTATCCACCACGGTCCCGATTTTACTCCTGCTGTATAGCCTGAATTATATTCGCTCTGAAAAAACATCGATTTTATCGGTTTTGGAACCTATTTTTGTCTTGATTTTTGGTGTTACCTTGTTAGGGGAGCCGATGAAATTACAATACGCCATCGGTGTTATTATTGTGCTCACAGGCGCGCTTCTAACATTATTCAGTCAGCAAACACGTTCAAATTCAGTGGAATCACTTAGGGATAATGCATTGGAAGCAAAAATCTTTGAAAAATAAGGTTCGTTCCTAAGAAAGTAAAAGTCGGTCGGTAAGCCGGGTTCTGTCGCGGACAATCATTCATCTGGGACAAACGTCACCGTTTGCCTCAAGCAACCTACCCGAATCCCGCACGGGCCGTGCGTTGTGATCTTTCGACCACGAGGATTCCTATTTGGTCTTGCTCCGAGTGGGGTTTTCCCTGCCACGCCTGTTGCCAGCCGCGCGGTGCGCTCTTACCGCACCATTTCACCCTTACCCGTGTTTCTCCACTGTTGGATAAACCAACAATAGCCAACAAACGGGCGGTATATTTTCTGTGGCACTTTCCGTAGGCTCACGCCTCCCAGGAGTTACCTGGCACCCTGCCCTATGGAGCCCGGACTTTCCTCCCTCCACTGCATGCAGCGGAGAGCGATTGTCTAACCGACTTTGCTGCTAATAGTAGCAGAATGTTTATGAGAAGACCAGTAAATTAAAATCCACGTGTTCCGATGAATTCATCATCAAAATATCGCTTAAGTTTAGTGCGTAATGTGCCGCGACTAACACCTAAAACACGAGCGGCTTTTGACTGATTGTAACGTGTTAATTCCATAACAGTACGAAATAAAGGTGCTTCAACTTCTTCAACAATCAATTGATATAGATTAAGGTTGGCATCTTTATGGCCAAGCGTGGTGAGATAACCTTTAACGGCACTAACCACTTGCTGTGATAAAGCTTCATTGTATTTTTGAACATCCTGCATTGTAGTACTCATTAACGCTCTCCGAAATATCTAAACTAATTGATTATAATTACACTCAGCCATACATAGACCGAACATGATGGGTTATATAGTATCAAATATCTCAAAGAGTGTAAATATTGTTTTAATGATATTCAGTTATTAAGGAAAAATTAACACGCGTTGTGGGTGATGTAGACTTTTTACACGTTAAAAAACAGGGGTAACCAAAGTATGCCGTGCATAAGCACGGCACATGGCTAAGAGACAAGATGAACGCCGCTAGGAATTTTCAGGTGTCGTTTGCACTGTTGCTGGCTCTACTTTTTCTTCTTTTGGCTTTTCAGGTGCGGTAAACGTTATCGCAGGAGCAGGATTTTCCAGCGCAGCTGTTAACGTGATAAATTTATATCCATTTTGTTTGTACATCTGAATAATATCGCCCAACAAATAACTGTTAAGCAAATTGGAATGGATCAAAAGGATTTGTTTAACAGGCTGGCCTTTCGCACGCTTTTCAGCACGTAATGTTTGTTGCCAAATATAAGCTAAATACCTAGGCTTCATTTTATTTAATATATAATTTTCTCTTGAACGGTAAGGAACATTATAAAGCTCCGCATTAAATTGAAAATCTTTACTATCAATGGTCACCGGAGCCACCGTGTAATGATTGGCCGCAAGATAGTCTAAAACTTTTTGCTTGTTTTGCTGGCTACCTTCTGCAAGATAGGGATATCGAAAATACTTAGGCGCTGTCATAACGGGTGCCAAAACTTTATCAGCTCGCTCTATATCAGCAATATATTTATCAGCCCCAATTTGATTTAAATTGCGATGTGAATAAGTATGGTTACCAATCATAAGACCGGCGTTACGGAACCGCTCAATAAATTCCCACTGACCTTTTTCTATTGCTCCTGCAATCACAAAGCCCACGGCAGGTACTTCTGTATCAATGAGTGTTTGAACCATTCTCATAAAACGCTCAGTTGAACGCTGCTGATTACCAGGGTTATTCATTTGCGACGCAACCAACGGTAGATCATCGATGGTGAGAGCAATTTCCTTTGTATCTCCATAACATTGGAAAGCCAACAAAAAAAGGCATGCAGCAGATAAGTTACGCATTGATCATCATCCCTAATCAAAGGTGTTTATAAATGAGTGTAGCAGAGGAGAAATTATTTGGAGGGAAAACCAGGCTAAAACAAGTTCGATAGAAAAAATATTGATCTTTCTGTATAAAAATAGACATTATTTACTTGTCGTTCACGCCCGTTCCATTAGCCTTAAATTTTCGTTGACCTGTCCTGTTACTTGCCGGAAGGATCCAGTGTATTGAAGATAAAATCGCCGAATCCCTGGTTACCACGGAAAAGCTGCGGTACGTTGGCACAATTCAAATATCAACTAAAATTTAAGACTAATGGGATGTTCGAGCGCAAGGGGTTAAACCGTAAAGCTTTCACCACACCCACACTGCCCTTTTTGATTGGGGTTATTAAAAACAAACTTAAAATTTAAGCCTTGCTGAATATAATCCACGTGCATTCCATTTAGATAGGGGTAACTAAGCTTATCAATGCACACTAAATGCTCTGCGGAGAGCGGCAAAACGATATCGTCTGAGGAGGGTGCTTCGACATAGTCCACAACATAAGATAGTCCTGAGCAACCGGTTTTTTTTACCGATAACCGAATCCCATTACTGTTACTCTTCGCTAAATAAGACAAAACATGCCGAACCGCAGCATCGCTAAACGATACAGATGGTTTGGACGCATTTACTTTGAGAACCTCATTACTCATTACATCACCTCTATTTCTCTACCCTTCATTAAAGTATACCCTATCTGACATGATTTAATTCAAAATAGTCTTTTTAAACGCATTTGATGTTTATGTTACGAGGTGCAATTTTGTGATTTCACGACAGATAATCCCAATAGCCTCTTCTATTTGTTCAGCCGTAGTAAACCGCCCAATAGACACTCGCAATGAACTATAAGCTAAATCAGGGCTTAAGCCTAATGCCCTTAACACATAGGATGGCTGCAGACTTGCCGAAGAGCAGGCTGATGTAGTTGACACCGCAAGCTCATTCATTGCCGGCAATAATGCCGCACCGTCAATTCCACTAAAGCTGATATTTAAATTACCTGCGATACGTTGCTCTTTATGCCCATTCAGATGAATGCCTGGTAAATGATGAATCCCCTCCCAGAGCCGTTGACGAAGACGCAAAATTCGAGCTTGCTCATCACAACGCACAGTTTCAGCCAGAGCGAAAGCCTCCCCCATACCTACAATTTGATGCGTAGGTAAGGTGCCCGCGCGCATCCCTCCCTCATGCCCGCCCCCAAAACTCTGGGGTTGAATGCGAATACGAGGTTTTTGTCTAATATACAAAGCGCCTATACCCTTAGGCCCATAGTTTTTGTGACCTGAAAAAGACATTAAATCCACCGGTAATTGACCTAAATTAATGCCTAATTTCCCGGGGCTTTGTGCTGCATCCACATGAAAAACAATTCCTTTGCCTCTCAAGAGGTCACCAATAGCTGCAATATCTTGCACCACTCCAATCTCATTGTTAACGTGCATGATAGATACCAATAAGGTATCTTCCCGCAAGGCTTCTCGTAATGATGTTAAATTCAATAAACCATCAGCTGCAGGTTTTAGATATGTCACCTCAAACCCTTCTTGTTCTAATTGATGAAAACTATCTAATACAGCTTTATGCTCAGTGTTCATGGTTATTAAATGCCGGCCTTTGCGTTGGTAAAAACGAGCAGCACCTAATATGGCAAGATTATTAGCTTCCGTAGCCCCTGAAGTAAAAAAAATCTCATCCGGAGTGGCACCTACCACAGTGGCTATTTGTAGGCGGGCACGCTCAACCCCACGCAAAGCCATTTGACCATACACATGCGTGCTAGACGCCGGATTACCAAAATGACCTGAGGGCCCCATGTATTGGACCATAGCTTCAATCACAAGTGGGTCAATCGGAGTAGTGGCCATGTAGTCTAAATAAATGGGTAACTTTTTCATGGCCAAACCTCCTAGTAGGATTTTTGTAACAACACACTTGGTTTATTTAAACTCTTTTGAAATAAGTATAGAAGAGGTGTCAGGCTGCTGAATGAGTGTAGCCACATTTTTTTTTGAATCAATGGCGGCATTTATGTGCGTTAAAATACCCCTTAAAATACTGACCTCTAAATGCTCAAGATTGATACGATTGAAGAGACGTCGAACCCGTTGTAATAGTTTTTTGGGATTAGAAGGCTTAAGAAATCCAATCGCCAACAATACTTCCTTTAAGTGCGTGTAAAATTGCTCTACTTCTTCTACCGTGGCCTGTCTGTCTGCTTGCATTTCAACTTCAGCCGCGGGTGACAGCAGCTTCATGCGCAATTCATAAACAATTATCTGTACAGCTTGAGCGAGGTTTAACGAGCTATAATCGGGGTTGCTTGGAATATTAACATGATAATTGCAATGCAGAAGCTCATCGTTCGTTAAGCCTGCATGTTCGCGCCCAAAAACCAATGCAATTTCTGTGTTATCGGGTGTCTCAGCCACCAAGGCTGCACTGGAGGCTGGCGTTAATCCTGGTAAAGAAATTCCACGGGGCCTAGCACTGGTTGCAAGCACCAGCTGACACCCCACCAAAGCCTCAGCCAATGTATCCGTAACAACGGTGTGTTGAAATAAATCATCTGCACCCGCTGACATTTCATGCGCACGTGGATCAGGAAAGGACTTAGGCTTCACCAAATAGAGGCGATGAAACCCCATGGTTTTCATTGCACGTGCAGTAGAGCCAATGTTTCCTGGATGTGATGTTGCCACCAATACAATGCGAATAGAATCAAATTTCATGTCACTTTTCTTTATTTAAGTCGTCAACACACCATGTTACCTAATACGCATGAAATCCTGAACCTTTTACATAAAAAAAACCCAAACAAGACAGTTCTTCATCATAAATAAAGCGTGTTTCTCCATGACTTGCAATAACATATTATTAAATGTTCTCTCTGTACAAATTAAAGTGTGCTACAATCCTCTGTTTTGTCGATGAGTAACTCGTATGCAACCTCTTTTAAACATTGCTATCAGTGCCGCACGTCAAGCTGGTGATATCATTGTTCGCCATATGGAACAACTGGACCGTGTCAAAGTCACAGCTAAAAGCCAGGAAGAATATTTCTGCGAAGTGGATATAAAAGCTGAACAAGCCATTATCAATACCATCCATAAAGCTTACCCAGATCACGGCATCATTGCCGAAGAAAGTGGTGCGCAAAATGAGGACGCAGAATCTGTATGGATAATTGACCCTCTCGATGGCACCAGTAATTATTTGCATGGTTTTCCTTTTTACTCGGTTTCTATAGCCCTTCGGGTAAAAAATAGAATTGAGCATGCTGTTGTGTATGATCCATTACGCCATGAATGTTTTTCAGCAAGTCGCGGTCGCGGTGCACGCTTAAACGATCGTCGTTTACGTGTTTCCAAGCAAACCCAACTCAGTGCCTCCATGTTAGGCACGGGCTTTCCTTTCCGCAATGAAGCCCTGGCAAAGCGCTATTTACCCACATTTGAAGCCTTGTTTGGCAAATGTGCCGGCGTTAGACGCACAGGCTCTGCAGCCCTTGATTTAGCTTACGTGGCCAGCGGAAGACTTGATGGGTTTTGGGAATTTGGTTTGCGTCCATGGGACATTGCTGCCGGCTGCTTATTGATTCAAGAAGCAGGTGGCTTGGTAAGCGACCTCCAGGGTGGTGAGGATTACATGCGTCAAGGCGACGTGGTAGCTGGCACCCCTAAAGTGTTTAAAGCCTTATTGCAAACATTGATGCCGGTTGTAAAACGCTAGGTTCAGCTGTTTAAAAAACATCTATTTGATATTCTATTCGTATCGTACTGGATTCCGCGCATAAAGCCAGAGAGATCCTCACAAAAAGTAATCATAGTGATGGCTCTCTTGTTGCACTTGAAGA
>CAYTZN010000016.1:0-49385 GCA_964442495.1 uncultured Legionella sp. | reverse complement strand
TTGATGCTGAACTTACACCAAAAGCCGCTGCTGGTCATGTTGGATTCTTTGCACTTAAGCCATCGTCGTTATTAAGCTCAGAGGGTATGGAGGATGAACCTCCGTACAAAAAACGCTGAGTCAATGAATAATTATTAACTCATCTTTCGCACGGAACAAGTACAGGTCCAAGATTTACGCAAAACCCATCAAAAATGCAAATTTTTTTGTAAACGTTGACGCCCTTTAAATCAAAGGGCGTCAACGTTTACTCGCTGCAGAACGGTGAACTTGGAGAAGAAACTGTCACCAGACCCTACAGCTTAGGAAGGCTTTTACTGTTAGGATTTAAAGCATACGCTTGTAAAATTTCATTTATAAACTGCTCTATAACACTCATTTTTCCTTCTTCCTCAATTAGACCACCCTCTTCTTTTAAAATGTTTAAACGGTCTGCTATTTCTTTTGCTACCGACCCATTTGGAAATAAGGACGCAAGAAAACGCCTTGCTTCAGCAGGGCCTAAATGCCGGTACAATTGATTTCTGACCGCCGCATCTTCCGCGGTTGTACTAAAGGCCCATAATTCAATAGGCCCTAATGTTAGTGTAAGTAATTGAACACTTACCCCTGATTTCGTAGCAAATTGAGCAAGAAAGGTAGCCCCACCCTGTCGAGGGCCATGGACTCTATTGCGAAGCGCAGTTTTGGCGGTTTCAGATAACCCAAATATTTGAGAGGTTTTTTCAATGGCTTGAGAAGGACCCGCATCCATGATGTAAATAGCTGTGGCAAAATCAATCATAACAGGGTCAAAGTCATCGACAGACTGAGACAATAATGAAATTTGCACTTTCCATTTACGGCCTTCACGCATATCAATAATCACTTGCTCTCTTACCGCTGATGATTTTGATGTCCGATGAAATTCGTCATAAACGATTCGCTTAGGATCTTCTCTAATTTCAATAATCCGTTCTTTATGATAGGCCTGATATTGTAAAGGAATATTTGTCATGCTTTCTTCCGTCAAATAATAATGACGGGCCAACACATAACGCGCAAGCATGTACATCACTGACGTTTGCCTATCAGCAGCGTCACCACCACTTTTAGCGACCTCATCCAAATCAAGAGATACCACACGCGCATCACCAATATCAAAGGCGGTAACACGTGACAATATGGGATACTCTCGAACAGCACCTGATACCATTCTAGAAAAAGAATTGATCAAAGACTCGCCAGTAGGAGCAGTAACTTTTTCATACAAATCTTCAATAGACGGTGTGCGGCAGATGGAAGCGGCATCGGCAAGAAGCGGCATCGCATAACGTTGAGCCAACAATGCTTCATGCGTAAACCCTGCCGAATAAAGAGCATCCGTTACTTCCCACCAGGTAGACTTGGAATCACGCACAAAACCAATCTCTTCCAATATACTATCGATAAACTCTTCTACACCTGGAGAGTATGGCGTCGGGTTAAATTCATCAGCCAAGCTTTTATATAACTCATCAACTACCATACCCGTTAAATCAGGCATACCATCATAGGGTTTATCAGCGCCTAAAGGCGTAGTAAGTAAGGTTAAAAAATTAACTAAAAAGGAGCGCTCCAAAGCGGTTGGGTAACGACAACCTAATTGGGTATCAAACGGATTAATAGAATACTCAGGCGTCATGCGTAGACGATGATAAGCAACCAAATGCCGCTTAGATGCTGGTAGCGCCTCTTTAAGTAACGAAATTAACCCACTGCTAGATGGTCCAATATCAATGATTGCAATACGAGGCAATCGTGTAAGGCCTGCAGATAAACATAAAGCTAAATTTTGAGCGTTAGACAATACCGACTTACCTGAGCCTGGGCGAGCATAAACCAGGTCAATCCATGTTGTTTGCTGAGGAGAGCCTGGTTGAAAAGGCCATGGCTTGCCATCGGGCGAGCGAAACAGTAATGCGCCCATTTGCCAAGGAGAGGCAGGGCGTGTAATCGGTAACATAGAAATAATGGCTGAAAGTGGCGCCACCGTAGGTACAGCAGGGCTTGCTGTGGTAGTAGCTAACATGCTCGCCGCAAAACCTGCAAATGGATCACCGCAAATTTCGGAAACATCCGTAGAGCCCCATCCTTGAATGGCTTTAACCAATTCTGAACTACGACGTCGTAGTAAAGGAATATCGCCCTCAGGAGCCCATGTGGTTGCAACAACACGTAGTCTCACAATCACTTCGTCTGTATTGATATCTAGATACTTTAATAAATTAACAGAATCACTTATAAGACGATTTTGCGCAGAAGAAAAACTCAAAATAGCAGCCAATAAACCTTTAAGTTTGGTTGTTGCAAGCCCTTCACTTTCTAAAAAGAAGGAAATTCGCCAAGGAATGTGTGAAGGCAATAAGCGTGTAAACAAGGTAATAAAAGGTCTAATATCTTTTGGAAACAAATCGATATAGGCTGTTGAGTAAATTTTATCGCCAACCTGTACAGTGCGCCTATCAATGGTCTCTGCATCGCGAGGAATAACTTGTTTTGCCAATGAAGGCCACATTAAATCCGAAGCATCGCCCTCAAAACCATTGACCTCACGAACAGGGATATTATCTCCAGGCAAGGTGGCTCGCCAATCGTCCGCAGTAAAATCAGGATCAGCTGTCATGCGAATGGCATGAACGGCTTCATGAACATCCAGCAGTTTTGCAAAAACATTGAGCGTATCTAGATCATTTAGTACCGAGCGAACGTACGCCCCATGGGTATCTCGTAACTCAGGAATGGCTGCAAAAACAGTTTGGGAGTTTTTAAAAGAGGGAGATTTTTTTTCCTTAATCATCTTTAATTTGGCTTTATTCGACGCTTTTAACTGATCGTTTGGTAAATTAAAAGGTCTCGTGATGAGCACAAAATAAACACGCTCCTCAGCGCAGTATTGAGCAAGAAAATTTATCCGCTCGTTAAACAAGTCATCTAAGCTTAGCTCTAAACGCTTTTCTGTAGCCTCTGCTTGGGCATAAATATCGCGGATAACCTTTTTTATGTTTTGCTTATCATGGCTAAAATACACCTGTAAAGAATGACCAGGGCGCCCCATTGCACCTTGAAATGCATTGGTTAAACCCTCAACCAATCGATCAAACTCTTCTGCGCCAGCAAGTGCTGTAATTCCTTCGATTTTTAATATGGAAATTAATGAGCCATCATGGTTCACAAGAACCGTGGGGCTATCTGCCGTCTCTAACTCACAATAAGACTCAGTGGTTTGCTTGAGTGAGGTACTTAACCAGGCAAAAAAGGTATCAACACCTTCAAAAAACGATTCCGTCCATTTCGTCATGCCGTTGTCCTTATTTCTCTGCCATTTCTTCCAAAGCGCTTGCGGCCCACCGCTCTATTTGTTTGCGGAATTTAGCCCTGGATGGTAATAAGCGAACACTATTGAATATTTTTGCTAAATTTTCGGCGGTAACAGATCCTGAATCAATCAATAAATGACCAAAAATAGAAGGGTCACTCGTTCCTTCACCAAATTTCTCTTCCACAATCTGAGCACGAAATTTAAAACTTCGATAAATAGTTTGAGCACTATTTTTATACCCCGTATCATTTGTGATAGCACAAAATAACACATGGCAAAGGCTATTTAACTCAGGCTGTGATAACTCTGGCAAATATACCAAAGTCCCCCCACCATAACCACCAACGCCAACGGATTCAAGAAATAAACACTGAGAACAAAAACAACAAGCAGTGACTAAATTATCCAAATGATTGTTATTGTAATTGCCATCGAGGTTTACAATGTCTTGGTATAGCCTTGCTTGAAACCCACAAAATTGGCACGTGTATCTATCTCGCTGCAAAATCTTTTGCTCATACGATTTGAAACGAGGGTCAGCTTTCCGAGCAGAATACATTCGCCAAGCCCCAGGACTGGCCATTAATTTTAATTCACAGCGTCCGTGGGTATTAGCCATTTAGTTAACTCACTTGTAATGGATATAAGAAGTGCCCTGAAAGTAAAAGAACACCTTCAAAGCACCTATCATGATAACTACAATTAACTACTACCAAACACAATCCCAGTAGGACCAGCTGTGGTTCCGCCTGAGGCACCAAACATAGTAGAACCTGCAACGCCAAGAATGGTTGGTAAAAATAACAATGCTGCAGCAATAAACACGAGCGCAATTGGCGTGCCAATCGGAACTTGAGTTGGGTTATCTTTATGTTGCTTAAATTTCATGATAGCACCAATAGAAAACCCTAACCCAGCTAGATAAGAACCCGCTGTAACTAGTTTTGCTAAGTTTGTAAACGTGCCATAAATGGAAGATGCCATTTGCCCAACATTCATACTGGTCGCACCTGCGGCTGCACCAGCAAAAATAACTAGGCCACAGCCAGCAAGCATGGCTAGACTTTGATTAAAGGTAATTTTTTTTCTTCTTGTGTTCACTTGTACCCCCTGTGATAAAAAAGTTATTTTAACTCGTGCCGTAAAGTGTATTATTAATGATTTCTATCGTTCCGACAATGTTCATTGCCAGAATTCCGCCAAATACATGAACAAGACCTTTTCCCATTGAACCAGGTTGTTGCCCATGTGAGGCAGATCGCGCAATAAGAACCCATCCCCGCACAAAAGACACTAAACCAATGGTTTGTATTATCATTGCTAAAGACGAACCAATAGCACTGTCTTGGCCAAATAACATATCCAAGGTTGAATTATTACTATTAACTGGAGCATAAGCCAGCACGTTTGAATAACCAAAAGTACTGTTCATTAAAATTTCAAACCCTGTTGGTAAATACACCAACATTGCTGCTACTAAAAAATACAGCAATGGTTCTTTGATACTGCTATTGGAACCACCCGTTCGTGCTTCGCCGTGACTTTTCAGCGCCATTAATGCTTTTATAGCAAACCCTAAGCCCATCAAATAAGCGGCACCTGAAATAAGTTTCTCAACAGGTTGCAAAGCATGGGCAATATTGGTCAAAACATCAACTTGATCACCTAACCAACCTGGTATACCTGAGCTGTTCGACGCCATGAATAACCTTCTTAGCTATCTTCTTGACTAAATTTAATGACCTGACCGGAGCTGGTCGCTACTCGCCCTTGCTTAGGATCTATCAATTTTACTGTGCCATAACCTGCAATTGTCGTTCCCTCTCTCACCGTAAGTGTAGCGCCATTTGAAGCAATTAACCAAGCCCTTCCTGGGATAACCGCCTGAATATAATATTTAGGATACCGAGCCACATGATGTTTTACTGCATGCACCCGTTTGGCTTCACGTCGAATAGTTATTTGTTCAATTTCCCTAGACTGCTCATCCACCTTTGCACTTAAATTAGTAATGATTCCATTAAGATCAGCAATTTTTGCGGTCAGTGAAGATACGTTTGCACTAAGGGTATTGAGTTGCTCTCCAATAGAAGAAACATCTGAGCGCATGCTCTGCTGACTTACCTCTAATGCTGATAATTTTTGACTAACATTAGGATCGACCGTTGTAGCAGGAGGCGCCACTGGCGAAGGTACTGAAGGCTCTACTGAAATTGGCGCTTGAACAGTAACAGGAGGAGCCACATCTTCAATGTCCATCTTTTTTTCAGAAAAGACAGAGCTTGCCAACTTGTATAGCAACATGACCACAACCACCACGGCTAACGCTATCAAGGCATTACGTTTAATATTTTTTGTGGGATACCCCCCTGAAGCACCTTCGGATTCTATGGCTGGTGTCGTGCTTGCACCTTCACTTTCTTCCTCTGGATGGGGGCTCATCTCATCCAAATCGGCGAATTGATATTCATCATTGTATTGATCATCATCGGCCATTTCTTACCTGCTCTTATAATTAAAGTGACTGTACGTCCTGTGTAAACAAGACACCTATACCGGTTCCAGAATATAAATCAACCGTTGTTGGTTGATTAAATTGTTGTTGTGCAACTTGCCCCCAGCTTTTACCTAGCGTTGCCAAACCAATGACGGCATTCTCAAGCGTGGAGCGACCAACACCATTAGTAATCGACGTGTTTTGCAAGGCGCCACCGGAACCACCAATGGTTATGGTTGTATTTGCTGATTGAAACGCATTGCCAAACCCTTCTAAAAACGTCGCTGCAAACAAAGAGCCGTAACGCGATAAATAATGATGGTTTGCTCGGCTTGCAAGGGCCGTTCGTGCGGTATTTGGGTCGATAGCATATGCATTGATTGATGTTGTTTTGGGAGCCCCTGGGACTGACATGGTATTGAATGTAATTACCATTTTATTCGCATTCGAGGGCAGATTAAAACTACCAATTAATTTTGTGCCATTTAACTTTCCGGACACAATGGTCGCAAGAATGGGGCCAGGCTCATCACTATTAACCGATGTATCAAGCACTGCGAAAAGCACATCACCCGCCTTAATCAATCCCGCACTGTTTGCATTACCAGGACCGCCTAAGGGCTGAACACCCACCAACGATGATTGCTCACTCGTGAGCGTTGCAGCAGAGGAAGCTTTCTCTGCTGCTGCACCACCAATATAGACTTGCGTGGCGGTATTTTTCCAGTCTTGAAGCGATTGGGTTGCGGCAGTGAGCATCACACTTGCACGTTGTTGTATTTGTTGTTGAAAACGCTGGTCCGCCATTTGGCTTTGTTGACGTTTCAAAATGTCCTGCAACTGCTTGGCATTTGCGGCTTGCGTAGCATCAGATGTAACTGATCCGGTTTGTACTTGCAACGGTGGTATGGTGACCACTGCAGAAGGTGTAACAGGAGGTGCAGTTACAGTGGGTAGTCCTGGCATTGAAAATCCTGCGTCTGTCAATTCGTCTGTACTAAAACCTGCACCTTTAAGATCTGAGGCCCTAAAACCTGCCGCTTTAAGATCTTTCACACTAAAACCTGCGGCTTTAAGCTCCGAGGCCCCAAAGCCCGCGGATTTAAGATCTTTCGCACTAAAACCTGCTCCTTTGAGCTCTGCGGCCCCAAAACCTGCATTTTTTAATTCACCCACCGTAAATCCTGCATTTTTTAATTCCGCAGCGGTGTAACCCGCATCTTTCATTTGTTTTGCAGTACAGCCTAATGTCTGCTTAATGGTTGCGGCAGAAACCCCCAACGCATGTGCAGCTTTTAAGGAATCAACACTACAATCAGCTGTTCTACCTACCGCTATAACGCCTGCAGGGCTCAAGCCCGCTTGCAGCAGATCTTGAGGGCTAAAGCCTGCTTGCAGTAAATCTTGGGGTGTAAATCCTGCGTCTGCAAGTTGCTGTGCATTGAAGCCCGCATTTTTAAGCGCGTCAGCACTGCACCCATTTAAATCATGAATACGTTTTGCGGTAACACCTTTTAGAAACAATTCGTGTAATTTTTTAGGATCGCACCCAGCGGCTTTAATATCATCATCACTGTCCTTGCTGACCACCGCCGACGGCGCGCTGGCAGCGAGCTCTTGCGGGGTAAATCCTGCATTCCCTAAATCACCATCAGTAAACCCAGCATCTTTCAACGATTGTGCACTGCAACCTGCAAATTGATGTATTAGAGCCGCACTTACACCTGCTAGACGCTCTCTCTTTAACGCCTCAGGGCTACAACCTGCGGCTTTGACATCAGCGGGCGTCATGCCTGGGGGCAATTCTGACCCAGCGGCTTTTAAATCTCCCGCTGTATAGCCCCCGGCAAGAAGGTCTGCCGGAGAAACACCTGCATTTAACAAATCCCTAGCACTATAGCCCGCCTGCTTAAGATCGGCAGGTGTAAACCCGGCCTTGAGCAAATCAGCCGCACTAAAGCCTGCATTTTTTAAATCATTAGCACCAAAACCTGCGGCCCTCAGTGCTACCGCACTGCAACCACTGATGCGTCGAATAGCCCCTGCAGTAACCCCTGCCAAACGCAATTTACGTAATGCATCCACTTGGCAACCGGCCTTACGAACATCATCAGCGGTTATCCCATCAGGAAGGCCACTGGCTTGATTTATCTCATTTTCACTATAACCTGCACCTTTTAATTCGCCGTCAGAAAAACCACCATCTTTCATGTCCTGTGCTGTAAAGCCTGCACCTCTTAATTCACAGGCATCAAATCCACAGGTCATCAACCGCTCTGTTGTAAATCCTGCGTCTTTCATTTGACGAGCATTAAAACCTGAGGCTTTAAGGTCTTTGCAAGAACATATTTTATTTAAATCAGCAAAGGTGTAACCATTATCTTTTAATTGCACACAACTACACGCTTCTTTAAGGTCTGCCAACACAGCACCTTGATTTACCACTTTATCCATACTGGACTTGCTGCAATTACTATCTTTTAAGGATTGAATCCATAAGCTCTTTTGCCCACCACCCTCGTCTGCACGAGCAAGCGCTTCAAAACCAGCCCCCCCCTGTCCTTGCTGAGGCCCGATTGCCTCGACACCATCGCCAAAAGCTTGGGTCCGAATGATTGTAGGTATAGCACTTCCACCCGATTGAACAGCCTGTCTCGCTTGAGCTATATTTTGCGCCTGCTGCAAAGATGCATATTGCGCGGTAGGATCTATCTGTCCCGGGATTGACTGAATGCCCGCGGGTGCATTTGTTAAATCGGCAGAAGACGTGCCTGAAGAGCTGAGCGTTGAGCTTACTTTTACCATACCAATAATAATGGCAACAACGACTAGAGCCAATGTAAACAATATAATGACCCTTGACCTGGTGTTTGAAAACAACGCTTTAATATTCTCTTTTTTTCCGGCCATTTGTTATAACCCTTCCACCTTGAGCTGCATGACTTTACCATGCCAGGAAACCAGCAATACTGGCGATTTTTGCATTTCATAAGCATGAGTACCATCCGCGCTGGTCATGCTTCCAATCCATCCTGGAGACAAGATGGTTAGGTTTGTCCTAACGTACATTTTTTCATTCAATAACCACGCTCGCGCATCTCCTCCGCTCACGGTTAATCTTGCACTTCCTTGCGGTGGCACACCATCTAGAACATGGAGTAGCAGATCATTCGCTGCAGGGGGAATACCCTCTTCCATTGGCATACTTTTAGCATTAGGCCCATAACCTTGAACACGAAGGTCCACTCGGTAATCTACGGCTTTTTGCCCGGGGATAAGGGTCAGCATCACAGGAGTATTAAGGCCTCGCAATCTCACTGCAAGGTTCCCATACGTGTATAATTTACTCGCTTGTATCATTAATGTATTGCTCGTCTTATCCCATTGAATATTAAACGCAGAAGGATCGCCTAAATCATATGCGCTAATGGGCCATGGCGCCCCAGTTGAATCAAGAAACACTAACGAGGAAACAAAACCTTGTGACAAACGAATCACAGGTGGCGTAGAACCTGGCGATAAATTAACAAATTGTGAAGTAGCAGTGGGCTTTGGAGGGGTCCCTGCTGTGGATGCTGCAGCAAATTCAGACGTATGATATAACTGCTTAATTCGAATAATTTCTTCAGGGGTCAAGGGAAACATTTGTTGTGTCACGTTTTCAAAAGCCAAATCATCAACTGCTTCACTTTCAGAAGGCGTCAGTCCCTGGCTTGCCGCAAATACAGCTTCTGTTTCTTTATTAGAAGACGCACTCACAGGAGAAACGTTCGGTGTTGGTACTGAATTAACCTGTGATGCACTGGATGATTTGTCGGCTGATTTTGATACATCTTTATCATCACCTGAGCCAGGTGAAAGGCGTTGCTGCATCATGCGTAATTGCTCTAGAGCTTGCTGGGCTGAGTTATTTTGAGAGGGTGGCGCGCTATATAAAGTGCCACTGGCGGCGAACCCCATTGTAAGAATGACACAAGCTGAACATCTTAACCACCGATTACTCATCAACTTACCCCACCACTTGCTGGTCCGACCACAAATTGAGAAATACCAATACCTCGTGGAGAATTAAGCGTAGGAACACGGGTGATAAGCATCGTCACCACGTTATTTTGTTGCGAGAACTCACTCGCACTCTGATACGTTACTAAAATGGGCATCTGTACTCGCCAAGCATAGCTTCCATTTAATATGCCTTTTTGTAGAATAATAGGCGCTCGAGTAGCAACAGCCGATACGATCAGTTTTTTTGCTTTCACCGCATCAAGATTATTAGACTGCTCCAATGCAGTTAAAAATTGACTCCATCCATCAGAAGTGAAAAACCCGGAGGATGCTTGCAGTTCAGTGCGATAATTTACAAAATTGTAGGTAAAGGCGGCAATTGCAGCCTGATTTGCCCATTGTAAAACCGCTGAGTCAGATTGATTGGGCTCATTTAACGGAAACAGAGGGATGATTCTCCCGTTTATACTTGTCGCAAAATATTTAGGTGCGGGTGGGTGCGTGATAATGTAGATAAGCATTGATGCAAGAACAACATTGGCCAGCATTGAGACCAATAACACAAGAATCATTTTACGTTGACCATCACGGTAAAAGTTATTTCTCAGTGCAACAGCTGTCAATGCATCTTCGACCATAATATCCTCTATTATTGCGGTATGACTTTAACGTCATCACTATCATTGTCATCATCATTTGCAAGCAAAGCAACTGACGTATTATTAGGAGCATCCATTGATGTAAGCTTCACTGGTGGAGTTACTCCATTCGTTGCGTAGAAATCATGACCAGGCTCGCCAAAGTACACATAGTATATAGCACCGCCCAAACAAAGATTAATAATGGCAGATACAAAGAGCGCCGTTCCTGCTCGACGAAAAGTTTGAATATAAAACCGCTTAGAATGCTTGATTAAAGCCCAAGTTTCACGACTCATTCCAACTCCACGTCTTGTTTGCTCTCTATCAAACTTCAGAATTTACTATTTTATACGTTTAAAATATATGTTTATTGTTATATTACATTCACATACTTTCTATGATTGAATAAAACACTTAAGTTTTATGCTACTGCATCTCGAAAGATTATTTCAATTCTCGAATTTGGCGACTCATCACCTTTTTGCGCGAAGTTGACTATAGGTTTATCACTACCCAAGCCTTGTGTAAAGATAAAACGACTATCAACACCCTGTGACCACAGATAATTTCCAATAGCCCTTGCTCTTGCTACAGTTAAGGCTTGATCGCGTTTTGCAGAGACGCACTTATTACTGTATGCCGTGATATTAATAGCGACCTTATGAAATTGCTTTAAGTAACAGGCCACAGCATTCAACAAGGGGTAAGAGCCCCAAAGTACCCGCGGCGATTCATTTGCAAACAAGGCCTTAGACGGTATTGAGATCATGTAATCCTGACCCATGGTTATAACGCGTACGCCTTTTTTATTAAAACGCGCTTGCATGTCCATGATTTTCTTATCGCTTGCACCATTTACTTTATGCGGTAATTTTTCAGGCGGAACCACAATAGTATATCTAGTCACCAGACGACAACCGCCGGTTAAAACCAATAACAATAACACAGCAAGCCATGTTGCCTTGCCAAAAAAGCCAACATGCAATCGTCTCAATGGAAATCCTCGTGATAAATACTTTTACTCTTCTAGAAATAAAAACATACAACGCATTGCGTTACAAGCAGAATATAAAAATTTTTCCTCTATATGCCATGAACATATAAAAGAAGCAAAGGGTTAATTTCATGCGTCTGTATTAACCTTTGCCTTTTCACGTTCAAGAACGAGCTGTTTAGAGAGTGACTGAACCAACTCAGTGAGGTCCTCTGCACTGATGACATCACGCTCTTCAGGTGGATACTGGGTTGCTATTTGAAAATCTTTTATCAACTCATTAGCCACATTGCCCGCCAACCTATCTTTTTCACCCGTTAAACGCGCAATGTTCATCATGGCATCCCGTGTTTCATTGATTTCCAATAAAGGCATAGAAAACACATCAACATCTTTAACAAGCAATGGAGGAGCATCAAGGGGATAATCCAAGGGTGCAAAAATGGTCAAAGCACCGCGCTCAACTTTCTCAACAAGGGCCTCCACGGCCTCTGGTTCGTTGTGCTGATGAAACGCAAGCAACGCTGCAACCCCCCTTTCTATCGGCTCCTCCACATTCGCCGTATGAAGCGCATGACTTATAAAAGAGATTTCATCGCTATGCACCTCTTTTGTGATACCAATATCATTGCTATCCAGCACCGAGCGAAACCCAGATAATTGTTTTTGTAATTTAACCAAATAATCATCAGGCGGTGAACCAACCTTCAAAAATTGATTCAATTTTAATTTTTTAACAGGCTTTGGATTAGCATAAAACATACGTGCTCTAACAATTTTAGAGCGGAAAAAAATGTGGGCCTCACCTTCGGTTTGCTCTTTCAAATCGAGTAAATCAATGCGTGCTCGCCTTTCAAAAGAGGAACTTTTCGTGTCCATGTAAGTGTTCGCAACACTGCTATCTTTGGTTTGAAAGGAATCCACTTTAGTAACGTAAGCTTCCCCAGCTGTTTTAGTGAAAAAATCCCACGTTTCGGTTGGATCCTCAAGCTTCATACAGATTTTAATGTTAGTGTTTGCCCCAATAGAGGCGGCTTCTTCCTTAGATGCTTTTTGAAAAGCCGGTAAATCTTGTCCTGCAAAGATGGCAGAAAAGCCCAATGACCGCGCCTGAGCAGGCACCACGGCAAAGCCTTTTACGGCGTAATAACCATACTCATCGAGAATACAAATATAGGGTGTAGGAGCATTGGTAGGTTTTCTCTCAATCACATCACGATAATCACCCTCAACCTCTTCACCTAAGCCCGCCGCCATCATAGCCTTTAAAGAAGAAACGATGATTTTTCCCAAATTCGCCAACTCATCAGGCGATTTTTCTAACGCAGGCAATAGCACAACCAATATTCGTCGGTTCAATACAACATCTTTAAAGTCTACTTCCGCAAGGTTTGTGCGAACGATATGCCCATAAGTATCTGCTAAAGAAGAAAACGCACGAACCAACTGCATTGTAATAAAACCATGCTGTTCCAACACTTGAGAAACTTGTTTTCCCTTTTTTTCTTTATTATAACCAGGCAACGTATTAAGGTAATTTCGGAGCGGATCTGTCACTAATTTAGGGATAGACTCAATATTAATACTTTCCTGATCATCTCGCGGAAATACTTTATCAACCACAATGGCTTCAAGGCGAAGAATATCAAAGTAATTTCGAATGGAATTTGCATCCAGAAGAATAGCACCTTCGTCCCGCATATAGACCAAAAGACGCATCAAGGCTTCAACGAAAGCAATGGCACGGCCCTTCCACATATCACCATCGCCACCTTGTCCAGAATCGCCCATCAGACTCACCACCAACTGGGTCAACATGCTGGATGAGCCCTGGCAAAAAGGATTCAATGTGTTCGATAAGCGTTTTTCTTGGGGACCGACAATGTCCCGAGCTCCCGTCATGAAATTAATGAGCAAGAGGTCATCTTCCCGACCCATGCTTCGCACCATGGAAAATACTTTGGCATAGAGAGAGTTATCACCCTTACCATCGACATAAATAAATCCACTGCCCTGTACCAATGCATTAAACGCTATTGAGACAAGCGCTTCTGTTTTACCACTACCCGTTGAACCAAAAATGAGCGCATGTGTTCTCATGTCCTCATTGGCAAACCACAATTCCTCATTGCTTTTGATATCGTTGCCAAAATATGCAATACCGCGCGACATATTAGGCGTTTTAAGTCCGGGTTTTAAATCATTGAAATCCTTAGCGTGAGCCACTTTTGGCAAGCGAAAAGGTAACATTTGCTTTCGTGTGAACGTGTATAAAAAAATAAACACACCAAAGATGAGAAGAAGCAATGCGGCTTCAGAAATATAGTAAGCGCTTGCGGCAAAGGCTATCAATACGATAGCAACGTTGCTAGGGTCTGAAAAAAATTGCCCCACACGTTGACCAAACGTACGCGTATCACGTAACAGTAGCGAAGGATCAACTTCATTACGTGAATCAATGCCTCGCATCATGGCTGTAACTCCTGCAACTCTTTGGGCGATAGTCGAACTTCTTTAATGGCAATCTCTAATGCTTTAATGGCTTCATCTATCATCGGCACTAGAGAACGGCGTCCCATCGCTTGTTCTGCGCGCCAATGAGCAAAAGGACCACTGACTTCGGCATAAGGCGTTTGCCTGCCGACACAATTTAACATATACCATAAACGGCGATCGATGGGTTTTAGCCACAAAAATTCAGCGCTAGGTACAACACCATCGCTTCGAGAAGCTTGTAGGAGTGATGCCATGACCGTCATTAGGTAGGCATGCTTACCTAAAATCTCTTGCACACTTTCGATGTTCTGATATTTTTTTAATACCGGTGCAACAGCCGTGTAATCGGGCTTTCCCTCAGAACAACTTTTATCGAGGGCGTCCAATATTTTAGTGGCCGACTCTCTATCACGGTTCATGCGCGCCATAAATACCGCAGCTAATGCTCGAACATGGGGAGGACAATGATCAAATCCATCCCAATACGGCCCTAGCTGCAGGGTAAAAACCCTTTTTGCATCCCCACGCCTTATTCCTGCGGTCATTTCTTGTCCTGGAGCAGGGTTATCCAATAACATATCTTCTTTTTTTAATAACTGATATTTTCGGGCAAATTCCATCGGAGAAAGGGCCATAGCCCATGGGCCTGTATTGATGTCTGTCTCAAGTAAGTCTTGTTTTACAACGGGCATAATTGCAGGCCAGTTGTATTGCTCTTGAGCCCTCAATGTTTTCATGTCATGTACTTTTCTAAATTTTAGCGTCACGTTCGATTTATAAAGAATAAACGCGAAAATTATCAAGATAACAAGGATTGGATAACGCATATAATCACTAACAGATTGCGTAAAATCAATCAGTTGCCCCCAACTTACAGAAGAAGGGTCTATGGTTTCCATTAAATAAAGATTTTTTGATAAGGCTGATGTATCAATAAAATAACTTAAAAATTTGGCTTGAAGAATATTAAGATTAAAAACGAAAGAAACGATGTATTTGTGCCCTGCCGCCCAAATGATATATAGCGTTATAAACAACAGTACGGTAAGCCATACAGGTGCCATCGAATTATCAGATTGTGATTGCTGCTGTGCTTGCTGGGCCATCTCATCAATTTAAAAAAGACATTTAACTGAAGTATATACCCATTCTGAATGATTTTGCGATAGATGCCGATACCGACAGAAAAACGCGTGAAATAATCATTAACCTCTATAGTTAGCTGCGTTGAAGGCATGCTAACTTAATCAAAGATAAATCTTATCACCTTTTTTAGCTCGGGGCGGCGGGCTTTTTCACTAATCGTCCTTGAATATATTGATACACGCAAGACAAGTGAATGAAGAAATTAATGTTATCCAATGTCAGTGATTTGTCTTTGAGCGCAAGAAGAGGCTGGCCTAATTTATCAGTAGATGTTTTATCCACCGATAAGGGCAAAATATCAGATTGACTGATATACATTGAAACATAGGCTTCATTATTTTTATTTTCTTTTGTTCTGATGAGCGCTTTAATACCCTCTTCATTTGCATAGATAGGCCGCGAAATCATTTGCTTGGGCAAATTCATTAAAATACGCTCCCATGCCTGAATATTGGTGCCATCAGAAGAGTATAAAGAAATGAATATTTCCTGCTGACCGCTTCGCAAAGCAATTCTATTAGCTAAGTGCGTTGCTATTTTGGACTTTTCTTGTCCTAAAGTCGTTAGCTGGCTTGCAAAATTTTCACGAACTTCACGCAAATTTTTCCCAATAACGCGCAAAAAACTTGAGCCTTCCCAAGGACCTTGGTCAATCGCATCATCCAAAGCCTTTAAGATTTCATCTGTTTTTGGTTCTGACTGGTCATCTTTCATAGAGGATACTACTAACCAACTTAGTGGATAAAAGTGAGTAACAAAAAGCATAACAATGATTAAAAAATATGGTAACCATTGTTATGGTGGTCTAGCCTAAGGACCGAGCATTATTTTTTTCTGACGTCGTCTCAACCTCATTCTGGCTAGCAATTTTTTGAGCGTTCACCATTCCCTTAAAGAATCCAACTTTCTCTCCACCGACCTTAACCGATAGAGACGAGAGAGTAGTGTTTTGAGCTTGTCGCTCACTTTCTTTTACCCTGTTTATTGTACTTGTTAGAACAGTTAGTGCTTGCTCGTAAATGTCACCACCACGAAGAGCCGCCATTTTTCCAACTTTCTCAAACAAACTGTTCAGCTCTCTTACTAATTCCGTTAAAACGACATTTTTGTCACGATTTGCAGACAAGCTTTCATTACTTCCCAAGGAAAGATTATCCCCACTCGTTTGGCGCACGCTAATGTCATTATTAATCGCATTGGCCATCAATTACTCCTGGTTATTCTTTATATTTTATTCTCTGTATAAGGCATAGATTAACAGAACTCACCTTAACGTATTATTAATTCCATCTTGATTTGCGCTTTTTTTACATTATAGCGCAAAAAATCAATCATACATCAATTCATCAAGGGGAGTATAATCACGACTAGGCCCTCCTTGAATTAATTCATTGAGCACATCGGTCATGCACAAAAGTCGGAGCACCATGGGCGTCACCTCATCAAAAATAACCCGAGTGCCAAGTAAAGCATTTTCCGCTTCATCAAAAGAGACCCCTAAACCATAACCTAAACATAAAGAGCACAATTGATCAGCACGACGAGCAATGGCTGGTAACAATCCAGTATCAGAAAATACCTCTTCAAAACTAACAAACCGGTCGTTAAGATAAAATTTAGCATTCATAGCCGCAGCAATTAATGACATGCTTTTACGTATATCGTTATCCATTATCGCCACCAAGGTTGTGAAGACTTAACCGAGCCTGCAAAAAAGCTTCTTAACCAACGCAAGAAAACCGGAACTGTAAAACCATAATGCTCAATAATGCCAAAAAATACTGCAGAAACCACAACCAAAACACCAGTCCACACACGGATGTGCATCAAAAAAAGAAAGATAGGAAATGCGGCCCTAGCATCTACCATAAAAAAACGAGCACTTCGAGCTGAATCTCGCCAATGTGCTGTTGGGGGAAAACCGCCAGCCATGGTCAACCGTCGCTTAATTTATTCTACTGTACTAGAAGTATATCGCTTGGGTCAGCTAATGCAACGTCGTAACAGAATATAATAGAACGAAACCTAGCTTTGGGGTTTATTCTTTTTTGTTGTATCAGGGGCAAAACAATTCATCAAAATATCAACTATTGAAGGTGAGACCTTTTGATGTGGTGCTTGGTGTGATGCGTCTATATCTTTGATTGCAAGCTCGTTAGAAAAAGGCTCTATAGATGTTTTCTCTTTTGCAACACAGCCACGCAATGCTTTCATTTTTCTTAGCATTAAATCTGTGCTTGTGACATCGTCGTTAGTCATTGTTACTCTTCATTTTAAGCCTTGAAAGTATTAAATAATAACGAATAAACGTTAAGGTTTTATTAAGCAAGTCTTGCCCTTATGCAAGGAAAAATCATCTCAGCCTACACTTGCCTGACATATCTAGCTGTAATAAAGTGTGCGATTCTTTTTTCTGACGATAACAATATATGAAAAAGTGTTTCTCAGTCTTGATAATCAGCATTATTGCAATAAGTGCCTTTTTATTCCAACATAATTCAGAAGCTGTTATCCGTTGGATGAATACCTTAGGTGTTTTTGCACCCCTTTTTTTCCTTATCTTTTATTGTCTAGCTACCCTTTGCTTTCTACCCACAATGGTATTGACTCTAGCGGGAGGGGTATTGTTTGGCCCAATACTGGGTACGGTATTTAACCTGACGGGGGCAACGATAGGCGCGGCGGTTGCGTTTTGTATTAGCCGACATTTGGTTTTTGACTGGGTAGCCAAAAAGAAAAATGCTCGCATCAGCAAATTGATGGCCGGCGTTGATAGCCAAGGATGGCAATTCGTCGCCCTACTTCGCATTGTGCCAATTATTCCGTTTAACTTAGTGAATTATGGGTTAGGTGTGACTCAGATTAAATTCAGCCATTACATAACAACAACGGCAATTTTTTTAATTCCAACAGAGATTTTTTTTACATACTGTGGTTATGCTGGCATGGATATACTTAACCACCCCCAAACATTTTATAAAGGAACCCATTTAGCACTGTTGTTTGGAGTAAGCGTAGGATTATTGATTTACTTTATGCTAAAGCGTTACCGTCGATACCTAGCCCAACGGTTTGCTTAAAATCAACTTGCTGATAAACACATGAACCCAACTTCACTCATCTAGAAAATCTTCAAGTTCATCGCGCAATCTTTTTTCTTCTAGCAAATTTTCTAAGCGTCGGCGTGCATCAAATGCAGGGGCCAATGGCTCGTCTTCAAAAAGCGCCTCAACCTCATCGTCTTCAACAATTAACGTCTTGTCTTCTTCATCATCAAACAATTCACTCATGCCGTCCTCACCAGTTAGCTACGCTAGTTATGCGTCAACGTTTAAATAAATTTGACAGCTATATACATTATTTTACAATATTTGCCTAGTAATTAATTACCATGAATTAAAAATTGTTCCCTTCCCTTATATAAACAGATTGAACCCTTGTGACAACTAAGCAATAATCGTTTACCAAATTTTATAATGATCCCCATGAGCAACAGATTTAAACAGGCAATCAGAGCAACCTGCCAACAAATTCGTGGAAAACTATCTGTTCCTTATCAACAACAGGTATCTTCCCAAATATGTACACAAATTCGGACACTAAAGCAATATCGAGTAGCTAAACGCATTGCCCTCTATCAAGCCGTATTGGGTGAGGTAAGCCTACAGAGCTTATGGCAATCAGCGCCATTACAAGGTAAATACTGCTATTTTCCCGCCCTCAATGAAAATGCCACCTTATCGTTTTTACCCGCCACGCCCTCCACGCCTCTTCGCAAAAATCGTTATGGCATTGAAGAGCCTGCGGTAGAACACGAACTTGCACTCTCAGCGGAGCAATTTGATCTTATGTTTATCCCACTCGTAGCCTTTGACTCAAAGGGAACCCGCATTGGTATGGGCAAAGGTTACTATGACAGAACCCTTCAGAAGGCTCGTCCGAGCTTATTAGTTGGCGTAGCTTATGAGTTTCAACGACAATCATTTATCGAATCAGACGCCTGGGATATACCACTTGATGTTGTGATAACAGAGCGCGCGATGTATTGGAGAAAAGAATGAACTACTGGCTGATGAAATCAGAGCCCTCATGCCTTAGCATTGACGACTTGTACAATAGACCCCATCACACTGCACCTTGGGATGGCGTTCGAAATTATCAAGCGCGTAATTTTATGCGAAATAACATGCGCATTGGAGATCAACTGTTTTTTTACCACTCCAATTGCACGCCACCAGGAATTGCGGGCATTGCTGAAGTTGTAAGTGAAGCCTACCCTGACTACACGGCGTTTGATCCGACCAGCGAACACCCTGATCCTAAAAGTACGCCTGAAAATCCTAGGTGGTTTATGGTGGATGTGTGCTTTAAAAAAAAATTTCCTAGCATTATTTCGCTATCAACGCTCCGGGCTTATCCTGAGCTTGAGCAAATGATTGTGTTACGGAAAGGCAATCGCCTATCTATCACGCCGGTTAGCAAGCAAGAGTGGGATTTTATCAATGGTCTTGATTAAACGGATGGATTAACTCAACGCATCTTCACCCACTTCACCCGTACGGACTCGCACCACTTGCTGTAAGTCATACACAAAAATTTTTCCATCGCCAATCTTGCCGGTATATGCTGCTTTACAGATGGCATCGATAGCGCCCTCAACCAGATTATCGGGCAATGCTAATTCGATTTTAATTTTAGGGAGAAAATCAACCACATATTCAGCGCCCCGGTACAATTCTGTGTGACCTTTTTGTCGACCAAAACCTCGCGTCTCTGAAATAGTAATGCCCGGCACCCCAATTTCCATAAGTGCTTCATGAACATCATCAAGCTTAAAGGGTTTGATGATTGCAATGATCATTTTCATTAATGGTCTACCTTAGTGGTAATAAAACAAAACGTGAACACAAACATGGCCGTTCATGGTGGTTTTTGCTAAACTATCAAGTCATAACAGGCTTAAAGAGACCTCTCATGTTTGACTCAAAGCAATTTGAAGAGATAGCAAAAAAACTATACACAGCATTACCCACCAGTTTACAAAATTTTGAAAATGAGATTCAACATAAATTCAAAGAAATATTACAAATGGCCTTCACTCGTATGGATTTGGTAACACGAGAAGAGTTTGATGTACAAGTTAAAGTTCTTGCCCGGACGCGTGAAAAAGTTGATGCGCTGCATTTAGAGCTTCAAACATTGATGGAAAACCGCTAATCAAAAAACCTAAAAATAACATAGGGTTAAAAGTAAAGCCAACAATCGACGAGATAGATTGAATCAAGTAGAATGAGGGTCCAACCTCAAAAAGAGCTTTATTTTGAACCTTGCAATTAGCAAAACACGTGGTGCTATTGGTATTCGTGCGGAACCTGTTTCTGTGGAAGTACATTTATCCAATGGCTTACCAGGATTTACCATCGTTGGTCTTGCAGAAACAGCTGTTAAAGAAAGCAAAGACAGAGTACGCAGCGCCATTATCAATAGCCAATTTGAATTTCCCTGCCGAAGAATTACTGTAAATTTAGCACCTGCAGATTTACCTAAAATAGGCAGTGGCTTTGATTTACCTATAGCCATTGGTATTCTTGCCGCCTCAGGACAAATACCCTCACAAAAATTATCCTCTCATGAATTTATAGGGGAATTAGCACTTAACGGTAACTTACGAGGCATTTCAGCGATTATTCCCGTGGTTTTGGCAGCACATCGCGATCAACAACAATTGATTATCGCCAGTGCTAATGCTGAAGAAGCCTCTCTTGCGGGCCACCCAGGCGTCTATGCCGCCGATTGTTTACGCATGGTCTGTAGTTACCTGTGCCAAGACACACCCTTACAATCCTTACCACACCGTAACGAAATCGGCCGAAATGATCATCACTTGGATTGGTCGGATATTAAGGGCCAACATCACGCTAAATATGCCATGGAAATTGCGGCCTGTGGTGGGCATAGCATTCTACTCAGCGGACCACCGGGCAGTGGTAAAACCATGTTGGCCAAACGCTTCAGTACACTTCTTCCAGAGCTATCTGAAACAGAAGCATTGGAGTGCGCGGCGATAAATTCTATTCGAGGCCGCTTGCCCAATTTCAGCCATTGGCGTCAACCACCTTTTCGCGCCCCACATCACACGGCCTCTCCAGTCGCCCTTGTTGGCGGGGGCACCCCCCCTAAACCGGGAGAAATTTCACTGGCACATCATGGCATTCTATTCCTTGATGAACTTCCCGAGTTTCACCGACACGTTCTTGAAACATTGAGAGAGCCTTTAGAATCTGGAAATATTTGTATTTCTAGGGCGGCCATTCAAACAGAATTTCCTGCCCGCTTTCAGCTAATTGCCGCAATGAACCCGTGCCCTTGCGGTCAAAGTGGGAATCCTAATGCAAATTGTTTATGTTCCCCTGACAAAATCAACCGTTATTTGGCAAAACTTTCAGCGCCTTTGCTTGACCGAATAGACATGCAAATCACGGTACAAGCGCTGACAGAAGAAGAGCTATTAAGTCCCAATCAAATAACAGGTGGGCAAAGTGGTAAAATCAGAGAGCTCGTTAACGAATCACGTGCTCGTCAATTAAGTCGCCAGGGTTGCATCAATGCGAACCTCAGCGCCAAAGATTGTGAAACAGTATGTCATTTAGGAGACAGCGAACGCGATTTTTTAAGCCAAGCACTAAAACGACTCAAACTGTCAGCGCGTGCTTTTCATAGGCTCTTAAAAGTAGCCAGGACTATTGCAGATATGCGTGCTGCGGAAAAAACTGCATTGATTGATCTACAACAAGCCTTGTCTTTTAAACAAAGCTTGCATAGAGCTTTATGATGATGTTAACAATGCCTCAAGAATAGCCATGCGTATAAAGACCCCATTATGGACTTGCTGCAGAATATACGATTGGGAGCCATCTGCCACATCGCTGTCAATTTCCACACCGCGATTAATAGGGCCTGGATGCAGAACCATTGCATTGTTTTTCGCATACCCCAGAGAGTGCTTTGTTAATGCATAATCTCGATGATAACGCTCCAGATCCAAATGCTCATTAGCCAATAATCGTTCACGCTGCACGCGTAAGCAAACCACGACGTCAGCATCAAGAAGTCCCTCTTTTAAAGACGCTGTTGCACGCCCAAAATGAATAGTCTCTGGCTGCCAAATCTCTGGCGCAATGAGCGTTAAGTCTCTCACGCCGAACTTTGCACATAGGCATTGCAACGAATTCGCTACTCGTGAATGGCGAATATTACCCACAATAGCCATTTTAAGCTGACGAAGGTTAGGCTTCATTTCCATGATGGTCATAAAATCAAGCAATGCCTGACTGGGATGAGCATGAGTACCATCGCCAGCATTAACGATATGAACATCCTCGTTCATTAAAGCCAACGCTTCGGGTAATCGCTCCTCTACATGGCGAATAATAAACAAACCAATCCCCATTGCCGATAATGTTTTTATCGTGTCATCAATAGCTTCACCTTTACTTTCAGACGAGCTTTGCGCCTCTAAATTTATCACAGTCATTGCTAATTTTTTGGCAGCAAGCTCAAAACTTACGCGAGTACGGGTGCTGTTTTCATAAAACATATTAACAACCATGCCTTGCGGGTATTGTGGATAGGTAGGGTTATTTTTAAAATAGATGGCACGCTTTATCAGTGCGTGTAATTCATCAGAGGATAATTGAGCAATGTCTAAAAAGTGTTTCATGCTATCTCATTTAGGATGTTGAAGCCATTGCTCAAGAATAACACAAGCAGCAATGCTATCAATTTCAGAAGATTTAATATTACGATAACCACCTTGGTCAAACAAATGTGCACGTGCCTCTATGGTAGATAAACGTTCATCAACCAAATGAACCGGCAATTGAAAACGTTTTCTGAGTTGGCGAGCAAACCCCTTAGAGGCGGCTGTTGTGTACTGCTCACTGCCATCAATGCACGTGGGCAATCCCACTACCAGTGCCATGGGGCGCCACTGCTTTAGGAGGGTCTCAACTAAATCCCAATGAGGAACACCGAGCTTTGCTTGCAACGTGGGTAAGGGCGATGCGGTTCCTGTAAGCTTTTGTCCTACTGCCACACCAATGCGTTTATAGCCGAAATCAAACCCAATATAGACCCCGTCAAGCATGGCCCACACTAGAAATCAGTTGATTCATTTTCACTCCAATGGTTGACCCTGCATACTCCCACCGTTTTTCAAAAGGAACATCGTATAATATTTCGGGTGTAAAAGGACAAACCAGCCATATATTACCCATGACTTCTTGGTCCAACTTATTTTTTTCCCACGCGGTATAACCTAATGTCACTAAGACATCTTTAGGACCATTATCAGCAGCGATGGCTCGAATAATATCATTCGAAGTAGTAATAGTCACACCCTCACGAAGGGCAAGACTCGAGCGCCAATCGCCGAGTTGGCGGTGAATAACAAACCCCCGTTCTGGTTGCGTAGGACCGCCATACAATAAAGGAAATCGACTGCTCTCGGTACCTGTAGATTTTATATTCAATTGCTCAAACACCAAACTCAAAGGAAATTCCATCGGTCTATTGATGATCAAACCAACCGTCCCTTGAATATGATGCTCACAAACATAAATCACTGATTTTTCATAATGGGGGTCATGAAGTGAAGGCATGGCTATCAATAAATGATTCGCCAACGAAGGATTAAGTGTCATAACACAGCCCCCAAAAAGATCTCTTTACTTAATTATATACCAATAAAAAGGCATGTGTTTTTTCTATGAATAAAGTGTGTTTTTTAAACCACAACAGGACATTTTTCTTGAATTAAACACCGCAAGTCGGAGAGTAGTATTGAGAGCGATTTTTCTTCATAAGTTAACACGGGTGAATTCGTGGCTTGCCAAACACCATGAGGCCACAAGGCATCAGTTTTATATCGTGCAATAATATGCACGTGAAGTTGGGGCACAATATTTCCTAGAGCACCTATGTTTAATTTATCGGGCTTAAAATACAGGTTAACAATAGAGGAGAGCTGTTGAATCTCATCCATTAAGAGATGGCCAAATGATGGGGATAAATGATGAATCTCTTGGGTACTTTCTTGACGTGGAACCAAAATAAACCAGGGATAACTAGCATCGTTTTTCAATAACACGCACGACAAGGGCCAATCGCCCAAGTCAAAACATGTTGATGCAATGCGATGATCTATTAAAAAAGACATATGAAACCTATTCATAAAAAATTTTATTTTAACATTGCCCTATGCGTTGAACCATCTCAAACAACAAACATCTGAACTGTTTAGAAAAGCCCGGCGCATCATACTTTCCCGAGCCATGTTAATCGACTGCTTAAGCCCCTTGAGTTCAAGGTTACAAGGCAGTAAAGTGATTATCTTTCTTTTTGAAGCATAGGAAATATGCCATGTATTTTAAGGCCATTGTTTGTCTTTTTTTTCTATGTATCTGCACAGCATTCGCTAATCCACTACAGAGCAGCTCGCCGGGTTTTGACATTAAAAAAGCCAATCAACAGTTTGATCGCACTAACCTTCAATTATCCATACAAAATTTAAACATCAATCATTTGGAAATAGCTGTAGATCAATTATCAACGTTAATAGAAAATTCAGACAACTATATTGCAGAACTACAAAAAAAATTAAATAACATTGAGTTACTTATCAAACAAGGCGGGGGCTTAAAGGACGGTACACTAAGCGATAAGAAAGAAGGTGCTGATCTTATTTACCTTGAAACGCAGAAAAAAACGTTAGCCGATGAGCAAGCCCAATGTAGATTATTTTCTATCAGAGCAAAAGAAGCGGTGGAGGTTTATAAAACCGCTATTGCTGAATTAAAACAAGAGCAAGCCCTCGCGCGCAGCCTGCCCTTATGGAGCATTATTACAAAAGCATTAGATGACCCATCAAAACTATCGCTGGTAAACCCCTTGCTCACAAAAATCGCAGTCTACACTCCATCTCTTTTTTCGTCGCTCATTGCAATGGTTGTCGCCTTAATCAGCTCATTTATTATTTTACGTCGATTACAAATGAACCGATTGACTCGCCACCATTTGAAATTTAAAAAAATTCGCATGCACCACATTATTCTTTTAGCCTCCATGATGTTAGCCACTGGTTGGCTCATTTATCTAGTAAGCATTTTTCAAGAACTTACTCTAAAAGACATCTCGCTAGCCCTTTCTAGCGTCCTTGTACTCTATTTAATGGCACTTACTCTGCTCGTGGTTTTTTTTAAAGCCAAAAAAGTCCGTGCACTCTTTTATTGGTATTTCCTCGAGTACTCATTTTTTGAAGCATTAGGCATAGCCGCGTTAAGTTTGTATATAGCAGCAACAATTGCGGAGCTATTTCTTGGCCCCTATAAAACCAATGATATCTTATGGCAATTATATACGTCTCTTTTCTTGTTGGTTATTCTTGCAACAGGGGGGTATTTAATTCATAGGTTTTGTCAAATACATCGCCAATTTTTCTTTGTTAAATACCACCGCTCTTTCATTAAACGGTTTAGCCTCGTATTACTGACAAGCTGCGCCCTTCTTGATATTTTTGGATACCTCGCTCTCGCACAACATTTAACTTGCTCTATATTTGTCACCTTTTCTATTGTTTTTGTAACATTATTAATAACACGGGGGCTTAATAAACTCTATTTAATGCTAAAGCAACAGCAATCCATCAGGCTCACCCTTATAAAATATTTTGGGTATCGAGCTGATCAAGTTTTTACAGAATTTTTAATTTTAAAAATGGTTGCTCAATTTATCATTATTGCCATTAGCATATACCTCATTGGACAAAGTTGGTCCTTTGCAACCAACGCGATTGATGTTATCTATGATCCTTTTATAAACGGTATTCATCTAGCAAACACGATGTTTTACCCTACACGCATGATTTCTGGCATCATCGTATTTTGTGTCCTCTATTTAATGTTTCGTGCCATATCCACTGCCATCAGTAGCCAACAACAGTTTGAAGACGAAGAAGAAACCCAAGTAGCAGTTGCATCGATACTCACATATCTTGGGTTTGGACTTGCCATGATTGCAGGATTTTTAGTGGCTGGATTTAATTTTACAGGCTTGGCAATCATTGCAGGTGCACTTTCTGTAGGTATTGGCTTAGGCTTACAAAGCATTGTAAATAATTTTGTTTCGGGATTAATTTTACTGGTTGAAAAACCGATAAGACCCGGGGACAGAATCAATGTTGATGGCCTAGAAGGCTTTGTGAAAAAAATTCGCGTTCGCTCCACACAAATTATTACACCTTCACGCGAAGATATTATTGTACCCAACTCTGATTTAATCACCCGTCCTGTCATCAATTATATGTTCAGTGATAAGTATTGCCACATTACGTGTGATGTAGGCGTCGCTTACGGAAGTGATACACATAAAATACGGGATATCTTGCTCGAGGTCGCTCAAAATAACGACGAGGTCATGAAAACCGGGCGGAACAAACCCTCGGTTTTATTCCGTGCGTTTGCAGACAGTGCTCTCATATTTCAGCTAGGGTGTTTAATTAAAGACGTCAATAAAAAATCGATGGTACAAAGTGAGCTCAATTTTGCAATAGAAGAAGCCTTTCGTAAACACCACATTGAAATGCCGTTCCCTCAGCGAGAGATACATCTTAAGCTCACTGAAGAAAAGCCCCCTCTTACGAGCGAGCCATCGTTGTAAGCCCGTTTTGAAGGGCACACGGGAGTGGTACACCGGCACCTGAAAACATTGCCATCCACGTCTGAGCTAATTTTTGCGGGGGCATTTGAGAACCCACTTCAAGAAAACCGCAGGCTTTTTCAAGTTTTTCAACATAAGTGCCCTGCTTCTCAAGCAATTCGCTATGTTGTCTCATGCTTTCCTTCAGTGCTGCTTGTGTAACCACGAGCTCTTTTTCTGCGGCACATATGCGCTCTGCCACGTCACTAAACTGTGTGCTGCTCGTCAAAAGAAACGCCTCCATCTTGGTTTGAAAAGCAGCCCGTTGGGTCTCGTCACTAACCAAAGACGTCATCAGCGTTTCTGAGGTGCCCTTCAATACAGCCGTCACCTCGGTAAGACGTTTAATTTCAAGAGACGTAGAGCTCTTAAGATTGGCCAGTTCGGCGATGCTTTTACCTAATTCACTGTTCAGTAATTCATGATCTTTTGTTAGAACGGCCAGCTTTTCTTGCGTAACTACAAGGGTATGTTTAGTGAGCACAAGTTGCTTTACCTCATCAGTAAGCTTGATCATCTCATCCTTTAGGGTGCTGATAGTACGAGCAAAGTTAGTGTTTTCCTGCTTAAATTTATCAATTTCGACCGCTATCTGTACTCGAATGTTATCCAAAGCCAAAACCACAGACTCCAAGATATGCGCTAAACTTAAAACTCCCGCATTGAGGCTTTCATTATGACGCTTGCTTGTCTTGTGATGTTCTTCCAATAAATAACTGCCGACAGCAAACACCGTGGCAGACAGCCCACCTATGACAATTAAGGTAACGATATGCGCTAAAATACCTATCAGAAAAAAAGCACCGAAAAACAAAACACTTCCAATTATTTTTTGCCATAGGGGACGACGCCCCCAAGACTCAGATGCCCGGCCTAAGAAACTAGAGTGTTGATAAGCAGCATTCACAATAGTAGACAAATTCTTTTGAATATCAGCCATGTGTTTTTGCGTAGAACCCAACTCAGCTAAACTCTCTTCTGCTGTTTTTGGATTTGGAAACATTGGTGTTAAAAGCCTTGGCATTTTTTTTAGCGTGGTCTTGTCCATTATGGTCCTTAAATTGCGAGACAGCGAATCTTTCTCTGGCATATTTTTTCCTGTTGCCAAAAAATATTTTAGGATCATATCGTAAAAAATACGAGCAGTCATTGTTTTAAATAACCGCTTTAAGCGTGAATAAACCTGTTTTTTTCTAAAAGGTATTGAGATTTGAACTATTTTTGAGTTATGGTGACATTAGCCCAAAATGTGTGGGCTATTTTATCAACATGCATTTATGGATGAATGCGCTTGTTCAATAAGGTTTTATCTTAAGCATTTATGCCAAGGTATTATTGAACCTTAACACAAGGAGGCATCATGGCTACAGGCGAAGTCAAATGGTTTAATAACGCCAAAGGATGGGGTTTTATTGTTCCAGAAGATGGTGGTGATGATATTTTTGTTCACTTTTCAGTAATTCAAGGCACGGGATATAAATCACTTGTAGCAGGTCAAATTGTAAATTATGACCTGGAGCGTGGCGAGCGCGGCATGCATGCAGCTAACGTTACGGCCTTAAATGAAGTTGCTGAAGAAGCATTGGCATAAAAAACGCATTAAAACATCAAAACGATGGATGAGCGCTTTTCGCTTGAGAGGTGTGCCAAAAGTACGCGGATTATTTTTCGCACAACTTGTTTAATCGCACCTCATTATTGCTTTTCTTAAGACTAAGAGCCTCATGTTATAGAACATCGTCTTTATTGGCCTTCATGCTCAATGCATTTATTTCTCTAAAATGAGCCTCTCTTCTCTCTTAACGAGTAAACCTCTAGTCTATATATCCATTTATCGTCCTAAATTGAAAAATATTTTTTTTATGCTATACCCATATATAAAGGCACACGAGAAAAATTTCCTCACGGAGATGAAAATATGAGCAACAAACAATTTTCAGAGCGCCTCAATAAGGAATTGGATGAAATTGGCGTTCCACAACGCACAGATGAGCGCATCGATGTTTTTGCAAAACTCATCAAAGTCCATCGCTTTAAAGCGGAAGCCCTTTTGAATGGCCAGACCAATCCGGATACACCTCTGCTTGATTGGCTTGCAGAGGAATTAGAAGTAAGTGCAGATTGGCTAGCAGGGAAAAGCGATAAACGAAGCAACTAATCCCCACGGGAATCAATACCCTTAAACCTTAGCCTTGAAAGCGCTGATTGACACCCATTGGTTTTGCATGTTTTTCGATGTATTGAATGATTTTACCGGCAATGTTCACTTGCGTGGCAGTTTCTATCCCTTCTAACCCAGGGGACGAGTTAATTTCAAGCACCAAAGGACCATGATTAGAACGTAATATGTCTACTCCAGCGACTTTTAGTCCCATGGCTTTAGCCGCAGCAACAGCAATGGTACGCTCTTGTGGTGATAGTTTCACTTTAAGGGCTTTTCCACCTTGATGTACATTGGCACGAAACTCACCTTCTTTCGCTTGTCGTTTAATCGCTGCAACAACTTTATCCCCAATGACCAAACAACGAATATCTGTACCTCGACATTCTTGAATAAATTCTTGAACAAGAATATTTGCACCCATTTCTTTAAACGCATTGATGATGCTCACAGCCGACTGATGGCTATCGGCCAACACAACACCTTTGCCTTGAGTTCCTTCTAACAATTTAATAACAACTGGAGCTCCCCCCACCATTCTTATCAAATCAGTTGTGTCATCTGGCGACTGAGCAAAACTTGATAAAGGCATTGGAATCCCTTTACGTGCTAATAACTGTAATGAGCGAAATTTATCCCTAGAGCGAGAAATGGCTATTGACTCATTAAGTGTATAAATGCCCATGGTTTCTAAATGACGTAAAACGGCTGTGCCATAAAATGTATTAGAAGCACCAATTCGGGGAATAACAGCATCGAAATGCGGGAGCAGCTCCCCACCCCGATAATGAACCTTAGGACAAGAGGCAGCGACGTTCATATAACAATATAACGGATTGATGATTTTAACTTCGTGCCCTGCTTCTTCTCCTGCAAATCGCAAGCGCTTGTGCGAATATAATTCGGGATTGGTCGCGAGTATTGCGATTTTCATGACGTCATGTTTCCTTAGTTAATTATTTTTGACTCTTTTATTAAATGAAGTTTAGTTCAGCCAACTAATAACTGCGAATACCTCATGCCTACCTCGCTACACTTTTCTAGGGAGACATCATCAGCATTTATTAATGGTTATAAATTTGTTTAAGCAACCAACAACAGGTAATCTTCAGCCAAGTGTGAAGCATCGTGAGGCATTGTGAAAAATGCGCTCAACTCCCCATGCGGATTAAATAAAATGATCGTGCCGGTGTGTTCAATATCATAATTTTGCATATTTTCAGTCGATGGTTTCACTACTTTGGTATAGGCAATGCCAAGTTCTTGGGTCATTTTTTTCAACATGGGCTCATCACCGTAGGCGCCTAAAAAGTGTGCATTAAAAGACGTTACATAATGTGCCAATTTATCCATTGAATCACGTTCTGGATCAACAGAAATCATAACCACTTTAGGAAGCTTTTGAACGCCTTTGGCTTCCAACAGACGATACATTTTACTTAAATTAGCCATGGTTGTAGGGCAAATAGTACCGCAACCCGTAAATCCAAAAAAAACCATGGTCCAATGCCCTTGAAGACTAGCATTATTAAAGGGCTGGTTATAAATATCATTCAACGAAAAGGCACTCACTTTGCGGGGGCTATCCAACAATGTTCCGTTAAAAGCTTCCGTATCAATATGTTTGGTAAAGTGCAGTTGTTGAGAAACATATAACCCTAATACCAATGCCATAAAAGCGAGCAAACCCATCACAGTGATAACAATACTGTTTTTCTTAAGCATGATGGATATACCCTCTCAAAAATAGGAACCACCGTATGCTAAACGGGTAACGTTTTTACTCAGCAGCACGGTCTTGTGTTCTAAAAAATGGCAATGATATCATTTTATCGACTATAAGTAATGATCAATCAATAAAAATACAAATAACAGCATGAGGTAAACTATAGAAAACCTAAACGTACGCATGGCAACAATTGCTTCTTCACGAACATACAATACCGTAGCCCAATACAAAAACCGCATGCCCAGTAAAAGTGAGCCGGCAAGGTATAACCACCCACTCATCCCAACAACAAAAGGCAACAAACTAACTATCAACAGTAAAATGGTATATAACAACACATTTAATTTGGTATACCGAATACCATGAGTCACTGGCAGCATAGGAATTTCTGCGTGTCTATAATCTTCAAAACGATAAATAGCGAGGGCCCAAAAATGCGGCGGCGTCCAAGTAAAAATAATCAATACCAACAACAAGGCTTGTGGATCCAATTGATTAGCAACAGCAGTCCACCCCAATAAAGGGGGAGCCGCGCCCGCCAACCCACCAATAACAATGTTTTGAGAGGTGGCGCGCTTAAGATACCCTGTGTAAATACCTGCATAACCTATCACACTCAAAAACGTCAGTATGGCGGTTAAGGGATTAACAAAATACGTTAAAATCCCTATGCCTAAAACCCCCAATAAAAAAGCAAACCACAACGCTTGCTGGATACTAACGCGCCCTTCTGCAACAGGTCTTTTCCGAGTGCGAGCCATGATTCGATCGATGCGCTTATCAACCAAGTGATTAACAGCCGCGGCACTACCTGCACAAAGTCCAACACCTAAAAGAGTAAACCCAATAAGAGGTAACGAGATCCAACCAGGGGCGGCTAGATACATTCCCACCAATACGGTTAATAACATTAACGCAACCACTCGAGGCTTGCACAATTCTATATAATCGCGCCAGACGGATGCTATACGTGGTTTAGTGTGAGCGAGCATGTGCCACACCCCCTGTAGATAAATAATGCAGCATGAATAGGGTTGCTAATAACAAGGCAGCCACGCCGTTATGCAATACAGCCACCGGTAATGGAAGTAAATACACAACATTGGCTATCCCAAGAGCACATTGAATCACAACCAAAATGGCCGCTAATACAACTGCGCGTCGCAAAGCAACGTCTTTCACACGACAAAAAAGCAAAGCAGATAAAATAAAAACATAGGTCGCGGCTATAAGCGCTCCTATTCGGTGAATAAATTGGATGGTTACCCGCACATTGTTGTCTAACACCCCACCTTGATAATTGGCGCCAACCGGTGAGAGAAGATTAAATCCCTTAGAAAAATGCAAATCTGGAAACCACGTACCATTACATGCTGGAAACCCAACACAAGCAACACCCGCATAATTTGAGCTAACCCAACCACCAAGAGCAATTTGGCAAAAAACAATGACAATGCCTAACATAATCCAGGGGCGCCAACGAGGGTGATATTGAGCAACAACAGGATTTAACTGTAGCCTTAAATAACAGAGAATAGAAAAAATCAGTATTCCTCCCAATAAGTGGCTCATTACCACCACAGGTAAGAGCTTTAAGGTGACAGTCCACATTCCTAATGCCGCTTGGAACACAACCAAAAGAACCAGCGTAAGGGGCAATACCCATGGCAGGGGTTTTCCCTGAAAACGTCCACGCCATACACTTATCGCAATAGCAAGAATTAATACGCCCAAAGTACCAGCAGCGTATCGATGCGCCATTTCAGTCCAAGCTTTACGTGACTCAATAGGCACATCAGGAAAATGACGTTGAGCCGCAACCAAATCATGGTCTACATTCGGCAAAACCAAATGGCCATAACAACCCGGCCAATCAGGACAGCCTAATCCTGCATCCGTAAGCCGTGTGTATGCTCCAAGCATAACCACAAAGAGTGCTAAAATGATGGCTGTTGTAGCAATATATTTTATTGATTTTGATGACATAAGTTTAATGACTCATTTTGTTAATAGCTGTTTAATATCACGATAAATATCATTAGGCGCCACCTCCGGTGGGTAGGTTAATACTAAATAATTATCCGGATTTGCAATATAAATCGCCAAATGGTTTTGTAATCGTGGCATGTGTTGTTGCTCTCTGGCTGGTAGTACTGCTACTTGAATGTCTTCAGCGTTCAGGGTCTTTATCAAGGCATGGGGTAACGATGGTGCATCATGGCCGAGCAATAATAAACCATCAACGTCATACAAACGACGACCTAACGCTAGGCGTATGCGAGCTAATTTATCCAATTGCATAGTGCAGTTTTTCTCGCAAGCCACAGGACTCCAGAGCACGAAGCGCCATTTCGGATGAGCCTTAGTAGGATGAGGGTATGTTAACAACATTGAAGGTGTTAACAACCCGCCTTTGTTTGTGGTGTTATTGCTTAACCACGCGGGATGCGTGTAAAAAAAATAAGCCGATACACCAGGGGCTGCAAATAATAACGACAATAATAGCAATACAATATAATTACGGCGATTTTTCATGTTTTTTCTTTAGATTAAGAGCAATAAATAAAATCAAAACAACCAAGGCCATCACAAACCACTGCAATGCATAGGCATAATGGCGCTGTGGATGCATAGCAACAACCGACCAATTCCTAACAAATCCATGGCTCTCTCCAGGGCTGAGGCGAATAATAAACGGATAGACTGATTTATGCAAAAATTGACTGATGACTGTGATGTCAACAAGTTCGATAATTGCCATGTGCGTTTGTTTTTTTTCTAATGACTCGCCCAACAACCAATTTTTTGCTGAAGGATAATATACCGTGCCCTTTATCTTCACCTGTCCCTTGGGTTTACTCATGGAAGGAAAGCTTTGACGAGTGACATCCCCTCCAATCCATCCCCTGTCCACTAGAATAACCTCACCATTGGCAAGCACTAGTGGAGATATAACATCGTAACCAAATTGATGCTGCTGATGCTGATTATCAAGCAAAAAAACTTGGGGAAGAAAATAACCTCCTATGATCAGAGGTTCATATTGATGCGGGGTCTTGTTACTGGGGGACCATGGATGGGGTGGTTGTTTGGATAGTACATGATGCTCATTGAGCATGTGTGTTTTTTCATGAGCTCGTTGTATTTGCCAAAACCCTAATCGCATAAATAACACTATTAAAAAAAGAGCCAACAATGCCATTCGCCATTGAGGGGTGAAACTAACCTTAAAACCAGTTAAACTCTGCATAGTCTATTTTTTTTCCTAGCTAAATATATGTCACTCAACATGTATGAGGGTTAAAACCTCATTACCCTGAGGAGTATAACAAATGTTCACTAAAACTATCATTTTAATTACCATGCTGTGCATTTTAGTCTCTCTTGCCACGGGATTAGTGTTTCTTGTGAGAGACGAAGGCAAAACCAAACGTACGGTTAAGGCATTAAGTTGGCGCATTGTCATCTCCTTAGCTTTATTTCTTTTTTTATTTTTAGCCTTTAGCCTTGAATGGATAACGCCACACCCTGTTTAGGTGCCCATCATGATGATAACGCTTATTTTTTTATTTTATTTTATGATGGGTATACAAGTGATGTTTAAACCCAATAAATTTATTAAATGGCAATTCGGGGTATGCTTATTGCTCACGCTCGCCTCTTTTAATTTTCACAGTCATCTGTGGACATATCTATGAATCAGAATCAATGGCATAGGATAGGAAACATCATTGGCCTGCTTCTTATCAGTGCGGTGTTAACGATCGCATTTCTGGATCAATTAAATCATCATGACCTGCCTTGCCCCCTTTGCCTATTACAACGCATCAGTTTTGTGGCAATGGGTATATGCTTGTGCATGAATCTCAAAATAGGCATCAAAACCAGCCATTATGGTCTAATGTTGCTTGCAGCAGGACTTGGGTTTGGAGCCGCACTTCGGCAAATATTTTTGCATTTAACCCCAGGAGACCCTGGGTATGGCCATTTATTTTGGGGACTTGATCTGTATATATGGTCACTGATAGCGTTTGCTATTGCTATAGCGCTTATTGCTATTGGCTTGCTTTTTGAAAAAGGGTTCACACACGCACCACCAAAAACTAGTCGCATGGCATATATTCTCATGGTTTTTTTTCTATTCTTGATTCTTCTAAATGTAATCAGTACATTTATTGAATGTGGTATGTTGGTTTGTGAGGACAACCCAACTGAGTATTACCTGCTCCAAAGCCGTACCTTAAATAACACAACCCAGGAATAATTATGTTACGTGCTCTTTGTTTATTTTTCATTACATCCATTAACGTTTACGCCGACACTATTGATCACTACATGAACATTGCAAACAACATACCGCAAATGGAAATGAAAGCCGATCAACAATCCCAAGCCTGGGCACGTTCCGCACGAACCATGCTTATTTTAACGAGTGAAAGCATCGCTGAAACCTTGACTCTCGCAAACGAATCCGCAAAATCAAACGGTGCACCTTTTTTTTGCCTACCACTTAGTGTGCAAATAAATCCCAGCACGCTGAATGATCTTATTCAACAAACCTACCGTGACATTTCAAGCCAACAAAGTGATAAAGATAAGATGACCGTATCACAGGTAGCACTGATGGGCCTCAAGAATAAATACCCCTGCCAGCCCAAAGCAGAAACAAACCATCAGATGTCTAACGTGAATGCATTAATTGCCGAAAAACTAGCGACTCATTAACTTTGACTAAACTCTTCAAAGGCCTCTAATGCTTCTGCGGCATACATTAAAGATGGCCCACCACCCATATAGATAGCCATACTTAATGTTTCTAAGAGCTCTTCTCGAGTGGTTTTAAGTTTAACCAAAGCTTGCGAATGAAAACCAATGCATCCTGGACAATGGTTGGCAACAGCTAAAGCCATAGCAATTAACTCTTTCGATTTTTTATCCAGCGCACCGTCTTTAGTGGCGGCTTGAGAAAGCGATGAAAAAGCCGTCATCACGTCTGGCATTTCTTTTCGCATTTTTGCTAACTGAGTACCAATTCCTTGCGTTAACTGCGTGAATTTATCTGACAAGTTCGCTGCTCCTTGCTATTATAAAAGACCTTCGAATCTAACAAACACCGAGCCTATATTCAATACTATACGTTCACTCATACAAAACCTTTACCCCTCAAAGCTAGTGCTATCGCGCCAAAGACCAACGTTGAATAATTTCATAATCTGATTCTTCACCCCCAGTTGATTTAACTAAACAAAAATCACTAGCTTCCCACGAGATTGGCGGGATCTCTTTGTCTGGTACCGGTGAATTACAATGGCGAGCAATAGTGATATGCGGTATATACGGCCTACGCTCTGGCTTAAACCCTAAAGATACTAAGCGGCGCGTTATACACATAACAAGTTTGCTCAGCGCGTCTGGCGTTTCTTTGCTTCCTAAACAGCACACCTCTCTCTCTGACCAATGATAAAGAGACGAAAACACTATATTAAAAGAGGAGCCATGCAGTTCATCGCCAACCGTAAGGACTGCCTTTAAAAAATCAGGCGTGACTCGACCTAAATAACAGAGTGTCACGTGTAAGTTTTTAAGGGCTACACGTTGTGCGGGTTTAATAAAATCTTTTTTTGAATAGCGCTCGTACAATGCCTCTGCTGTTTTCTCACTAGGCCATAGTGCGAAAAAATAGCGCGAAGTGGACGTATTTAAATGCTCACCACCACACCGTTGAATCAAGCCTTTTAAAGCCGCCTCTACAGCTTGTTGTCTAATTGCGGCCCTATCCCCTTTAAACACATAACATATTGCATCTGTGGGTTTTAAGGCGCCTGCAAATCCTATCCATACTGTACCGACAGGCTTTGAAGGGGTTCCTCCACCAGGACCTGCCACCCCACTAATGGCCACACTCACCGCGGCATTGCTCTGAAAAATAGCACCTTCTGCCATCGCACGCACTGTCATCTCACTTACGGCCCCATCCGATATAAAAATAGAGGGCGAAATATTCAATAGTTCCTGTTTGGCATCATTGGTGTAGGTCACAAAACCTCGGTCAAACCATTGTGAACTGCCGGGAATCTCAGTAATAGCCATGGAAACCCCGCCGCCAGTACACGACTCAGCTGTAGCACAGCGCCATTTTTGATGAAGTAAAACTTGACCTAGCTGGTCTGCTAACGCATAACACCTGGTTTTTTCTGACATTGATTTCACCTTCTACCCATTGTTATCTCAACCGTTTCTCTAATTTTGGACTATTATAAAACTAATAATACGAGGAATAGCGATAGTTATATGATACCTAACTCTCTCACCGATATTAAAAATCATTTGCACGCACAATTTTGTTACCAGCTCTTCATCACGCCACTTTATATGCCTATACCCCCAAAATACCGCCATTTTGCACAGCGTGCATGCGAGTATTTAGAAGGAGAACGTACAGAAGCCATACACTTAGAGACGCCAAGACACCATGTTATTCACCATTTTAAGCAAAAGAATACTCCCCATGCTAAAAAAATTCTGATTACACATGGCTGGATGTCACGTGCAGCCTATATGGTACGCTTGATTAAAGCATTGCATAAACAAGGATTTGAAGTCTATGCCCTTGATTTTCCAGCACATGGCGAAGCAAAAGGCGTACAGCTGCCATGGATAGATGCGGTCGCGGTTCTTCGGCAAACCTTAAATAACCTAGGCCCATTTTATGGTGTGATTGGACATTCGTTTGGGGGCTCCATGTTGTTAAACACCTTAAATTTAGCCCATCAATACTCTGAATGGAAAATCAATGTAGAACCAGAAAACGTCGTTTTACTGGCATCACCAACAAGAATGCGTACCCCCGTTGGTCGACTTGCTAGACAATTTAAACTCACGGCAAAAGGGTATCTAGTGCTTCGACAAGTTTTTAGAGATTCCGCCGCTATCGATCTAAAACGCCTTGATTTTCGTCATTACACAAGCCACGCCAATACACCGTTTCTATGCGTTCATGGCACAGAGGATGAGGCCATTATCCCTGAGGAGTCCATCATATTTTGCCAAAAATACCCTTATGCCTCACTATCCCTGCTACCCGATGTTGATCATGTCAGTATTTTACTTGATGAACGCGTCGAAAATGCTGTGTGCAAGTTTTTAGTGAAATAATCACACTATTTTACAACATACGATTTTTTTGTGTTATTATTTGCCTTGTAATCCACTTTTAAATCAAGCATGCTTATTTACTTGATCTATCATGCCAAAACTTGACGCTTGTTGCAGAGATAGATTTAAAAAATAAAACAATAGTCATTCAGTCTGAGCCACATTTAGAACGTTTTAACAAAAAATCCCAACCCCTCAGCCAAAGTAATGCAGGAAAAGACTAACGATTGTTATCATTAACTACTCTCTAAACACCATGGTTGCAGAAGCCTGGTCGGTTGGCATCATGATGATTTCGCTAATATTGACATGCGCTGGGCGCGTTGCGCAGTACAAAATTGCATCAGCAACATCCTCTGGCGTTAAGGGAATCATTCCCTTATAAACTGCTGCAGCCCTTGCCACATCCCCTTTAAAGCGCACCTCACTGAAGTTAGTTTCTACAGCCCCTGGGTCAATGGTACTTACTCGAATTTTTGTTCCATAAATGTCCATACGCATCCCGCGCGTCAAAACATTCACGGCGTATTTAGTAGCGCAATAAACAGCCCCGTTAGGATAAACTTCATGTCCTGCAATTGAGCCTATGTTAATGACATGGCCTGAGTTTTTTTTTACCATTTGAGGTAGGATAGCCCTGGTAACATACAGCAGCCCTTTGATATTTGTATCAATCATCCGTTCCCAATCGTCAAGAAGTCCTTCTTGAAGAGGGTCTAAGCCCGCTGCCAGGCCTGCATTATTGATCAAAATATCGATATTTTTCCATTTTAAAGGTAGAGCATCCAGAGCCGCAGTGACGTTGGTTGCATCACGAACATCTAAGCAGAAAGTATGAACGTCTACACCAAAAGCCTCAATCAATTCTTTTGCTAATACTTTAAGAACATCATGCCGGCGAGCACACAATAACAAATGCGCGCCCGCTGCTGCAAATTGCTGAGCTGAAGCACGCCCAATACCACTTGATGCACCGGTTATCAAAACTACTTTTTCTTTCATCAGTATTAGCCCTTTTGTACAAAAAATTTAATGCCTACGCGAAACCCTATCTTAGCAACATGCATCCTTCCCCTGGTGCAAATTCCTTTGGGACTTTAAATATTTACTATAATGTATATATGAAGTACTGGAATTCATTTATCACGTAAAAAAGGGGTACATGTGAATGATATTGCATCCACCAACCATTCGCCAACTAGATCTATAGCAGGATTTACGCTCATTGAACTTATTGTCTCGATAACAATCCTGACCATCCTTCTTGTGTTGACGTTACCGGCATTCCAAACCATGTTGATGAACAATCGGATATTAGCAGAGACCGACGCACTCACCGGAGTTTTAAATTTTGCAAGAAACACCGCTGTTAGTAAAAACATCAGTGTAGCTGTCTGTCCCTTTAGTGCGGCAAACTCTACCACCTGTGGTAGTGGTTGGCAAAATGGCTGGATTGTTGTGAGCCAACCAGCAGGCGCTGCTACCTTGCTTCAAAGCAAGATATCGGGTGCGAATGCCCCAATGTTATCGTCAGGCGTAACCACCGTAACGTTTGACGCAAGAGGCATTGCTACCACACAGGCCAATTTTAAGATATGCGATAACCGAGGAGGTGCTTTTGCTCAATCAATAAAAGTACTGCCCACGGGGTTTGTACAAGCGGGCGCAACCATGGGTGTTGCGGTATGGGATGGAAGTGCGTTGACGTGTCCTTAAGCCAACAAGCATTAGAACCCTTAGGAGGTTCTCGATGAAGCAGATACGAATAAAAGATAAAGAAGGATTCTCTCTTTTTGAAGTACTGGTCGCTTTGGTTATTTTAGCGATCGGCATGCTGGGCATTGCCCGAATGCTGATGATTACCCATAAATCAAGCAGCTCAAACCATATGAAACAGGAAGCCATTCAATCGGCTTACAATATGATTGACCATATACGTGCTAATCGACAAGCCGCTATCAATGGTAATTATAATGCCAGCAATTTAGTATTAACAGGAACCCCTACGCCACCCAATACCCCATCAAGTACATGTATGCAGTCCACGTGTAGTGCTCAAGGATTGGCAGCTTATGACACCTGGAATTGGTTAAGCCGTGATGTGACTAAATTGCCCAATGGCTGTGGCTCGATAAGCACAGCCCTCACAGGTATAGATACATTGGTTACAGTGACGGTGCAATGGGACGATAGCTCTACCCAAAAAACCTTAGGTGAAGTTGCCCCCCCACCTTCCCAACTGATCCTTGAGAGTAAATTATGAAAATGTCACGAGGAATCTCACTGGTTGAGGTAATGATAGGTTTAACATTGGGAGTTATTTTATCCATTGCTATTATTAGCATTTATTTAGCCCAAAAAAACACCTATAAAACCAATACAGGCCAAGCCACCATTCAAAGCTCCGAAAGCGCCATTGCAGCCCTTGTAACCCCCACCATCCGCTCAGCAGGTTTCTGCGGCTGCACCAATGTCATTCAAGCCATCTCTAACCTAAACCCAGGAGGCCCACCTCCATTAGGAACACTTAATACATCCCCAAGCATGATAATGGGTTATGATGCGGCTGCAGGCACAACCATAAACATTAGCCAAAATAATGCAACCAATAGTACCTCCTCAAGCGATTGGTCGTTAGGTTTAGAAGCCTCATTAACAGGCAATGTACAGGCCACAAGTGATGTGATTGTCGTCCTCGGTGCATCACCCGGAAATGCGCCAATAGGCGTTACCACGTACACACCGGGTGGAGTATCATTTGAATTACAAAAAACCAATGGCATAACATCAGGACAGTTTGGAGTAGTATCTGACTGCCTTAAGGCATCTATATTTCTCATTACCGGTGTAGCAGGAAACGCTATCAGCCATGCGGCGGGTGCCGGTGCACTTACAAACGCAAACGATGCCTTCACTGTGGGCTACCCCTCGGGCTCTCAGTTTGTTCCCCTCACCCAAACTGCATTTTTTGTAGCACGAGACCTAGGCGGACAAAGTGCGTTGGTTCGTGCCACGTTAAATGGAAATAATACGTGGACTATTCAATCGCTTATTCCTGGTGTTGATACCATGCAAATTCTTTACGGCATAGGTTCCAATGGGGTACCAGAACAATACGTGCCCGCGAGCGGCGTTACCAATTGGGCAGAAGTCTACGCCGTGCGGTTAGGTTTTTTGTTAGGCGGTGCCGCAGGCTCTAATGTTGCCTCTCCCACACAATTCTCAATATTGGGAACAACGGTTAATGTTCCTGCGGACAATAGATTAAGACATGTCTATGAAATAACCATTCATATAAGGAATTCAGTATCATGAAAACCTTAGAAAAAGGATCTGTCCTTATCATTACGCTGCTTTTAATGCTAATGTTAATGGTTATTACCGTAGCACAAATTAGCCAAAACAGTACCCATACTCATATAGCCGCAAATAGTGCCGATGCGCAAATTGCTTTTCAAACCGCAGAGGGAGCGTTAAATGAAGCGACGAATAGTTTAATTGCAGGCAATTTTGCATCCAGTGAATTTTTGTCCAATAGCAATGGGCTCTATTTGTTTGATGCCAATAATGCTCCCATTTGGACCACTGTCGATTGGAACAATTCCAGTGCAGTAATTCGGAGCTATCAAGGACGCTCGCATGCACAAGCAGCTTATATAATAGAGCAATTACCGTCTGTTATTCGCCCAGGGCAAAGTGCAAGCCAGCCCGCCCAGGTGTATCGAATTACAGTACGTGCTGTAGGAGCCAGTGGTGAGTCGCCGGTGATATTACAAAGTACCGAACAGCTCCAACAGTAGAAGGTTAAAAGGAGTTCAATAATGAACGCACGACATGATGTTAAAACACCTAAAAATATAGCCTCCTTAAAAAGGCCTATCACGGAGTGCATCATGTTTGCCTTAGCGCTCCAATTCCCCACTTTTGTGGCATTTGCGGCCCCTTCGATTGTTCTTTCAAAAGTCCCTCTCCAACTCACAGTACCCACACACCCACGCGTACTTTTTGCCTTAGGTAACTCCCAGTCCATGGATGGAACATTGAGTGGCGCTATTATGTTAGGCTCTGGAATGTTATCCAGCGGTTTTAGTAGCCTTCAAAATTCAAGCTCACCGTTAAACTACACTGTACCCGCGGGGTTTACTCCCCCCTTACAAGCCGCCAATACGAGTGGACAAGCGCCCTATACCGTGAATCTAAGTGGAACACTATATGATAATGGCGCTAGCCGACTTAATGTTGCAAAAGCAGGCGTTCAAGCCATCATAGAAGCCTACATGCCCAACACAGATTTTGCCCTAGAAGTTTATAATACTAGTGGCGCTAATCGATTCACGACATGGGTGTACTACATGTCGCCACAGACAGGGAGTTTTACATTTACCAACACACCACTGGCGGGGAATCGTTACGTGGCCAATCCTTGTTATGATTATCTTACAGCATCTGCAAACATCAAATCTAACTGTACATCGCTAGCGTCTGTTTATACATCCAACGTTTTGGCGACGAACCAATACCTTCTTATTGGTTCATCAAGTGATGATCCCACCATAAACGATGTTCTCTATGCCGGCGGACAGCCAGGGATATTTATGTCCTACAATGGACCAACACCTGCCTCGCCTTATCCGCCCTTTTTTTCATTAAACAATTACAATAGTGGAAACGTATTGCTCACTTACCGCAATACCAGTCCTTCCGTAGGCTCTTTTGCGAGTGGCCCGACCAATGCAGGCTTCGCGCCTTACTCACCCCAAGTGATGTATGCTCAAAGAGGTTTTGGTTACGGAGGCAATCAATCCGCTACTATTGGTAATGTGCTTGTGCCAATGGCTTCTGCTGGCGCCAACCCAACCACTGCCAGTATAACCGCAGCTATCAATAAATTTTTACCCCTTCTAAAACCAGAAACCAATGTTATTACCTCAACTGAAATTAAAGCCATTGCCGGCCAAGCACCTATTTCAGGACTACTAACCACAGCAAAAACCTACCTATCAGGATTGCCCAGCGTAGGCTGTAAACCCCAATTAAACGTCATTTTGATTTCCGATGGTTTACCCACCTTAGATATGTCTGGCCGGTCATGGCCTCCTTTAGGAAGTGCTGCAGCCATTGGTTATGGCGTTACGGCGACCTTTAATGCCGATGGCACTTTAGCCACGACCAATGACCAAGCCTTGACTGATACCCTCACATCATTGAACAATTTAAAAAATGCAGACATACAAACCTATGTGATTGGTCTTGGCGCCGGTGTTGACCCTTCTGTTAATCCTGATGCGGCGGCAACCCTAAAAGCCATGGCACTTGCTGGAGGAACCACCAATTATTATCCAGCAAATGATCCAACTTCTTTGGTCAATGAGCTGAATAATATTCTTATATCTGTCCAAAACGGTTCTTTATCAACCACTTCTGCAGCCATCAGCTCCACTAAACTTCAAGTCGGAACGGTGGAGTTCCAAGCAAGCTTTTCGTCCAGTGACAAAAAATATCAAGACTGGACGGGTAATATTAGCCAAATATCACTGGATTCAACCACAGGTTTTCCTACTGACACCATCATGTGGTCAGCCCAATCTTTACTCGATGCTAAAGTATCAAGAATCATTGCTACCTGGGATCCTTTGCTTAACAATGGAGCCGGAGGCGGTGTGCCATTTCAATGGGCAAACATTAACGCCACACAAAAGGCCCAACTACAACCAAGTGACGCCTTAGGTGCCAATAGATTGCTTTACCTTCGTGGGAACACATCGCTTGAAAAACGGAATGGAGGCGCTTTCCGTAATCGCTCACACATCCTAGGAGACTTGGTTAATAGCCAACCTAATTATGTAGGACAGCCCTCGAATTCCTTTTTATACTCATCCCCAGGTTATGTTGCATTTTCACAAGCTCACTCAAGTCGGCCCTCCATGATCTACGTCGGCGCAAATGATGGTATGTTACATGCCTTCGATGCAACGACGGGGAACGAAAAATTTGCTTTCGTCCCTAATGCGGTATTTGCTAACCTCTTCGAGCTTGCATCCCCCTTGTACAACCAAAGCCATATGTTTTTTGTTGATGGCTCACCTCAATCAGGGGATATTCAATTCGCTGATGCGAGCTGGCATACCGTTCTCCTGGGTGGGCAAAATTCCGGAGGAAAAAGTATTTATGCTCTTGATATTACCGATCCTCAAAACATTAACTCAGAAACAGCTCTAGCCAATGCTGTACTCTGGGAGTTTACTGAAGCTGATATGGGATTTACCTATAGCCAACCCCAAATTGGTCTTATCAACTCCCCAGGCAATACTAAGAAATTTGCCGCTTTTTTTGGAAATGGCTACAACAGTCCTAACAACAAGGCGGTGGTATACGCTGTTAATCCACAAGATGGCCATCTTATTAGAAAGATAGACCTTTGTACTGCCGTGCCCGGTTCATGTAACCCTACGCTACCGCAAGGCTTATCAACCGTAGCGCTTGGTCAACAAGATGGGCTTCAAGGTGAACCTATTACACAAGTGTACGTGGGTGATTTACAAGGCAACTTATGGGTAATTGATGTAGGCAGCAGTAATCCTTTGCTTTGGCAAGCTCGACGACTATTTCAAGCACGGGATGCCAATAATGCAATCCAACCCATTACAACAACACCCTTGGTAACCCTTAATCCAAGCTATCCACGATTTTCAGGTCTTTTTGTGATGTTTGGGACAGGCCAATTATTAACATCCACCGATTTAACCAGCACTCAAACGCAAACCATCTATGGCATATGGGATAGGCCAAACTCTACTACGGTGATTAACCGAAATAATTTACAATCACAAACCCTAAATTTAGTCACAACCGCAAATTCAGGTTTGCCACAAGACATCCTTACCACCACAACCAATGCCATTGCTTGGGGAAATACTTTCGGTTGGTACACTGATCTTCCGATACCAGGACAGCGCGTCATTACAAACCCACAGCTCATTAATGGCGCTTTTATCGCAACACTAAATACACCACCAGCAACCCCTTGTGGGGTCGCCTCTTCCATGCTTCTTGATATATTTTACAAAACGGGCGGTGCTTTCCCGAATTTTCAGCTGGATATTGATCAAAGTGGTACGCTTACGATGGCTGATGTATACAATGGCACAAACCCTGTAGGGTTAGGCCTTGTCCCAGGTTGGGCGAGCGCACCAGCACCCGTTGGGCTTAACAAAAATAACAATATGGTACAAATTATCACCATGTCAGGTGGAGAGCAAATATCTATCATTAACCAAAATAATAACATCCGACAAACCGGTTGGTGGCAAATTCAATGAGGAAATAAACAATGACATACAAGAGCGCACGTTTAATCTTACAAAAAACTCTACGCTATGAAACAGGATTTACATTGATAGAGCTTTTAATCGTAATGGTTATTGTGGCTATTCTAACAGGAATTGCCTACCCCTCTTATCGGGCCTGGATTTTAAAATCCCACCGCTCAGATGCGATGGCGACACTTACCCAAGATCAAACCATTTTAGAACGGTGCTATGCTCAAAACTTTTCTTATAATGGCGTTTGCCCTTCATTAACTTCTTTTCCACAAACGTCCCCACAAGGGTATTATACAATTACCTTAAGCAATCAAACGGCTACCACCTACACACTAACGGCAACGCCAATTGGCACCCAAGCGCTAGATATCACGTGTGCAATGTTTACCGTTGATCAAACCAACTTAAAAACTGCCACACAACCAGAATGCTGGGCTCCTTAAAGAAATCAGGTGCGGCTAAACTAAGGCATAATAAATTACAGATGAAACAGCACATTCCTGTATTTATTTCCCAGGCTTGTCCAATTAAACGTCATGTATGGCACAGCCATAATTTATTTCCTTATAAGTCTTGTAAAAAAAAACCATATCATAAAAAATAACCACTCGTAATAATTTCAATGACAAAAATTTGTATTTTTAACTTAAGGACAAGAAAAAATGCTTTCACACAAAAATATATTATTCGGTTTGACTCTCCTCAGCAGTGGAATTGCCTCAGCTGGAACAATGGGACCTATAGATACATTTAAACCAACCTCTTATGTCAAATTAGGCAGTGGTGGCAGCTACTCAATGAATACCCATATTAATGCTAACAATGCGAGCAGTGTTTTTTGGGATGCAACACCTGAGGGTTACAATAGTAGTTTAGGCAAGACCGCGCTTTATTCAGCAGCGTTTGGCTATAACTACTCTCCACTTATCAGCGCAGACATGGAGTTTATTTATCGTCCTTCTTATTCATACTCTAAATTCCAAACATCAACAGATCAAGGCACCGTGAATCCTCTTGGTAACAAAACACGCCGATTCAATTTAGAAAGCAACTCACTAATGGCGAATGCGTATCTGCATGGTGCAGGCTGGTCTGACAAACTAAAAATCAATGTGCATGATCATTTCAACCTTGAGCCCTTTATAGGTGGTGGTGTAGGTGTTAGCTTCAATACACTTAGCAACTTCCATTCAGTTCTGACAGACAATACAATCGCAAGCACCATGGCAGATCATTTTAAAACATCAGTTGCTTGGCAGCTTTCTGCAGGGCTTGAGTTGTTAAGCGATAATGCATTTAGTCTCGCTGCTGGCTATCGCTATTATAATGGTGGGCGATTTGAATCAAACAATTACCTCTTGGCCAATCGAGCCACTGCAGCAAATACCGGGCTAGGTCTACACCCAATAACTCCATGGAGTGGGATACTACAAGCAAACGAGTTTTTTATAACCTTTAGTTATAAATTAGACGCATAAATTATTGAGCGAGGCGATACAGTGTATGGCCTCGCTTATCTTCAGCTCATTGAAAACTCCAACTAATTATTACCATTCAATACCATCAAGAATAAAACTAAACTTCGTGACCTATTTAGCAACCGACATTTCTATAACTTAAGGACGAGAGAAAAATGCTCCCATACAAAAATATTTTGATCTACTTATCTCTCATCAGTAATGGCGTTAGCTTGGCTGGAACAATGGGACCTATAGACACATTTAAACCAACGCCTTATATCAAATTAGGCAGCGGTGGCAGCTACTCAATGAGCTCACATATTAACCCTAGCCCTATTTTTTGGGATTCATCACCAGAGGGATACTCCCAAAAACTAAGCAAAACAGCAGTTTACTCCTCAGCATTTGGCTATAACTACTCACCACTTATCAGCACAGACATAGAGTTTATATACCGTCCTGCCTATGAGTACTCAAAATTTCAAACATCAACAGATCAGAGCACCACAAGCCCCCTTGGGAATAAAACACGACGATTTAATTTTGAAAGTAACTCACTGATGGGAAACGTTTATCTTCATGGTACAGGCATATCTAACAAGCTAAAACTAAAAGTACATGATCATTTTAACCTTGAGCCGTTTCTTGGTGGAGGAGCAGGCGTTAGCTTTAACACGGTCAGTAATTTTAATTCCCTTCGTACAAATAATGAAATAGCCAGTCTAATGGCGAATCATTTTAACACATCCTTTGCGTGGCAACTTTCTGCAGGAGTTGAGCTACTAACGGACTGTGTATTTAATCTTGCTGCTGGCTACCGCTACTACAATGGTGGGCGATTTGACTCAAATAATTACCTTTTAGCAGATTTGCCTACGGAAATAAGTTTATACACGCTTACTCCATGGAGTGGACAGTTTCAAGCTAACGAATTTTTTGTGACCCTTAGTTATAAATTAGACGCTTAAATTATTACACTTGGCATAGTTGTGTATCAGTGTGCTAAGTTAGATATATTGACATCAATTGATTTTTTAATAAAAGACCATAAATATGAATGTTGAACATGATTATCTGTTTTCCCCCCTTCAGCTAGGCCATATTACACTCCGAAACAGAATTGTTATGGCACCACTGACACGAAGTCGTGCAAGTCATGTTAATGATGTTCCTCATGCTCTCAATGCAAAATATTATGCGCAACGAGCAAGTGCAGGTCTAATTATTTCAGAAGCCACACAAATATCTCCTACAGGAAAAGGCTATGCCTGGACACCAGGCATTTATTCGCCCGAGCAGGTTATTGGATGGCGTTTGATTACTGAAGCAGTGCATGCTCAAAAATGCGCTATATATGCACAATTATGGCATGTTGGTCGGATATCACATCCGTCTCTACAGCCCAACCATGTGGCTCCAGTTGCGCCTTCAGCCATTGCCCCTATTGGCCAAAAAACATTTATAGGGAATGGGCAGTTTGCAGAAATTGGTACCCCTAGAGCCCTTGAATTACATGAAATTCAAAGCATTATCGAGGACTATCGAAAAGCCGCGAGAAATGCCATCAATGCGGGTTTTGATGGCGTTGAAATACATGCAGCAAATGGATACCTGATTCACCAATTTCTATGTGACGGTTCAAATCAACGGACCGATTGTTACGGCAGCTCTTTAAGCAATCGTCTACGCTTTGCTATGGAAGTTATTGCGGCCATTGTTGGCGAAATTGGTGCTCATCGCACTGGGATACGTATATCACCGATGAGCCCCGCCAATGGAATTACTGACAGTACGCCGTGGGACACATTTTCTTCCTTCGTGCGTGAAATCGATCGCTTAAAACTTATTTATATCCACGTGATTGAAGGTGCAACCGGGGGCTCTCGCAACATTGGCGAATTTGATTTTCATGCATTACGAAAAGAATTTACAGGTAGGTGGATAGTCAATAATGGTTATACAAAAGAGATGGCCATCGATGCTATATCCAGTGGATATGCTGATCTGGTTTCTTTTGGAAAGGATTTCATTGCCAACCCTGATTTAGTAGAGCGGTTTAAATTAAATGCATCTTTAAATACTATTGATAAAGCAACACTCTATGGCGGAGATGCAAAAGGCTATACGGACTATCCTACACTAAGGTGATAAAACGCAAACAACCTACCCAACATATCAAAGCTTTATTAGCCTCAAGTCTTACAATTCTCTATAGTCAATTAAATTTTAAATGACACGCTGTTTGTTAGCCAAGTCTAGATGTGTCTGGCTTTTGCGATAAACATAGAGATTTTCTAAATATCGCTGATAAGCAGCGTAACCGTTAAAATTTAATTGACTATACTTGAAGGGTTTACAAGACTTGATGGTTGGTTAGAAAACATACCGTTGTCACAAAGGTGTAATTAAATTTAAATAAAAAAAAACGGCTAAAAGCCGTTTTCAGAATAAAACCCTGGCAATGACCTACTTTCACATGGGTATACCCCACACTATCATCGGCGCGCGAATGTTTCACTTCTGAGTTCGAGATGGGATCAGGTGGTGCCAAACGGCTATTGTCGCCAGGAAAACAGGATTAGTTACGTGTGTGGTTTTTGAATAGCCACTCAGTCTCTAAAATTCAATGTAAAAAAAGCGGCATATAGCCGCTTTCAGAATAAAACCCTGGCAATGACCTACTTT
>CAYTZN010000015.1:0-56270 GCA_964442495.1 uncultured Legionella sp. | reverse complement strand
GCAAAATGTTCGCAAACGCTATTTGATCACATTTCATCATGCACATCAAAAAAATCAATCAATTTTTATATGAAGTTAGCCTTATATTTCGTGACCATCTCTCAGGCATAAAGCGCGGAACGTAGGCATTTTTATCAGTGGGCGTTTAGGTACGGTTACCCTGGTGCTAAAAGGCTATATATAGCAATGCTAATGAGCAGACAATAACTAAAATTTGACTAGCTTTTCCTCCAGGAACCACAAAGGAAGAAGGGTAGTGTTTTCTACCCACATAAGACATTAATGCGGGAAGTAAAAGTAATAAAATCACACAAAAAAAACCTGCATAGCGTAGGGCATAAATGTAGGCATTGGGATAGAGAAGGACCATTAATAATGAGGGTAAAAAAGTAAGCAGAAAAAGACCCAGCCCTTCCTTGCCGTTCTGTTTTAGGTTAAGCGCATCGCTTAAAAAACCAAGCAGGCAGAGCGATACACCAAGAAAGGCGGTCAGCATGCAAATAGACGTAAAAAAATCAAACAAATTGATGATAAGTCGGTTGTGAACGGTCTCTGATAACATCAATGCGAGTGAGCTTGTGGTGTGCTCATCATTTAAAAGTGCTGTTAAACCGGGGTGTCCATGTGAAGGAATGCTACCCATGATCACGGCGTCCCAAGCGATATAACAAAACAAAGGAATGAGCGACCCAATAAGAATTACTTTTTTTAATGACCGGACATCGTCGTTAAAATAGTCACGTAAACTTGGAACAATAATGGCAAAACCAAAGGAGGTGAATAAAATCATGATAGAGCTAGTAATATAGTGTGCATGGCCACCGTTTAAATGTTCAACATGAATATAGGGGGCGATGAGGACAATCAAAAAAAAGTAGGTGATGAGCTTAGTGAACATGAGGCTTCGATTAACCATGTCTACTTGGCGAATACCCCCATAAACAACCCATCCAAAAATACTTGTAAATAAAATGCTAAGAAGCCACGTTGGCACATGGATATTTAACGGGTGTATTAGGCCACCAAATACATCAGTCCCTCCTGAAATATAGGCCGAGAGTAATGTGTAAAGAAGAAAAAGATAGCTTAACCACGCAATGAGTAAACCCGGTGTGCCTAGGGTTGCGGCCGCCATTGAGAGTATATTTTTGCCGCGGGGAAGATAAAGATTTACTTCCAGAATAAAAAAAGCGCCAATGGTGCTGAGGAACCAACATAGCAGAAGAAACAAGGATGATGGCCCAAATCCAGTAGCGGCATTAGCAACGGGCAGGGCAAGCATGCCCCCGCCTATGGATGTGCCTACAATAAGAAGAATGCCACCAATAAATCTGGATCGCATGCTAGACCTTGCTTTTTTTACAATAAAAAAAGCATGTTAGCACAAAATAAGGGCTCCTGATGGAATAATTAGGAGGGTTATGGATAATTTCACAGGGCAAGAGCCGCTGTGGTTAAAAAAGATCAAATGTGTTTAAAGCGCATAATTATCAATCAAGCGAATAGCACCAATTTTTACAGCAACAAACCGTCTATTATCATGTTCCTCGAGGTACTCAACCCCTATATCTAGGGCACGAAGTGCTGAGATAAGCGTTTCACAGGATTGGTTTTTTTGATGAAAAACAGTTGCAAACTGATTTGCAATCTCACGCTGTTCTTCTGTAAGACGATTATTGCGTGAGCTGTAAGCAAGTCCACTAGACTCGCGGATAGTGGGACAAGGAATAATCGCTATCGGCATGAAAAAGGCATTGGCCATGCCACGAATCAGTTGAAATTGTTGATAGTCTTTTTCACCAAAATACGCTTGGCGAGGTTTTACGAGGTTTAAAAGTTTCATGACAATGGTTAAAACCCCATTGAAATGACCAGGCCTATGTTGACCTTCCATGAGTTGGCAGCGGCTATTTTCTTGTATTTGATAATGAAAATCATCTGCATATATCTCTTCATTGCTTGGGAGCAGGCAATAATCAACTCCGAGCTCTTCTAATAAAGCCAGATCATCATCCAAGGTGCGTGGGTAATGGGTGAAGTCTTCTGCTAGGTTAAATTGCGTGGGATTCACAAAAATACTCGCTACCGTCCTGTCATTTTCTTGAAGACTTTTAGAGAAAAGTGAGGCATGGCCGCGGTGCAAATTGCCCATGGTGGGGACAAAACCTAGCGAGGCCTGCGGTAAAAGCGTTTTGCGAAATATGCACCATTCGTTGAGGTAATTAAAAATTTGCATGGTAAATCCTGAAAAAGTGCCGGGACATCATGATGTCCCTTGGCATTAAAACGAGTGTTCAGTGGTTGGAAAATTTGCCTGTTGAACTTGGTCAGCATAGGCATTGATTGCGCCGAGCAATACTTTTTTTCCTTCTGAAAATTGTTTGATAAAACGTGGATTGAAATCTGTTTGCAAGCCTAACATGTCATGCCAAACCAGTACTTGCCCATCGGTATGAACGCCAGCACCTATTCCAATGGTAGGAATGGTCAGAGACTCTGTGATGGATTTTGCGACATGCTGAGGCACACATTCAATAACCAGCGCAAAACAGCCAGCAGCTTCTAAGCGCGCGGCTTGCCTTAATAAAAGAGCGGCTTGTTCTTGCTCTTTGCCCTGAATTTTATATCCCCCTAATTGATGGATAGATTGGGGGGTGAGGCCTATATGCCCCATAACAGGAATTCCTGCTGTGACCAAGTATGATATTGTTTGGCATACTTCGTCATCTGCACCTTCCACTTTTATCGCTTCCGCGCCAGCTTGTAAGAGCTGTTTAACGTTATGGAGTATCGTATCCATGGAACCACGGTGGGCTAGAAATGGTAGATCGCTGATTAAAAAATGTTTGGAGAGTCCTCGGGCAACTGCGGCCGTGTGCAAAACCATCATCTCCATGGTAGCCATTATGGTGTTATTATGACCATGAACAGCCATAGCAACAGAATCACCGACCAGCACGCAATCAATGTTGGATTCTGCAATCGTACAAGCAGAGGGGTAATCGTAACAGGTCAGCATGCTGATTTTGGTTTGCTGTTCTTTTTTAAGCTTGAAATCGTGGATTCTCATCGAAGCGTCTCCCTAAAAGGGAGTGAACGTAATGTGTGTAAAGGTGAATCAGGTACCTGTCTCATGGATCAAGTCCTCCAAAATTAAATATGATGTGGTCTATACGTGTCACCGCTCAGTTGAGTCGGTGCAGTGCATAAAGCTCGGAACGCAGGCACGTTGCTTAATGTGTGTTTAGATGCGGTTGCCTTGGATTAATAACCAATCATGTTCAGGCTCTGATGCAGGTGCCAATGATAATTGACAAATATTAAAATGCAAGTGCCCTAGGTTTTGTTGGCAATTCACTTTTAAAGTTCCTAAGGTACCTACGTACCGCGGGTACGTAGGTTCTGTAGATTAAATTGTCAACAGACCCCAGCATGAGTATCCTGGTGCGCCTTCTCCGAGTATAATTTCTTAACTTTTTATTGAATGATCAAAATAATGTTTATCACGGAAAAATTAACGACTCCAGGCGATCATGCGCTTCTATTATCTGGGCAAGTCGGTCAAGTAGAGGCACAATTGATGGTACCTGTAGACCCGCAACATAAATATGTCGCTATTCTTGGCCACCCACATTCATTGCAAGGGGGGACCATGAACAACAAGGTGGTGACCACCTTGGCGCGTGCATTTAAAGAACTGGGTATTGCAAGTTTGCGGTTTAATTTTCGCGGAGTAGGGGCGTCTCAGGGTAAGTATGATGAAGGGATAGGGGAAAGCGAAGATATGTTGCTTTTAGCGCGTCTTTGTCAAGAACATCTGCCAGATACAGCGCTCATGTTTGCTGGGTTCTCGTTTGGCTCTTATGTGGCGTATCGAACAGCCGCTCAGGTTTCTCATGCCTTGTTGATTACCGTGGCACCACCTGTACATCATTATGATTATAAAGAATTTTCTAAAGATCCAACGCCTTGGGTTGTCATCCAAGGGGAGGAGGATGAAGTTGTGCCATTCCCTGTGGTGTTGGATTTTGTAGAGAATTTTTCTTCACCACTTCCCCTTTTACGGTTTCCTGAAACGGGGCATTTTTTCCATGGAAAATTAATAGATCTCAAATCACAGCTTATGGACGTTATCCGTCAACATGTGGTGCTAGTATGACGTTGATTGCTCAATACGAGGATGCCGTACTTCGTGCTGATATTCAGAATGATCCTTTGCAACGTGAGGTGATTTTACATTTACAGCGGGTGGCTGATGATTTGGCGGCGAGCCGTCCACGATGGTGTTTGTGGCGACGTAAATCGTCAGTAAATGGCTTGTATCTGTATGGACCTGTAGGAGTTGGTAAAACCTATTTGGTCGACTTATTTTATGAGTATGTCGATGAGCCCCGTAAATCGCGGTTTCATTTTCATCATTTTATGCAACAAGTTGATGCACAATTGCGTCATTTACAAGGGCAAAAAGACCCCTTAAGGCGAATTGCGGCGGAACTTGCGAAAACCACGCGGTTACTTTGTTTTGATGAATTTTTAGTTCATGACGTGGCCGATGCAATGATTCTTGCCGAGCTGTTGCAAGCGATTTTATCGCATGGGGTGGTTTTGGTTGCCACCTCAAACACACCTCCGGATGATCTTTATTTAAATGGCGTGCAACGTGACCGATTTTTACCTGCTATTCAGTTGATTAAGCAACATTGTCAGGTCTGGGCGTTGACTAAGCACTGTGATTATCGAACAGGGCGCATGCCTTTACAGGAGGCTTACCTTTATCCATTGAATAACGTGGCCGAAGAGACTTTAACCCAGCAATTTTCTGAAATTGCCCGAGGCGAGGTATTTGATAAAAGCGATATTAGCGTTCAACATCGATTCATACCAACGGTAAAGTGCAGTGAAAATGTCGTGTGGTTTTGCTTTGATGTCATTTGTAATTTACCGCGCAGTCAATTGGATTACTTGGAAATTGCGGCTCGTTTTGAGTCAGTATTTGTCAGTGGCATTCCTAAGCTCACAAACAATGAAATGTCCCGGGTCATTTTACTAATTCATTTTGTGGATGTGATGTATGACCAAGGCATTCGCTTAGTGGTGTCAGCTGCTGTGCCTTTACTGGAACTTTATCAACAAGGAGCCATGCTAAAGGAGTTTAAGCGTACTTTAAGTCGATTAGAGGAGATGCAATCCGAAGACTATTTGAGACGCCATCATCGCCGGCAGCTACAGTCATTGTCTCAAGAAAATCCGACATCATGACAAGCATTTGAGCAGATTTTTCTGCCAAACTATCTAAACATGTAAGATCAACTTATGCGCATAAAGTAATAGAAATTACGAATGCGCGCGCATCAATGGGCATTTATTCGCTAAGTTGAGAATGATTATCGATATCATTTGTGTTATACTGGTTCTTTATTCTTACCGTTTCATTACGCAATGATAAACATCGCAGACGTGGTCCAAGGTGATAAGTTACGTTTAGTTGATTTTGGCCAGACGGATATTTTGTATCGGCGCAAGCTTTTATCCTTAGGGGTAACGCGTGGTGTGGAGCTTTGTGTGGTTCGCGTTGCACCGTTAGGTTGTCCGGTCCAAATGGAGGTGCGTGGCACGTCCATTACGTTGCGTAAAGAAGAGGCACGTTATTTGCAGTGGGAGCGTGTATGACCCATATCCTGTTGGTGGGAAATCCTAATTGTGGAAAAACAACATTATTTAATGCGCTAACGGGCGATAATCAGCGTGTGGGCAATTGGCCTGGGGTTACGGTTGAGAAAAAAACCGGTTTAATCACTTTGGGCTCTCAAGCGATGAGTATTACAGACTTGCCGGGGGTGTATTCCCTGAACTCCTCTGAGCAAGGGGCGCCAGTGGATGAACAAATAACAGCCCTAGCTGTTGCGCATGGTAATGCAGATATTCTTATCAATGTAATAGACGCGTGCCATTTAGAGCGGCACTTGTACTTGACCAGCCAGTTATTGGAGTTGGGCAAACCTTTAATTGTTGCTCTGAATATGATTGATATTGCAGCCCTTCGCGGTATTAATATTGATATAGCTGCATTATCAGCGGAGCTCGCCTGTCCTGTTGTGCCATTACAAGCACATCATCAAGTGGGTCTAGCAGATTTAGAGCAAGCCATTTTAGACAAACCATTGGCCTCGGTGCCGCTCCATTTATCATTATCTACCTCGGTTTGTGACGTATTGAGTGCCATAGAAGAGCAGCTTTGTTCTCTTGGTGATAACCCACCGTTTATACCATATTTTTCTCGCCGTGTTTTGGAAGGGGATACATTATTATTAGCTGAGCATAAAGGGGCGGCTGCATTGTTGGACAAGTCATCTTTGGTTGATATGGATGTATGGATGGCCGATGCCCGTTATCAAGCGGTTCATAACATTGCTGAAAAAATACAAAAAAAGCAAACGGATGCAAGTGAGCATTTAACTGCCAAGCTAGATCGCATTGTGTTGCATCGATTTTGGGCCTTGCCTATTTTTTTTGCGATGATGTATTTGATGTTCTTCTTCTCCATTAGTATCGGGAGAGCCTTTCAGGATTTCTTTGACATCAGTACTGACGCTTTATTTGTAAAGGGGAGTGCGTGGTTGTTGCAGCAGATGTCGACGCCGGCTTGGCTGATTGCAATTCTCTCTAATGGTGTGGGTAAAGGGTTAAACACCACCTTAACGTTTATCCCGGTGATTGCGTCTATGTTTTTCTTTTTATCTTTATTAGAAGCCTCTGGCTATATGGCAAGAGCTGCCTTTGTGGTGGACAAGGCCATGCGTGTCTTAGGCTTGCCTGGCAAGTCGTTTGTGCCGATGATTGTGGGGTTTGGTTGCAATGTCCCTGCCATCATGGCGGCGCGCACGTTGGATTCTGAGCAAGACAGGTTATTGACTGTTTTAATGAGCCCCTTTATGTCTTGTAGTGCGCGTTTGGCCATTTACGCTGTTTTTGTGGCGGCCTTTTTCCCTGTGAGTGGGCAAAATATTGTCTTTTCACTTTATATCATAGGGATTTTGATGGCAGTACTGACGGGTTTTTTATTAAGAAAAACTTTGTTACGTGGCCAGGCATCGCCGCTTATTCTTGAATTACCGGCGTACCACCGGCCCTCTTTGCGGCGCTTGTTTAAAGACACGTCATTACGATTACGTTTTTTTATCTGGCGTGCAGGAAAGTTGATTGTTCCAGTATGTGTGATTTTAGGTGGGTTAAATGCATTAACCATCCACGGGGGTGTTAGTGCGGGTGATGCAAGTAGTGAGTCGGTTCTATCCTTGCTTGCTCAGTGGATAACCCCGCTTTTTGCCCCCATGGGTATTCATCAGGATAACTGGCCTGCGACCGTTGGGTTATTGTCAGGAATGTTGGCCAAGGAAGTGGTGGTGGGTTCCTTGAACACGCTTTATGCTGAAATGGGGCACGTGATTCAGGCAACCACGACAAGCTTTGATCTGTTGAGCTTGCTTCATCAGGCGGTATCCTCGATTTTGGATAATCTTGTTCAATTGTTTCAAGGCTTCATGAGTCCTTTTGTGGGTGTGGCTGAGAAGCAAATGTCTTCGTCGGTGTATGGTGTAATGTACCAGCGTTTTGATGGCCAGGTGGGTGCTTATGCCTATCTCCTCTTTGTTCTTCTTTATATTCCCTGCGTATCGACCATGGCTGCAATAAAACAAGAGGCTAGTCGGACATTAATGTGGTTTTCCATTGTTTGGTCATTGTTGGTGGCTTATGCAATAGCAGTAGAGTTTTATCAGCTTGGAACGATGACCTTGCATGTTGGTCAATCGTTAGGCTGGGTGATTGGAATAACATTTATCACTGCAATGGCGGTGGTTTTCCTTCGAAGATTCATGCTTACCTCTGGAGGGCGTCATGCTGCTCAACATTCGTGATTTCATCCAGCGAGAGCAAGTGGTGAGCACACAACAGTTAACAAGAGAATTTCACATTGATGAAGAAGCCTTGCTGCCCATGTTGAACCTATGGGTAAACAAAGGGGTTATTCGTCAATGCCAGAAACAAACGACGTGTAAAAGTAGCTGCTTTGGCTGTAACACCAGCGCGCCTGTATTTTACGAATTTTGCACGTCATTAAAACGTTTTTCCGCCTAGTCCAAAATAAATGTTCGGTGTTCTTAATAAGTCCTGTGCCTTTAGTTCTTCTACAAGGACGTAACTGTCTTTTACCTCAGTACTATAATCCAGGGATATAATTCCTGAAGTTGTAGGGATATGTTGTGCTAAACAAAATAGAGGGTTATCAACCAAATCCCCGTCGAGGTTAAATGTTCTATCTAGGGATGATTTTTCTGCAGGAGATATTGCTGGGGAAGTAATTTTTAATTGTTGTGTAGGGTCGATAGCATGTCTATGTATCCGGATAGCGCCAATAATATTTTGAGGAGATACATGGTGGGCAATCGCTTCGTAAGCATATAAGGGCCAACCAGCATAAGCGGCTAGAGGTTCGTCTTTTTCGGCATGGGGTTTAAAAAAAGTAACAATATTGGCTGTTTGAGTTACCTGTAGACTATGTAGATCAATGACCATGTCCGTGGTTTTTTTTGGCATTTTGTCTGCAGAGACAAGCTCAATATCACCCCTTTCAGAGGCATAACAAGCTTTTATAGCCTCAGGAAGTGCCAGAATATAGACATAGGTAAAATCTTCAGCTTTGGCAATTGGAAAAATAGGGGCACTTTCAAATTTGGTGGTAAGACAAATCGCGGCTTCCAAATTTGCATCAATAGATTTATTATTTATTCCCCGGGTGTTTTGGTACCCACTAAGTTTAAGTGCTTCAACCCACCAATCATCCCCGTAATTTTCCCAAGGGTTAAATCCTTCATAAAAGATGATGTCAGGTGGCCGTGTGTCTGAACGAAAGTACAATGGCATGACGTTCACTCCTATCTAGTCATTTACAGTATAGTCTTTTTGTGTAAAATACGCTATTTTTGTTTGTATTTTTATCTTTAAGTTCTTTATTAAACCGGATCGATGTCTTTATTTTTTGTTAACCGTGTAAAGTTTTCATGGACGGAATAGGGTATAAAGTTAATCGTGCTTCAGAAAAGAATTTGGGCTAAGATTGTTGTTAGCGTAAATCCTTGAGTGAAGTGTGATGGTGGGTAAAGTGGGCAATCCTGAGGAAAATTTTGAACAACTGATGAATGAGCAGCGTCAACATATATTAACGGAAAATCCAGTCTTATTGGTCGAGAAAGTCTATCAACTATGGTGGCATTGGGCTGATTTTCATTTGTTTATTATTAGTCCTACCATTGATATCGTCTTTCCACCCCTACTCCTTCCAGCTGAACCCTTGCCAAATGGTGAAAAAGAGTTCGTATACCCCATTCATGATCATGGGTACAAGCTTTCTACCTCAAAAGGGGAGGAGATGTATTCGGCAGGAATGTCGATGTGCAAGCTTTATTTTACCATTGAAAAAATGATTTATATTTTGGTCGAGCGTTTAAAGTCGGGTGGCATTGGTACTGATGTGGAAGTGCAAGTTGCTTTTGGTGGCCACGAATTGGCCCAACGTAAAGCCTTTGAAGTCATTATTAATTTAGGTTACAACGTCGTGGTCACTAATTTTGATCCAGGCCCTTGGGGGGAGCATTACTTACGTGTGGTGCAGGGCCTGGCGGCTAAGGGATACGGTTACCCCTCCGAAGCCCCTCGAGATAGCTTTCGTCATCCTCGAAGCGCCTCACCATCGGCTAAACGATAGTTATTCGTTTTTTATCAAATACTCCTTGTGCGAATGGGCGAAGTTTTTTTCGCTTAACTGCTTATCTGTTGTTCTACCTAAACTTTGCCTGGAAAAGAGAGAATGGTATACTTCCGGTGTTGTGAGTGGAACCTAGTATTAATGTTTAATTAACAATCTTTTTGTAAATAATTTGTGGCATTTTGTGTGGACATGCTACTTTATTGGCGACATTTTTCAAATGAGGAAGAAATGTACAATGAATCGTAAAAGACCAGTCAACCTTGATTTAGGTAGTTTAAAATATCCTCCTATGGCGATTGCGTCCATTTTGCATAGGATTTCAGGGCTTGTCCTGTTTTTATTTTTACCCCTAATGCTTTATTTTCTTCATTTGTCATTACCTTCCGCGGCATCCTTTGATGCATTGCAGCAACTATTAACCCAGCCTTTTTATAAATTGGTGCTTTGGGCATTCACCACGGCGTTGGTTTATCACGTGATTGCCGGGATTCGTCACATGATAATGGACTTAGGGATTGGTGAGGGACTTGTCGCTGGTCGACGAAGTGCGGTTATTGTCATTGTGCTTGCGGTGATAGCAACAATTTTTCTAGGAGTTTGGATATGGTAACCGATGTTACAAGCTTGACAGGCAATGGTCTGAAGGATTGGTTGATCCAGCGTGTTACAGCACTGTACTTTGCTGTGTATTCTTTATTTTTGTTAGGCTTCGTTCTGCTACATCCGCAGTTAAATTATAGCGAGTGGCAAGGCTTGTTCCATGAGATGTGGTTTCAAATAGCTAGTATTGTTGCCTTGTTAACCCTATCCCTGCATGCATGGATAGGCGTTTGGACGGTAAGCACGGATTATATTAAATGCACTGCAATTAGGTTACCTCTGCAATTACTCGTGGCTCTCTTACTGTTAGGGCAATTTCTTTGGGGCTTAATGATTGTTTGGGGACAATAACAATGGCATTTCCACGTAATAAATTTGATGCAGTGATTATTGGTGCAGGTGGTGCTGGTATGCGCGCGGCCCTTCAAATGGCAAATTCTGGTTTGAAGGTTGCTTTATTGTCAAAAGTTTTTCCTACGCGTTCACACACCGTGTCAGCGCAAGGCGGAATTACAACAGCGCTTGGCAATGCGCATGACGATGATTGGCGTTGGCACATGTATGATACAGTGAAAGGCGCTGATTATATTGGGGATCAAGACTGCATTGAATATTTGTGCAAAACCGGTCCTGAGGTGGTCTATGAGCTTGAGCACATGGGCTTACCTTTTTCGCGCATGGACAATGGCAAGATTTACCAGCGTCAATTTGGTGGGCAGTCTCGTAATTTTGGTGGTGAGCAGGCCGCTCGTACGTGTGCTGCAGCTGACCGCACAGGTCATGCCTTATTACACACCTTGTATCAGCAGAATTTAAAAGCTAAAACCCATGTCTTTAGTGAGTGGTTCGCTTTGGACTTTGTGAAAGATGCCCAAAATCGAATTGTGGGTGTAACGGCCATGTGCATTGAAACAGGGGAGATTGTCTTTTTCCAATCCCGTGTTTGCATCATAGCGACAGGTGGCGCCGGGCGTATTTACCAATCCACGACCAATGCGTATATCAACACTGGCGATGGATTTGGCATGGCGTTACGTGCGGGTATTCCTCTACAAGACATGGAAATGTGGCAATTTCACCCGACAGGAATTGCTGGGGCAGGAACATTGGTGACGGAGGGATGTCGAGGTGAAGGCGCTTATCTTATCAATAAAGACGGTGAGCGATTCATGGAGCGCTATGCGCCTCATGTTAAAGATTTGGCCTCTCGCGATGTGGTTGCTCGGGCCATTGCTTTAGAGCTTCGTGCTGGCAAAGGGTTTGATCCAAAGGGAATTGATCATGTTAAATTAAAGCTCGATCATTTGGGCGCTGACTTGATCAAGTCCCGATTACCTGGCATTCGTGAGCTTTCAATGAAGTTTGCAGGTGTCGACCCAATTGTTGAACCTATTCCAGTTGTACCCACTTGCCACTATACAATGGGAGGTATCCCAACGAACATTCATAGTCAAGTGCTCACGAAAAGCCATGGTGAAGATAAGGTGGTTGAAGGGCTTTATGCTGTGGGTGAGTGTGCTTGTGTTTCTGTGCATGGTGCTAATCGTTTGGGTGGTAACTCCTTGCTAGACTTGGTGGTGTTTGGGCGCGCGGCCGGTTTACACGTCGAACAACTATGGCAATCCAATCAAATGCCTGACCTGGGTTACGTGAGCGATGAGGACATTGCGGTGTCTGCTGCTCGCTATATGCGTTGGCAAACATCAACCGAGGGAGAAAGCCCTGCGGTTATTTATGATGAAATGCAGCGTGTTATGCAGGAAGATTTTGGTGTGTTTCGTACCGGTGACATCATGGAAAAAGGTCTGCTTCGTCTCCAAGCATTACGTGAACGATTAGCAACAGCCGCACTAACAGATAAAAGTGAAGTCTTTAATACAGAGCGGGTATCGGCCTTAGAGTTAGATAATCTTATGGCGACAGCTTATGCTACAGCTCAATCAGCACTTGCCCGCACGGAGAGTCGAGGTGCGCATAGTCGTGAAGATTTTCCCCTGCGTGATGATGCTAACTGGATAAAGCACACGTTGTACTTTGAGGCGGATGATTCAATTGATTACCGTCCTGTAAATACATCACCCAAATATGTCGAGCCATTTGAGCCGAAAGAACGCGTTTATTAAGGGGACACACATGGCTGAGATTAAAAATTTGAGTCTATCCATCTACCGTTACAATCCAGACGTAGATGCTAAACCTTACATGAAAGACTATGAGATAGCTGTTCCAAGTAAAAGTGATCCAATGTTATTATCATTGCTTGAGCGTTTAAAAGCGGAGCAAGATCCTTCAATTTCCTTTCGTCGCTCTTGTCGGGAGGGGGTGTGTGGTTCAGATGGTATGAACATTAACGGGACCAATGGTCTTGCCTGTGTTACCCATCTGTCTACATTAAACACCGATAAAATTGTGATAAGACCCTTGCCTGGTTTTCCTGTGATTCGGGATTTGGTTGTCGATATGTCTCAATTTTATCAACAATATGAGCGCATTGAACCTTATTTGCAAAACGATAGCGTACCTCCGGCAGAAGAGCGGCTACAATCCCCTGAAGAACGTGCTCAATTGGATGGTTTGTATGAGTGTATTCTTTGTGCTTGCTGTACGAGTTCTTGCCCTTCTTTTTGGTGGAACCCAGAAAAATTTGTAGGCCCAGCTGGTTTATTACAAGCCAGGCGTTTTTTAGCCGATAGTCGTGATACAGCGACAGCGCATCGGTTAGGGAAATTACAAGATCCGTTCAGCGTCTTTCGTTGCCGGACCATTATGAACTGTGTAACCGTTTGCCCGAAAGGACTCAATCCAACGTATGCTATTGGCGAGATACGTAAACAAATGTTAACTCAGGAAACTTGATAACACGTGGTGAGAGTGCTCAATAAAAATTGAGCACTTTATGTTCCTTTGGAGAGAAACACATGAGCAGTAGTGATTTGCAGAAAGAATGGGCAACATCGTATTTATCCGGTGGGAATATGGCCTATGTTGATGCATTGTATGAAGACTATCTGGCAGATCCAAATTCGGTTTCTACCGAGTGGCAGATGGCGTTTAAGGCGTTACCTAACATTAATGGCCAGGTAAAAGATGTTTCTCATCGAGATATTCGTCAATATTTTCTAGAAAATGCAGATAAAAAACCAGTTCAACAGGTTGTCACCTCTGATTCTAAGCAAGCCGATGTAGCAAATCTAATCAATGCTTATCGTGCGTTAGGGCACCAAGCCGCAAAGCTTGATCCTTTAGAGATGACAGTGCGAGTCCCAGTGCCCGCTCTTGAATTGGCACATCATCATTTATCCAATGCAGATTTAGACCATATTTTTTTTGCGGGAGAGTCTTTTGCTAAAGAGCAAATGACCCTTCGTGAAATAAACGAAACATTGCGCCAAACGTATTGTGGCAGTATTGGTATTGAATACATGCACATTGCGAATGAAGAAGAAACGCAGTGGCTTCAGCACAAACTTGAGTCCTCCAAGGGGCGGGCCGTCTTTGATGCCGATAAAAAAAGACAAATACTTAAAGATCTTATCGCTGCCGATGGGCTTGAGCGGTATCTTGGTACACGCTATGTAGGACAAAAACGTTTTTCCCTTGAAGGGGGAGATTCGCTCGTTCCCATGATGAAAGAAATTATTCGTTTGGGTGGACATGGCGGTGTAAAAGAAATAATGATTGGTATGGCTCACCGTGGACGTTTGAATGTTTTAGTCAACGTGCTTGGGAAAGGTCCACAGCAATTGTTTGAAGAATTTGAAGGTAAAGTAACGTCAGATAGAACAGGCGACGTGAAGTACCATTTAGGGTTTTCATCTGACATCAAAACCACTATGGGCGATGTTGTGCATGTGGCGCTGGCCTTTAACCCCTCTCATTTGGAAATCATTGGCCCAGTTGTTCAGGGTTCAGCCCGTTCTCGTTTACGTCGACGCAATGACCTGGCTGATAAAAACACAGTTTTACCAGTGGTCTTGCATGGTGATGCAGCGTTTGCCGGCCAGGGTGTGGTCATGGAAACGTTTAATTTCTCACAAGCGCGTGGCTACTGCACGGGCGGTACCGTTCATGTTGTGATTAACAATCAAATTGGCTTTACAACCAGTAACCCACTTGATTCGCGCTCAACTCTTTACTGCACTGACGTTGCTAAAATGGTTCAAGCGCCAGTTATTCATGTGAATGGTGACGATCCAGAAGCCGTGATCTTCGCGACGCAAATTGCGTTTGAATTTCGTATGAAGTTTAAACGTGATGTGGTTGTTGACCTCGTGTGCTATCGACGCCACGGTCACAATGAGGCAGATGAACCATCGGTTACTCAGCCTGATATGTATAAAAAAATTAAAACCATGCGGGTGTTGCGTGAAATTTACGCTGATCGTTTGATTGCCGAAGGTATCACCACAAAAGAAAATGTCGATAACCTAATGGAAGCCTACCGCAACCAATTGGATAAAGGGCAAGCCGTGGTTGATACGGTACAGGGTGAGTATAATGGTAAAATGTCTGCGGACTGGACACCCTACATTAATGCGCGTTGGACCGATAAAGCCGATACCACTGTCAGCAGAGCGGTGCTTGAGGAGTTGTCTAGCCGTTTGCAGATATTACCAAAGGGCTTTGAATTACACGCGGTCGTTAAGCGATTGCTTGCTGAGCGCCTAAAAATGACTGCTGATGAAATGCCAATGAATTGGGGCCATGCAGAAACCTTAGCTTATGCTAGCTTGTTGCATGAAGGCTATGGTGTCCGTTTATCGGGCCAAGACTCAGGTCGAGGCACGTTTGCTCATCGTCACGCAGTCTTGCATGATGCCCAGAATGGCGATGTATTTGTCCCTTTAGAGACAGTAGCGTCGGATCCCATGAAGCCCTTTGTGGTCATTGATTCTGTATTGTCTGAAGAAGCTGTTCTCGCCTTTGAGTATGGTTATGCGGCATCAGAGCCGACCTCGTTAGTGTTGTGGGAAGCGCAATTTGGCGATTTTGCTAACGGTGCTCAAGTGGTTGTTGATCAGTTCATCAGTTCAGGCGAGCAAAAATGGGGGCGTCTCTGTGGGTTGGTGATGCTGCTGCCTCATGGTTATGAGGGCCAAGGTCCGGAGCATTCATCAGCGCGACTTGAGCGTTACATGCAGCTTTGCGCACAACAAAATATACAGGTATGCACGCCAACCACGCCATCTCAAATGTTTCATCTTTTGCGGCGACAAGTGATACGTAACTTTAGAAAACCATTGATTGTGATGACGCCAAAAAGTTTGCTTCGTCACAAATTAGCTGTTTCATCGATGAAGGACTTAACAACGGGTGGCTTTCAAACGGTTATTCCCGAAATTGATCCTATCGTTGACAGCAAGGTCAACCGGGTGGTTCTTTGCTGTGGTAAAGTTTATTACGATTTATTACAGAAAAGACGTGATTCTGAGTTAACCAATGTCGCTATTGTTCGTATTGAACAACTTTACCCGTTCCCTAAAAAGTCACTCGTGAAAGAGCTCGCGAAATACCCAGAAGCTAAAAAAATAATCTGGTGTCAGGAAGAGCCGCAAAATCAGGGCGTGTGGTTTTCCTCGCAACATAACATGGTTGATTGTTTACAAGAAGGACAGTCTTTGCACTATGCCGGTAGAGCCGTTGCTGCGGCACCTGCAGGTGGAAGTCCTTACATCCATGCAGAGGAACAACAAGCATTAGTTGAGAAGGCCTTGTTGGAACGATGACAAGAACTTACATTTACAATTAAAGAAGGTATCAACATGTCAATTGAAGTCAAAGTACCGGCCTTACCCGAATCCGTCGCTGATGCCACGATTGCCACTTGGCATAAAAAAATTGGCGATAAAGTCACGCGTGACGAGAACATAGTGGATTTAGAAACAGACAAAGTGGTTCTTGAAGTCCCAGCGCCCACGGATGGTATTTTAGAAGAAATCCTCTTTAAAGAGGGTGACACTGTCCATTCAGGCGAGTTATTAGCGAAAATTGGCGTGGGAAGCACCGCAAGCGTTTCTCTAAAAGAGGACGTCAAGCAAGAAAGTGTGAGTCCTCTAGAGGATAAATCAACTAGCCCGGTGGTACGACGCTTGCTCGCAGAAAATGATTTGCAGCCTAGCGACATAAAAGGCTCAGGAAAAGACGGGCGGATCACCAAAGAAGATGTTGTCTCTTTTATTGAAACAGGCCGTGGCAAAGAGTCCAATAAAAATGTATCAGCCTCAGCTTTGTCAAAAGAGCCTGCAGTAATATCTGCAGCGCCCGGGGTACGTGAAGAGCGCCGTGTTCCGATGTCAAGGTTACGGGCTAAAGTAGCAGAGCGTTTGTTAGCGGCCCAGCACAATGCTGCAATGTTAACCACCTTTAATGAAGTCAATTTGCAAGCCGTTATGGATCTTCGCGCACAATATAAAGACGGCTTTGAAAAAAAGCACGGCGTTAAGCTTGGCTTCATGTCCTTTTTTACCAAGGCCGTGGTTGAGTCTTTAAAACGATTTCCAGCGGTTAATGCATCGGTTGATGGGCAAGATATTGTCTACCACGGTTATTATGACATTGGTATAGCGGTGTCTACGGAGCGTGGCTTGGTGGTTCCAGTGGTCCGCGATGCTGATCAACTCAGCATGGCAGAAATTGAACGTACTATTAGTGATTCAGCCGCTCGCGCTCGTTTAGGAAAGCTCTCCTTAGAAGAGATGCAGGGTGGAACATTTACCATCACCAATGGTGGTGTGTTTGGTTCTTTATTAGCGACGCCTATTATTAATCCTCCTCAAACCGGAATTTTAGGGATGCATAAAATTCAAGACCGCCCTGTGGTTGAAAAAGGTCAAATTGTGATTCGTCCCATGATGTACCTGGCTTTGTCGTATGATCATCGCTTGATTGACGGAAAAGATTCTGTGCAATTTTTAGTGAGTGTGAAAGAGTTGTTAGAAGATCCTTCGCGCTTATTGCTGAACGTGTAACGTTAAAGTTCGTTTCCCTGAACAAGAAGTTATCTTTGTTTAAGATTGTTGTTTTTAAAAGGTAGATATAATGAATTTACATGAATACCAAGCGAAGCAATTATTTGCAAGCTACGGTTTGCCTATCCCCCGTGGAGAAGTAGCCTACAATGTTGATGATGCTTTGCAAGTCATTACACAATTAACCACCCCACGTTGGGTGGTAAAAGCACAAGTCCATGCGGGTGGTCGAGGAAAAGCGGGTGGCGTAAAATTGCTTTCCACCAAGGCTGAGGTTGAGCAGTATGTTAAATCACTCATCGGAACCCGCTTAGTAACATATCAAACGGATGAGCATGGTCAACCTGTGGGTGCTGTTCTGGTGGAAGAAACCAGCGATATCGCTCGAGAATTGTATCTTGGTGCAGTGGTTGATAGGGATAGCCGTCGAGTGGTTATCATGGCATCCACAGAAGGTGGCGTTGAGATTGAAAAAGTAGCGGAAGAAACGCCAGAGAAGATTTTTAAAGTCGCGGTTGACCCTATGGTTGGTGTTATGCCGTTTCAATGTCGTGAAGTAGGTTTTAAGCTTGGCTTAACTGAGACTCAAGTACGTCAATTTACCGATCTAATGATGAAGTTAGGTAAAATGTTTGTGGAGTGTGATCTTTCTCTTTTAGAAATTAATCCGTTGGTTGTGAATAAAGCGGGCGATCTAATTTGTTTAGATGGTAAAGTAACGATTGATGACAATGCTCTTTACCGGCATCCCAAATTAAAAGCAATGCGTGATACCACACAAGAAGATGAACGAGTCAATCGTGCTCATGATTGGGAATTAAATTATATTCCTCTAGAAGGCAAAATTGGCTGTATGGTCAACGGTGCAGGACTTGCCATGGCGACAATGGATGTTATCAAATTGCATGGTGGTGAACCTGCAAACTTCCTCGATGTGGGCGGTGGTGCAACCAAAGAGCGTGTGAGCGAAGCGTTTAAAATTATTCTTTCAGATGAGAGCGTAAAAGGAATTTTAGTCAATATTTTTGGCGGTATTGTCCGGTGTGACCTGATTGCTGACGGTATTCTTGCTGCCGTGAAAGAAGTTAACGTGAATGTTCCTGTTGTAGTGCGACTTGAAGGCAATAATGCCATCTTAGGACGCGAGATTTTAAACAAGAGCGATCTAAACGTGATTGCAGCAAACAGTCTAACCGATGCGGCTGAAAAAATTGTAGCGGCTATCGCATAAATTATTCCTGAGGCTAACAATGAGTATATTAGTAAATAAGCAAACCAAAGTCATTTGTCAGGGATTTACGGGCAAACAAGGCACGTTCCATTCCGAGCAGGCAATCAGTTATGGTACAAACATGGTGGGTGGCGTAACGCCTGGTAAAGGTGGCCAAAGGCACCTCGATTTACCGGTGTTTAATACGGTTCGTGAAGCGGTTGACGCAACAGGTGCTGATGCGAGCGTTATTTATGTTCCTGCACCTTTTTGCAAAGATTCTATTCTTGAAGCAGCGGACGCTGGTATAAAGCTTATCGTGTGTATTACTGAAGGTGTTCCTGTTCTTGATATGTTGCAGGTCAAAGCCTATCTTGAAAATAATACGGATAGTCGATTGGTTGGTCCAAACTGCCCAGGTGTTATTACGCCAGGTGAGTGTAAAATTGGTATTATGCCAGGGTTTATTCATTTGCCTGGGAAAGTAGGTATTGTATCCCGTTCAGGCACCTTGACCTATGAAGCTGTTAAACAAACCACAGACAAAGGCTTTGGTCAAAGCACTTGCGTGGGCATCGGTGGTGATCCTATTCCGGGTAGTTCCTTTATCGACATTCTTGCCTTGTTTGAAAAAGATCCTCAAACAGAAGCGATTATTCTAGTCGGTGAGATTGGTGGTACAGCTGAAGAAGAAGCAGCTGAATACATTAAAGCGCATGTTAAAAAACCCGTTGTATCTTATATTGCAGGTGTAACCGCCCCTGCGGGTAAGCGCATGGGGCATGCTGGTGCTATTATTTCTGGTGGCAAAGGTACTGCTGCTGATAAATTTGCAGCACTTGAGGCTGCTGGTGTTAAAACAGTACGCTCTCCAGCTGATCTTGGTGACGCTATTGCTGAAATAACCGGTTGGTAGGAAACATGCAGCGTTAGCGAGCAATCTCGCTAACGTTTTAGGATAAACATTACGATGGTGTGGAAAACAATAGCTGACATTCGCCGAGAGTATGGTCAATTGAGTCTATGTGAGGATAATGTTGATGATTATCCCATCGCTCAATTTGAACGTTGGTTTGCCGACGTCGTGAAAGCAGAAAAAGGCGACCCCACTGCAATGGTTTTGTCAACAGTTGACGAACGTGGGCATCCTGATTCGCGTGTTGTTTTATTAAAAGAAGTCCAAGACGGTACGTTTGTTTTCTACACCAACTATCAAAGCACCAAAGCCTTACAAATTGCTAGCCATCCTTATGTGGCACTCAATTTTTACTGGCCTGAAATGGCACGCCAAGTGAGGATTCGTGGCAATATAATAAAGGTCAGCCCAACACAGTCTGATGCCTATTTTTCATCACGACCAATTGGCAGTCAACTCAGTGCTATTACTTCCCCTCAAAGCCAGAAAATCAAGGGACGGTTAGAGTTTGAAGAAACGCTTAATGCGCTAATTGTAGCGTCTCAGCAAAAAACCATCATGCGCCCTTCTCATTGGGGTGGTTACCGAGTGATTCCTGAAGAAATAGAGTTTTGGCAAGGTCGAGACAATCGGTTGCATGATAGAATTCAATATACCCTTCATGGTGGCAAATGGGCTCATCACAGGCTCGCCCCTTAAGTCTTTCCAACGTTATATCCCTGTCGATTAAAAATGAATTGTCAAAAATGAGTAAATTTTTCTATAAAAAGGCACTCTATTGGAATAGACATCATAAAATGAGTCATAGGGTCAGTTGACTATTTGCTCTATAGGTCCTACGTACCGCCGATAAGTCTCGGTACGTAGGGGCTTTAGGATATTTAAAATCAAACTCTTAATAGACCCTAGGTACTATTTAAAGTTATTTCATGAATTGCCGATAAAACAGTGATTGAGTGAAACAAATTGCTGTTTTTAAGGGTTCGAGGTCAAAGACCACGTCCTACGCTGTTAATAAGAGAAGGAGTATCAACATGGATAGCATGACCGCATTGTTGCCAGACATTAAACTACGCTTCAATATTGAGCATCCAACGTTTGAAGAATGTTATGCTTACGGTTATGAAAGCGCGCTTGCAGACGTTGCCGAAGAAGAAAACCCATACGTTGTGGGTACTAAAGAAAGTGAGCAATGGATGGAAGGTTGGTGGGCTGGCTTTTATGGTGAAGAGCCATTGTATGAGATGACTCATGATACACAAGATAGCGATTTAGAGGCCGCTAATGATGATATTTATCCTGAGCTTATGAATGGCTTTTTAGTGAAACTCATTGAAATTACTGGGATAGTGGCTGTTTCAGCAGTGGTGGGTTTTCAACTGATAGATCTCGTTGCCTAACGTCATATTTTTCTTTATAGGGCTTGTAAGCTGACGGCTTTCAGGCCCTGTTGATTGAAGGTTATTGATTACCAAATAACTTCAATACCATGCTTCTCATCCGTGCCAATTCACCTGGATTAAATTCTTTGTAGAGAGCGCTACCGATATTCAAGCTCACCATTACCTCATCACCAATCCCTTTTAGAAGATCTACGCCTGAAAGTTTAAGTAATTGAATATCATCCTTGATGTCTGTTGCCCATTGGTCAAAATAAGGCATGCTTGTAAAAACAGGCAGGAATATTTGGTTGTTTTCTTCTAAATAAAGCACAATGGGCGCATCGTCTGTTGTGCTATTTTCAATGGGGATAATAAAATTTGCTTTTATAAACTCTAAATAAGCCTTGTTTGCTTCTTTGCTGCTTCCTTGCGAGGCAATGGCTTCTTGTATGGCTATTTCTAGTGTATTCATTGAGGATGTACCGATAAGTGGTTACAAAAAACATGGATTTGATGTGCGATTATAACCTAAGCTACTGTTGATAGGTAATTTCTTTGGTAACTGCTCACGCAAATACCTCTAATTTGTAAACACAAATGGCATTGTACATGTCTACGTATGGCACTTAATGGTGGTATCCATAAGATCTCGCCGCAAGATAGCACAGGTGGATTCCCCGCATAAAGCGTATAACGAGGGAATGTTAAATGCATCGTCGAGAGGCCAAAGGTGTTTACGTGGTACACATCTATATTACTATATAATACGAACAATCTTCATAAAAAGCAGGATGTTGAAATAATTATCGATAACAGTATAATCGAAAATGTTTTTGTTAATATAATGTGCATAGTGGGTTATTTGTTCAATCGTAGCAAACAGAGTTTTTCTTGCTTTCCCTTGGTTTTGGATGCTTAAGGATGGCTAAGATAGTTAAAAATTCATTAAGTTACCGCGCATAAGCTGTACTTAAAATAATTCAAATCAATCTGTCTTATATATGGATAAAAAATAGTGACCTATGAATACAATGACTAAATCAGAATTAGAAAATACAGGTAGAAAACCCAAACTTGGCTTTGCTTGGTTGATATGGGGATTAGCCGCGACTTTTTATTTCTCGGACTACTTAGCACGCGTAGCGCCTGGTGTTATGCATCGGTATTTGCAAATAGACTTTGGGATAACAGAGGTTGGTTTTGGGATCATGTTTGCATCCTTTTATGTTCCTTATATTTTAATGCAAATTCCTGTAGGGCTTACTGTGGATAGAATTAGCATCCGCTGGATTTTAACCGTTATGTCGTTGATAACGGCATTCGGATGTTGCGTTTTTGGTTTGGCAGAGACGTTGTTTATTGCATCTGTTGGTAGGATGTTGATTGGCTTTAGTGCGGCGTTTGCGTTCATTAGCGCATTGCGTCTAGCAACGTCTTGGTTTCCTCCTGCAATGCTTGGTCTATTGGCTGGATTAACCCAAGCTTTAGGTATGCTTGGCGCGGCGGCGGGGGAAGCGCCCGTCTCCTATTTGGTCGGTGTTGTTGGGTGGCGCCATAGCATGCTTATTATTGCCTTTCTCTTTGTAGCCCTCGCAGTTTTACTGTATCAATATGTTCAAGACAAACCGGGTTCGAAGGCCCATGAGATAAAATTTGAAAATAAATTGAGTATCTCTCAAAGTTTACGAATCATTTTGACCCATCGGCAAACATGGTTAAATGCATTGTATGCTGGTTTTTTGTTTGCCCCTACCGCCGTAATTGGTGAGGCAAATGGTCCTGCGTATTTACAGTATGGACGTGGTTTGAGTGCCCATACTGCGGCTTTTGCGACGGGTTTAATCTTTATTGGATGGGGTATTGGTGGGCCCATATCGGGATGGATCTCTGATAGGGTAGGGCGACGTAAGCCATTAATGATTATATCGGCTGTTTGTGGTGTCGTATTAACGACGTTGTTTGTGTTTTATCCAGATATGACTCAAACCAGTGCATATGTCCTGTTCTTTTTGTTTGGTTTAACCAATACAGGCGTAGCTATAGCGTATGCCGTAGCAACCGAAAACCATGAGCGAAATGTGGTGGGTACCTCTATTGCCTTTACAAACATGGCCTCAATATTTATTGGCGCATTGATGCAGCCTTTGGTAGGGCGGTTGGTTGATCTTGTTTCTGGTTCTCGTGCTTATAACGTTGAAACATTATTGCTTTCGGATTATCAGTATGGCTTTCGTATTTTACCACTCTGTTCTTTAGTGGCACTTATATTGGCTTTTACTGTCAAAGAAACGTATTGCAGGCCCATAAGTTCAAACAAATGAAATTATGAGTTTAAGCCAAATGGCACTTAAGTTGTATGGATTTTCCTGAATTTAAGTGCTGCATTAAGTCCCTCAAATTAATGCTTATCTAAAATTAACCATTATAATTTTGCGTTATGTCTTTGCGAGATAGTCTTTCTCGTGCTTTAATTACAATTGCTATTTTTCTTACAATACTATTCAAAATATCGTGGCTAAAGCGGTCCATGAAAAAACACGGAGATACGAATGAAAAAAATAATAGGATTAGTGGTGATCATAGCCGCTCTAGTCCTCGGAAGCTATTATGGAATGGGTCTTGTCACCGAGCGAACCCTAAAGAAAACAATAGAAGTTGTAAATCAGTCTAACGGCATATTCGTTGATATCGAGCGTTATGATCGTAAGTGGTTTACTTCTACCGCAGTATTGAACTGGCGTTTGCATGTTCCAGAGCGCATTATTAAAGGGGATAATGGTCAAACAACCACTGTTCCTGCCAAAGACTATACCCTTCAGATGCCATTGGCTATTTATCACGGCCCAGTTATATTTGCAGATGGTAGCGTACGGTTTGGTTTAGGCTATGCCCACAGTGATTTAGCCATGCCATCGACATATGCTGATAAATTCAATAATATGTTTACAGGCGAGTCAATTCAGCCGCATTTAAACGTGAACTTGTTTGTTAATTATTTGAATAACACACGTCTTCACATTGGTGTGCCATCTTTTAAGCTTATTACTAAACAGGGTGGAGATCAGTTCGAGTGGTTAGGCATGGACACGGATCTTGGTGTGTCATCAAACCTTAAAAAACTGGATGGTAAGGTAGAAGTCACTGGTATCAGTTTGAAAAAAAATCAAATGCAGGCTTTGTTAGGCAAGGTTGATAGTGATTATGACCTGCACCAAACAGATGCTGGCATTTATTTAGGCGAGGCAAACTTATCTTTACCGTCGCTTGTGGTTACAGAAAACACTCAAAAAATAGTTGAAGTAAACGATTTTGCACTTCACTCTAAGAGTGATATTGAAGGTGGCTTATTCAATTCCTACTTCAAGACATCGGTTGATAAAGTAATGGCTCATGGCAAAACATATGGACCGGGTTTATTAGAGATGTCGTTGAAAAATCTTGATGCAGAGGCACTAGCCGATATTAACCAACAGGCGAATAGAATGCAGCAAGGTTCAGACAGTGAGCGTCAACAAGCATTGATTGCAATGTTGCCTCAGTTACCTAAACTGTTTGGTAAGGGTGCGCAATTTGAGATATCTAAGCTCAGCTTTGTCTTGCCTCAAGGTGCTGTCGAGGGTAACTTATTGGTTTCTCTTCCTAAAGGAGATACAGGGAATCCCTTTCAGTTGGTTCAAAAAGTACAAGGTCATGCAGCATTCAAAATGCCCGTTGAAATGGTTAAAAATTTAGTAATGGTATCTGTTAAACAAAAACTACTATCTCAATCTACTGTTCAACAAGCGATGATAGAACAGATGAAAACTAACGAAGCCGCTCAAACTACTGAGGCTCCTGTTCCTGCGGAAGCAGCTACTCCTGCTACAGCACCTGGAGCTCCTGCCCCAGCTTCTGCAACAACACAATCTGCGGATGGTGCTATTCAGCCCAATGATGCTCCAACAGCACAACCTGCTATGACAGTTGCTGAAATTGAACAGCAGGCGACGGTGCAAACCACGCAAAAATTGGCTGATTTAGTTAATTCAGGGTTGTTATCTATGCAAGGCACTGAATATGTTATCGAGCTTAACCTTACTCAGGGGCAGTTGACTGTAAATGGGAAGCCATTTAGTCCAGCGATGATGCAGTTTTAGTGTTATTTTTGAGTGGGCAACAGAGCAATTTGTCCACTCATTTATTATTGATATTTAAGGGTTTTTACAGGCACTATGCTTGTCAGGAATTGCTCAATTCGTTAAAATACTGTTTTTGAAAGAAGGAGTTAAAAATAATGACAATAATCAGCAATGAGGCTGGGGATACTACTGCGTCATTGGCAGCAAGTGTAACTCAATCAGTGCAAAAATATTTTTCTGAACTGAAAGGCACCGATCCTGTCGATTTATATCAGTTTGTTCTTGAAGAGATTGAAACACCCTTGTTTCGAGCAGTTATGGAACATTGTAAATACAACCAGTCGCGTGCTGCCGTCATGTTAGGAATTAGTCGGGGTACATTACGTACTAAACTCCGACGTTACTTTGATGATAAATACGTTGGTACACGAGATTAACAGAATATTTTAATTTTAATACCATTGAAAAAGGAAGCTGGTCTTCCTTTTTTTACGTCCCAAAGAAATAGGGGTAATGCATTTTTTTAAAAACTAGAAATTTTTTTGTTGGATTCCCACTCTAAATAGTTAAATACGAAAAAGTTGATATACTTTGTGATAAATGAGAAAACCGTTTATAAAGTACTCATTGGACCCAACGCTTGATTATTTCTTACCTTCATATAATTAATTAGTTAATTAAGAAATTGATTTGTGTCTGTTGACAATTTACTCTATAAGTCCTACATACTGCAGACAAGCTGCGGTCATATCATTACCCACAAGTCTTGTAATCCACCTCAGTAAAGGGTTGTAAGACTTGCGGGTTAGAAAATATCCCGGTTATGTCGTTCCCGCGAAGGCGGACAAATTACATGACACAGATTTGTGGGTAATGATATGGCTGCGGTATGTAGGGGAATTAGGATATTTAAAACCAAACAATTGTCAACGGGCCCTAATCATGAATGAAATATCATATGGCACAGAGCGTGATATAGAAACACTGGATAAATTCATGATTGAATTTAATCTCAAACAATTACCTTTCCCTGAAAATCCCCCATGGAAAACCTTATCCTTTGTATATAAAGATGGTGATATATTATTGGGTGGAATATATGGCTATTTAATCATGAATAACATATTGAAAATTGATGTTTTGTATGTTGCCGAGCCGTATCGCAACAAAGGATACGGAAAAAAATTGTTAGAAAGGTTGGAAGTAGAGGCAAAAAACCAGAAGGTCTATTTATCACAGTTGGATACTTATGATTTTCAGGCATTAGCGTTTTATCAAAAAAATGGATATGAAGTTTTTGGTATTTTAGAAAATTGTCCGGCTCCTGGGCATCAACGTTATTCTCTAAAAAAAGTATTGGCTACTCTTTGAGCCTAAAAATTCTTAAGAGATTGCTTTAAACTAAACTGTATTCGTTTTGAGTGAAAATGATGCTTCCTAGCAGAAGCATTTATCTACTTCTGCTAGGAATATATTTAGATTATTTAAGTGACATTTGGATTTGTTTAGCGTCTTCTAAATGCTTGGTAATATGAGGACGTGTAGCAACGATTTGTTCTTTCAACACAGGGTTAGATACATATTTTAATAATTTAGTATCTATCAAATGTAATGCGTCGCTATGATCTTTTACCATCAAGGAAATGAATTTTTTATCTAAAGGTTTTCCTTGTAAAGTGCTTAACACTCTTAGCTCATCTTCGCCATGACGTTGTAATTTCTTAGATACAGCAGACTCTATTGGCATCGCACCAATTTTCTTGCTGATACGTAATGTTTTTTTCAGGTTTTTAGTATGCTCTTTTTTAAGCATTTGCGCATATTTGATTATTACTGGGTTGGTTGTCTTCTTCAAAACAGCATTTGCCACAGCTATTTCGTTTTTATTGAGTACCATTAAAACGCCAATGATTTCATTGTCTTTCGTGGTAACTGAATTTTTAGCGTCGTATTTATGAGTAAGCTCATTTGCGGCGTTAGAACCTATTGCAAAAAGAGATAGCGCCATACATAAAGCAATCATAAACGATAAATAAAATTTAGATTTCATTACATGACTCCTTGTAGTTAAACATCCTAGATAACCAATCCCTAATAAAAGACTAAACGCAAGATACATTGATAGACCTTTGCGTTTTAAAACACTGTAATAGGGTTGGTAAATTATAGAAGGCTTTTGGCACTAATTCCAATTTTGGGGAAAAAACTTTCAAAAGTGAATCAATCCGAACGTTGATTTGAGGGATAAACTGCTCTCCGGCCAGGACTCACAAACGGTTTCTCTGGCAAAGAAGGTTGTGTACGTCTGCATATTACATGTCCAGACACCAACTACTCTGCAAACATAGAGCTTACAGATTCCTCTATGTTGACTCGTCTAATTGCTTGGGCAAGCATGTCCGCAAGGCTTACCACTCTAATTTTAGGGCAATTTTTTGCAGCTTCTGATAAAGGAATAGTATCGGTTACCACCACTTCATCAAGGGATGAGTGAAGAATGTTTTCAATGGCTGGGCCTGAAAGTACGGGGTGGGTAATATAAGCTCGAACACTGATAGCCCCACTTTTTTTAAGTTCATGGGCTGCTGAACACATGGTGCCAGCAGTGTCGACGATATCATCGATAATAATACAATTTCGGCCTTTAGGCTCTCCAATAATGTGCATGACTTCTGATTTATTTGGACCACTGCGCCGTTTATCAATAATGGATAATTCGGCGTCATTTAGGCGCTTAGCCATAGCCCGGGCTCGAACAACCCCTCCGACATCTGGAGAAATCACCATTAGGTTACTAAGATTTTTTTGTTTAATATCTTCAAGTAGGATAGGGGTTGAGTAGACATTATCCACTGGCATGTAGAAAAAACCTTGGATTTGGTCGGCGTGTAAATCCACCGTCATGACTCGACAAATACCAACAGATGCCATCATGTCGGCAACGACTTTGGCTGTTATGGGCACACGAGCTGAGCGAACTCGTCTATCTTGTCGTGCATAACCAAAATAAGGAATAACAGCAGTAATTCGTGCGGCTGAAGAGCGCCTTAAGGCGTCAGCCATGGTTAATAGCTCCATTAAGTGATCATTGGCCGGAGCACAGGTGGATTGGATTACAAACACGTCTCGTCCACGAACATTTTCAAGAATTTCAATCATGGTTTCGCCGTCACTAAACGTGCCGACAGTGGCTTTTCCAATAGTAATCTGTAGATGAGAGGAAATTTTAAGGGCTAGTTCAGGGTTGGCGTTACCTGCGAAAATCATCATTGTTGACATGTGTGTAAACCTTCGATTTAGTTAATCAGGTGAATTAAACACATAGCAGAAGACAGCCAGAAAGATATTGTTATTGTTTGGCGGTCGGGTGATCGCATCCTTCCCGAGTATCTTCTGCCGTCTGTTTACTTGAATCAACAAGAGTTTGGCTGGGGTGCTAGGATTCGAACCTAGGAATGCAGGGATCAAAACCCTGTGCCTTACCACTTGGCGACACCCCAATGATTTGTAGATTCTCATTGTCTGATTGCATGAAAATATATCCATACAAACTGGTGCGTATTTTGCAGCGATTTAAAGGTCTTGTCAACGTGACAGACAAAAAAAAATGGCTGTAATTTAATACTGAGTGATGTTTTTTTTACATTCTGTTAAACAGCGTCCCAAGCACTTGTTCAAAATGGGCATTAGGGTCTGTTGACAATTTACTCTATAAGTCTTACGTACCGCGGACAAGCCGTGGTACGTAGGTGCTTTAGAATATTTAAAACCAACGTGTCTGGGGGAGGGACGGATCAAAAAACTCAAGGTAAATTTAGATTCTCCAGCGCTTTATAACAAATTTAATGGTAGCCTCATGTCCCTGAAGCATTATTTTACCGGGCAGGCTAACATTGTTTACCGTCGTATAATTTGCATACTGAATGGTATAGCCCGCTTGTGATAGGGACATCAATTGCTTATTGCTGTCATGGTGAGTGGCTCCTAAAGCACCTGGAGCGGGTAGGCCTCTAACCCAATAGTAGAGATTACTAACAGGAAGACGAATACCAGTTTGTTGTTGTAACAATTGATCAGCGCTATGAGAGGATATTTTTTTAGGACCATCCGCATAGGTAATCACGGCACCTTTTTTCTCAATAATAATTGTGCCGCCTCCGAGTGGACCAAATAAACGGATTTGGTAATGATTGGCGCCTTCCTGCAGCCAATTCACATGTGCAGTCCATCCTTTTTTACTGTTTCGAGCAGCCATGGCACCTGAAATTTCCCATGAAGAGACTGAGGATGCGGCAAGTGTAGGTTTTTTTTGAAGGTTTAGCTCAGAGGAAGTGGGGGATTTTTTGAGGTTATCTGTTGGCTGTTCTTGTGCCATTTTAGGCGGAGCACACGCGGTAAGAAGGCAGACAGAAAAAAAACAAATATATTTAAATACATTCATTTGTGTTATCCCCATATATGTTGTTACTGCACTGTGTGGTTTTTCATTTAACAATACGCTAGACTTCAAAAACATGCAATTGGTGTCATATATGATGAAACTTAAAGCAATTTATCCAGGTACATTTGATCCGGTAACGAATGGTCATATCGATATTATCACGCGTGCGGCAACTTTATTTCCAGAGTTGATTGTGGCTGTAGCAAGTAACACGGCTAAGCGCCCTTTTTTACCGTTACAAACGCGTATTGAATTGGTACAGCAAGCAGTTTGTCACTTGCCTGGTGTTAGTGTAATGGGTTTTGATAATTTGTTAATCCATTTTGCGTATGAACAACAAGCCGGTATTATTTTACGGGGATTGCGCGCTGTTTCTGATTTTGAATATGAATTTCAATTGGCGGGAATGAATCGAAAATTATCTAAACAGATAGAGACTTTATTTTTGACCCCTTCTGAAGAGTCAATGTTCATCTCATCAACATTGGTTCGTGAGATAGCTGTTTTGGGTGGCGATATCTCAGAGTTTGTTCCTTCTGGGGTGGTTAAGGTTTTGCAAAAGATGAAAACCTCAATCTAAGCAAAAGGTTGGTCCTAGCTTAGCTAGGTACAATCAGCTAAACTCCTGTAATTATTGTGTATTGTGTCATCTCATGAAAATTAAATTGATCGTGGCTTTTTTATCGTTATGTGTTTTTTCAACCACGTACGCACAATCCTATGCGGAGCACCCTCTGGGGTATGCGATAGCGAGTGCTCACCCTTTAGCAACCAAAGCCGGCCTTGAGACATTAGCTCTTGGTGGTAATGCTTTTGATGCGGCAGTTACAGTAAGTGCCGTGCTTGCCGTTGTTGAACCTTATCATTCCGGTTTGGGTGGTGGGGGATTTTGGCTACTGCATCAAGCTAAAACTAATAAAAATATTTTTATTGATGGACGTGAAGCGGCCCCTTTTGCAGCAACGAGAGATATGTATCTTGATGCGAACGGAAACCCCATCCCGAAATTATCTTTAAATGGTGGATTGGCCGCGGCTATTCCTGGCGAGCCCGCCGCACTAGCACTGATTGGTAAACGCTTTGGACGTTTACCATTATCCACATCATTGGCTCCGGCTATTCGAATTGCTGAGCAGGGTTTGTTGGTTGATCATACCTTAAATTATTATTTAACCATGGGTGATAGAGCAGAACAGTTGAAAAAATTTAAAGCATCGGCAGCTGTTTTTTTGAAGGATGGAAAGCCTTTTTCCATTGGAGATCTTTTAGTACAACAAGATTTGGCCAATACCTTGCGTGCACTTGCTGAGCAAGGTCATGATGGTTTTTACCACGGTAAAATAGCGCAGCGTTTAGTGACCGCGGTAAACGCGGCTGGTGGTCGATGGACAATGAAGGATTTGGCGTCTTACCACGTTGTTCTTCGTGAGCCGCTGCTTGGGCACTTTAAAAACATGACCATCGTCACGGCACCACCACCATCAGCAGGTGGGGTGGCATTACTAACCATGCTCAATATATTGGCAGATTACCCATTGCATTCTTTATCGACTGTGCAATGGGTGCACTATATTGTGGAAGCAATGCGATTAGCCGCTTGGCAACGCTCTGAGTTTTTAGGTGATCCAGATTTTGTTGATGTTAAGTTAGCGGCATTATTGTCAGAAAAAAATGCCCGGTATTTACGTGGGTTTATTCATTCAAATCGAGCGACCCCGAGCAATGTTTTACCAAAAGGCGCATTGGACAAAGGGGATGGAAATACGACCACGCATTTTTCGGTGATTGATAGTGAAGGGAATCGAGTGGCCGCGACATTAACCATTAATTTTATTTTTGGTTCGAGTGTTGTTGCTGATGGAACAGGGGTGCTTTTAAATGATGAAATGGATGATTTTTCAATGAAGCCCAATGAAAAAAATGTATATGGTCTAGTGGGTGGCGAAAAAAATGCAATCGCACCGGGAAAGCGTCCTTTATCGAGCATGACACCAACGTTTTTAGAAACGCCAGGGCGTGTTGCCATTCTTGGTACCCCAGGAGGAAGTCGTATTCCAACGATGGTTTTATTGGCTTCTCTAGCGTTTAATGATTCATTTGGAGCTATTAGCATGGTTTCTGCCATGCGTTTTCATCATCAGTATTATCCTGATTGGTTACAGTTTGAGCCCGATACATTTTCGCCTTCGTTGCAAAAAAAGCTTCAAAAAATGGGGTACCACCTTGCGCCATTGCGCCAATATTATGGCGATATGCAAGCCGTGACGTGGGATCGTAAAACTAATTTTTTGAGTGCCGCGTCTGATCCCAGGGACACTGGATTAAGCACCATTGTGAGCTACCGGCATAAAGAAGATGGTTATGGTTTATTGCATTAAAAATTAAGGTGTTGGTGGCTTGCCAATGAGTTGCTGCATGACGTCAAAAACCTCTTGAATTAAAATTTCTTTGGTTTCCATGGTGAATTTTGAAGCATCAATAGGCTTGCCAATATGAATTTCGGCCTTTTGGTCAATGTTAAATTGGGTTGTTCTTGCTGGCAAAATCTCATAAGCACCACGAATACCGATAGGTATAATCGTGGCCTTAGACTGGATTGCTGTGATAAATGCCCCTTTTTTAAACGGCCCAAGTTTCCCATCTTTTGAGCGGGTACCTTCCGGCGCTATCCACATTAAAATCCCGCTTGCCATTAACTGTTGGGCTACTTCTAAGTCTTTAATGGCTTGGCGCTTATTCTTACGGTCAATAAAGGGGAATTCTGCAGCAGTCATGCCTTTACCTACAATGGGTATCTTGGAAAGCTCTTTTTTAGCAAGCATGCGTAACGAATGGTTTGGAAAAGCGAGCATGCTAAGCGGTATATCATAAATGCTACTGTGGTTGCACATGACTATTGTGGGTTGACCAGGTTTTGGCTCAACCTTGTAGGGATTGAAGATTTTGCAGTCCACGTTCACTAATTTAAGCAACCTCTGCGCCCAGATTTGTATGGTTTCATCTACCCAGGCTCGATTAGTGGTTCCTAAAAAGTGCCTTAATAGAGATTGGCTCGTTGTGTTTAAAGTGTACATTCCGGACAGGAATATTATCCAAAGCGTTCTGAGTTTGCTGATTTTCATGATTCATCTTTATTTTGGTCAATAATACGACCCTCATTTTTTTCTTCCAATTCTGAGGGGAATAAATAACTTTTAATTACAAACCCTAGCCAAATCAAGCCGCCAATCAGGATGCCCCATATTAAAACGTAAGAGAGCATGATGAATAGACCAACAATTAATGCAATGGCGATACCAAGAATACAGAAAGGTAGCAATTGTTCGAACACCTGATTAAATTTAGTCTTCATGGTACCTCTGAGGGATGTTTAGTCACATCTTAAAATTATCGTTCACAATGCGGTTGTGTGCAATATGAACTTACGTCGCTGTTACTGATTAATCATGGTCTCATCTCATGAAGATGTCTTTAAATGATACAAAATCAAGCGTAACGACCTTGATGCAAGATTTATCTCCGATCATAACTGGTTCGTATTTCGCATGAACGTTCAATTTGTGGTATCATTGTGTCAGTAGCGAATATTTGATGGTTTAATGGATTGACTAGTGCATAGCGATTATATCCTGGTGTGCTCCTTAAATATAACGACTTCGTTAGCTACCTATCGGTTCATTTTATGTGGAGAAAGTCATGCTTTTTGGTGTCCTAAACCTGTCATTTTGGGGTTATGTGGTAGCAACTATCGTGCTAACACAAATAACTATTGCGTCGGTTACTATTTACTTACATCGTTATCAGACTCATCGTGCTTTAACGCTGCATCCCATTATTAGCCATTTTTTTCGTTTTTGGCTGTGGTTAACCACAGGCATGGTAACGGCTGATTGGGTGGCTATTCATCGTAAGCATCACGCTACAACTGACGTAGAAGGAGACCCTCATAGTCCAGTGGTCTTGGGGTTGAAAAAAGTATTTTGGCAAGGTGCTGAATTATACCGTGGCGCGGCTAAAGACCACGACATGGTTGAAAAATATTCCCATGGCACTCCAGATGATTGGATTGAACGAAATGTATATAAACGTCATTCTGCTAAAGGGATTGTGTTGATGTTATTGATCAACATGTTTTTGTTTGGAATTCCTGGTGTTTCCATCTGGGCTATTCAAATGATGTGGATTCCTGTGTGGGCGGCTGGTGTGGTTAACGGTGTCGGCCATTTCTGGGGCTATCGAAATTTCGAATGCCGAGATGCGGCTACCAACATTTTCCCTTGGGGTTTTTGGATTGGTGGTGAAGAGCTCCATAACAATCACCATACCTTTGCATCCTCTGCTAAATTTTCGGTGAAATGGTGGGAATTCGATTTAGGCTGGATGTATATCCGTTGTTTATCCTTGTTAGGTTTGGCTAAGGTAAAAAAATTACCACCTCAATTGGCAAGGCAAGAAGGCAAACTCCAAGTGGATCTTGATACTGTTAAAGCGGTAATCGGCAATCGTTTTCAAGTCATGTCGCATTATTATAAGCGTGTGGTGTGTCCTATTTTGAAAAATGTAAAGCAAAGTCATGTTGAAAATAAAACAGATAAAAAGTTGATTCAACGTGCAGGCTTGCTTTTGCGCCGTGAAGAAGGGCTGCTCTCGCCTCGAGCTAGCACAAAATTACAAGCGCTGTTGGCCCGTTATGAGCAACTTCGTGTGGTTTATAGTTATCGTCAATCACTTCAAAATATCTGGATGAAAACGGCTGCATCTCAGAAAGAGTTGATTGAGTCTCTTCAGCAATGGTGTAAGCAAGCTGAAGATTCAGGCCTTGAAGTTCTTCGACAATTTGCCGAGCAGTTAACGAGCTATGTACCCAAAGTTGTTGTTGCTCACTAAATTAAGTTAATCACTCGAATCTAACCTTTGCATGGCCTTAGTGTTTCACTAAGGCTATTTTTTTGTCTTTTAAGGCGAATTCATCATAAATAACATACACTTTTAGAAAGAGTATGTATTTACTGACTCATTTTCCCTTCACTCTCATGCTCTTTTGTACTCATCTTTATTGATTAATGCGCTGTTTATATTTGCTTTGTTTGGAATTGACCTAATGGAGTATTTATTATGGAGCGACGCGTGGCGGTGGTTACAGGGGGTACGGGTGGGATAGGCTCGGCTATCAGTCAAAAATTGGCGAGTGATTGCCAGGTGGTGTCCTGCTATTTTAACAATGGGGCACATGAGGAAGCAAAGCAATGGCAGTCAGTACAAAAAGCACAGGGCTTTAATATTGATATTTTGTACGCTGATCTTGTGCAATTTATTGATTGCGAAAAATTGGTGGCCTTAGTGAAGGAACGGTATGGGCGTATCGATGTTCTTGTGAATAACGCAGGCATCACAGTAGACAGCAGTCTAAAGAAAATGACACCTTTGCAATGGCAAAGCGTGATAGATGCGAATTTGACGAGTGTTTATAACATGACCCGGAATGTTTTGCCTCTGATGATTGAGCAAGAGCATGGGCGTATTATCAGTATTTCCTCTATCAATGGTCGTAAAGGTCAAATTGGCCAGTGCAATTATGCCGCCAGTAAAGCGGCTTTGTTTGGTTTCAGCAAGAGTTTGGCGCAAGAAGTTGCGAGCAAAGGGATTACGGTGAATACAATTTCGCCTGGGTATATTGATACGCCCATGCTGGCCTCCGTGAAAAAGGACGTATTGGATGCCATTATTGCAAATATCCCTGTCGGGCGACTTGGAAAACCTAGTGAAATTGCAAATGCGGTGGCATTTTTAGCCGCGATAGAGTCGGGGTTTATGACAGGGGCTAATCTTGATATTAATGGTGGTCAATATATGTAGTGGAATGACTTAAACACAAGGACAAGTCAGCATGGCAAGATTAATTAAAAAATACAAAAACCGTCGGCTTTACGACACGGAAACGAGCCAATACATCACCGTGGACACATTGCGACATTATGTTCTTGATGGTTTGGCGTTTAAAGTTGAAGATTCTGTCAGTAAGGAAGACATCACCAATGCTACTTTATTACAAATATTTATGGAAATGGAGGCCGGGCCTACGGCTTTTTTGTCTCCTGACATGCTTCGTCAATTGATATGTCTCGCCCATCACCCTATGAATGCTTCTTTAAAGACGTTAATGGGGCAAATGTTTTCAGCGATGATGAAACAAACACAATCAAATCCATATCAAGAGGCCACTGAGGTATGGGGTAAACAAATGCAGCAAGCATTAAACCAGTGGAAAGATTTTTTTTCTCATTAATACTCAGGGTTCCTGGTGCTGGAATTCTAAACATCGAAGGTTAGGCTTACATGTTTTTGTGCTTTTATTAGTCAATTAGTTGGTTGTTGCGTATAATTAAAACAAATGGATTGAAGCTTATCACTCGATGGGAGCAATGAATATGAGTTTTGTTCTAGCGCATCAACAATTTATAAAATCTATCCGAGAGGTAGATTTTGACGCTGAGCGCCAATGTACCGAGAACTATATAACGATGGACACAGCGCTGTGTGCAGAAAAATCACGCTATCAAAAGAAGTTAAGCGCGTTAAGAATAACAGTAAATCGGCGCGATTATTTTTTAAAAACGCTCAATGAATGGTTGGAGCTTGGCATTATCTCGCCGGAAAAAAAAGAAGCCATTTTGAAGTACATCGATTTTACAAAAAAAGAAAAAATTTTGTTGGGCAAAGGGTTTGGTGTGTATCCTTTTTTTATAATGAATTGCGACGCTTACGGGTTATCATATCAAGAAGATACGAATTTATGGGCTACATTAAATAGTATTGGTAAACAAGTTGACCAGGAAGAGGATAAAAAGACATTAGAGGCGCTGGTTGGCGATAAGCATACTCTGTACTGTGATTTGAAGGATAAACTCAATGCTAATTTAATTCGTGCGGCTACAATTGATAAAGAATATCAATTGCATGAAAAACGTATATGCGATTTATTTAAATCAGAGATTATTGCGAGTGTTGCAGATTTGAAAGCATTGTGTGACGACTCTGAGGGTAAAAAGCTAGAATTATTGGTAATAGAGTCTGATTCGGATGAAACAGACTACGACTTCGCGGCTGTTATTCAGATGCGCGCAAATAAAAATATAGAGAAAGGACGCGATTTGGTTGTTTTATCGTTTGAGCAATTCGAAAAACTGATGGAAGCCAATGAGCCAATTGATGGGATTACCAAGCTTAGTTTTTTACATCATGGCAGTAAAGAATTCGGTTACGTAGAGCGCATGGCCAGTTACATTGACAATTTACCTTATCTTAAGCGAATAGTATTGCGGGGATGCAGTACTGCAGGTGATTCATGTAAAACGCCAGACATGACATATGTTGCTCATAAAACGAGCGCTCCTTACGAAGAGCCCGCTTTAATCCAAGGGGATAATCAACTCATTGTTCAGCAAAAGGAAATGCCAAATGGTACCCTGTTGACTAAGCTATCCTGGTGGTCCGAAAACTCACACGGCCCCCTTAAAATAGAACTTAAAGACATTGAGGGCATAGAAAAAATCACCCAAAAAAAACTAACCGATGAGCAGTTGCAGGCATTGGAAAATATTCCCGGCGTGCCTTTTTTAAGGCATTCAAATGAATACATAGCGTTGCAACGAAGTCGATTTTTTAATCAAGACCAAGCACTTTCGAAAGATGAATTGGCTCAAGCAAAAAAAGCAATGCGAAGATCCAGAACGGAGCTCATCAGTTGCAGTGATTTAGAGCACAGTAGATTGCGTGATGTATTGGAAAAAATGACGGATAAACAAAAAGAGTCGGTGTCTGTTAAGGCATACTTTGGCGCATATGGTGTTAATCACGGTCGTGTTGTTCCAGTAGAGCGCCATGGGCAAAGTAAATTTCCTAAGGCGGCCCGAGTCGGACCTAAAGGGAGTGCGCCTTGACATATTAGGGTGGTGGTCTACACTTATATTGTGCAGTGCAACAATATGCGGGAGATTGAAATGAATCAAGAATATTTTACAAAATTCTCTGATATGGCAAAAAAAGCTCAAGAGCCTTTGAAAGCCATGGCTGAACTTAATGTGAGAACGTTGCAAGGCTTTACTTATTTAAAGCCAGACGAGCTAACAAATATTAAAAAGCCTGAAGAACTCGTGCATAAGCAAATTGAACTTGCTATTTCAAATGGTCATAAGGCATTGGATTATATGCAAAAATCATTTGAGATCTTTGAAAAAGTGATGCTTTCAGTGGTGCAAGACTCTAAAATAAACATAAAAAAATAGTGGCTTATGGGTGTGAAAGAGGCATAACGGTTTCTTTCACATCTTTTTTCAAACGATACCACTCCATATTTGTTCTTTTATTGCCCAATATTATTTTTCCATACTATACTTAAATAAGTTTCATTAGAAGGAAAAAAATAATGTTCTCTCATCTACTAAACTATGCACGAACCGGCGTAATGCTCTTTGCCATGGGGCTATTTTTTAGTGCAGGCGCTTCTGCAGCTCGCATGGGTGGATATGATCGGGGCGTCGATGATCGTGGTGGCTATATCAATGATAGCCGAACGGATGCATACTCTAGAGATTGGGGTGAGCCAGCTGTTGTGATAGAAAATCCAGACACGGATTATTCGGCCTCTAATTTTTCAACCAGTTGCTCTACCGTGCAACAATGTGACGCAAATGGCAATTGTACTCAAAATCAAATATGCAATTAGAATACGTAGGAGCTTTAGGATATTTAAAACCAAATTGCCAACAAACCCTAGTCAAAAGGCATCATGGTTGCACCTCTTCTGCGTCTTGGCTTCTGACACGCACATAATCGCCCGGCGCGTCCATTAGCGATTGAAAAGGTAAAGTTGAGAAATCAGGTGCCTTGATAGTGCGCCCTGATTCTTTGTTTAGCCATTCAAACCATGTTGGCCACCAAGAGCCTGTCTGGTGAGTGGCGTTCTTTAGCCATGTATTGGGGTTCTTAGGCGAGGATTGATTACAATAAAATCCATATTTTTCACCGCCCGGTGGAATGATAATCCCGGCTATATGACCTGACCCTCCTAATAAAAAATGCTTATCACCTTTCACCTGCTGAAACCCACGATAGGTGGTTTTCCAGGGCGCTATGTGATCTTTTTGGGTGGAGACAAAAAACGTGGGGATATCTATTTGACTGATGTCCAAAGGCGTGTTGTCTAGGCTGATTTTGTTAGGCTTGATGAGGTTATTGTGCAGATACATCCAGCGTAAATATTGGGAATGCATTTTGGCTGGCATGTTAGTGGTGTCAGCGTTCCAATACAAAAGATCAAAAGGTACGCGTGTTTTACCACGTAGGTAATGCTTGATGAAAAAAGACCAAACTAAATCGCTGGCACGAAGGGAGTTAAAGGCGCTTGCCATTAAATGCCCCTCTAAAAATCCTTTAACCTGCATACGCTCTTCAAGTTTTGTTATTTGCTCTTCATCAATAAAAACAGATATATCGCCTGGGTCACTAAAATCAATCATTGATGCAAGGAACGTGGCTGAGTGTACTGGGTTTTCATTACGCCCTTTATAAAATGCCAATAAAATAGCCTGCAATGTTCCTCCAATACAAAACCCTAACGTATTCACTTTTTTTACGTTTAATTGTTTTTGAATCACCTTGATTGCGGTTATTGGTCCCTCATTCAGGTAATCAAAGATGCCTTTGTTAGAGTAGTTAGCGTTTGGATTTACCCAAGAAATGACAAACACCGTTATTCCTTGGGTTACTAACCAACGAATAAGCGAGTTATAAGGGCTTAAATCAAGAATATAATATTTATTTATCCATGGTGGGATAAGCAATAAAGGCCGTGATTTAACGCGGGATGTTTGGGGGGTATATTGAATTAACTCCATGAGGTCATTTTTAAAAATGACTTTCCCTGGTGTTATGGCAATGTTGATACCAACTTTAAACGCATCCAAATCAGTCATTTTGATGATCAATCGATGCGAGCTGGCATCTATATCAGTAAGTAAATTTTCCAAGCCTAAGATTAAATTTTTACCTTGACTTTGGATGGTTTCAGCAATGAGCTGTGGATTTGTTTGAAAAAAATTATCAGGAGAGACGGCCTCTAAATATTGGCGCATAAAAAATTGCACGCGTTTGGCCAATTGCGGATTTCCATAATCAATGTTCTGAAGCAATGCACTTAAGTGCTCACTTGCGAGGAGATACTGTTGACTCAATGCACTAAAAAAAGGGTTGTTAACCCAATCATCACCGCTAAACCGTTTATCAGCGCTCTGTTTTATCTCACCTTGAAGCAAATCGCTAAGATTTTGTTGAAATAACTCTATGGCATCTTGCCAGTAAGCCATTTGCATTTGGACAAGTTTTTCGGGATTGTTTAGGAGTGCTGCGAGAAGGAGCTCAACATTGTTAAGATAATCTATAAACTTCTCAATCATTAAGTTCAATTGGGTTGGTTGTTGCTTAAAACTGGTCATTAGCGCTAAGCTTTTTTCAGTAATCGAGCGCATGATGTCGCTTAATTCGGTGTCTTTGTCCACTGAAGCTCCTTGATTTAATGTGGGTAGACCCATTGCCCCCTAAAAACCATGTACGCGCCATCTATTTGAGTTACAATCTTTTGTAATTTACCGAACGTGATTTAGCATGCATCTTAAACAATTAAAACTAGCTGGTTTTAAATCATTTGTCGAGCCAACGGTCGTGCCATTTTCAAGTCAATTGGTGGCTGTGGTGGGTCCAAATGGGTGTGGTAAATCCAATATTATTGATGCTGTCCGTTGGGTCATGGGAGAAAGTAGCGCTAAAAATTTGCGCGGTGAATCAATGGCAGATGTTATTTTTAATGGCTCATCACATCGAAAGCCTGTGGGGCAAGCCTCTGTTGAATTGATTTTTGATAATAGCCTTGGGCGGCTCGTTGGCCAGTATGCAAGTTATCAGGAAATTGCCGTAAAGCGCATTGTTACTCGAGATGGTGATTCCTCCTACTATCTTAATGGTAGCCGATGTCGGCGACGTGACATCACTGATATTTTTTTAGGCACAGGAGCCGGTGCACGTGGTTACTCTATCATTGGCCAAGATACTATTTCTCGATTAATAGAAGCGCGTCCCGAGGATTTAAGAGTTTATTTGGAAGAGGCGGCCGGTGTTTCAAAATACAAAGAGCGTCGTCGTGAAACGTTGCAAAGAATTGCTCACACACGTGAAAATTTGGCCCGAATTGCTGACATTCGTGATGAACTTGAAAAGCAATTGTCACGATTGGAGCGGCAAGCGAAAGCTGCAGCACGCTATCAATCGTTAAGGGAAGAAGAACGGTTGTGTAAAGCCCACATCTTAGCGTTAAAATGGCAGGGGCTTTCCGCTGAGGAGGCTGTTGTTGAGCATCGAATGAAAGTATTGGTGTTAGAACACGCAAGTCATCAAACCAAACTGACCGGTTTTATAAGAGAAAACAGCCAACTACAAGACGCATTACATCAGGCTCAAGATACGTTTCAACGGGTCCAAGTCACGTTTTATCAATTAAACACCGAGATTGCTCGCCTTGAGGAAAGCATTCAACAACAGCTTCGCGAAAAACAACGTCTCATGTCAGATAAAGGGCATGCTGAGCTTGAAATGCAGAAGGCGCTTCAACAACTTCAGCAAGACACTGATGCATTAAATGCGTGTGAGCAGCGGTTGTCCGTCGTGCAGACAGATGTGCAGTCGTTGGTTTCTAAATTTAACGAGCATCGGGCGTTGCTAGCGGAAAATGAACTTAGAAAAAAAACATTTGATGTGGAGTGGCAATCTGTACAAATAGCACTGCATGAGGCACAAAGAGAGGTCAATGTTCAACAAATAAATCTAGAGCATATCGAGCACAGACGTACAGCAATGTTGTTAAGCCTCGAGAAAAACCAACAGGAGCGACTTACACTTTTGCCAGTTGCTTTACAGGAAGAATTACTAAGCCTTCAAACCTGTCATAGTGACCTCGATAAACAGCAAAAAATAAAGGCCAAGGAATATCAAGATACTTTGGAAAAAGGTGTGGGCTTACGTCAAAAGCTGGCAATTGCTGAGCAGCAATTGCACCAGACACAAGATAATATTGCGGCTTTAGCGACCGAGCACGCTGTATTACTCGCCGCGCAAAATGCTACTTTGAGAAAAGACAACAGTGCGTCATCTTCTTTATCCGTTTGGCAAGAAAAGCCGCGTCTGGCTGAATTAATAAGTGTCCAAGATACATGGCTTGACGTGTGTGAGTGGATATTAGGCGATGGTTTGCAGGCGATTGTGTTGGATTCCATAGAAACACTTTGGCCCAGTTTAATGGATTTACAAAAGCAATCTGCCTTTTTTATCCTTACTCAGCAGGCCTCGTCTGCACTTGCTCCGTCATATCCTCGTCTTTCTGATAAAATTGAGGGGCCATTACCCGCAGGTCTTTATGCACTTGATCAAATCTTTGCGGCCAATAGTCTTGCTGAAGCCATCGATTGGTTGCCTACGTTAAATAATGGACAATCAGTTGTCACGCCAGATGGGTATTGGTTAGGTTTGGGGTGGGTAAAAATAGCAGGGTTTACAGAGCAAGATGAGTCTAGTGTATTGCGCCGTAGACAAGCTTTGACTGCTTTAGATGAGGCGTTGGCAAAAGAGCACGCTACATTATCAACGTTAAAAGCTAAACGTGATGAGGGGCATGCTGACGTAACATTAAATGATGCGAAGAAAAACGATTTACAAGCCGTTTTAGCGACGAGTCAAGACGCATTTCGAGTAAATGATGCAGCCTTAAAGGATACGCAGCGCGCGTTGACCCATGCATTGACAAAAATAGAAGCATTAGACGACGAAAAAGAAGCGTTGCACGTTGATATTGAATTGCTTGCTACTCAAAAAATAGAGAGCATTCATCAAAGCCAGAACGCTGCCATAAGGGTGGAGCAAAAAGAGCGTCACCTACAAGAGCTGCTTTCTGCAAAAACCGATTGGGAAGAGACGTTAACCACCTTAAGACAGACAACAAATGATGTTCAGGTGGCGTTACATGCAGCACAATTGGAAGCCAATAAAGAAACACTAAAGGCACAACAATTACAGGAAAGCATCACGCGGGAACAACACCAAGTTACCGTTATTGCAGAACGGTTAGAAGGCTTGGCTGCACTCTTATATACGTCATTCACCCCTGATAATGCTTATGAAACAACACTTAAAAATAAAATAGCTCAACACCATCAATTAAATGAGGAGTTGACGCGCCTAAGGCAACAAGTAGAGGCGTTACAGAGCACGTTAAGTGCGAGTGAGCAGGCGGCTAAGCAAGAAGAGCAAGCGATGTCTTTTCTTCAAGAAAAAATTCAGCAAGAACAACTGCAAAAGCAAAGCATAGCACTTCGGACTGAAAGCCTTGTTGAATCATTAACCGCGTTGAACTTGAATGTTCATGATCTCCTCGTCACCATTGCAGAAGGGGTTACATTGGCTTTTCGTGAACAAGCACTGCTGGAGATTGAGGAAAAAATCAAACGACTAGGGGCTATTAATCTTATTGCGATTGAAGAATATCAAACAGAGCTAGAGCGTAAACAGTACTTAGATACTCAATACCAAGATTTAATTTCAGCCTTAGAGACACTGGATGTAGCTATTGCTAAAATGGACAAAGAAACACAATTGCGCTTAAAAGATACCTTTGACCAAGTAAATGCATCGTTTCAGTTGCTTTTTCCGCGTCTTTTTGGTGGCGGGCGTGCTATGTTGGAGCTAAGTTGTGATAATCTTCTTGAGGCAGGAGTTTTAGTAATGGCCCAACCGCCTGGTAAGCGCAATAGTACCATTCATTTACTATCCGGTGGTGAAAAGGCGATGACGGCAGTAGCCCTTGTCTTTGCAATATTTCAATTGAATCCATCTCCTTTTTGTATGTTGGATGAAGTGGATGCACCTTTAGACGATTTGAATGTGCGAAGATTTTGTGATTTAGTCAAAGAGATGTCAAAATTCGTGCAATTCTTGTTTATTACGCACAACAAGGTAACAATGGAGTTGGCGGATCATTTAATTGGGGTAACCATGCGTGAACCTGGTGTTTCACGAGTGGTTGCAGTGGATGTAGAAGAAGCCTTGTCTATGGCTGAGTAGGGAGTTCATTATGCAGGCAAACGTTAGTCTGATTTTAAATGTCCTGTTGCTTATTGGCGTTATTGTCGCAATAGGTCGCATGGTTAAAGCAAGGCGTCAAACGTTATCCACGGTTGAGCATGCACCTTCAATTGGGGAGCCGACAATTATGCCTTTGGATGATATTATTTCTGTCCGTAAAATCAACACGGAACCGATGGTTGCAACGCCTATTCAACCCTCTCTTGAGCCGGCTGTTCATTGTAGTGATGAGGTCGCACCCATCTCTACAATAAAACCCGTTGTGAGCAAGCCCTCAGTTGAAAAAAGAGCACCGTTTTCAGAGACTTGTGCTTCACTAATGATGTTTTTATTGGCAAAAGAGAATCGCCAATTAGCTGGGTATGAATTGTTGCAGACGGTATTAGCCGCAGGGTTGCGTTTTGGTGAAGGCCAGTTATTCCATCGTCATCAGTCGCCAAATGGTCAAGGACCAGTTTTGTGCAGCTTAGCCGCAGCGACGCCAACAGGTGTGTTTGATTTGCAAAATATAGGCGCTTTCAGTGTGCATGGGCTTTGTTTGTTTATGCAGGCTTCGGGCAACCCAACGATTGATGCGGAACGTTTTGCAATCATGCTTGATACGGCAAAACAATTGAGTGAGGGTCTTGATACGTACCTCCTTGATGATAAGCGCCAACCTTTAGGTGATCAAAGCATTCAGCGCTACTACAACTTATTAAAATTAGATGAGACGTGTGATGAGCAAGTAGCCATCGCGTAACTACACTATCAAACAATGGTTTCTGTGATGATGTTATTGTCAGACGTTTGTGCAGCATTAAATATAGTGTCACCCCATGAGGTGGAGCTTCACGGGGTTTGCATTGATAGTCGCCATGTGGTGCCTGGTCATTTATTTGTGGCTATTCGTGGTGAGCGCTTTGATGGGCGGCAGTTTATTGCCGATGCAATCCAGCGTGGAGCTGTTGCTGTGATCTGCAGTGAGCCGTTCCTTGATATTGATGTGCCTCAATTGGTCGTCGACGATACCGTTGAAGCGCTGGCTAAAATAGCGACCGCTTACCGACAAAAAATGACGTGTCGGGTGATTGCCTTGACAGGTAGTAATGGTAAAACCTCTGTTAAGGAAATGATCTCGGCAATTTTACCGAAGCCATCGTATGCAACGCCCGGGAATTTAAACAACCATATTGGCGTGCCTCTGAGTGTTTTGCAGTTAACAAACGAGCATCGTTACGCTGTGTTTGAGTTAGGCGCAAATCACTCAGGTGAAATAGCCCACACGGTGGCCATCGTAAAGCCTGATGTGACTTTGATCAATAATATTGCGCCTGCCCATATCGAAGGGTTTGGCTCCATAGATGGCGTTGCAAAAGCTAAAGGTGAAATTCATGACGGTTTAGCCCTTAATGGTATTGCCGTTATTAATGATGATGACGATTATCATCATTTTTGGGATGCTTCTCTCACTCAAAAGAACATAAAACGATTTTCAGCCCAGCACTCTGCGGATGTGTATGCTACAGATATCACTTTTGATGCCGCTGGGTGTGCTCAATTTGTTTTGGTTTTGCCTACAGGACGAGCATCCGTGGCTTTAAATGTTGCTGGAATGCATAACGTTCGAAATGCACTAGCTGCCGCCGCTTGTACGTATGCTTTAGACATACCATTGTCAGACATAGTATCGGGTCTAAGCCATTTTGCGGGTGTATCTGGTCGGATGACATTTCTTCAGGGGAAAAATAACGCCCTAGTGATAGATGATACTTACAATGCTAATTTACGTTCGTCATTAACAGCGCTTGATGTGTTAGCTAAACGTCAGGGGCGGCGTATCTTTGTTTTTGGTGACATGGGTGAATTGGGTGATTGGAGCAAATTGCATCACGAAGAGGTTGGCGAGGCTGCTCGAAAGCACGGTGTTGAGGTACTAATGACCTGTGGTATTCAGAGCGAGTTTGCGACTAAAGCGTATGGAAGTGGTGCAACACATTATTCCACCCAAGAAGCTTTAGTGCAGGAGCTTCTTGGTCAGCTGGATGCAGACACGACAGTTCTCGTCAAAGGATCTCGTTCTAGTCAAATGGAAAAAATTGTCGAGCAATTGGTAGGCTGAATTAGTTCACTATGTTATGCTCCGCTTTTTTTAAAACCACCCAATTTGTACCTATTTATATTCTACAAAAATGCTGCTAATTTATGGGTTAGACACGCAGGGCAAATACATGCTTATGGTGTGGCTTATTTTTGTAGAAAAGTGATAGCATAGTTAAAATAATATACTAATTATTGATTATTGTTACAATTGTAGATATAGATAGAGCAAGAGGATGGTTTTTAACCTCGATGTGGCAGTAAGATTTTATGAAGAGTTGCATCGTTTAAACTAGGTTGAAACGCGAGGGACATACTTATGCTTTACTGGATCACACAGTTACTACAAGGTCAGTATCATGCCTTTAGGGTGTTTCAATACATTACATTCCGTTCTATCCTTGCTGCTCTTACGGCATTAATTGTTGGTCTTTTTTGTGGACCCTCGATGATTTATTGGCTTAAAAAATTACAAATAGGTCAAATGGTTCGTGATGATGGTCCACAAAGCCATTTAGCAAAAACAGGTACACCGACCATGGGTGGTGTTTTAATTTTATTAGCAATCACCGTCAGTTGTCTTTTATGGGGCGACTTACGCCAAGGAAATCTGTGGTTAGTCTTATTGGTAACTATTGGTTGTGGATTAGTTGGTTGGGTAGATGATTATCGTAAGTTGGTATTAAAAAACAGTAAAGGATTGTCCGGCCGTTGGAAATTTTTTTGGCAATCCCTCATTGCCATTTGCGCGGTCTTGTATCTTTACTTTAATGCTAGTGCGCCTATCCACACGCAATTAACAATCCCTTTTTTCAAGTCATGGCTTATTAACTTAGGGCCTTTTTTTCCTTTTTTAGCTTACTTTGTGATTGTGGGTACGAGCAATGCAGTGAATTTGACAGATGGTCTTGATGGATTGGCTATCATGCCGATTGTGATGGTTGCTGGTGCTTTAGGCGTGTTTGCATATGTTTCAAGCAATGCTGTTTATGCACACTATTTGGCAATCTCTTTTGTTCCGGATACCGGTGAATTAACCATTTTTTGCTCGGCTATTGTTGGCGCTGGTCTTGGTTTTCTTTGGTACAATAGTTATCCGGCGCAAGTGTTTATGGGGGATGTAGGTTCTTTGGCTTTAGGGGCGGCTCTTGGAATAGTGGCTATTGTTGTGCGTCAGGAGTTGGTCTTGTTGATCATGGGGGGCTTGTTCGTTATTGAAACGCTGTCCGTTATTCTCCAGGTTGGCTACTTTAAATTTACGGGTGGTAAGCGTTTATTTCGAATGGCGCCTTTGCATCATCATTTTGAGCTCAAAGGCTGGTCTGAACCAAAAGTAATTGTTCGCTTTTGGATTATTACTGTTGTATTTGTGCTGTGTGGTTTAGCCACTTTAAAACTACGGTAAAAAGTGTACAGTGGCTAAAGTATAAACGGACGAAGAGGTCATCCATGCACTCATCGCTTTATTTGGTCGCCGGTTTGGGAAAAACAGGTCATTCTATTGCACGTTATTTGCAGCGTCAAAATAAAGCCTTTGTGGTTTTTGATACTCGTCTTGAGCCTGCCGGATTATTAGAATTTAAGACGAATTTTCCTGGGGTAGAGGTGTTTTTAGGCGACATTCCTGAGGCATTGTATGCCGAACTCACCGAGATTATCAGTAGTCCAGGTGTGGACCTAGATGTACCTAGTCTGCAAAAAGCACGTAGTGCAGGTATTCCAATTGTTGGGGATATTGAGTGCTTAGCTCGTGAAATCAAAGCACCAGTGATCGCCATTACGGGGACCAATGGCAAGTCAACCGTTACCACCTTGGTGGGGGACATGGCCAAACGCGCTGGTATTTCTGTGGCTGTGGCGGGGAACATTGGTTCGCCGGTGCTAGATCTACTCGACGATGGTCTTCAATATGATCTCTGGGTATTAGAGCTCTCGAGCTTTCAGTTGGATTTGACCTACTCTTTAGCACCTATTGCCGCTACAATCCTCAATGTGTCTCCTGATCATCTGGATCGTCATCATCATATTGAGGCATACGTCAGTGCGAAGCAGCGCGTTTATCATGCTGCTAAGGTGTGTTTGTATAACCGTGATGATCTGCAAACGTTGCCGACCTTTCAGGCACAACAGGCGGCATTAACGGTAAGCTATGGTTTAGATGCCCCTCAAGCTGAAAATTGGGGTTTAAATGCGGTCGACGGCGTATTGTATTTAGCGTGCGGCCAAGAGAATTTTATGCCGGTTGATGCGCTTCGAATCAAGGGGCGGCATAATTGGCAAAATGCATTAGCTGCTTCTGCATTGGCAAAGGCCGTGGGGATTTCACAATCTTGTATTGTAGACGTTTTAGAGCATTTTCAGGGCTTGCCTCATCGGAGTCAGTGGGTAAGAACAATTGATGGTGTGGATTGGATTAATGACTCAAAAGGAACCAACATTGGTGCGACCATGTCAGCCATTTCAGGGATTGGAGGTTCAATGCAAGGAAAAATTGTACTGATAGCCGGTGGTCAAGGCAAAGGGGCTGATTTCACTGAATTACGTCATTCAATGATGGATTATGTGCGTTCGGTGGTGTTGATAGGCGAAGACGCTGATAAATTAGAACAAGCACTTCATGACGTGGTGAGTATAACGCGAGCACCCTCTCTTGATGAGGCTGTCTCTATGGCAAAAACGCAAGCAAAACCTGGGGATGTTGTTTTGTTATCACCCGCCTGTGCAAGCCTTGATATGTTTCGCGATTTTAATCATCGAGGGGATATGTTCACTGCGGCTGTGGACAGCTTGTGAGCGTTATGCAGCCACGCCATTATACACAACGTGGGAAACCCACGCACAAGCCTTTGGCCCTTTATGATAAATGGCTAATAGCTGCCGTTATTGGGTTGTTAATTATTGGACTGATGATGGTGGCTTCAAGTTCGGTTATGGTATCAACACGGCTTTATCATCAACCCTTTCATTTTCTCATTCGTCAGGCGTCTTATCTATTTGTAGGGTTTTTAATTGCTATCGTTGTGATGCGAGTTGATAGCAGCGAATGGGAAAAAATGAGCATACCTTTGTTGTTCGTTTGTTTATTGCTGCTTTTATTGGTACTGGTTCCGGGTATTGGACGAACGGTGAATGGAAGCCGACGTTGGCTTGCGTTTGGTCCTATTGGGATTCAAGTATCTGAGCTGGCAAAAATGACAATGATTTTATACGTATCTGGTTATTTGGTGCGTCAGCAAGAAAGTGTTCGTCAGAGTATTTTAGGGTTTATTAGGCCAATGGTTGTTCTTGGTATAGTGGCTTTTTTATTGCTTTTAGAGCCTGATTTTGGTGCGACAGTTGTGATTGCGGGCACCGTGATGGCCATGCTTTTTTTAACGGGTGTAAAATTACGCTACTATCTTGGATTAATGGTCGTGGTTTGTGCCAGTTTGGTTTTTCTTGCTATTTCATCGCCTTACCGGGTCGCTCGATTGACTGCATTTTTAAACCCGTGGGCTGATCAATTCAATAGCGGGTATCAGTTAACGCAATCGCTGATAGCATTCGGACGGGGGGGGTGGTCAGGTGTTGGTTTGGGTGATGGAGTTCAAAAATTATTTTATTTGCCCGAGGCTCACACGGATTTTCTGTTTGCTGTACTAGCAGAAGAGCTAGGACTGCTGGGTATTCTGCTCGTTATCACGTTGTATAGTATACTAGTGGCAAGAGGATTGCTTATAGGTTTTAATGCTCACCAGCAGGGTCGTTTGTTTGCGGCTTATACCGCTTATGGCATAACGTTTTGGTTAGGCTTGCAAGCTGCAATTAATATGGGTGTTAATGCAGGATTACTGCCTACAAAGGGGTTGACGCTACCATTGCTTAGTTATGGTGGGGCCAGCATGGTGGTGAATTGTGTGGTGATTGCGCTATTGTTGCGAATTGATCATGAAAATCGTTGGCAGTCATTAGGGTTAAGAACAGTAAAACCGCTGACTGCATAAAAGGGGGCACTGTGAATAGTGTGGATAATTTTTTGTCACCACGTATGGGGCGCGTAGAGCAAATACACTTTGTAGGCATCGGTGGTGCTGGCATGTGTGGTATTGCCGAAGTGCTGCATAATGAAGGTTACCGTGTGACGGGCTCTGATCTTACTGAAAATCGCGTGGTTCAGCGGTTACAATCTTTTGGTATTCAGGTACAAATAGGTCATCGGGTCGAAAATATTAAAAATGCAGACGTGGTGGTTCGTTCAACCGCGATTGATAATAACAATCCTGAGATTGTGGCCGCCATTCAACAAAAAATTCCGGTTATTCCACGAGCTGCGATGTTAGCTGAGCTTATGCGTTTTCGTCATGGTATTGCCATTGCGGGAACACACGGTAAAACGACAACAACAAGTTTAGTGAGCAGTTTGTTAGCTGAAGGGGGCTTTGACCCAAGTTTTGTTATTGGTGGTAAATTAACCAGTTGCGGTAGTAATGCGCAATTGGGAAAGTCAGCTTATTTTGTTGCTGAAGCGGATGAGAGCGATGCATCATTTTTATTTTTAAAACCCATGATGGCGGTTGTAACCAATATAGATGCAGATCACATGAGCACGTATGGGAATGACTTTGATAAATTGCGCAGCACTTTCATTGAATTTTTGCATCACCTGCCTTTCTACGGGTTAGCCGTTCTATGTATTGATGATGAAGAGGTTCGTCGTATTTTACCTGCCATCCAACGGCCAAAATTGACATACGGTTTTTCTGGAGCGGCAGATTATCGTGCAGTCAATTGGAGTCAAAATGGGTTGTTGAGTGAATTTACCGTGCAAAGGCCCGGTAATCATAATGACTTGAGCATACAATTTAAATGGCCTGGGCGTCATAATGTGTTGAATGCATTGGCGGCCATTGCTATCGCTACTGAGTTAGGTGTTGATGATAAATCGATTGTAGACGGTTTACTTGCCTTTCAAGGCGTGGGAAGACGATTTCAAATGTTGGGTGAGCGGCACTTCTCAGAAGGCAGTGCTTTGATTGTTGATGATTATGGTCATCATCCTCAGGAAATTAAAGCAACGATTGATGCTTTTCGTTCAGTTTGGCCTGATAAGCGTCTAGTACATGTGTTTCAACCCCATCGTTATACAAGAACCCAATCTCTTTTTACAGAGTTTGTTGAGGTTTTGAAATTATCTGATGAAGTGTTATTGCTTGATATTTATTCAGCAGGAGAAGAGGCTATTCCAGGCGTCACTAGTGAAGCCTTGGTTAAAAAAATCAATGTACATGCCCAAAAGGCGAGACTCATTAATGAGCAAAATCTTGTGGAAAATTTAGATGCATTGGTACGTGACGGTGACGTTGTTCTGATGCAAGGAGCGGGCAATATTGGTCAGTTGGCTCTAAATCTAACTCAAAAATCTCGAGAGACAGTGTGAACGCATCTGTGATAAGTGATAAAAAGCCTACTTATGAGAGCCAATGGTTGTTGCACGAATTTTGGGCGAAATATACCTCATGGCGTGTTAGCGGTATGGCAAAAGCCGTGTATAAGCCGACGGGTATTTCAGATTTAGCTGTTTTTAAAAACCCTCCAAATTTGTATGCGGCTCAGTTGATTGAATCCTGTGGCTTAAAAGGTATGCGGGCAGGTGGAAGAAAAATCTCGGAAAAACATGCGAATTTTATTATAAATCACGAAGGAACGGCATCATCGGAAGATATCGAAGGCCTGATTCAATTTGTGCAAAAAACAGTCTATGAAACGACCGCAGTTGAGCTGATTCCTGAAGTACACATCCTTGGAGATAAGTGATGCAAAACCCTATTAAAGTCGTGTTGCTTTACGGAGGAAAATCTGGTGAGCATGAAATTTCTTTGATTTCCGCCGCATCTGTCTTGGCAAATATCGATACCAATCGCTATGAAGTGATTCCTATTGGAATGGATAAAGAAGGGCGTTGTTATGTGAATGATTACCAGGAATTATTGTCATTTCATGATGCCTTGCCCGTGGTTACAGCACGCTCTCGCCCCTTAGACAGCTTGATGAAAAACGGCAAATTAGCTGTCGAGGCGGATGTGGTTTTTCCTGTAGTCCATGGGCCATTACACGAAGATGGCTCTTTGCAAGGATTGCTTGAATTGGCTGGGGTCGCCTATGTGGGGTGTGATGTTCTTTCTTCAGCGATAGGAATGGATAAAGACATGGCAAGACGTTTGGTGACGAGTGTGGGTGTTAAGGCCGCTCGTTATCGTTCATTTTCATGGCATACGCCCGTATCTGAAATGAAATCTTTCTGTCAAAAGACTGTGGAAGATTTAGGATGGCCACTTTTTGTAAAGCCTTGTTCATTGGGCTCAAGTGTCGGTATTCACAAAGCTAATACAATGCCTGAGCTCATGGCCGCCATCGAAGATGCACGACGATATGATGATGAAATCCTTGTGGAAGAGTTTATCAACGGTCGCGAAATTGAGCTTGCTGTACTGGAAAATGCGTCGTCTCAAGCTAAGCCTAAGGTTAGTTTACCTGGAGAAATTCGTGTTAACCATGTTGATGGATTCTATTCTTACACGGCAAAATATTTAGAAAGTGGTCAGACAGATTTATTGATTCCTGCTGCTTTAAATGCAGACATGGTTGCTCGGTTGCAAGAGGCCGCAAGCAATATTTTTGTTCACCTTAAATGCAAAGGAATGGCGCGCGTTGATTTTTTTGTTGACGATCAAAATAATGAAATTTATTTCAATGAAATCAATACATTACCAGGATTCACCTCCATTAGCATGTATCCAAAAATGTGGCAGGCGACGGGGTTGTCTTATGTGGCATTAATAGATGAGTTGATAAGCTTAGCAATGATGCATCATCATTGTCGTCAGCAGTTGGTGACGCATTATCAGTAAAGCATGGTGTCTTTGTAAAAAGTTGGTGGTGGGTTTAGCCGGCTTTTTGTGTGGATAATTTTCAGGGAATGGGCGCGAGAAGGGATTATGGGAGCAAAAACAGGACAAGTGCGTTACGCCACCTTTCTGACGTCGCTGATTGCGTGTGCGTTGCTTCTTTCCGCGCGCCTAGTGTATATTTATTTATCAGATGCCAGCCGCTTTCCCATTTCTAAAGTAAAAATTACCGCCAATTACGAGCATATCAGTCGAAAACAACTTGAATCGGTTTTGTCTAACTATACAATGGCGAGTTTTTTTTCTTTACCTGTTCGACAGTTACAGCAGGATTTTCTTGCATTAGATTGGAGCGATAAGGTATACATTGCGCGAGTTTGGCCTGACACCTTGCAGATAACCCTAGTAGAGAAATCGCCTGTGGCCATCTGGAATGATTCTTTAATGACCAAAGAGGGCGAATTATTTAATGTAGGGAAAGACTCCATTGAGATTTCGCTTCCTCGATTAACCGGACCGAATCAACAACAAACAAACGTCTTACAAATTTATCAAAAATTGAGTAAGCTATTATCAATGTACGGACTGCAAGCAGCCTCCTTGCAATTGCGTGAAAATCAAGCATGGGAGATGTCATTGACAAATGGCATACAGCTTCGTTTAGGAAAAAGGGATTTAGAAAAACGTTTAGTACGGTTTTGCAGAGCTTATCCAGCCGTTTTTGCAGATAAGCCTGAACAACTATCAAGTGTAGATTTACGTTATGCACGAGGGATGGCTGTGCAATGGAAAGGGGCTGCAAGATGAACAACGCCCTTTTTTGCGGCTTTGAGAACCAATAAAAAATGAGAATATAATGGCTAAAAAATCAGAAAAAAACATCATTACAGGCCTGGATATTGGTACCTCTAAAGTGGTTGCTCTTATTGGTGAGGTGAATGCCGATGGGACCATTGAAATTATAGGAATTGGCAGGCACCCTTCGCGTGGTTTAAAGCGGGGTGTGGTCGTTGATATTGAAGCGACGGTTAACTCTATTCAGCGTGCTGTGCAAGAAGCTGAGTTGATGGCTGGTTGTGAAGTACGCAATGTTTATACGGGCATTGCTGGCAGTCATATTCGTAGCCTTAATTCACATGGCATTGTAGCCATACGTGACAAAGAAGTATCTCAAGCGGATGTTGAGCGTGTTATTGATGCTGCAAAGGCTGTTGTTATTCCTGCAGATCAAAAAATTCTACATATTTTACCCCAAGAATTTATTATTGATAATCAAGGCAGTATTCGCGAGCCTGTGGGTATGGCGGGTATTCGGTTGGAATGCAGAGTGCATATTGTTACCGGTGCTGTAAGTGCCGCACAAAATATTGCTAAATGCGTGCGTCGTTGTGGACTTGAAGTCAATGATATTATCCTTGAGCAATTGGCTTCAAGTCATGCTGTTCTGACGGATGATGAAAAAGAGTTGGGTGTCTGTTTGGTGGATATTGGTGGTGGTACAACAGACATTGCTATTTTCTCTGAAGGCGCTATCCAGTATACCTCTGTTATTCCCATCGCGGGTGACCAAGTGACAAATGATATTGCTATGGCGTTACGTACACCTTCCAAATCAGCTGAGCTTATCAAGCTCAATTATGGCTGCGCTATGTCAGAACTTGCGAATGCGAGTCAGATGATTGAAGTATTGAGTGTAAATGAGCGTCCTGGTCGTAAAATTTCAGCAAAAGCACTTTCTGATGTGGTTTCAGCACGTTATGAAGAGTTGTTTTCTCTCGTGCGCAATGAATTGCGCCGCAGTGGGTTTGAAGATTTAATTGCGGCTGGTATTGTAATTACGGGTGGCGCCTCCAATGTAAATGGTGCTATTGAATTGGCTGAAATGTGTTTTGAAATGCCTGTAAGAAAAGGGTGTGCTCAGCAAATTTCTGGCCTGGCTGAAGCCACATCGAATCCGTCGTTGGCTACTGGAGTAGGTTTGTTGTTGCATGGTTTTCAACAGCAATATGAAGGTGGTTATAACGTGCCTGTAATAAATGATAGTGCTAATGGCATGTGGATACGAATGAAAAAATGGTTTCATGGCAATTTTTAAGTCTTTAGGGGTGCTAGTCTAAAATTTTCAATGAATTTTAGAGCTATCATGCTTTTGGGCACAACTTGAACCACGAGAGGTATAGTAATGTTCGAATTAATGGAAAGCCAGCAAGACAATGCCGTAATTAAAGTCGTTGGAGTGGGTGGTGGCGGTGGTAATGCTGTAGAGCATATGGTTGCTGAAAACATTGATGGTGTTGAGTTTATTTGTGCCAACACGGATGCTCAAGCCCTTAAAAATTCCAATGCCAAAATTCTTATTCAATTGGGTGATGAGTTAACGAAGGGACTAGGTGCCGGCGCTAATCCGCAGATTGGACGTGAAGCGGCCGAAGAAGATAGAGAACGAATTAAAGACGTGCTCCGTGGTGCTGATATGGTGTTTATTACGGCTGGAATGGGCGGTGGTACGGGTACCGGAGCGGCCCCTGTTTTTGCTGAAGTTGCCAAAGAGTTAGGGATTCTCACGGTTGCTGTTGTCACCAAGCCCTTTTCTTTTGAAGGAAAGCAGCGTGCTTTGGCCGCAGACGAAGGTATCCGGCGCCTGGTTGAGCATGTTGATTCCTTAATCACCATTCCTAATAATAAGCTACTCAGTGTTCTTGGAAAAAACATTAGTTTATTGAATGCTTTTAAGGCTGCTAATAATGTATTGCTAGGTGCTGTAAAAGGTATCTCTGATTTGATAACCCGTCCAGGTCTTATTAATGTCGACTTCGCGGATGTTAGAACCGTTATGTCTGAAATGGGCATGGCCATGATGGGTACAGGCAGTGCTAAGGGTGAAGAGAGAGCTCGGCAAGCAGCTGAAGCCGCTATTGCTTCGCCTTTGTTAGAAGATGTTAATTTTTCAGGCGCTCGAGGCATCTTGGTTAATATTACCGCTGGTATGGACATGTCCATTGGTGAGTTTGAAGAAGTAGGCGATGTTGTTAAGGAGTTTATTTCTGATGATGCAACGGTTGTTGTGGGTACGGTTATTGACCCTGATATGACTGAAGAGATGCGTGTTACTGTTATTGTTACTGGTCTTGGTGATGTAAGACAACGTCAACAGCAACAAAATCCTGGCAAGGCGCGCTTGGTAGAATCTCGTCGTGGTGATGGTTCACTTGACTATCAACAACTTGAGCGTCCAGCTGTTATTCGTAAACAAGCTGCTGCTCCGGCCGCCAAACAGTCTAGCGAGGCAATTCCAGATGTGGATTATCTGGATATCCCTGCATTCTTGCGTAGACAAGAGGAAGAGGCTTAAAACATAAAATAAAAGCGGCCAGTAGGCCGTTTTTGTTATAGCGCGGCGTTGCTAGCTGTGGATGTTCAAAATGGATTGAATGGCTTTTTGGAGCATCCATGGAGGACCTCAGACATGAGGAGGCGTTCAATAGAATGGGCGCTAATTTTTATATGTGCTATCTAGCCGCTTCATGGATCTCTCACGTGCAAGCCCCAAGATGTTAGAAATGAAGTCAAATTAATCAACAATGTAGCTGCTTTTGTTTTTGACTTTATTTTGATTTTTTCTTGGGTGGTTTTTCACCTCTCGATATACCCGCTTCATCGTTTTTACTTTCTATTTCCATCGACTCATGAGCCCTGGGGCTTTGTTCCATCTCTTTGAAAAA
>CAYTZN010000014.1:0-56835 GCA_964442495.1 uncultured Legionella sp. | reverse complement strand
AGCAACTGACTTGTAATCAGTAGGTCCCGGGTTCGATTCCTGGTGCCAGCACCATCTAAAAGTAGTCCTCATTACTAAAGCTATTGACTTTAGTTATACCATGAAAGAGAATAGCGTTCTTTTTGGAGGGGTTCCCGAGCGGTCAAAGGGATCAGACTGTAAATCTGACGGCTCTGCCTTCGAAGGTTCGAATCCTTCCCCCTCCACCAGTATAAAGAACTTAAAACAACCTGCCTTAAAGGCATGTGTTTTAGGTTGTTGTTAGAGTAATGCGTTTCTGATTTTAAAAAGCGCTGAAGTACTTGTTCTCCATCAAGCTTTTGATACTAAATAATGCCTGAGAGTGATAACAAGACGAGGCTAGCTTGAATTTAATTCAGGTGTGTCTCAATAGTGGTGTTACAATGCGGTAAGCGGGTGTAGTTCAATGGTAGAACCTCAGCCTTCCAAGCTGATTGTGTGGGTTCGATTCCCATCACCCGCTCCAATTTTGATGAAATACATGGTGATTAACGCCCACATAGCTCAGGCGGTAGAGCACTTCCTTGGTAAGGAAGAGGTCGCTGGTTCGATTCCAGTTGTGGGCACCATATAAATATTAACTAATGTAACCGGGGAGATTTTCCGATGGCGAAGGAAAAATTTGAACGTAAAAAGCCGCACGTAAACGTAGGAACTATTGGTCACGTTGACCATGGTAAAACTACATTGACAGCAGCTATTACGACGATCATGGCGAAGAAATATGGTGGAACGGCTAAAGCGTACGATCAAATTGACGCAGCCCCTGAAGAACGCGAGCGCGGTATTACTATTTCTACAGCTCACGTTGAGTATGAATCAGCAAATCGCCATTATGCGCACGTTGACTGCCCAGGCCATGCGGACTATGTAAAGAACATGATTACAGGTGCAGCGCAAATGGACGGCGGTATATTGGTTGTTTCTGCAGCTGATGGTCCAATGCCACAAACACGTGAGCACATTTTGTTGTCTCGCCAAGTTGGCGTTCCCTATATTGTTGTTTTTTTAAACAAAGCTGACATGGTAGATGATAAAGAGTTGCTCGAGCTTGTTGAGATGGAAGTTCGTGACTTGTTAAGTTCTTATGACTTTCCTGGTGATGATATCCCAATTATTATTGGTTCAGCACTGAAAGCATTGGAAGGCGATACAAGCGAAATAGGTGTTCCAGCAATTGAAAAGCTAGTTGAAACAATGGATGCCTATATACCTGAGCCTGTGCGTAATATCGATAAAGCATTTTTATTGCCAATTGAAGATGTGTTCTCTATTTCTGGCCGTGGCACTGTAGTTACTGGTCGTGTTGAGAGTGGCATAGTTAAAGTTGGTGAAGAAGTGGAAATTATTGGTATACGCGATACAGTAAAAACCACGTGTACTGGTGTTGAAATGTTCCGTAAATTACTCGACGAAGGTCGAGCTGGAGATAACGTAGGTGTTCTGCTACGAGGAACGAAGCGTGATGAAGTTGAGCGTGGCCAAGTGTTGGCTAAACCAGGTTCAATTAAGCCTCACACGAAGTTTGAAGCAGAAGTCTATGTATTGTCTAAAGCGGAAGGTGGTCGTCATACACCATTTTTTAATGGATATCGTCCCCAGTTTTACTTTAGAACGACAGATGTAACAGGAACATGTGACCTTCCAGAAGGCGTTGAAATGGTGATGCCAGGTGATAACGTTCAAATGGTTATCAATTTGCATTCTCCGATCGCCATGGACGAAGGTTTGCGTTTTGCTATACGGGAAGGTGGCCGAACTGTCGGTGCCGGTGTCGTTGCTAAAATCATCGAGTAAAAAAAATGAGCAATAATCAAAATATTAAAATACGTCTTAAATCATTTGATCATCGTATGATTGACTCTTCAACACGAGAAATCGTTGAGACAGCTAAACGTACAGGTGCGCAAATTCGTGGACCCATTCCTCTTCCAATTAGAAAGGAAAAGTTCACAGTGCTAACTTCTCCGCATGTTAATAAAGATGCACGGGACCAATATGAGTTACGCACACACAAACGCCTAGTCGTTATTGTAAATCCAACTGAGAAAACAGTTGATGCATTAATGAAACTCGATTTGGCGGCTGGGGTAGATGTTCAGATTAGCCTGGATGATGCATAAAAATTTTTAAGTAAATTTATGCATGCACAGGTAAATATAACGAGGTGTTAGAATGACGATCGGTTTATTAGGCCGTAAAATCGGTATGACGCGAATTTTCACAGAAGATGGCAGGGCTATCCCTGTTTCTGTTGTTGAAGTTCATCCAAATCGCGTTTCTCAACGTAAAACCGTTGATATCGATGGCTACGATGCAATACAAATGACTGGCGGAACTAAAAAAGCAAGTCGTGTCAGCAAACCAATGGCAGGACATTTTGCAAAAGCAGAAATTGAAGCCGGGGACATGATGTGTGAGTTTCTTGTTGATGCAACCGATGAGGTTATTTCTGGACAAGTATTCACTGTTGCTGACGTTTTTAACGAAGGCCAGTATGTAGATGTTTCGGCTGTTTCAAAAGGTAAGGGTTTTGCGGGTACTGTGAAGCGTCATAATTTCCGTACTCAAGATGCAACGCACGGTAATTCTCGCTCGCATCGAGTTCCTGGTTCTATTGGACAAAACCAATCACCTGGCCGTGTTTTTAAAGGCAAGAAAATGGCAGGGCATATGGGCAACAAGCGATGCACCATACAAACGCTTGAGTTGGTTCGTATTGATACAGATCGCAATTTACTCATGATCAAAGGTGCCATACCCGGCGCTCCAGGTGGACGAGTAGAAATCAAGCCCGCTGTTAAAATGCAAGAAAGGGGCAAATAATGGAACTCAAAACAATTGATACACACTCACAAGTTACCGTCAATAAAGATGTTTTTGATTACAACTACAATGAGGGTCTCGTACATCAAGCTGTAGTGACCTACATGAATAAAGCGCGTAGTGGTAACAGTGCTCAAAAAACACGAGCAGAAGTACGTGGCGGTGGCAAAAAGCCTTGGAACCAAAAGGGTACCGGACGAGCTCGTGCTGGAACCATTAGAAGTCCAATTTGGCGTTCTGGTGGTGTTACGTTTGCCTCCAAGAAAAGAGATTATTCACAAAAAATTAATAAAAAAATGTACAAGCGCGCTATGCGTAGTATAATCTCCGAACTTATTCGTACTGGCAACCTTTTTGTTGTTAGTGATTTTCAATGTGCGTCTCTTAAAACCAAAGATTTCATTAATAAAATGAATGACATGAAAATAAATAATGCACTGATTATAATGAATGAAGTGGGTGAGTATGAGTACTTAGCGTCACGTAACTTAATTGAATATGATGTGTGTGATGTTACCGCACTCGATCCAGTTAGTTTATTACGTTACAAACAAGTATTAATCACTGAAGAAGCGATTAAAACATTAGAGGAGCAGTTACAATGAATGCTGAAAAACTGTTGATGGTTTTAAGAGAGCCTCACACCTCTGAAAAAGCTACTATTATGGCTGATAAATTCAAGCAATTTACGTTTAAAGTCTTGAGAACAGCTACAAAGAGCGAGATAAAACTTGCTGTTGAACAAATGTTTAACGTCAAAGTCAAGTGTGTATCTGTCATGAATGTTAAAGGGAAGCGTAAACGTTTCAAGCAAACCAGTGGTAAGCGTAGTGACTGGAAAAAAGCGTTTGTTTCTCTGCATCCCGAATATGACATTGACTTCACAGTGACAGAATAAGGCAGATTAAGATGGCACTATTAAAATCAAAACCTACTTCACCTGGTAAACGTGGTGAATTACGTGTAGTACACCACCATATTCATAAAGGTAAGCCTCATGCACCTCTTATTGAAAAATTAAATAAAACGGGTGGACGTAACAATCAGGGTCGAATTACTGTTCGTCATATAGGTGGTGGAACCCGTTGCCAGTATAGGATGATCGACTTCAAGCGTTGTAAAGATGGCATAGAAGCACGCGTGGAAAGAATTGAATACGATCCTAATCGTTCAGCTTTAATTGCATTACTTGTTTACAAAGATGGCGAACGAAGGTACATTATCGCTCCTTCGAATTTAGAAAAAGGCCAAGTTGTTGTTAGTGGTGACGATTCACCCATTAGCATCGGAAATTGCTTGCCGTTGAAAAATATACCAGTAGGTACAACGTTGCATTGTGTTGAGTTAAAGCCTGGTAAAGGCGCTCAAATGTTACGAAGTGCAGGTTGCAGTGGTCAAATTGTTGCTAAAGAAGGGACCTATGCCACTTTAAAACTTCGTTCTGGTGAAATGCGAAAAGTACTTTTAGCATGTCGCGCTGTTATTGGCGAAGTTAGCAACAGCGAACATAGCCTTCGTTCGCTTGGTAAAGCTGGAGCAAAACGGTGGAGAGGTATACGACCTACCGTACGTGGTGTTGCTATGAACCCTGTGGACCATCCACATGGTGGAGGCGAAGGCAGAACATCAGGTGGACGACATCCTGTTACACCATGGGGTGTTCCAACCAAGGGTTATAAGACAAGAAGTAACAAGCGTACTGATCGTTTTATTGTTAGAAGACGTAAGAAAAAATAATTGTTGAGAGGATATCAAGGTGGCTCGTTCTGTAAGAAAAGGTCCTTTTATCGATCATCACTTGCTCAATAAAGTGGAAGCAGCTGTTGCATCGAAATCTAAAAAGCCAATTAAAACTTGGTCAAGGCGGTCAACTATCGTCCCGGAGATGATTGATTTAACTATTGCCGTACATAACGGTAGAGATCATGTCCCTGTATACATCACAGACAATATGGTTGGTCATAAGCTGGGTGAGTTTTCTATGACTCGTACATTCAAAGGCCATTCTGGTGATAGAAAGGCAAAAGGTAAGTAAGAGGCAGCGATGGAAGTTACAGCAAAATTAAAAAATGCACCTTTGTCTGCCCAAAAAGGCAGACTGGTTGCTGATATGATTCGGAACATGAATGTTTCTGGGGCAGTTGATGTCTTGAAATTTACTCCGAAGAAGGGTGCTCAGTTGATGCTCAAATTATTAGAGTCTGCAATTGCAAACGCAGAAAATAATAACGGCGCTGATATCGATGAACTTAAAGTAGGTATGGTATGTGTTGACGAAGCGACGACATTGAAGCGTATTAGTCCACGTGCAAAAGGGCGAGCAAATCGTATTTGTAAGCGTAATTGCCATATCACCATTAAAGTGTCAGACGGGGAATAGCAATGGGACAGAAAGTAAATCCAATCGGCATTCGGCTTGGCATAGTTAAAGACTGGAATTCAACATGGTTTGCCAGTAAAAATTACGCACAACTACTGAATCAAGATATTAATTTGCGTAAATATTTGAAGAAAAAACTAATGGCAGCTGCTGTTAGCCGAATTCAGATTGCGCGCCCTGCCAATAATGCGGTGGTAACTATCCACACAGCACGACCAGGCGTGTTAATCGGCAAAAAAGGTGGCGGAATAGAAGCTTTGCGTAGTGAAATATCCTCGAAGCTAGGCGTTCCTGTTCACTTAAATATAGAGGAAGTTAGAAAGCCTGAGTTAGATTCCACATTGGTCGCTGAAGGTATCGCTCAACAATTAGAGCAACGCGTAATGTTCCGTCGCGCAATGAAGCGTGCAGTAACATCAGCACTTAAAGCTGGCGCTAAAGGCATCAAGATTTGTGTCAGTGGTCGTTTAGGTGGAGCAGAAATCGCTCGAAGTGAAACGTACCGTGAAGGTCGTGTTCCTTTACACACATTTCGTGCGGATATAGATTATGGAACTGCTGAATCTAAAACCACCTATGGCATCATCGGCGTCAAAGTGTGGATTTTCAAAGGTGAAAATGTGCCGCAGAAAAACCGCAGCAGCGATAGCAGCAAGTAGTGAGGACTTACAATTATGTTACAGCCTAAACGAACAAAGTATCGTAAACAAATGAAAGGCCGAAATCGTGGCCTGGCACAACGAGGTAGTACAGTTAGCTTCGGTGAGTTTGGCTTGAAAGCCCTAGAACGTGGTCGGCTGACGGCAAGACAAATTGAAGCCGCTCGACGAGCTATGACACGTCATGTAAAACGTGGTGGTAAAATTTGGATTAGAGTTTTTCCAGACAAGCCAATCACTGAAAAACCTTTGGAAGTAAGACAAGGTAAAGGTAAAGGTAATGTCGAGTACTGGGTTGCCTTGATACAGCCAGGTAAAGTACTTTTCGAAATGGAAGGCGTGACCAGAGAGCTTGCTATAGAAGCATTCGATTTGGCTAAAGCGAAACTTCCATTCAAAGTAGGATTTGAAGAGCGCAAGGTGATGTAATGAAAGACACTAACGAACTTAAAAAAATGACAATTGATGAGTTGCAAACCGAATTGTTGTCACTGCGTAAAGACCAATTTACTTTGCGCATGAAAAAAGCAAATGGTGCATTAGACAAAACTCACATCGTTACACAAGTGAGACGAGCTATCGCCAGAGTTAAAACAATTATGACTGAAAAGGTAGGTGCAAGTCATGTCTAATACTGAAACGAATGCCCGAACAGTCGTGGGCAAAGTAGTAAGCGATAAGATGCAAAAAACAATTGTTGTTGTAATTGAACGCACTGTTAAGCATCCGAAGTATGGGAAAATTATGAAACGCAGAACCAAGTTGCATGCACATGATGAAAATCAGGTATGTAAAATTGGTAATACTGTGAAAATTCGCGAATCCAGACCACTGTCTAAAATGAAATGCTGGGTGCTCGTTGAAGTTATTTCCTAATCTTCATGGTTGATATACTTTTAAAATACCAAGAGGGCTGATATAATCAGCAGCCTTTTTCTGGTCGAATTTAGAGCTGGAGAATAGAATGATACAAATGCAGACTGTGCTCGATGTTGCAGATAACAGCGGTGCACGCAAAGTGATGTGTATCAAAGTGCTTGGCGGGTCTCATAGACGTTATGCCCGTGTAGGTGATGTTATTAAAGTAAGCATTAAAGATGCAATTCCACGCAGTAAAGTAAAAAAAGGTTCTGTAATGAATGCGGTGGTTGTGCGAACCAGTAAAGGCGTACGTCGGGATGATGGTTCATTGATCCGTTTTGATGGAAATGCAGCTGTACTTTTAAACAACCAAAATGAGCCCATTGGTACTCGTATATTCGGACCAGTGACTCGCGAATTAAGAGAACGGTTTATGAAAATCATTTCTCTTGCCGCTGAAGTATTGTGAGAAGGATTAGTTATGAAACGCATTAGAACAGGCGATACCGTTATCGTTGTTGCCGGAAAAAGCAAAGGTCATGTTGGTAAAGTTGCCCGCGTTATCGATCGAAAAATTGTGGTGGAAGGTGCAAATATGATGAAAAAGCACGTTAAACCAAATCCGCAGATTGAACAACAAGGGGGAATTATATCTAAGGAAGCTCCTTTGGATGTATCAAACGTTGCTCTTTACAACCCTGTGACTAAAAAAGCAGATAAAGTTGGTTTTAAATTTCTTGAAAAAGAAGGTAATACGATCAAGGTTCGATATTTCAAGTCAAACAATGAAGTGGTTGACCTTATCTAATTAGGTGATGCAAATGGCTAGACTTAAAGAGTTTTATAGAAAAGATGTCGTCGAAATGATGATGAAAAAATTCGGCTACAAAAGCGTCATGCAGGTTCCAAAGATCCAAAAAATCACTCTGAACATGGGTGTTGGTGAAGCTGTAGGCGACAAAAAGGTTATGAATTTTGCTGTAGATGATATGACACGCATTTCTGGCCAAAAACCCGTGATAACATTGGCTAAAAAGTCACTTGCAGGGTTTAAAATCCGAGAAGGTTGGCCGATTGGTTGTAAGGTAACTCTACGAAATAATCAAATGTATGAGTTCTTAGATAGATTGATTTCCATAACGCTACCACGTGTACGTGATTTTAGAGGTCTTAACCCTAAATCATTTGATGGAACTGGTAACTATAGTATGGGTATTCATGAGCAAATCGTATTTCCTGAAATTGATTTTGATAAAATTGATGGAATTAGAGGTTTAGACATTTGCATTACGACTACTGCTAAAACAAATGAGGAAGCGAAGGCTTTATTAGAAGCGTTTAACCTTCCATTAAAAGATAGAGACAGAAAATAGAAGGGTATATACTGTGGCTAAAAAATCGATGCTCGCACGCGAAAATAAAAAAAGGCTTCTTGTTGAGAAATATAGAAATCGACGAGCCGAATTGAAGGAAACAATCAAGTCATCTACTGACTATGATGCAATACTTGAAGCGCAAGCCAAGTTGGCTAAGCTTCCTGTTAATTCTAATCCTGTTCGGCATAGTACGCGTTGTCAGCAATGTGGTCGCGCGCACGCAGTGTATCGTAAGTTTGGACTGTGCCGGATTTGTTTACGCCAGCAGCTAATGACAGGTAACGTCACTGGTGGCAGAAAATCCAGCTGGTAAACAATTTATTCATTGGAGAACGACTGTGAGTATGCACGATCCAGTTGCTGATATGTTGACTAGAATTCGTAATGGTCAACAAGCAAAACATCAGCACGTGACATTAATTTCATCGAATTTGAAAGAAGAAATAGCAAGAGTATTGAAAGAAGAAGGATATATATCTGACTATTCAGTAGAGGCTCTTGATAATAATTTAAAATCTATTACGTTAAGCCTGAAATATTTTCATGGTCGACCCGTAATTGAAAAGATAAAAAGAATCAGTCGCCCAGGATTGCGTGTGTATAAATCAGCAAAAGATTTATCTGCTGTTGCCGGATTTGGTGTAGCCATTCTATCAACATCACGTGGGGTAATGACGCACATTAAAGCTAAATCTAATGGTGTTGGCGGCGAAATTATTTGTGAAGTGGCGTAATACGAAAGAGGATAGATATGTCTAGAGTAGCTAAAGCCCCCATTACATTGCCTGCTAATGTTGAATTGTCAGTAGACAACGATACAGTTACAGTAAAAGGGCCAAAGGGTACATTAACACAACATTGTAATAAATTAGTGTGTGTTGGTAGGTTGAAAGACGATGCTAATCAAGTAACGTTTAAGCCTGCCTCAAACGAACCTACTGCTTGGGCACAAGCAGGAACAGTTCGTGCCCTAGTAAAAAACATGGTGCATGGGGTTACAACAGGTTTTGATAAAACCTTGGAACTGGTAGGCGTGGGTTATAGAGCTCAAGCCAAAGGAACTTCTATATCTTTATCACTCGGTTTTTCTCATTCAATTGAGTATGACCTACCAAAAGGTGTGGTTGCTGAGATGCCAAATAATACAACAATCGTATTAAAAGGTATTGATAAACAACTTATCGGTCAAGTTGCCTCTGAAATCCGTGCATTTCGTCCACCTGAGCCTTACAAAGGTAAGGGCGTGAAGTATGCTGGTGAAGTGATTGCACGCAAAGAAGCCAAAAAGAAATAAGGTGTAGAACATGAATAAGCATCAATCTCGAAATCGTCGTGGCCTTAAAACAAAGGCTATTATTAGACAATCTAACCGTGCGCGTTTAGTTGTCTTTCGGAGTGGGTCTCACATCTATTCACAAATCATAGTGTGTGGAGATATGGGCGATAAAGTCCTTGTTTCAGCCTCTACAGTTGACAAAGAGCTTAGGTCAGCTTTAACAGGCAATAAATGTGAACAAGCAAACCAAGTTGGTAAGTTGCTTGCAAAACGCGCACAGCAAATTAGCCTTTCTGATGTTGCATTTGACAGAGCTGGTTATAAATACCATGGCCGTGTTAAAGCATTGGCTGAAGGTGCCCGCGAAGCTGGCTTGAATTTTTAAGGAACGGTTATGTCATTTGATGAATCAACAAAAACAGACGGTTATCAAGAAAAATTAGTGTCTGTTACCCGAACTGCAAAAGTAGTAAAAGGCGGTCGTGTTTTCGGATTTGCAGTTCTTGTCGTGGTTGGTGATGGTAAGGGCCACATTGGTTATGGTCGCGGTAAAGCCCGTGAAGTACCTATAGCTATTCAAAAAGCGATGGATCAAGCGCGTAAAAACATGTCTTATGTTCCTTTAGCAGGCAATACAATTCACCATGAAATTACCTGGAACTATGGGGCTTCTAAAGTCTTCATGAAGCCAGCTAGTGAGGGTACTGGTATTATTGCCGGTGGCGCAATGAGAGCTGTACTTGAAGTCTTAGGTGTTCACAATATTTTAGCAAAAAGTATTGGCTCAACGAATCCTAGCAATATTGTTCGTGCAACGATTGGCGCATTAACAAACATTGGTACACCTGATTTTGTGGCCGCAAAGCGCGGAAAAACAGTTGCAGAAGTGATGGCAGGGTAATCATGGATAAGAAAATTCAAATAAAATTAGTAAAAAGCCTAATAGGTCGGATTCCTAAGCATAAAGAAATAGCAGGTCAATTAGGTTTAAGACGGATAAACAGCACGGTAATTCATCAGGATACGCCTGCTATTCGTGGTATGGTTAATACTATTTATTATTTAGTTAACGTAGAGGAGTGTGCATAATGAATTTAAATACGCTATCTCCTGATCCGGGTTCTAGACACAGCAAGAAACGCTTAGGTCGTGGTATTGGTTCAGGTCTCGGTAAAACATGTGGTAAAGGACATAAAGGTCAAAAATCACGTGCTGGTGGCTACCATAAAATAAATTTCGAGGGAGGGCAAATGCCTATCCAACGACGTTTGCCTAAAATGGGTTTTAAATCACGCGTTGCTAAAACCATTGATGAAGTTAACTTAAGTGAGTTAGCCTCTTTAACTGTCGATGTTATCGATATTGATACATTAAAAGCCGCTGGCTTGGTTAATAAATCAATCCGCGAAGTAAAAATAATACTTTCAGGTGAATTAACCACCGCAATTAAGCTTAAAGGACTACGCTTGACTAAAGGTGCGCGTAAAGTTATTGAAGACTTAGGTGGAAGCATAGAAGAGTGAGCATTAAAAAACCAAATCAGCCTGGACAATCTCGGAGTGGATTAGCTGAACTTAAGTCAAGACTTATGTTTGTGGTTATAGGAATATTAGTTTATCGTTTAGGTGCTCATATTCCTGTACCAGGTTTAGATCCTCAAAAGCTCGCTAACTTTTTCAATGAGCAACAGAATACAATATTTGGTTTGTTTAATATGTTTTCTGGTGGTGCGTTGTCAAGGGTTACAGTTTTTGCAATAGGAATAATGCCATATATTTCAGCGTCTATTATGATTCAGTTGTTTACTGTAATCGTTCCGGCACTGGAGCAGCTTAAAAAGGAAGGCGAAGCAGGTCGTAGGAAAATAAACCAGTACACTCGCTATTTGACACTTTTGTTGGCTGTTTTCCAGTCTATGGGAATGGCACGATGGTTGGTAGGACAACAAATAGCACTTGAACCTGGTCTGGTTTTCTATTTTACAGCAGTAGCTACACTTGTAACAGGAACCATGTTTTTGATGTGGTTAGGTGAGCAGATCACAGAAAAGGGCGTTGGTAATGGTATTTCGCTAATTATCTTTTCAGGGATTGTGTCTAGTATGCCTAGTGCGTTGGCATCCGTGTTTCAGCAAGTAAAGGAAGGGCAAATGCAAGCCTTAACTTTATTGCTTGTGGGTATTATTGTTGTTGTTGTAACTGGCTTTGTAGTTTTCATGGAGCGTGGACAGCGTCGTATACGTGTGAACTATGCTCAGCGAACCCAAGGAAGAAAAGTGTATGCGGCTCAAACAAGCCACTTACCCTTGAAAATTAATATGGCGGGAGTTATTCCCCCGATATTCGCATCAAGCATTATATTGCTACCTGCAACCTTGGCTCAATTTTTTGCGCACGGCAAAGGTATGGATTGGCTGGCGGATATTGGTATGGCGCTATCACCAGGGCAGCCTCTTTACCTGATAGTTTATGCCATAGCTATTTTGTTCTTCGCTTTCTTTTACACGGCATTGGTTTTTAATCCAAAAGATACAGCTGACAACTTAAAAAAATCAGGTGCATATATCCCTGGTATTCGGCCTGGTGAGCAAACCTCACGTTACATCGATACGGTGATGACACGTTTAACTTTAGTAGGGGCTTTGTACTTGGTTTTAGTTTGTCTTCTACCACAGATTTTGATGTATACGTGGCATGTTCCATTTTATTTTGGCGGAACCTCATTGCTGATTATAGTTGTTGTAATTATGGATTTTGTTGCTCAAATACAAGCCCATTTAATGACGCAACAATATGATTCACTTATGAAAAAAGCCAATTTCAAAGGCACAAAATTGCCTGGCCTATTATGATTATTATCGGAGTTAGTAATGAAAGTTAGAGCATCAGTAAAGCGAATTTGCCGTAACTGCAAAATTATCAAACGTAGTGGCACTATACGTGTAATTTGTAAAGATGCACGGCACAAGCAACGCCAAGGCTAGACGCGGCGCTTGATTTTAGTTTGGTAAAATAGTATTCTTCTGTCCCTTTCTGGCAGAGCAAAATAACGTTCGGAGAAATTAATGGCTCGTATCGCAGGTGTTAACATAGCGGACCACAAACATGTTGTGATTGCGCTTACATCGATCTACGGAATTGGTCGACCTACATCTATAAAGCTGTGTGATCAAATTGATGTGGATCCTGCAACTAAAGTGTCTCAACTGACTGAAGAACAGTTGGAATTATTGAGAACCGAAATTGCAAAAATGACAGTGGAAGGCGACCTGCGTCGTGTTGTCACAATGAATATTAAGCGCCTAATGGATTTGGGTTGTTACCGTGGTTTAAGGCATCGAAGAGGCCTTCCATTACGTGGACAACGTACCAAAACAAATGCCAGAACCCGAAAAGGTCGTCGCAAAGGCTCAAATGGTTGATTTTTCATGTAGGAAATTAAGATGGCTATAAGCAAGGCAAAGCAACAAAAAGTCCGAAAAAAAATTAAGCGTGTTGTTTCTGATGGAATAGTACATGTCCATGCTTCTTTTAATAACACGATTGTTACTTTTACTGACCGTCAAGGTAATGCATTATGTTGGGCAACGTCTGGTGGTTCAGGCTTTAGGGGGTCTCGTAAAAGTACTCCTTATGCTGCACAGATTGCAACTGAACGAGCATCAGCTACGGCTAAAGAATATGGCATGAAGTCTGTTGCTGTGTTTATTCATGGTCCTGGACCAGGTCGCGAATCAACTATTCGTGAGTTGATATCGCAGGATTTCAAGATTGTAGAAATAACCGATGTAACTGGCATACCGCATAATGGGTGTAAGCCGCCTAAAAAACGTCGTGTATAAGATTCAGGAGTGAGGAATGGCTAGATATCTAGGTCCAAAGTGTAAATTATCTCGCAGAGAAGGCACTGATCTATTATTAAAAAGTGGTGTGCGTGACCATAAGTCTAAATGCAAATCAGAAAAACAACCTGGACAGCATGGTGACAAGCGACCTCGTTTGAGTGACTATGGTGTTCAGCTCCGCGAAAAACAAAAAATTCGTCGTTTGTATGGTGTTTTGGAAAAACAATTCCGTAACTACTATAAAATGGCAGCAAAACAAAAGGGTTCTACAGGTGAAAACCTGATGGGTCTTTTAGAGCGACGCTTAGATAATGTTGTTTATCGCATGGGCTTTGCAAGTACTCGCGCAGAAGCTCGTCAACTTGTAGCACATAAAGCGATCCTTGTTAATGATAAACTGGTTAATATCGCTTCTTTCTTGGTTAAATCCGGAGATGTGATATCTGTTCGCCAGAAAGCTAAAAGCCAAGGTAGAGTGCAAGCTGCAGTTGCTCTGTCTGAGCAGCGTGCATCCTGTGATTGGTTGACTGTGGATATGGGTACATTCAAGGGGACATTTACTGCATTACCAACCTTGAGTGATTTATCTGCTGATTTTAACGTTAACTTGGTGGTAGAACTTTACTCTAAGTAAGATCGGAGACATAGCCGAATGACTGATATTAATGAAATGCTAACGCCAAAAGTTCTGAAAGTACACTCGGAATCTAAGAATCATTCACGAGTTGTTTTAGAGCCATTGGAAAGAGGTTTTGGCCATACACTCGGCAATGCCTTAAGACGTATTTTAATGTCTTCCATGCCTGGTAGTGCTATCACTGAAGTGTCTATTGATGGTGTCTTGCATGAATACAGTACAATAGAAGGTGTGCAAGAAGATGTGGTTAACATTCTTCTGAATCTGAAGGACGTTGCAATTCGAATGTCAGTAGGCGATGAAGCTCTTCTTACATTGACCAAGCAAGGTCCTTGCCAAATTACTGCAGCTGATATTCAAGTTACTCATGGCGTTGAAATTTTAAACCCTGAATTAATTATTGCTAATTTGAATGAAAACGGCAAAATCAACATGACGTTGAAAGTTGAAAAAGGCATTGGTTTTCATTCAACAGATACCTTCGTTCGTTTGCTCGATGATGAAGTTCAACAAAAATCAGTTGGGAAGTTGAAAATTGACAACACGTTTTCTCCAGTAAAAAAAGTTGCTTACTTTGTAGATAACGCTCGTGTTGAAAACCGTACTGATTTGGATAAATTAACCATTGATTTACAAACAAATGGAACAATTGATCCTGAAGAAGCTATTCGAATTTCTGCAAGTATATTGCAACGTCAATTGCATGCATTTGTTGATATGAAATTTGAAGAGTCTCGCTCTGATAATAAAGAACGAAATGACTATGATCCTGTATTATTAAGACCTGTCGATGACCTAGAGCTTACAGTTCGCTCGGCAAATTGCTTAAAAGCTGAAAATATATATTACATTGGTGATTTGGTTCAAAAATCAGAAAATGAATTATTAAAAACCCCCAATCTGGGTAAGAAGTCCCTGACAGAGATCAAAGATGTATTAGCATCGCGTTCATTGTCTTTGGGAATGAAACTTGAGAATTGGCCGCCTGAAAATTTAGGTGAGTAATTTTATATAGCTTATTATAAAGCTGTTAGGAGTCTTAGTCATGCGACACCGTAATTCTGGCCGTAGTTTTAGCCGAACAAGCAGTCACCGTAAAGCCATGTTTTCTAACATGTGCACCTCGTTGATTGAACATGAACTTATTAAAACAACGTTAGCAAAAGCAAAAGAATTGCGCCGCTATGTTGAGCCATTGATAACTGTTGGTAAAACGGATTCAGTAGCTTCACGACGTTATGTATTTGATACATTGCGATCTAAAAGTGCTGTTGGAAAGTTATTTACTACTTTAGGCCCACGTTATATTGAGCGTCCAGGCGGTTATGTACGTGTATTAAAGTGTGGTTATAGAGCGGGTGATAATGCTCCTATGGCTATTGTTGAGCTGGTTGATAGGCCAGAAGCCAACCATGACGTTTCAGAAGATTAATCTTTGCTGCAAATAAAAAACCAGGGTATCCTGGTTTTTTTATATTTAATATTTTTGTATTTTAGGGCTTGTTTACAATTCAAATTGGTAACCACATAAACCCGCAGGCCAATGCCACCATAGACGCATAATTTTTTTTCAATTTATTGTACCTTGCCGCTATGGTGCAAAAATATTTGAGCCTTGCAAATTTTTTTTCCACTAGATGTCGGTATTTGTATAAACTCCAGTCCATATCATCATTGCCTATTGTTGAGTTATATTTTCTTGGGATTATAGGATTTAATAATTTCTGCTTGATTATTTCGCGTAATTCCTCTTTATCATATCCTTTATCAGCAATCGTACAATCTGCAGGTGGTGGTTGCACAATGAATTCTGGTGCAACTTTGCAATCGTGTACTTCTCCTCTCGTGGGGATAAAATCAAGCGGTAAGCCATGTGCATTAGCGGACACATATATTTTTGCCATATTTCCAGCTACCGATTTCCCAATTGCCTCATCATCTGCACTAGCAGCATCAGTGTTATGTCGATGGGCTTTGACAATAAACTCTTACTCAAAATCCGGGTTCTGAGCTAGGGCTTTAAAAATGTTCATTAATTTATTTTTAGAAGAGCAACGGTTAAATTGTTAATAAATCGAAATCCATACGCCAAAGAGTGATGGTAGGTCACGCCAAGGCAGTTTTGTGTGTATACGGTATAAAATTTCTTCCACTGTTTTTCGTAAATTAGGCTTGTCATTAATTCCGTGTTTGCGCATGATACTTCGTAGCTTTGACCAGTGTTTATCTTTGAGTATAGGTCTTAGGATTGTAAGCTGGCCTTATATAGCGACGGCAGGCAGATATCCTCCGTTATTTGCTATGCTTGTCAATCATTGCTGAGGCAATGCTCATGATCATCATAGCTAACTCAGGATTTCCGTGATCTTCAAGATGCCACGCAGCGGACAAGGCTGCATAAGATAAAACCCATTTAAGTAAACGACGTTTATTTAATCCGCTGGCTTTCGTCACGATATCAATTTGTTGCTCTAAACGTCCAGGTTTTGTTGCTATATCTAAGTTGGGGTTACAGAATATATTAGCAAAATCGTAACCTCGTTCACCGACCAAGCTTTTGGGGTCGATCGCGAGCCACCCACGCACACCAAAATCGAGTACATTGCCATGATGAATATCACCATGTAGAACAACGACCTCTTGCGGGTTATTTAATAATTCGTCAGCTATTTTCATGGCGTTATAAAAGACGCCCTCATACTTTTGTGAGGCCTTGTACAGAGCACTAAACCAGTCAGATAATGGTGTTAGTGTACTAGGTATACTGGCTTTATTGGTTTGGGCATGAAGATGACTTATAACTTTACAGATAATGCGTGTTGCTTCATCATCTTGATGATGTGTTGCCATCTTTATGAGCGAGTATTCTCCCGTAGCACGCTCCATAAGTAACGCATTACTATCATGAGCGTGTATTTGAGCACTTCCTTGGCCATCCCACCAAACCATTAATTTTCTGCTTGCTTGCTCTTCAGTTGCCCTGACAATTTTTAACATGGCAGGCATGTTTTTATATCGAACGGGCAGCAGTTTGCTGGTGAGTGTCGTTATGGCGTCTCCATCTATTACTAAATTCCATTTTTTAATATATATATCAAATGTATTCATAACGGTGACCTGGATTGATACTTTTTAACACATATGATTATTGTTTATAGCAAATACAATTCATGGTGTGATCGTTAACCATTCCCGTAGCTTGCATAAAGGCATAACAAATTGTGCTTCCTATAAATTTAAAACCTCGCTTTTTCAAGTCTTTTGCCATTGCGTCTGAAATGGCAGTTGTTGTTGGAACCTCTGCGGATTTTGCCCGGTGGTTGTGTATAGGGCATCCATTAACAAAGCTCCAAATATAATTTGAAAAATCCCCTGGATTTGCTCTTATCTTCAAGAAAGCATGCGCGTTGACTATAACGGCTTCAATTTTTAAACGGTGGCGAATGATTCCTTCAGCGTTCATCAAGCTCGCTATTTTATTTTGATCATAGCGTGCGATTACTTCCGCATCAAAATTATCAAAACAAGCGCGAAAATTGTCCCTTTTTTTTAAAATGGTAAGCCAGTTTAATCCTGCTTGCATTCCTTCTAAAATTAAAAACTCAAATAATAATCGCTCATCATAAACAGGAACTCCCCATTCGTGATCATGGTAGCGAATATAAAGAGGGTTATCGTTTACCCATGCACAACGATCTTCAATTGTCATTATAACCTCATGATATAAATTTAATAATTAACAGGTTGCAATCGATTTAGAAAAGTTTGAACGACAGCAGAAAATCGCTCAGGTTGATCAAATGGAACCGCATGTCCCGCGTTTGTTATCTGTACTGTTTCTAAGTGTTGATTGATTTCAGAGAGACTTGCCGCTGTTTCAGCTGTCACCACCGAACCAACGTCTCCAATGATGAGAAGGCTTGGAATGTCGAGGGTATTCATGAGCTGGGTATAGTCAGGATTTGGTGGTCTCAAAATGTCGAAGGCATGAATGCTCGTTTGAAATCTTGCTTGTGCAAATAATTCAATCATCTCTTGTGGTCGGTTATCTCGAGCTCGACGTTCAGCTAAATATCTCTCTTTTGGTTGATTGAGAATTTGACGATGAATATCAATGATATCACTTTTGTAAACGTCATATTGACGTTCAGGGGTTAAAAACGTTGGATCTGCTAAAATAAGCGCTCTCAGTTGTTTTCGGAGCTGACTGGCAACCACTGCAGCGGTCATGCCTCCCATAGAATGCCCAATAATTATTGGCGATTCGAGTCCAAGCGTTTCGATAAGGCATAACACATCAGTAGCGAGATGATTATAACTGTAGCCATGCTCAAGCGCGCTGGAATATCCATGGCCCCGAGCATCTGGCATAACAACGTCATAATCTCTTTCCAGTGAGCGCGCTAAAGGCGTCCAGCACGCTCCATTTAGCATTAACCCATGCAGTAGAACAATGGGAGGCTTGTTGCCGCCAGTTCGAATGTAATGGACGTCAATGCCATTTGCCTTACATGTTCGCATTATCCAGCTAGCCATATTATTCTCTATCAATAAAAAAATTTTTTATGGGAGTGTATTTTGAAAAAAATCACCCGAACGTTGATATGTTTTTTATAATTTGTAAGCGCTCGATTAACCTGATGTGTAAGTACTCTTTTAATAAAGACTTACTGGATTATACCAATTTTAAATAATCAGTATGAAAAAACTAGCGATTTTAGTAACGAAAGGAATTTGAAGAGGGGGCTTTTATAGTTGCTAAATAAATATTCACATAATCAGCATCCTTGCTTTTTTGTGTTTTTTTGTGCTTTTTTAGCAATGTTACATGCAGAGCTTATGAATATCTGCAAAGACATCGTTTTGATTTATTAGCATGCCAATCCAGCAGCACCAGAAGAGGGCGGTGGTGGAGGGTTGTCTGCGTTCCGTTTACTATTTGCTTCAGCAGTACAAGAGGGGAAAAAGCTCTTACGTCTTGGCGATGGACTTGGGCGTGTTGCAATTGGAATTGTGGGTTTTGTATCGATATATGGACATGGTTCGGATATTTTCTGTGTCATATTAAAGCTCAATTGATTAACTTGGGGTAAGAATTATTTAATATAAGCCTTAAGGAAATATTAAGAGATCAAAAATTATTTGTTAGTAGCCGTCCACCATGCTTCAAATCGAAAGGGGTGAGTGTGGTAAACGGTTATTCGAGGAAGAGGAAGATCATTTGATGTAAAATTGGGGGTGTTTATTACACTAGTCTAAACGACGTTGACGACGTTGACGACGTTGGCCAAGGCAAGGTATCTGAACAATTTAGGTGTGAGGACGCAGAATCCGTGGTTTGAAGCAATGAGGCTACTTCGTTTGTATGAAAGGTCAATGTCTTAAATGGATAGCTAAAAGTAACGTATGGGATATCGCGTACAACAAGGCGAGAGGACTGGGACCATAAAGGTTCCAGCCACTCGATTTTTTACAAAGCAGGCTGAGGTGACCTCTAGAACGGGATATCATCATCCAATTCATCAAAGGCATTTTGTGCATTGGTTTGCGCAGCCATTTCGGGTCGTTGAGTCGTAGAGCCTTGTGATGGTTGTGAGGCCGCTGAAGCGTGAGGCATTTCATTATACGCAGGTGACGCGCTGCCTTTGCTGTCAAGCATTTGAATATCAGATGCAACGATTTCTGTAGTGTAGCGATCTTGCCCTTGAGGGTCTTGCCATTTGCGCGTACGCAGGCTTCCTTCAACATAGAGCTTAGAGCCTTTACGAACATATTCACCAGCAATTTCACCTAGGCGGTTGAAGCACACCACGCGGTGCCATTCTGTGCGCTCTTGTTTATCACCAGATTGTTTATCTTTCCATGTTTCACTGGTGGCAACGGATAAAGTGGTTACTGCATTGCCATTTGGCATGTAGCGAACGTCAGGATCGACGCCAACATTACCTACGAGTATTACTTTGTTAATCCCACGGGCCATATATTTCTCCATTATGCGATAGTTAGCCAAATATTATACCCAATATTTGTTGCATTGCGTAGGTCTGTAAAATGCCAAACATTGATGATGTGATTTTAAATGTGAAGCAATCGTTGTTCAGCGCTGCCAGTTTTATAGCGAGCTTTATCAATACGCAAGTAAATCACGCCCGCACTTTCAGAAAAGGCTACGCTCATCACTCCCGGTAGATTTTCAAGTATAGGAGATAATTGTTCTCTGGTTTGAATGCTAGCATCATAAGGCACGCTAATAGTCGTTTGGTAGGCATTAGGGGTCATTTTCATAGCGATGATAAGCCATAAAAGTGACATGCTGGCATTAAGAATAAAAATGCCTTTACTGTGAGCATATTGATATAAAAAGCCCGCCGTTGCGCCACCTGCAAAAATGCCTAAAAATTGAAAGCTTGAGTAAATCCCCATGGCCGTGCCTTTAGCTTTTGGGTCAGCTTGCTTTGAAATGAGGGAGGGTAGGCTTGCTTCCAGAATGTTAAACACGACAAAATAACTAAACATCAGTGCGCAGATACCTAACCAATATTGATAGGTAAACGCCAAAAAGAGCTGACTAAGACTGGTAACGAAGACGGAGGAGAGAAACACCGTTTTAATGCGAGACGTTTTTTCTGCAATAACAATAAAAGGCACCATCGCTATGAAAGAAAAAACCATTAATGGTAAATAAAAACGCCATTGTTGTATTAAATGCCCCCGCTTTATTTGTTCTTGAAGAAGCACGGGAATAACAAAAAAAGTCGAGGTTAGGATAAAGTGTTGGCAGAAAATACCGGCATTTAATCGTTGTAAATGATGATTAGCCGCAACACTTTTAAATAAGCGAGGGCGAGCTTCTGTATTGGAATGAAAAGGCTCTTTTATAGGGGTGGGTACAACCGTATGCAGGAGCAAAAGCCCTAACGTGGCAAGCACCGCTGTGAAATAAAAAATCCCTGAAAGTCCATAAGCATGGGCTATAGTAGGGCTCAGCACCATGGCTAAACTAAACGATAAGCCAATAGATGATCCAATAACGGCCATGGCTTTGGTGCGTTGTGTATCGGGCGTAAGATCAGCAAGCAAGGCAATCAAAACGCTTCCAATGGCGCCAGTTCCTTGCAATGTTCTTGCGATTATCATGCCATAAATCGAATCGGTCAATGCGCCCCAGAGGCTTCCTGCAAGAAACAATAGCAATCCTAAGGTAATAATCGGTTTTCTTCCGATACGATCCGATAGAAGGCCAAATGGAATTTGTAATATACCTTGGCTTAAGCCATAGCTACCGAGTGCCACGCCTATAAGGGTTGGGGTGGCCGCATTTAAATCGACAGCATAGACGGTGAATACAGGGATTAACATGAACAATCCTAGCATTCGAAATGAAAACATGCCGGCAATGGGGAGTACGCTTCTTAACCAAAAATGTTGCATTGGTTTGTGATTCATGTTGTTGAATGGTGCGCAGATAGTACTAAAGATAGCATGATTTAAACAAGTAAATTTTATATAAAGGTATAAGCTTCTCGTTCACTTTGTTGTTTTTTAAAGCAAAACTCACAGTATTTGTCTCATTGACAGTATTCTTGAATCACGGTAGTTTGTGCTTTTTTCATGTTTAGAGAATGATGAATGAGTGACATATTTGCAAATAAAGTTGCCCTAATTACTGGGGGCGCACGTGGTATTGGTCGAGCTACCGCATTGAAATTAGCTGCGGCGGGTAGTGACATCGCTGTTGTTTATTATAACAGTTCAGATGAGGCACGAGCCTTGGTCGAGACCATACAGCAATTAGGACGGCGAGCTATTGCTATCCAAGCAAATGTGGCTGATCATCAATCAGTAAAAGACATGTTTGCAGCATTTCGTGAACATTTTACAGCGCTTCATTTCCTCATCAGCAATGCAGCGAGTGGTGTATTAAAGCCTGCAATGACCATGTCTACTAAACATTGGCGTTGGTGCATGGAGACCAATGCATTAGCACTAAACCATTTGGTTACTGAGGGGCGGATGATGATGCCTTCAGGGAGTCGCGTTATTGCTTTATCAAGTCTAGGCGCTCATCGCGCTATACCTAATTATGCCTTTATTGGTGCATCAAAAGCTGCTTTAGAAGCGCTAGTCCGCTCATTAAGTCTTGAATTAGCGGAGGCCGGGATCAATGTTAATACAGTCTCAGCAGGGGTGGTTGATACCGATGCGTTAAAACACTTCCCCAATCGTGAACAATTATTGGACGAGTACCAAGCGCACGCTCTAGCCGGACGCCCGCTATTGCCAGAAGACGTTGCTAATGCGGTGTATTTATTGTGTTTACCTGAAGCATCAATGATCAAAGGCCAGGTCTTGTTTGTGGACGCGGGCTACAATGTGGTGGGGTAAAGTAGACAAGATAATATTGTTCTGAAAGCTTAGCGTTTAAATCTGAATTTTACATGTGTTGACGTAGCTGTGAGTTAAAATATTATGATATAATCAGCGGCTTTGTAAACTTGGTAAGTCCCGAGGGTGTGACATGAATATAGATAGCGTTTATCCAAAAGTCCGTGAAATTATTGCTGATGTATTAGTGATTGGTGAAGAAGAAGTATCTCTAGAGAGTCGTTTAATTGCTGATCTAGGCGCTGAATCCATTGATTTTCTTGACTTGGTATTTCAGTTGGAAAAAGAGTTTGGCATTAAAATTCCACGTGGTCAACTTGAAAAAAATGCCCGTGGTGACCTCACCCAAGACGAGTTTGAAAAAGGTGGCGTATTAACTGCAGCCGGTATGGCCGCTTTAAAAAGCTATCTTTGTGAAGTTCCCGCAGATAGTTTCAAAGCAAACATGAAGGTTAATGAAATTCCTATGTTGTTTACGGTAGAAACTTTTTGTAAATTAATTATTGCTGCCGTGAGTGAGCAAACTACGCTTGAAACCGTGGCCTAATGCGGTTTTTATTCGTTGATCGAATCTTGCATTTATCCCCCGCAACATTTGTGCGAGGGATAAAGCATGTTACGCGTGATGACCCATACCTTGGTCATGATGAGCACGGACGGCTTTGTTTTATTCCTTCGTTAGTTGGTGAAGCCTTGGGCCAACTTGCCGCATGGAACGTGATGTTTAGCAACGATTTTACTCTTAGACCTGTTGCAGGAATTGCTTCTTGCGCAAAACTCCACCGTCCTGTTTATGTCGGCGAAACCATTCTCCTCGAGTCCTTCATCGATAATCTAGATGAGTCAGTTGTGCAATATCACAGCGTGGCATCGGTCGGTAATGACGTGGTGTTTACCATTGATGGCGCGTTAGGTCCTTTATTGCCAACGGAAGACTTTATCGACGTGGCGGTTGTGCGTCGTCAATTTGCTGAAATCAATAGGCCTGTTGATGAGCCTTTCAATGCAATGGACAGCCACGCGTCTTCGGATGTCTTGCTGTCAGAAGCTGTTTGTCCAGCGCCACCCATGGCGTTTGATCGTATTCTTTCAGGTGAACCAGGCGTTTATTTATCCGCAGAAAAGCGCATCACGCGAGCAGCATCCTATTTCCCTGATCATTTTCCGAATAAACCGGTCTTGCCCATGACCGTTTTGCTGGAGTGTAAGCTTCACTTGGCCCGCGAATTTTTAGCGCGTGCAGGGTTTTCTAAATCATACCAAGTGCGTGAGCTTCGTAAAATAAAAATGAAAGAATTTGTATCCCCCGGTGATGTGGTTATTTCTCATTTGTCAGTGAAGCAGCATGATGATGAAATGTTAGTATTGTCTTACCGTAGTGAAGTCGATGGGCGGCGAGTGTGTGTGTTGGATGTGGTCATGACGGCAGAAGGTAATTGAAATGAAAAAACGACGAGTTGCAATTACAGGGTTAGGTGTTGTTTGCCCACTAGGAAATGATGTGCAATCGACCTGGAGCAATTTATTGGCGGGTCAATCAGGAATTGACACCATACAACAATTTGATGCAACGGCGTTTCCTGCGCGTATTGCCGCTGAAGTAAAACAATTTACTTTGCCAAAGCCTTTTTTAAATAAACAGAGTCGTCATGTTCTTTCTTTTACAGGTTATGCCTTAGCGGCAGCGGCCCAAGCCTTTGATGACGCGGGGATTGCTCCCACAGCCGAATCTGCAGCGCGTTGGGGCGTTGTGACGGGAAGCGGCATGATGACTGCAGAGTATGAGTATTTACACCGATTTCAACGCGCATGCGCGCCTGATGGCAAAATAGATTGGTCTTTATTACAGACCAACGCCTATGACTTTTATCAGCAAATTGATTTTGGTAAAACGGTCTCCAACTCAGGCTTGTCCTTGTTAATTCAGCATTTTGGTATTGAAGGATATGCAAATTCAGTGCATACCGCATGTGCTTCTGGTGGGCAGGCGCTGGGTTTGGCAATGCAAGTGATTCGTCGAGGGGACGCTGACTTTATGTTGGCTGGTGGGTTTGATTCGATGATTAACCCCTTGGGGCTATCGAGCTTCTGCCTGCTAGGCGCATTATCTACTTATAACGATACACCAAAAACAGCAAGTCGCCCCTTTGATGGTACGCGAAATGGTTTCGTTTTAGGCGAGGGTGCGGCTTTTTTAATTCTTGAGGAGTGGTCCAAGGCTCACGCTCGTGGCGCCAAAATATATGCAGAGTTGGCCGGCGAAGGAAACACGCTAAGCTCTTACCGTATTACCGATTCTCACCCTAATGGTGACGGAGCTAGACAGGCGATTGAGTGTGCATTAAAAGATGCTGGTGTGAAGCCCTCTGATGTGGACTACATCAATGCACATGGTACCTCGACTAAAATGAATGATCTTAGTGAAACGAACGCAATAAAAGCTGTCTTTAAAGAACGAGCCACCATGATGCCTGTTAGTTCCACCAAAGGTCAATCGGGCCATTTGATTGCCGCCGCAGGTGCTTTGGAGGCGGTCTTATCAGTATTGTCCATTGAGCATGCAAAAGTCCCCATGACGGCCAACCTTACCACGCCTGATCCTGACTGTGATTTAGATTTTGTTGTAGAGGGGCCACGGGAAAAATCATTGGGCGTGGTGATTTCAAATTCATTTGGATTTGGCGGCTCAAACAGTTGCTTGTTATTTAAACATCCTGAATTTGAAGAGGTAACGCATGAGTGATAGTAATCGTGTAATGATCACCGGTTTTAGCGCGTTAACCGCGTGTGGTGATACATCCGAAGAGACGTGGGCCTCTATTCTTTCAGGTGAAACAGGCATTCGTGAAATGAGCGATGAATCGCTCTCGTCATGGTCTCACCGCTTAAGTGGAGAGTTAAAAAATTTTCAGCCAGCTAAGATGTTGCCTGATAGAAAACTCTTGAAAGTAATCTCCCGTCAGGACATTTTAGGCATCAATGCCGCTATGCAAGCCGTTGAGCATAGTCGACTGATTCCGTACAGGGATACGCTTGAAAACCCCGATGTTTTTAATGAAGATACTGCCGTTTACGTAGGCTCTCCTGGAAATAAATATTTCCAACAATATGACTTTTTGCCCTTGGTTGCTAAGACAGGTGGTGACATGCCGGCTTTTGCGAATCAATTGTTTGGCGAGGTTCACCCTATGTGGTTGTTGCGGATTTTGCCAAACAATGTTTTGGCTTATACCGGTATTACCTATGGGTTTAAAGGCATCAATCAAAACGTCACTAACCATGCGGTGAGTGGTACGCAAGCCATTATTGAAGCTTATCATGCGATTAAAAGCGGGCTTGCCGAGCGTGCGGTTGTTGTTGCATACGATGTAGCCGCGGAGCCCCAAGGGTTGTTTTATTACGATAAGCTCGGTGTTATCAGTGGGCGAGATTTAAAACCTTTTGATAGTGAGCATGATGGCACCGTTTTAGCTGAAGGTGCTGCAGCTTTAGTTTTAGAAAGCGAAGCTAGCGCCCGTGCACGTAAGGCTGTCTGTTATGGTGAAATTGCGGGTGGTTTAGCCACGACAGAAGCAAATGGTCTATTTTCTGTTGAGGCAGACGGGGCACATCTTTCATCGCTATTAACCCGTCTTTTAGAGCAGCAGCGGTTATCGGCTACAGACATTGGGTGTATTGTTGCTCATGGCAATGGAAACCCTAAGTCAGACATGAGCGAGGCAGCCGCCATTGAGGCTGTTTTTGGCTCAAATGGTGTCCCCGTAACCGCCTTTAAATGGGCTATGGGACATACTGTTTGTGCGTCTGGTATTTTAGACACAGTGATGGCGGTTCATGCGTTGCAAGCCCGATGTATTCCAGGGATTGCTAATCTTGGTGATTTGGCGATGGATTGCAAGGGACTGAATGCGAAACAGGAAAGTCGGGCATTGCCAGAAGACAAGCAATGTGTTGTGATGATTAATCGTGGGTTTGCGAGCATGAATGCGTGCTTGGTGATTAAATCTTGTGACAACTAGAATCAATACATTAAAGCCATCGTTGATGGGGCGGTTTATTTATCATTGCCTGCCATATCGTCGAAATATTGTGCTGAACAATATTTCTCAGGTTTATGGTGATACCTTGACCTTAGAGCAAAAAAAACGTTTGGCTAAGGCGTTTTACTCTCATCTTGCTACCTCTATAAAGGAAATGATTCATCTGCGTTTCATGAGTGATAAAACACTGTGTGAGCGGGTGGAGGTTCGTGGCCATGAACATCTGATAGCTCTTGCTGACAAAAAACAGGGTGTTTTGGTTTTGACGGGACATTTTGGTAATTGGGAATTTGCGCCAATTGGCGGTATTGCTAATTTCAAAGAGTTTCGTGGACAGTTTCATTTTATTCGTCGGACACTGGTTAATAAGTTCATCGAACGCTTGTTGTTTCATCGTTATTATCGGGCGGGCTTACAGGTTATTCCTAAGAAAAATGCACTGCCGCAAGTATTTGAGGCATTGGAAAAAAATAATGCGGTGGTGTTTGTGATGGATCAACACGCCTCTCTTGCCAATAGAGACGGTATCGCTGTGGAGTTCTTTGGTAAAAAAGCAGGCACGTATCGAAGTTTAGCAAGTGTTTCACGTAACACGGGGCTTCCTGTAGTTCCTGCCGCGGGCTATCGGCTTGAAAATGGTAAGCATGTTCTAGAGTTTTATGCCCCTATAGCGTGGCAGGAGCTTGAAAGTACGCAATCATCGTTTTACCACAACACCCTCAAATACAACCAAGCCTTGGAACGAATTATTTTAGCGCATCCCGAACAATGGTCTTGGCTACATAAACGCTGGAAGTTAAAAGAATAGTTTACTGCTAGATAAGTCTTCCCTCATAAACGAACGTAGCAGGTCCCGTTAAAAATATAGACTCATCGAGCTTCTCCCAGGTGACCGATAAGTCTCCTCCTTGAACGCTCACCGTTACATGTTTATCCAATTGATGGTACAAGCGTCCAATGGCAACAGCAGCCACTGCACCACTACCACAGGCCTCTGTCTCGCCACACCCACGTTCATAAACACGAAAGCGAACATGGATCGGGCTAAGTATTTCCATAAATCCTGCATTGGTTTGTAATGGGAACAGCGGGTGCTCACTGATTTGTTTACCAAGTGAGCCGACGGGGGCATTTTTCACGTCAGGCACAACCATTACCGCATGAGGATTGCCCACACTGATAGCATGAACAAGGCAGTTACTTTGATTATTTAATGGTAATGCATAGTATTCAGTTTCCTGAGATGTTTCGATTGGGATGTCGCGAGGGTGACGCTTTGGTTTGCCCATGTCAATTGTTACCGAGTCATCACTATTGAGCTGAAGTTTCATGATGGTTGTGTGGGTAGCGACAGTGAGGCTGCGTTTTTTGGAAAGCCCGTAGTGGTTGATAAAGCGTGCTAAGCATCTTGCGCCATTGCCACATTGGCCTACTTCTTGGCCATTAGCATTAAAAATACGGTAAAAAAAATCAATATTTTTCTTTTGGCTGGACTCAATAAGCAAACATTGATCAAACCCCACGCCTTTGTGTCGATTAGCTAAGGTCATGATGTCCGTTTTCGATAAATTAACCTTTTGGTGTATGGCGTCAATCACCATGAAATCATTGCCTAAGCCATGCATTTTTGTGAAAGTAATGCTCATTATAACGATCTCACGTGGGGTGTTTGTGGGGCTGGTATAGGCAAATAAAGAGGGCCTTTTTGACCACAGGCGGTTAGCACGCTGAAGGCAAAAATACAGATGAATGATTTAATCATCATTATTCCAGATAGGTTAGGTGTTATTGTTTATCGACTTTAGCCAATTATACTGCCAAGTCCAATCGATACATCAAAAAAAGATTTTTTTTTGGTGATTTTACACGGTGAGCTCATCTGTATTGTATAGCGTGTCTATAAAAGGTTTAGTTATAAGACTATTGTGAGGCATTTTATGCTTAAACATTCGATACGTTTGTCTTGGATAACTCTCATTCAACTTGCTATGAGGACACGCTTTGGCGATAATTTGCCTTTTTGTTTGGAGACATGCTGTTGACTGTTTATATGAAAGAGCCAGAGCAAAAAGCTGTTGCTTGTGTTCTCTGGATGCATGGCTTGGGGGCTGATGCACAAGACATGGCAGGCTTGGCCACTGAGTTGCCTATAAAGGCGCCTGTTCGTCATGTGTTTATTGATGCGCCAGTGCGTCCGGTAACGTTGAATAACCAAATGCCTATGCGCGCATGGTATGATATTGTTGGTGTTAATTTTACCGATAGAGAGGATTATCTTGGGATCTCGCATTCTGAGGCTATTATTCGCGAAGTTTTTGAGGGGCAGTTGCGAGAGGGGTTTAGGTCTGAGCAGATATTTTTCGCGGGATTTTCTCAAGGTGGGGCAATGGCGCTTTTTACGGGGTTGCAAACGTCGTCACCTATTGCAGGAATTATTGCACTATCGTCTTATTTTCCATGTGCGTCTCGATGCAATGTCTTATTGAATAAAGAAACACCTCTATTTTTGGGCGTTGGAAAATACGATCCTCTCGTCTTGCCAGCGTGGGCGAATTTAACAATCCATACGTTGCAAAGCAAAGGGTTTCACAATATAACGCGCCATGATTATCCCATGGAGCACTCTATATGCCTTGAGGAAATCAATGATTTAGCGGTGTGGCTAGACACACAAGTGGCACTAATTCACCATGGTGATGGGAGCGTAAAATGACCGTAGTTAAAAAATCACGAGAAGTACCTTATTCGTGCGAACAAATGTACACATTAGTGAATGATATTGAGCGATATGGGGAATTTTTACCATATTTTGCTGAAAGTGTGGTGCACCATCGTGATGAGGATGAGGTGCAGGCCACGTTGAGCATAAATGCTGCCGGAATGACGAAATCCTTCACCACTCGCAATCGGCTACAAGCCAACAAAATGATTGAGTTACGTTTGGTGGATGGCCCATTTAATCATTTGGAAGGCTTTTGGCGCTTTGATGAAACAGAGAAAGGTTGTTTGATTTCATTTGACTTAGAATTTGAGTTTGCAGGGCGAATGGTTTCCATGTTGTTAGGTCCTGTTTTTGAGCAAGTAACGGATAAGATGGTGGATGCGTTTTGTGGTAGGGCTGAGGCTTTATATGGTTGATGTTGAGTTGCTTTATATTCCAGGGTCTCAAGAAGTTGTGCATTGTTGGTTAACAGTAGCGGCAGGTGCTACGGTTTCTGATGTATTGCTGGCGTCTGGTGTGCTGGCGACGCATCCGGAAGTGAAAGGCATGCCCGTTGGTATTTTTTCTACGTTGGTCACTTTAGATATGAAGGTTAAATCGGGCGATAGGGTTGAAATTTATAGATCATTGTTGGTTGATCCTAAAGAAAAACGACGTCAACGAGCTCGGCTAACACGTTAAAATAGCCAGAGCTTAGCTCGCTCTGGCTGTATGCTTTATATCCGATTGCGACATTTCATTTCGATGTTGTCTTCTATGGTTGGCATTTGCTCTAAAATGTTAGGCATATAGGGTATTAGCACATCCATGTCTATAGCATTTACGTGGGCCTATGCGTTAAGATGTGGATAATATAAATACAATTAAGGCTTATGTTCAATACGTGAAAGTACGCCATTTTTAAAATATAGACTCAGGTTTTGAACCTTCATGGCGCCACCACCTTTGCGCCACGTAAACGCATAATCCCATCGGTCATTATTAAACATAGGGCTCATTAAACTTGTACCCATGAGTATAGCCGCATCATCTTTGCTCATTCCTATTTTTAGTCGTTCTAATTTTGCAGCAGGAAGTAAATTTCCTTGTTGGACAATCCGTCGTGAAAAGTCATACGATGCGCAGTTAGACAGGGAGAGTATTAGGGTGATGCTGATAAGAAGATTTCTAAATTGCATATGTTTGTCCGTAGTAAAAAACCTCGTCATCATACCACGCAATTTCTTGAAAGGCAGTGAGCGAGCTATAAATATGGCTATCTTTATACACCAGAGAAGTTCTTTTTAAAACGATAAAGTGTATAAGTGCTTCCCTGAAAATGGCAGGTTTTAATTTCTGTTAAATTCATAAGGATGTTATTGGGAATCAAAGCAGGTTCATTGGCATCAATAACCAGATAGCTTTCATGCTCGTGGGATAAGAGCGCGTCAAGCACCAGGGGATCAACGGTGGTTTGTAATTTCCCTGCGCTATAGAATTGAGCTGAAAACTTTGCTTTTAAATTGCTGGTCCAGTAAATAAGAGAGCTTCCTTTGGGGGGATGTTGACTTTTCCAAAGGGTCATAACCTCTTTTTGTGATTTAGATAGTAACTGTGGCTCAAAAACAAATAAGGCCGTGATTATTAATAAAATAATCCCTGATGATGCCGCTGCAAAAACATAGGTTTTTTTAAACAATAAGGATACGGCAGTCCGATGATAAAGTGTCGCAAAAAGCACTGAAAATGCGGGTAGACTTGGGAGCACATATGGCCAAATGATATTTTTAGCCATAGTAAAGAAGAGCAAAGGCATTAAGAAGCAGAGAAACCAATAACTTAGCCATCCGTTTTTATCCTGTTTTAAAAGGACGGGGATTTTTTTTGCGTGGTGGCCTAACCAAATAAAAACGCCTAAGGTCCATGGGATAATACCTATGAATGTGTAGACCCAAATCATGCCTAAGGGGGCAATGTGGGCGCCACCGTACTTATCACCTTGCCATCCCCCTTGTAAAAACCGACCAAAATGTTCACCCATGATAAAATAATTTAAAAATCCTGGAGTACGGGATTCAGCTAATAGGTACCAAGGTAGAGCAATTAAAAGTAGAAGCAAACTTCCACTTATCCATGGTAGCTGTGTCCAGAGTGTGCGCCATTGCTGATGAAGTAGCACCCATAAAAAAATGGGCATGCCGGTAAGGATGAGCACCAAAGGCCCCTTGGCAAGCAAGCCCAGGCCTAGCCCGATAAAAAACACATAACGCCACATCGACTCTTTTTCAACCACGCTTTTCCAAAAAGCAACGAGGGTCAGCGTGGTACAAAAAAGAAGGGATGGGTCGGTCATGACGGCGCCCATGTTTAAAAGAAAGGCGAGGCTTGAGGTGAGCACAAGGATGGTCGTTGCAGCAATGAGGGGGCCTCCCTGTTTTTTGGTAACATTCCATAAGAGCCCAATAATGCCAAGTGATAAAATAAAGCTTGGAAGGCGAGCTGCAAATTCATTTACGCCCAATAGCTTCATTGAAAGCGCAGATAACCAAAATGATAAAGGGGGCTTCGCCCAAAAGGGGGTTATATAGTCATGCAGGGGGGTGACCCAGTTGCCGGTTTCTAACATTTTCCTTGCAATTTCCGCATAGCGTGCTTCGGTAGTGTCATTGAGTGGAATAAAATACATCGCTATCAGGCGGCAAATGAGTAAAAAAATCAATGCCATCATGATTTGGCTATGCAAAGAAGTTGTTTTTGAGCGCCATGTTTTCATGAAAAAATCCTAGGGTTTACAGCGAAGTTGGAATGACTTTTCATTTAAATCCATTGTGTATTGTTCACTCATAAAGTAATCAAATTCAAAGACGCGATTTTGATAGAGCGGGTCATCTTTATCGGTTGATGTCATGCCGGGATGGCACATGATGAGTCCGCCATCCTGACTGATAGTTAAAAACTCCTTAAAATATTTCCTATAATTTTGGCCATGGTTAAAATTATAAATGCCGGCAAAACTTGTGTTGGTAGGAATTTTTAATGTTTCTAGTAAATGTTTAAACCTAATGCCTCCTAATAAAGGAATGCATTGGCGTTTAGGCGCGCCTTTTAGGGAAGCAAAATCACGCCAGCCATTACTTGTGCTGCGTAAAAAAGAGGGCAGTTGGCCCTGCTGATGTATACGCAGCAAGCTTTCTCTTATCATGGGGAGTTGATGAACGTGTTGGTGCCCATCAATAAAGTCAGGTGCCATCCCGATAGCATTAGTGAAGACCTCTAGCTGGGCTTTGATTTCAGATTCAAGTGTTGCTAGATGCAGTGTTCTTAGATAGCTTTTTTTTAAGATATCACTTAAGCCACTAAATTGTGGTCCGTAGTGATTTTGCCAAGGGGTACTTAAAGGGCGCCCATGTGTTAAATTAAAATGAAGCCCAATGTATGTGTTGGTTCGAAGGCACGTTAACTCTTGCTGTAGCTCAGGCCAAAGGGGGGAGGTTACCATGCAGCTTATGGTGTTTAATTTACCCTTCTTTGCTAAATTCAAAATCCCTTCTGAAATGAAAATGTTTTGTGCAAAATCATCGGCACAGAGGAGTAGGTTTTTCATTAGGCAATCGTCTCAATGGGGCGTCGGTAAACGATATAGTTATTGAGTAAAAATCCGCTAAGAATGTACCATATCATGGCAGAAAAAATAGCTAATAGATGGTGCAAGCCAATTGATTCTATCAATACATGTTCTATCATTTCTACAAGCATTAAATTTGTAAAATTAATCAATAAAAACATGCCTAGTCGCTTTAGGGTATGCCCTTTGGCATCAAATGTGTAACGTAGATTCATGAAAAAACTAAACAAAATGCTAATGCTGTAACCCATGGCCGTATAGGCTAAATAACCTAAGCCGGCGGTTGCACCTACATACATGATGAAAAAACAAAGTAGGGTGTTCAGAACGCCTACGAGAAGATAGTTGTAAAATGGTTTAATCAGCGTGGTGAAGGCTTTCATAGGTTATTTCTTGTTTGATGTTGTATAAAGGGCGGTTTTTACTTTCGACAAGAATACGACTAATGTATTCGGATATAATGGCCAAAAATAAAAATAGAACCGAAAAGAGTCCTGAGGTTAGGAAAATGACCGAGGCAATGCCGTCAGCTAATTGTTGATGTGTAAAAAGTTTTTCAATTAATATAAATCCTGCATAACACATCATTATCCCACTAATAAAAATAGACAAGCATGACATGGCTCTAAGAGGGCGGGATGAAAATCCAATGATAGAGTCTAGTGATAAATTTATTAGTTGTAGGATGTTATATTTACTTTTACCTGCAACCCTTGGTAAACAATGGTAAGGAACTTGCGCTGATTTAAACCCTACATAGGCAAACATCATGATCAGGTGGCGATCATTTTCGCGCATTTTCTTGAGGGATTCGACCACTTTTTTGCTAAGAAGACGAAAATTCCCGGTGTCGGCAGATAAATCAAACCCTGTCATTTTACGAGCGACACCATAAAAAACATAAGCAGTTACCCTTTTTAGCCAGGGGTCGTGCTCACGGTTGGTTCGAGAGGCGGACACTACATCATAGCCCTCAAAGGCTTTCTCTACCAAGTCTGGAATAAGTTCAGGGGGGTGCTGCAAATCGGTATCCATTAAAATCACATAATCACCTGTGGCATGATCAAATCCTGCTGTTGATGCAATTTCATGCCCATAGTTTCTTGAAAAGGAGATTAATTTAATAAAAGGGTGTTTTTCTATATAAGGAAGACAGTGAGCAACGGTTTGATCAGTGGAGCCGTCATCAATTAAAATCAATTCATAATTTTTAAATTGGCGTTCGAACACCTGAGTTATTTTTTCAATGTATGCGCCTATTAGCATTTCTTCATTATACATGGGCGCTATTACAGAAATTTTAATATTTTCAAACGGCATGATGTTTCGTAGGAAATAGGTAGTCTCGCATGATTACTGTCGGCGCTTTATTAGTCAATAGAATTTCGAAAATATCCGGGCTTACGGTTGTGCAATAAGGAGCACTCATCTCCTTTTATTTGAGCATAAACCGCGGCTTGTCGGCGGTATCCACGAGACCTCTGTATGCCGCAGATAAGTCTAAGGCCAATCGAGTCAAAGACAAGTCTCTTTGTCTTTATAAGTCCTCGCAGGCTCTAAGCTTGCGGGGGTGGTTGTAACATCTTTCCCATCATGGCTATTATGTTACACTGGACAAAATTACATGCCTAAAAGGAGGCTTTGTGGAAGAAAGTCAGCAATTAAAAGATGCTGGGTTAAAAATAACCATGCCGCGCCTCAAGGTACTCCAAATTCTTGAGCAATCTACCGAGCATCATTTAAGTGCTGAAGACGTTTATAAAGCGCTCCTGGAAATGGGCGAAGATGTGGGTTTAGCTACTGTTTACCGTGTGCTTACTCAATTTGAAGCGGCGGGGTTAATTCATCGGCATAATTTCGAAGGGGGATACTCCGTTTTTGAGCTCAGTCAGGGTGAGCATCATGATCATTTGGTTTGTATAAAATGCGGCCGCGTGGAAGAGTTTATTGATGACTTGATTGAGTCCCGCCAAAAAATGATTGCAGAACGTGCCGGTTTTAAAATGACAGCTCATGCTTTAAATATTTATGGTGTTTGTCCTGGTTGTCAGCCGTTATAGTAATAACAGAAGTTCTTTTAGGCTTTTTGACAAAAGGGTAATCATCGTCTTTAGTGAGGTTTTATCTTTCACTAAAGACTGATTAACTTCTACTTCCATGCCTATGTAATCTTTTTCAGAGTACTTTTTTCGTAACGCGCTCGTAAAACCATCACTTGCACCGCGGTAAGGATAGTTCATCCGCACACGATGGGTTCTGCTTTCTTCTGAAAGTAGCTTTTGCCATTGGCGAGCCACCTCTTTTTCACCATGACGCTTAGGATCATACAATAGTCCAATGCAAGCATTACGAGTAACCCCGTTAAAAATAGGGGTGAAGCTATGAACTGATAAATGGAATACTTGGTGGCCACTTTCAATAGCGTCTCTAATCATGGTTTCACAACGAGTGCGGTAGGGTAAGTAGTAGTTATTAATGAGGTGTTGTTTTTCAGGTGCGGGCAAATCGCTAGTAAATTCTGAAAAGCAGTCAGCGCTGGTTAAGCTGCGGTTGCAATCTATCAACAGTCGAGAAATTGAGGCGGTGACATAATCACACTGACACGCTTGGCTTAAACTCAAGGTAATGTCCAACGCACCAAAATCAATGGCACGATGCGTTTCCAGTAAAGCAGGTTCATTTTTAAATAATGACAGGTGAGAGGGGGGAACCGTATTTACGGCATGCTCACAGCTTAAAAATAGGAGAGTAGGTTTCATAAAGGTTTAAATTGTTGGTTTTGCAACAAACAATCTCCGAGTTGTCGATACACGTGGGTTAATTGTTGCTTACTGAAATCCGAGTTGCAGGCCTTTAAGATGCGTTGACTTAAATTGCCATGCTCCAAAATATGCATAAGCGCTTGTTGGGTTGTAGGGCTTAGTTCCTTGCTTACACGTTCAATGAGTAAGGACCAGGCATCACGCACGGTCATTACACGCTTTTCAGGCAGTTGCCATTGCCTTAAGACATCGCGGTCGTCTATTTGAACGTCTAAACCGTCTTTAAGGGTGCGCTCGTAAATGTGCTTGAGCTTTTCTGTCGGACAGGGTGTGTTATTTGAAAATTCCACATGATTAGCACATAAGCTTTTAAGAATTGCATGGATAGCATACGCGATAGCCATGTCCGCATTGACACATTCTTGAGTATCAAGAATTCGAATTTCTAGGGCCTTGTGGGCAAATTTAGGAATAGCTGCACGTGAATTTAACCACTCATGTTGTAATATACCCGTAGGATCAAAAGGGGCAATATCTCGATACATTGGTTGTAATATGTCTTGTTGGTATTGGGCTTCTGAAGTAATAAATTCAGGAATAATCTCACCACTAATAGACGGAATGCGTTTTTGATTATTGCTATAAAAAGAAAGTCTGGAATCCAATAGTCCCGTTTTTACACCATCCAAAATGGGGGTGCTTGCCGCGAGGGCTGGTAGCAAGGGAAGAAGCATCCTGACACTGTTGTGTAAAAGTGAAAACTCACTATCATTTTGGAACGGTAAATTGACATGCATGCTTTGTAAATTAGCCCAACCATGGCCTTGGCAGTCAAAAATAGTGTTGTATTGTTGATAAATGGTTTCGTTACCGTGTGGCCAGCGTTTTGTTTCTCGTAGGGGGTTCATCCAGGGATGAGCGCCTGTTGGTAATAATTGTAAATCATGCTGAAGAAGCACGGGTTGTAAATCAAGGATGGCTTTTTGAAATTGGTTTGCAACGGGGTGATGTGGTGGCTTGGGGCCATTGTTTTTCAATTCAAGCACGTGCATCACTAACTCATTGCTGGCAGCAATGTCGCCAAGAACAAACTCATTGACTTGTTGTCCCGCTAAGGCTTTTAAAATCAAATCGCTTTTTGGTTGCACTTCTAGTGTATCTTTATTTACCAACATGTATTCAATTTCAATACCGAGCACTGAAAAAATCGGATAATTAGACATAGCCATGTTTCCTGCGGATACGTTGTAAAAAAACGCTCATGATTTGTTGGTAAAGTGCTTCACCCATGACTTTATCTTCTATACCAAAATCGATGTTAGGGTTGTCATTGACCTCTATGACATAGTACTTGTCTCCCTGCGGCTTGATATCAACACCGTATAAACTATCTCCAATGAGACGAGTTGCTTTTAATGCTGTTTTAATAACGCCATCTGGAACTTCACTCAAAGGAACGGTTTCATGTTTACCTTCCGTTTCTTGGGTCGATGTCCAGTTATAGATTTGCCAATGATCTTTAGCCATGTAGTAACGACAAGCAAATATAGGTTTGTGATCTAACACACCAATTCGCCAATCAAATTCGGTTGGAATAAACGGTTGAATTAAAATTAAATCAGAGGTTTTAAAAAATTGTAGCAAAGATTTTTGGAGTTCTTTTTGATCATCTAATTTAACCACGCCTTGTGAAAAAGCACTGTCAGGTTTTTTTATGACGCAAGGAAATTGAATGAGAGGTAATTTTTTATCGAATTTGCTGATAAAGACTGTTTCAGGCGTAAGGATTTGATGGCTTCGCATTAACTCGGCTAAATAAACTTTGTTGGTGCATTTCACAATGGATTGTGGGTCATCAATCACCACTAAATTTTCTTGCAACGCACGACGAGCAAAGCGGTACGTGTAATGATCCACAGAGGTTGTTGCACGAATGAAAAGGGCGTCATATTCAGCAATGGCCCGACTGTCATTTTTATCAATAAAATCGACGTTTAGCCCTAATGCTTCCCCCGCACTTACAAACAATTCTAAGGCTTTTTTGTTTGAGGGGGCATTAGGCTCCATCATATCAGTGAGAATTGCTAAATCATGAAATCGTTGTTTTTTTCGCCATTGATGAAAACGCTTTTTAGAAAAATAACTTTCTGCCGCTTCATGCATGAAGGCTTCATGCTGAGGGGGCACTTCAGCGGGCGATAGGAGGCTTAATTTTTTAATGCTCCATTGTTTCTTTTTTTCTAAAGTAAAGCGTATGAGTGGCAAAGGAAATAATCCATGTAATTTACGTGCCAGATCCATGTGCCGTTTTGCCATGTTTTGGCCAAAGTAAAGGCTTAGAACAAACTCATCACCTTTAATGTCTTGCAAACTGTGTTGAATTTCTTCTTCAATGTCTTGCGAAATTTGTTTGGAAAGACTGGTGCTTAAAACATCTTGAATACTAAGGACCGAAGGAATGGCTTTATGGTCTCTGGCATGTGCTAATAAAGAGACGTAGTAACCAATCGTTTGATAATTGTAAGATTGGCAAAGGTTAATAACGCGCAAGGCTTTGTTTTGATGATAGCACTCTTCAGAGAGATAGTCTGAAGCTTCAACAACCGGAGCCAAGTGGTTTAAAAACATCCAGCTTTGTGGATCGTCCGTGACTAAAACAGTTTGCATTCACATCCCTTGTGGTTTGATTATTAGTAAATGTCCATCATGGGTTAGCACACCTAGCATGATGGCATTGATCAAGCGGCTAATGTTTACTTTATAATAATTATCATTTGCTAAGGGGTTTTCCCGATGTGGGTCAGCTACCACAATATGTTTTTTTTCTTCGTCATATCCACATAATACTACAAAATGCCCACAAGGGGTCCCTTGAATATCATCAAAGATAGAAACCCCGTCTGTAAATCGCTCTCGTGGGCAGTTGTATAAATAGGTAGCACTTAGTGCGGCTATCACAGGTATATTTTGTTGAAAATAATTCTTGAGAAGTTGGGCTGTAATGGTTAGAAAATGTAGTTTACCCCCACGTTGAAAATATTGAACATAGGCGTTGGTCAGTTGCACCATATTTTCATCATGTTTATGGTGGAGTTGGGTGAGAAGTTTATTCGCAATAAGTGACTCATCACAGGCGCCAGAGGGTTCAAACCAGCTAGGGTCAAAAGCGAGGAGATTATTGGTGTAGAGCGTTGTTTCAAACCCATGCTCTAATGCGTGTGTTCCAAGTAACGGAGTTAGCGTTCCACCCGATAACGAGCGTTGCACACCCGCTCTTATTTCATCTAGGCTTAAACTCAATCCATAGTAGCGATAAACAGCATGTAAGCACGTGGCGCCGCAGGTTTCATCGTTGGGTTGGGTGTTGATAGTTAACTTGATCATGGGGCATCAACGTACAATAGCATTGCTCAAAACCAAGGTGGGATAATATCTTAACGTTAGAACGCAATGACATGTTTGTCAATTGCCACTTTTGGGGATGCCTTTTAAAGAGAGCTCTAGTACAAAGCGCGCGACCACTTCTGGTTGTTGAGGGTAATTTGTATAGGCGGTAACGTTCAACGGTTTGTTTACCCGTAGTCCAGACGTTTGAGTTTCATGGATCATGTCTGCAACAGTATCGCCCATGTCAGAGATAAAATAAACATCTGTTTCAGGTCGACGTAAAAATTCAGCCTGAAAGGACTTAAATGCTAAGGCAATTTTAATCTTGGCACGTTTTGCATGGTAAAACCCATGTAACCCTCCGGCCAGATCAGCACCAATGGCTAACGCACCAAAATACATAGAGTTTAGATGGTTTTTACTGCGTCGGTTCAAGCGTAATTTAATGATAATTTCTTTATCGGTTAGTTCTATCAGCTTGGGTTTTACGTAACCGATAAGAGGTACTTTAAACTGCCCAAAATACCACATAAAAAATGTAAAGCGGGTTAAGGCTTTCACGTGGTTTCCTTCTGGACTTGGAGCTGAGAAATGATTTTTTTCACACCCTTTATGCTACTAACACGTTTTAAGATGGCAGTGATGGAGGCGTTGTTACAGACGTGACCTGAAAGTTTTACAATACCGTTTGTGGTGGAGGCATTAATACCCACGATGGGAATGGATTCATTGTCCAACACTTTGGCTTCCAATACAGCGGCTTCTACTTTAGCCGTAATGTAGGCGTCAGTGAATGCGGTGTTAACACGTTTGATTTCTAATTGACGGGTATCAATTGAGACGACGCCTTTGGTGGCTTTTGTTAAACGGAGCGCTTCTACGAAGGCTTCTTTATCTTTAACATGCCCACGCAACTTTACTACGCCATTGGTGGTTGAAACAGAAATTTTCAACGGGTTTAAATTTTTATTTTTAGTAAATTTCGCCGTAATTTTTGTAGTAACAACGGAGTCACTCAATTCCTGCTCAATGCCTTTTATATTGGCCGCGTTGGCTTGGCTTAAAAAAACAAACAGTAGTGTGATAAGAAGGCCGCGAAATGATTGACGCACATTAACCTCAAATGAAGTGGCGATGGGGTGGAAGTATACCACTTTAAGCATGACACGTTGAGGGGGGCGGTCCCTTTTTTAATGTTGAAGTTTATTTATACGTATTAAATCATGCCCGTGCACAGAGATATCCACAGATTTTGGTTGATATTTACTCATAAAAAAGAGGATATATTTATAATAAAAAATTATTATAATCAATAAGATATGGATGTATTTTGAGAAAGTTAGATATTTAGCACGGATGATGAAAAATAAGTTATCCACAATGCATGCTTACACGACCAATCACAAATTCTATCAGAAAATATTTGAATTACTAGCACTTTTGAACTACTTTGAGCTATTTTTTTTATGTACCTTTGTTACCTTCAGTTGAGAGGGCATTTAGACCCTGCGTGGTTTGGGTTTTTTCCTGTTATACTTTGTGTTGTAGTAAGGTGTAAGTCGTTGCATGTCTATTCATGAAACGACTTTAATTTTCCTCGTTTACATGGTGTCTTTCATGCAGTTTATAAGTATTCGTGGGGCAAGAACCCATAATTTAAAAAATCTTAACGTGGATGTGCCAAGAAACGAACTGACCGTGATAACAGGTCTTTCGGGTTCGGGGAAATCATCGTTGGCGTTTGATACCTTATATGCCGAAGGACAGCGACGCTATGTTGAGTCATTGTCTGCTTATGCTCGACAATTTTTATCCATGATGGAAAAGCCTGATGTGGATTCGATAGACGGCTTGTCACCTGCTATTTCTATTGAGCAAAAAGCCACGTCACACAACCCACGCTCTACCGTAGGCACGATCACCGAAATTTACGATTATGTAAGGCTTTTATTTGCTCGGGTAGGTGAGCCTTTTTGTCCTCAGCACGGAGTGCATTTGCACGCCCAAACCGTTAGCCAAATGGTTGATCAAGTCTTAGCACTGCCAACTGATTCAAAAGTAATGATTTTAGCTCCTGTGGTCCGTGACAGAAAAGGCGAGCACGTACAATTATTGCAGCAACTTCAGGCGCAAGGCTATGTTCGTGCGCGCATTAACGGCGAGCTGTACGAGCTCGATGAACCGCCAAAACTTGAGTTACGAAAAAAACACACGATAGACGTGGTGGTTGATCGCGTTAAAGTGCGTGAAGATTTAGCACAACGCTTGAGCGAGTCCTTTGAAAATGCATTGAATTTATCGGATGGTTTGGCAATGGTTGTCTCTATCGATAATGAATTTGAAGACATGGTGTTTTCATCCATGTTTGCATGTCCCGAATGTGGGTATAGTTTAAGCGAGCTTGAACCACGTCTATTCTCCTTTAATAACCCCATGGGTGCTTGTGCTGCTTGTGATGGTTTAGGTGTTGATCAGTTTTTTGATGAAGAGCTTGTCATCCATGATGAAACATTGAGTTTAGCGGAAGGTGCTATTCGCGGTTGGGATAGACGCACGACCTATTATTATCCCTTATTAGAAGCGTTAGCGAAGCATTTTAATTTTTCTATAGACGTTCCTTTTTGTGATCTTTCAAAAACAGCGCGGGATGCTGTGCTTTATGGAAGTGGTCAAGAGGTCATTGCTTTTCATTATCAACGTCCCCATGGCGGTGAGGTATTAAAAAAACACCCATTTGAAGGGGTGATTCCTAACATGCAACGTCGGTATCGGGAGTCTGATTCCTCGACGGTGCAGCAGGAGTTAGCTAAATATTTATCTTCCCGCCCCTGTCAGACGTGCAATGGTTCGCGTTTACGAGTAGAGGCGCGGCATGTTTTCATTGCCGGTAAAAATGTACCCGAAATAGCAAATTTCTCTATAGAAGACTGTTATCTCTTTTTTAAAGAGCTTAAATTACCGGGTGCCCGGGGTGAAGTTGCTTCTAAAATCAACAAAGAAATTGTTGAGCGTTTGGGTTTTTTGGTCAATGTAGGTTTGGATTATTTATCGTTGTCTCGTAGTGCTGAGACCTTATCTGGGGGCGAGGCACAACGTATTCGGCTGGCCAGCCAAATTGGCTCAGGTCTTGTGGGTGTCATGTATATTTTAGATGAGCCTTCCATTGGGCTTCATCAACGGGATAATGACCGACTGTTAAAAACATTGTTGCATTTACGTGATTTAGGTAACACCGTTATCGTTGTAGAGCATGATGAAGAGGCCATCCGTGCTGCGGATTATGTGCTTGATATAGGCCCTGGCGCCGGCGTTCATGGCGGACAAATTGTGGCGTCTGGTAAACCCCAAGACATCATTAACAATGAGGCCTCTCTTACAGGTCAATACCTCTCAGGAAAGCAATCGATAGCCATACCTCTTTCCCGTAAACCTTTTGATAGTAGCCGAGTCATTCAACTTACTGGTGTGACGTGTAATAACTTAAAAAAGGTCGATGCGACGATTCCTTTGGGGTTAATTACGTGTATTACGGGTGTTTCTGGCTCGGGGAAATCTAGTCTTATTAATGACACGTTATATCCATTAGCCGCGATAAAGCTTAATCGAGCAAGCGCTCGAGGGGCAGGCCTTGTGAAAGAGCTAGAAGGCCTTCAGCATTGTGATAAAGTGATTGATATTGATCAAAGTCCTATCGGTCGTACGCCGCGCTCAAATCCGGCCACTTACACGGGAATTTTCACGCCTATACGCGAGTTGTTTGCAAACACACCTGAAGCACGGGCACGTGGTTATCAGCTCGGTCGATTTAGTTTTAACGTTCGTGGTGGGCGATGTGAAGCCTGCCAAGGCGATGGTTTAATTAAAGTCGAAATGCATTTCCTACCAGATATTTACGTTGCGTGTGATGTGTGTAAAAGCAAACGGTATAACCGTGAAACACTAGACATTCTTTATAAAGGCAAAAACATTCATGAGGTTTTAGATTTAACTGTTGAAGATGCTGCACATTTTTTTGCAGCTATTCCAACTTTGGCACGTAAATGCCAAACATTAATGGATGTGGGGTTGTCGTATATTCGCTTGGGACAAAGTGCTACGACGCTCTCCGGCGGAGAAGCACAGCGCATTAAATTAGCGCGAGAATTGTCTAAACGTGATACCGGCAATACGCTGTATATTCTTGATGAGCCCACCACCGGGCTTCATTTTCACGATACAAAACAATTATTGTCTGTATTGACGCGTTTACGTGAAAAAGGCAACACCATTGTGATCATTGAGCATAATTTGGATGTGATAAAAACAGCGGATTGGGTGATTGATCTCGGGCCTGAGGGCGGCTGCAAGGGGGGGCAAATTATTGCTTTTGGGACGCCTGAAGATGTTGCGGCTATGCCTCATTCATATACCGGTCAATTTTTAGCGCCTATTTTAAAGAAAGCAGCAAGTTAATTCATGTGGGTATTTAATTTAACGGCAGTTGTCTTTTCGTAGTGTCTTCGACTATAACTTATGAAGTATGGTAATTTAATGACGTGTTAATTTTTTTAAAAGGATAGAGCAATGAGTACTTTTTTGATTATAACGTTGGTGATCATCGCATTGGTCTTTTTTTGGTTTATTGGCGTTTACAATACTTTGATTAGCTTGATTGAGGCCATTAACAATAATAAACGACAAATTGATATTCAATTGGATAGACGTTTTAAAGTGTTTGAATCATTGATTGAAGTTGTAAAAAAATACATGGATTATGAAAAAACCACGCTTAAAGAAGTTGTTGCGTTGCGAAATGAAGCGCAAAATGCAAAGGCTTCTGGCGATGAAAAAACGCGGATTGCAGCAGAAAATGGCATTTCAAAAATTGCATCTAACTTAAACGTGGTGTTTGAGCAATATCCTGATCTCAAAGCAAGCCAGAATGTATTACAGCTTCAAGAGGAAATTGTTAATACAGAGAATAAATTATCTTACGCGAAACAGGCTTATAATGACGGCATTGAGCGTTATTCTGCGAAGAAAAAATCATTTTTTGAAGCAATGGTCGTCAGGACATTTTCTTCTGCGTTAGACAAATCCTTTGAATACTGGGGGTTACCTGAAGAGCAGAGTAAAGTGCGAGAGGACTATACCGTTAAATTTTAGATATTCGTGCTGAGCTTGCTTGTGAGGTATGTACATGAGTTTATCTGATTATCATGCATCCACTGGTGATTGGCGTACACAATTAAGGCGCAATGAACGTAAAACACGCTTGGTCATTTCGACGTTTATTGCGGTTTATGTGGTGGTAGGTTTAATTGTTGATGTTTTCATTCTGCAGTCGTATTACCCACGAGCCTCACTTGGTCAATGTTTTGATGCTTTGCTGACGCTACGGGCTGTGCCTTATGCCACATTTTTGATGGGAGGGCTCGTTCTTATCTCGTTACTTGTGACCTATTCAATGTACGATCGCATCATGTTGCTTGGCACCGATTCGTTTGAAATTACGCCACAAACTGCACGAACGTTGCAAGAAAAACAGTTGTATAACGTTGTTGAAGAAATGAAGGTCGCTGCGGGTTTAAGGTTTATGCCTAAAGTTTTTATCATCAATGCGAATTACATGAATGCATTTGCAAGTGGGTACAGTGAAAAGTCGGCCATGGTGGCAATTACTCGCGGCTTAATGGAAAAATTGGATAGGGCTGAACTGCAAGCCGTGATGGCGCATGAGTTGAGCCATGTGAGGCATCATGATATCAAGTTAACCTTGATGGTTGCCGTATTGAGCAATATTCTCTTGATAGTTATTGATCTAATATTTTATGCAGTGGTTTTTAATCGAGAGCGGCGGGAAGACAACCGGTTAGTAACGATTATTGTTGTGTTAAGGTACGTTTTGCCATTGATAACGGTAGTTTTGGCGTTGTTTTTAAGTCGAACGCGTGAGTTTATGGCCGATGCAGGCTCAGTCGAATTAATGCGTGATAACGAACCCATGGCTCGAGCATTGCTAAAGATTAATCAAGACCATGAGGCGCATGCTGATGAGTACGTTGAGGAGTATGGTAGAACCGCGCATGAGGAAGTGCGGCAGGCGTCTTATTTGTTTGATCCTTCGGGTATTGATCCAATTAAATCATTAAACAGCGCTTTTTCAACGCATCCTAGTATGGAAAAACGTTTAGAAGCCATAGGCTTTAGGCGTAAAAATAAATAACACCACTTTCTGGCTTTTTGTATACAACGTTTATAGAGAGATAAAACACCGCAGCGTATTTTTTACCCTGCGGTGTTTTGTATGCTTAGGCCGCAGGTGTTGTTTTAGAGGCAAGCTCTAAAGGTAGCTCGTTTTCTATTGTGTTGAAATGTCTTCGTGGCTTTGGTCTTTCAAAAAAGAACGAGCAGTGACCAGTAAAGATTTTTGAGAAAATAAGCTGTGGGATTACCGCCAATATCAAGGTAATGTTACCGAGCAGTTGGAGCCAAAAATTTGAATTTGTATCTATTTGGTTGTCTTTGCTGTGCAGCCTTGCCGTGAATTTTTCTCTGAAGACGTCATAGGTGGCCTGAGACGGTAGTTTATCAGGATGATTCATGACGAAGGTATCAACATCGGCACTTAATTTTGCAGCAAGTAGTTTGACATTTTCCCCACACGAGTATTTATCGCGAGTAAGCCCTGCACCATATCTTTTCATGGAGGCAAGCATTTGATAAAGCTTATTGATAGACTGCGTGTATTTAGGTTCTGTTTTTTTAAACGTTTCAAGAATAGTTATCGCCGTGGTATGGCGTGTTAGTGTTATTTCATCCGTAAGGGGGATGTCTGCCACATTATCCTTCTCATCAAGAAGATCAGCTTTTATTTCATAAAGCAGCGGTTTTAAATGTTTACCAGGAAAACGGGCAAGATTATTTTGAATCGTGAGAAGTACTTCATCACTGTTTCCGGTTGTGTTGTAGAGTGCTAGTTCTTGTTTAAGCGTTGCAATAAATATTTCACGGGCTTTTTGATCGGTTGACGTTAAAAAATCTTTAAAATAGTAGTCTTTTGTCCGTTTGGACACATACTGGTCTAAAGCATCTTGTGTTTTGTTAACAAACATGGCACGTGCTGTATTTTTTCTTTCCAGACGTAGGTGTTCTTGTTTAAGGTTTTTCTCACGGCATAATTCTGTTATTTGGTCACGTAAAATACTCAGTAAAGGATGAAGCGATGAGCGTATTTTTAGAGTGCTGGATGCAATGCCTTCATCCTTTAGGCTCCCTGGCTCGAGAGAGGCTATTTCAAACTTCGTTGTTAATGCATCAATGGCTACTTTAAGCGCCTCAATCGAAGACGATGTTGCTTCATCATCATGATTTTTTAGTGTTTCGTCGAGTTCGATTTTTAGAGCATCGATACCTGTAATTACTTCAACCAGTTGATGGGATGTATTTTTTGCACTTTTGAGATCAAAGAGAATGGTTTTGTTTTCAAATAATGCAATGTCAGTCTCTAATTGGGATTTTTCCTTAAAAATAGGCGCTAATTTTTCATCAATTTCGAGAAGTTCCTGTTTGAGTGTTAAGTCTTGTTCGCAGAGAGCCTTTTGAGTGTCTTCATGTACCGATATAAGTGTGGGTAATGACGTGCTTGTTTCCAGGGAGGACAATAAACGCCGAACCATATCGCTAAAGTATTTTGGATTTGGGTTTCGTTTAAACAGGTCTTCCTGCTTTTTACAATAAGCTTGCCATTCTGGAACCAGTTCTTTATTAATAAGCGTTAATAGCTCAAAAAATCCATGGTGTTCTTTCGTACTTGGCGCATTAGGGTTAACAATAGTATCAATGGGTTCAAAAGACACTTTTGGCTTTTTGCTGGTACTTTTTAAATCTTCGTTGAGTGAGGTTATGACAGCGGGCAAGGCCTTTAGTAACCGTTGGTAATATGCAATTTGCTCAGCATTTTTGTTTTGCTCGCCTAGATTGGCAGTCACTTTTGATAGGGTGGTTTTTGTTCTCGTTAAAAGTGCCTCGTGTTGTTGCTGAAGGTCTTGTTGTTGAGCTATTTTCTGAGGCATGACTGACAAATCACGGTCTAGCTCCTCTTTTAATGGAGGGAGGTCGTCATACAGTGTATCTACTTTGGTTTCTTGCGCTGTTATTTTTTGGTCTAATTCGTTAATTGCCAAACAAAGTGCGTCTTTATTTGCTAGAACATCGGTCAATAGGGTTTCTAATGCTGTGTGTGTTGATTCGCTTTTCAAGGCTTGAAGTTTGCCATTAAAAAAATCTTGATTGTCTTTCAGTGTTTGAATAGCCTCATCGATAAAATTCAATAACGTCTGTCGTATAAAAATGACCGAGCCTCCAACGGATAGAGCACCTTCGGTTGCACATTGTAGGTCATCAGGAAGAGGGTTTTTCGCGTAGCTAATATCAAGCGCGCTTTCTTTGTGTTGATTTATAAGCTCTAGAATCTCAGCGTTGCCTTCGAGTTTTAATATGTCATTGACGGGGGTAGATAAGTAAAATGCTTTCTTTTGTAAGAGCAATGTCACGGCGTCTTCGTGTGCATTAGCGTGGTATTCAATATCAGCCACGGTGTGTTGAGCTGACGCTATATACGCTTGAGTTTGCTGTATAAATTCGGCATGTGGTACTTGCAGCTTTTCTAGCTCATGGTTCGTGAGCTTTTTTAGCACGTCTGCGCGGGCTTTATCACTTTCAAGACGTTTAAAGCCATCGTCTATTAAAGGGGCTGCATGCGGGTAGTCGTTACGGTGTTGCGCGCCATATTTGGCTAAATATCGTCGAGTAATAGGCATGACGACCTGATTTAATAAACGTTTGCGCTCCTGTACATATTCTTCTGATAAATGGCGAGTCTCAGTGTATAAATCACCATTGGGTAGTGTCGCCACCCCTTCCTCTGTAAATCGTGGCGTAAGATTTTCTCGTGTTACTTCATAGGAGTAGGAGCGTGTCTCTCTACCATCACCTGTGAGATGTTTTACTTTGTGAATTCCTGTTTCCTTTTTGGTGTTTCCCGCAATGATGGTGTTTCTAAGCAAGGTGCTGGGTACTAGAGGATTGAAAAAGGAAACGAGATCTGCAAAATTTTCTGGAACATTTTGTACTAAAGCTCCTAGGATACCCACAAGTTCATAGGTCATGGGGTGTCGGGGTGTTAATAATTCAAGTTTTAGATGCTCCACGAGATAAGTGGAAATGGTCATGGGTTTTTGGTCGGATAGATTGTCTAAGCGAAGCGTGGATAGTTGGTGTATAAAAATCTTAATAATTTCATTCAATTGTGCGTGATTTTTTTTGGGAAAAGATGAAAAAAGAAGGTCTTTTTTACCTAAAAGATTTTGTAAAATGGCATCGAGTAATGTTGGTTCAGGGGATGCTTTTGCCTCGACAATGCATTGTGGCAAGTGTTGTGAAATCGCCAGTATCAACATGTTTTGCTGAGCATTATTTGCATTTTTTAGCCTATTTAGGGTAAGAAATTTAGGAATGGTAGGCAAAAAATTCATAATGGTTGGAATGTTACCGTTACTCAACATGGGTAAAATTGAGCCATGCAAAATGGAGATTAGCTCTTCGGTGGTTTGAACTTGCTTCATGGCATGCAATGCTTCAGGACAAGATTTTTTGTTTGTAGGGTATTTGGCAGTTAATGCTTTAATATTTGCAAGTGTTGTCGCTAAAAGATGACTCAACTCACTGTCGGCGTATGTTTTATAAGTGCTTTTGGGTGAAGAAGTCATGTGTTTCTCCAATCATTTATGAGTTAAAATCGCTCTTATTGTAGACCATAAACATTAAGCGAGCATTAAAAAATCAATTTAATTGGTTTTTTAGTGTTTTATTTAGCAAGCCGGGGCTGTAAGTGTTTCAGCTTGCTTTTCTACGGCATCAAAAACCTTCATGTTTTGTTTTTCAAAAAAGAAAGCATATCGACCCGTAGTGATTTTTGAATAAATCAGTTGTGGAATAACAAATAAAATAAGCAAAATATTTCCAAGCAATTGCAGCCATTTGTTTCGGTGTTCGTGCATGATGTCATTTTTGCTGTGGAGCCTTGCTGTAAATTGTTCCTTGAAGGCCTCGTATTTTTCTTGCGGAGGAACGGCTCCTGGAGTGTTATGGTTATTGATGATAAATAAATGCAAGTCTAATTTTAGTTGCTCTGCTAAAGCACTTACCTCTGCACCACATTTTGGGCTCTTTTTTGTAAGACCAAGACCATACTGACGCATGAGTTCGATTTTTGAATAGAGCAATTGAAGACTATCAGCATAAGTGGGTTTTGTGGCGGTTAGATGATTTAAGATACCTAGAACTTCCGGGTCTCGGTGGTCATTGGCAAGGTAGGGCTCGTTCGCCTCAAGAAGAGAGGCTTTGATTTTATTTAGAAGTGATTTTAAGTGAATGCCAGGAAATTTTGCAGTGTTATCCCGAATGGCTTGAAGAACGCCTGCATTTTCGCCCGTTTGCTCGTAATGCCGAAGTTCTCTTTGAAGCGTTTCTATATATGCTTTACGAGCTCGCCTATCTTGCTCACTAAAGAAATCTTTAACATTATAACGCATACTTCGTTTGACGAGATAATGCTCTAAGTCATTTCCTGCCGCGCTAATTAAATGTTTTTGTTGAGCGATTTGCAGTGGTTTGGCTATTTCTTTCGATAACCGCTCCAGGGTGGTTTTTAATGCGTCCACTAGCCGTTGAATGGCTCTAATTCCTGTTAAATAATAGCCTTGACTTGCTCTTTCTGCACCGAGGCTCGTAGGTAATAAGTCATTGTTTTTTTCAGCGTCCTCAAGAGCAGATAGCGTGTCCACCACTTTTTTACTTAATGAAAAAAGATCTATTTTTAGTTGGCTTATGGACTCTGCAGTATGCTTTTGTTGGTGGAGGGTGTTCTTTAGACGGTTGAGTTTGTCGATGTGTGTAAACAGTAAACTCAGTCTTTCCTTGTGCGCTTTAAGATGATTTTCTTGCGCTGTTAAAGTGTCAATGTTATGGGTTGTTTTTTCTAGACGTTTGACGAGCGGGAGTAACTCTGAGCTGTGTTCGTTGAAATTATTTTCTAACAGTTTAATGTCAGTTATAAACGCATTAAGCTTGTCATTCAAGGCAGTATGCGCGGCTTCAAGTGCATGCCTTTCGTTGCTGATTTCTATAGCGCGCGCCGCATTGGATGTGCGCTCTTCCTCTATTGCTTCTGTTTCTTTATTTAGAAGCTCCTCGTAAGCTTTGTTTTCTGTCTGAGCTGCGGTATTTTTATCAAGAGCGTGAACGGCTGCTTTGATTTGCAGATGAAGAAGTCTACAACTTTTTTGTAAGGTCTTAAATGTCTCTATTTTCAGCTTAATATCCGCTGTCAACGGTGTTGGAAACGCTCGTATCTCTGTTTGGATATTATCCATCTCTGTTGTGAGCGTTTTGTGTTGTTCTTTGAGTAAAAACAAGTCGTTAGCGGCTATTTCTAAATTGTCGATTAGTTGTTGTTCACCAATGGCTTTAAAAATATTTGTAAAGTGCTCATCCAAGCATTTTTGGCCCGCTTCATTGCCTAGTGCTTGTTGTTTTTGACACAAGTCGTTACATTGCGCCTTTAGGGTAGCAATGGATTCGTCAATGGTGGTTATTAATTTATTTCGAATAGAAACGAGAGGCCCTGGTAATGCCTGTTTGCCCTCTGTTGCGCATTGGATTTCACCAGGTAGGGGGTGCTTCGCATATTCAACATCAAGCAACTGTTCTTTATGCTTATGAAATAGTGCAAGCATAGCCTCTTTGCCTGGGTCATTTAATAATACGCTCACTGTTGTAGAAAAATAAGCTTTTCTTTTAGTCTTAAGTTCATCTATAAAGGTTTGTAGTGTTTGGATATGTGTCTGAAGTTCTGATTCAATGGGGGGGAATGCGGCGCTTATAAATAATTGATAGGCTTTGGTTCGTTCCTCATAAAGGTCCGTAATGGCCTTAAATTCATGTTCCGCAAGTTGCGCAACCAACTCTGCACGAGCTGCATCACTCTTGATGTCATTGATACCCGTTTTGATTACGTCAAAAGCTTCGGGGTAGGTTTTGCTGTGCTTTTCACCATAAAGGGCTAAATAGCGGTGTAGAGTTGGCATGACCCACATGTTTAATAAGCTGTTGCGTTTTTGAAGGTATTCTTTAGAAAAATCGCGTGTTTCCGTATAGACTGTTTGATGGTCCTCGTCTGATAAGAGCGACTCTCTTTCTAGGCGGTAGGAATAGGAGGGGGTCGTTATTTCACTGTTCCAAAGGTGTTGTACTCGAGTCGTTCTTGTGAATTTTTTAAGTAGACTTGCGGGCACGGGAAGCGTTAATAGTTCAGTTGCGACCTTAGGATCAAAAAAAGACGCTATTTCAGAAAGATCATCAGGCGCATTTTTTAATAATCGCTTCATCACAACCATTAACTCATAGGTCATCGGGTGCCTTGGGGTTAGAAGTTCAAGGTTCAGATGATACATAATATGTTGGGTTAGACGAGGAGTGTCACCTCGAAAAGACTCTAGATCAAGGGCACTAAGCTGTGTTTTGAATGTTTCAAGGATGTCATCTAGTCCTTTAGTAGGTGTTTTTGAGTGAGCTAATTTAAAGAGTGTTTGTTTGTCTTCCTCAATCATTTCAATAATCGAGGTTGTAAGAGGGGGCTCTTTTTTTTGGGCCTCTTCAACGTAGTGGGTTAATTTTTCACCCATTTTTTTTATAAGGGCGGTTTCTTCAGCATTTATTGATTTTTTTGTTGCTCTTAAGCTCAAAACACTTGAAATAAGGGTAGGAAGGTTCCAAAAAATGCTAGGGGTTTTGCCCTCGGAAAAGAGAGGAAAAATCTTTTCGTGTAATGTTTTAAGCAGTATTTCTGTAGACTCAACTTGAGTTGTTGCCTTAAGGGCCTCATTTGACCTTTCACCTTTCTGGTATTTACGTTTAATGTCAGCGATGTCTTTAAGGGTTTTCTTTAAAAGGTCGCTTAAAGGACTGTTGGCGTAAGACGTAAACGGAGGTATCTCGGTGGAAGGCATTATTTTTTCCATTACGGATAATAGAGCGCGTGACGTATTATAAACGAAAAAACAGATAAAACGAGCATTAAATGAACATTAATGTTCTTCGTGTTGACAACCTTATGGTCGCCCTATACCGTAAATTATCTTTATTTGGGCTCTTTGATGGTTATGTTTTTTATTGCTGTATGTCAACAATCCATTAAGTGAGGTGAATTTGTTTGATGTTTTTTTGGGGGGGGTGAAAATTAAACAGTTTAATCATGTGCTCTTGGTATTTAATTTACTATTATCAAACTGCTTATTTGCAGCGAGTGATGATGTTGCCGAATTAACGGGAAGAAGCAGCGCGGCGCCACCATCTATTGGTAATTTTGCTCTCCCGAGCTCTCAGCAACCAGGAGCATTGATTTCTTTTGGCCAAACATTGGTTGATAAAAATCAGTTGCAGTTGTATTACAGTACATTCAGTCCTTATCATATTGTAGGCCCTTTTCGTAACATGAATGCATCGGCGGCTTTTGGGGTAAGCGATGTCACGGCACTCTTCTTTAATTATCCAGTTGCACTAGACTATGGCCCAACCCCTTTACCTGGTTTGGCGCCAAAAGAAATCACGTTGCAATTAGAACATGCGTTTTACGCAAGTGGAAATGTTAAGTATCAAGAGCAAGCCACTGTTGTTGGCGCCGCCCTTGTGCCCCTTGATGACACGGGAGCCATGGAGTATTTTTTAGGTGCAACTTATAACCGAACGTACACCGACTGGATGATGTTTGTGTCCCCTGGTATTTTGGTCACAACATCAAGTCAACACGTTCAACCCGGTGGTCAATATTTATATCAAGCAGGGATAGGTCACAATATTTTGTCTGTTACAGACAAGTCAATGTTATTTGCATTACTTGAGCTTGATGGTACTTATTCGGATAAGTCCAAATTTTTTGGAAGAAAAATTTTTAACTCAGGTGGGAATGTTGTTGCCTTGACGCCTTCTTTATCGTTTTCAACACGACACCTTATTGCACAAGTGGGCGTTGGGTTCCCCATTGTTCAGCACTTAACAGCGGATCAGGTTCCATTGGATTATTTTATTGCTGCAACATTTAATTTAACGATTGGTTGATGGCTTCGGGCTATTGTCCAACACATCTAGCGTTATCAAATTCTCTATGTCACCGCCTGAAGGAATAATGGTAATCGTGGTTCTTGAAAAAGAACCCACGGTATACTCCTGTTCTTTGAGAGCAACCGGTTCACCGGTTTCATCGCGAGCGGAAGTAAGCTTTGCAAATTTAGCTAATTGGTCAATGGTTATGGATTGCCCACGAGAAATTTGAGTTTTACGCGGAGACTCTTCTGGCATGCCTCTATCAGCGAGGAGTGATGTGGAGAGAAAAGTGCTTAGTGTGAATAACAAGACATGATGTATTTTTTTAAGCATAGTGAGTAATGGATGCAAATGATTTTAGTTAACTATAGTCCATGGATGATTATTTGCCACCTCATGAAAGGCTAGAGGTGGTTGCTTTTGCCATGTTGTGATAGAATTAAAGCCTTTTTTCGGGCGCAATGGTAAGTGATGACAGAGGATTACAGTCAATTCGAGCAGCGAAAGCAAGATCATATTGACCTTGCGTTGATGCAAGCGAATCAAACCCCTGAGCTAAATACGTTCGATGCGGTGTCTATGACTCATGACGCTTTGCCAGACATTGATTTTAACGACATCGTAATAACGGGTAAACGTTTTGGTGTGACAGTGGCGACACCGTTTATGGTTGCCTCGATGACAGCGGGGCACCGTAATGCAGCTGATATCAATCGCCATCTTATTGCTGCCTGCAATGTGCAGGGGTGGGCTATGGGTGTGGGCTCCCAACGCCGAGAGCTTACTGACAATAAAGCGGCTTTTGAATGGCAGTCTCTTCGCCGTGATTATCCTAATGTCGCGCTTTTTAGTAATTTAGGTATAGCACAGCTGATTACAACACCTCTTGTTCATATTCAACGTTTAACGGATGCATTGCAGGCAGGGGCATTAATCATTCATTGCAATCCGTTGCAAGAGTGCATTCAACCCGAAGGAACCCCGGCTTTTAAAGGTTGTTGGCGGGCCTTGGCCGACTTGGTCAACGCATTACCGTTGCCGGTGGTTGTGAAGGAAACCGGGTGTGGATTTTCTCAGGCCACATTGATACGTTTAAATGATATAGGTGTCGCCGCTGTTGATGTGAGTGGTTTGGGCGGTACCCATTGGGGGCGTATTGAGGGTCATCGTGCTCTTAATGAACCTCTTCGCCAGAAGGCATCCCTAACTTTTCGCAATTGGGGTATTGATACCGTAAAAAGTGTTGTTGATGCCCAAGCACTTCAACCGACCTATGAAATCTGGGGGTCGGGGGGCGTTCGTCATGGATTGGATGCGGCCAAAATTATTGCCCTTGGCGCAACTACGGTAGGTTTTGCTAAACCAATGTTGAGTGCAGCATTGCAAACAGCCGATGACGTGATTGCCTTGATGGCATCTATTGAATATGAATTAAAGGTTGCCATGTTTTGTACGGGCAGCCGTGTACTGAATGATTTGAAGGAGAAGGCATGTCGTTAGCTCATAATGCCAGCCAGTTATTTCAAGGCTTTTCTAAATTAGCGCGTGAAGAACGTTTTGAGCGTTTACTGGCTCTCGGTGCTATTACGCCAGAAGATGTCGTGTATTTAAGGCAAGGAGGTATTCAAGATACTCATCTTGCGGATAAATTGATAGAAAACGTTATTGGCTATTTCCAGCTACCACTCGGTGTGGCTACTAATTTTTGCATTGATGGACGCGATTATATTATTCCCTTAGCGGTGGAGGAGACATCTATTATTGCCGCTTTATCAAAAACGGCTAAATGGATACGTCAGCATGGTGAAATAACTACTCGTGTGAATGGTCATTGTATTATTGGACAAATCCAGCTTGCCAAAGTAAATGATTTTCGACGATTTTCGAGGATTTTCGACGAAAATAAGCAATTTTTAATTGAAAAAGCTAACGAAGATGTTGCTGCAAACATGGTGCGTCGTGGTGGAGGGGTCATTGACCTTGAGTTACGCAAACTACCTCGAGCGGACGGCGGTGACATGGCCGTTATTCATTTGATGATGGATAGCTGTGATGCGATGGGTGCAAATATTATCAATCAGGTCCTCGAGTATTTAAAAACACCGATAGAAAATTTAACCGGCGAATGCGTCACCATGTGTATCTTGTCGAATTTAAACGACCAAAAACTTACCACGGCTAAAGTGACTATTCATGATGTTGACGAAGTCTTGGGTGAACGGTTACAAGAAGCGTCTTTTTTTGCTGAAATTGATCCCTATCGTGCAGTGACTCACAACAAAGGCGTGATGAATGGTATTGATCCTGTTTTAATCGCCACAGGTAATGATTGGCGCGCAGTTGAGTCTGGCGTGCATGCATATGCCGCACGTTCTGGAACATACCAAGCCATTACACGATGGCGATACAATGATCACACACTAACTGGTGAACTGACAGCACCTATTGTTGTTGGGACGGTAGGCGGTGTTACTGCCTTGCACCCTACAGCGAGCATGTGCCTTCGGATGATGGGTATTGAGTCGGCTAATCAACTGTCGCAGATCATTGCGGCTGTCGGTCTTGTGCAAAATTTAGGGGCCATTAGGGCTCTATGTACCGAGGGTATTATTCAAGGGCACATGAAATTACACATCGATAACTTATTGATGGGAGCAGGTGCCACGGACAGTGAAATGCCGGTATTAAAAAAGCAACTTCAAGATTCGTTATTGATCAATAAACGCGTAAGCCTAAGCAATGCGTTTGAATTGTTGGCAACGATTAGACAGTCATGAAATGGTCTATTCCTGCCAAAACGTTTTTGTTAGGCGAGTATGCAGCTATTGCTGGTTATGGGGCTATTCTATTAACAACCACGCCTTGTTTTGAAGTTACTTTAACAAAGGAGGGCGGGTTGCAGGGTATTCATCCTGAGTCGCCTGCTGGCCAATGGTGGATGCAGCAGCCAAATCGTAATAGCGGACTGCAGTGGTTTGACCCCTATCAAGGACAAGGGGGGGTGGGAGCTTCCAGTGCGCAATTTTTAGGCGCTTATAATGCCAGCATGTACCTACAAAATAAACCAGTTAATCATGAAGCGATGCTTCGGGCGTATTGGCAGTGCGTGACGGATAAAGAGGGTTTACGTCCAAGTGGATATGATATGTTGGCACAGTCATTGAAGGGGTGTGTCTATATTGATAGGCAACAAGACATTTGTAAATCTTACGCATGGCCGTTTCAAGATCTTGGTTTTTTTCTCATTCATACGCGTCAAAAATTAGCGACTCACCATCATTTACAAGCCATATCGTTGCCGTCTAGTCTCCATCGACTAATATCTCTCGTTGAGATGGGGAAAGAAGCGTTATTGATGGGCGATAGCTTGCTTATGGTGAAGGCCATAAATGCTTATCATGTAGTGTTAACAGATATGGGCTTTGTGGCAGAGCATACATTGCAGCATGCTGCCCATTTTAGCGCGCAAAGCGATATATTAGCGGTAAAGGGGTGTGGTGCAATGGGGGCTGATGTATTGTTGCTGTTAGTGTCCACGACAAGGCAAGAGAGGGTCCGCAAACAATTGCTTTTAACGGACTGGACTATTTTGGCTACTCAAAATGAGTTATATAATGGCACAGCGCTAAGCCTTTGAGCCTCTGGAGTGAGCAGTTAGTGTTAGATATGTAGACATTACAGGAAATAATGTAGTTAAAAGACTTGAAATTTTATGTTTATCCGGTATCATTTCAGCCTCTTTGGGGGCCGTTAGCTCAGTTGGTAGAGCAGGAGGCTTTTAACCTCTGTGTCATAGGTTCAAATCCTATACGGCCCACCATTTTTAGAACAACTCGATTTTCGGGCCGTTAGCTCAGCTGGTAGAGCAGGAGGCTTTTAACCTCTGTGTCATAGGTTCAAATCCTATACGGCC
>CAYTZN010000013.1:0-66451 GCA_964442495.1 uncultured Legionella sp. | reverse complement strand
GGTTACGAGAAAATTCTACTTTTGACATCAGTTATTTTTAGGGGGGATTACCATAGCTTTATATTTACTGAGAAAAATATGACAACCAATATTATATTGATTGTCATATTTTAATAGTCGAATCAAACTAAAGAGCAACCGTTTGGCACATAAGGCCTGTCAAAGCAATTTATAAATGTCCGATATATTTCTCATATCCACAAGTCGACAAGTCAAGAGCCTTTCATTATTGCGGATAGGCCTGGAGAATGTGATATGACTCTCCTGGCGTAGCTTGGTGTTACCGTCTTAATTTGGTAGATCGCATTTTGGTAACCAAACTCTAAGCTTTTCGATAGGATGTTATCTTCCTGATATGAAAAACTTAAGCTCAATATATAGAGCAACTAGAACTTCATTAGCTAAATCACCAAGATTAGATTAAAATCCCAACCCCACGCTCTTAAGGCAAAAATTCGAAGATGACACATCCAGCCGATATTTTTTTTAATCCATTAAATGACAAATTTAACTTTAAAAACCGCAATATTGGTCTTAGCAAAAGAGCCGTAAACTGGGAACCTACGCTTTATCCACTCGCTAAATTATCTGAATTAACTCAGATAATACGCCAAGAAAAATCATACAGCACCACCATTCGCTACCTTGTGGATTTAGAAAAAAATCTTTGGTTTGCCAAAGAGGGGGCGCCTAGTAAAACCATTCCTGCACATTGCCTTGCTGCAGGTAATATTGAGTTTTCTGCTGATTATCAGTACATCCAAATGATCAATCACAAAAGTGGTGACTTTAGGCCCAATTTTGAAAGTATAGCGTGGCTTTTGGCTATTTTAATTGCCAATAAAACCCCATTAAAAGAAGACTTGCGCATAGAGCACCTTACCCCCGCGGGTGGTTATCAAAACATATACATTCTTTCCAGCGCAGAGTTAACAACCTGGTTTTTAAAAAAATTTCCTATCGAAATACCATGTTTTACTCATCAACCCCAAGAAAATAAAACCGTTGTCTATCCTAAAACCTCTGGCGAAGCACGCTCAATTGCAACCCCCTCTGTAGCCAAACGGAGCTTATTCTTTGATGAAGCAACACCGCGAGACGTAAAACATAGCTTTTTTAGGGGGTATTTAGAACTAGAAGAAGAGGAAGATGATGAGGAAAGCCATAACGCCAATATGACAATAAAATAACCATAGCACGGCATGAACCAAGTGCTATAACTACGTCTCATGCCCTCAAAAAATCAAATGCCAAGGTTTCTGAAATAGAAGCCTTCTTTAAACTTAGCGCAAGCAAACGCTCAATGCCTAAAGCTACTCCGCTACAAGCTGGTAGCCCGTGAGAAAGCGCGCCCAACAAATACTCATCCGCCGCACTCGCCTCCAAATGCTTTGTAAAACGCATTTGAATATCATTATCAAAACGCGCTTGTTGAGCCACAACGTCTGTTAATTCATGAAAACCGTTGGCAAGTTCCACGCCTTGATAATACACTTCAAACCGCTCAGCTACTCCATTATTGACTTGAGCCAAAGCCGCTTGAGAAACCGGGAAATTAAACACCGCAACCGGGGCCTCTATGCTTGCCAGGGCAGGCTCAACAACATGGCTCATCAATAAAAACAAATATTGATCAATATCACTTTCGCCGGGGCTTAACACGCCGTCTAAATTAAAACGTACCAACACTTCATGCAATTGTCGAACATCTGCAAGCAAAGGATCTATCTCACAAACCTCTAAAAACACTTGCTGGTATGTCTTTTTTACCATCGGCGCACACTGAAGCACCCGTTGCAACAAGGCATCCATTTCCTTCATTAAACCATGATGGTCAATGCCCAACTGATACCACTCTAACAATGTAAATTCAGGATTGTGCCAACGACCGAGCTCATCATCACGAAAAACACGTGCGAGTTGAAAAATAGGACCACTGCCGGCCGCAAGAAGGCGCTTCATGTGATATTCAGGGGAAGTCTGTAAGCAATAAGGTTTACCACGAAAAAACGCTTTTATATTGGATAAATAAACATCAGTGATACCAAAGCGCGCCATGACAGGCGTTTCAACTTCAAGATACCCGCGTGTGTTAAAAAAATCACGAATCATGCAAAGAGTAGCTGCACGTTGTCGTAATGCCTCAATAGATGCTGAAGGCTGCCAAGCTAGCGTATTCATGACTAATAAAAAATACCCAATTCAAGACGTGCAACTTCGCTCATACGCTCTTGGCTCCAGGGCGGCTCCCACACAAGCTCCACATTACAGTCACTCACCCCGTCTACCAAATTAACAGCTTGCTCCACCGTTCCAGGAAAGGTTTGTGCTACAGGGCAACCGGGAGAAGTCAAGGTCATTTGAATATAAACATGCTGCTCTTCATTGATGCTCACGTCATAAATCAGACCCAAATCATAAATATTGACAGGAATTTCAGGATCAAAAACTGTTTTTAATGCCGCAATAACAAGCTCTTTTAACGCGTCATTGTCTTGTTTTTTTTTAAAACCAAACATCACCGGCTACTCCGTGGTCACTGTTGTTCGCTCTTTTTTTAGAGCAGCATCTAAGGTGTGCCATGCGAGCGTTGCACATTTAACACGCGCCGGAAACGTTCGCACCCCAGCTAACACCGCTAATTTATCCATGGAAACCAACGATTTTTCTTCATCTGATGTCAACATGTGATGAAAACGCAAAAACAGCTCGTGGGCTTCAGTAACGGACTTGCCTTGCAAGGCATCCGTCATGAGAGACGCAGACGCTTGCGATATGGCACAACCACAACCTAAAAAGGCAATGTCAGAAATAACATTGTCTTTTATCTGCAAATAAACCGTTAATTTATCGCCACATAAAGGATTAAACCCCATGGCTTGGCTCGTGGCACTAAAAATTTCCCGATGATTACGCGGGTTATTGTTATGATCAATAATAATTTCTTGATAAAGCTCACGTAAATCTATCATGAAGCAAAAACCTCTTTCACTTTTTGCAGTGCGCTAACACAGCGATCAATTTCTTCCGTTGTATTGTAAAAAGATAACGACATTCGACTTGTAGCAGCTACTCCATAAAAATCCATCAAGGGCATAGCGCAATGATGTCCGCTTCGTATAGCAATCCCTTCGCTATCAAGAATGGTTCCAATGTCATGTGCGTGGATTTTTCCATGAACAAACCCAATAATAGGTACTTTTTTCGAGGCTGTACCGATAATATTGTAGCCCTTCAAGGACGTTACCGCGGCAGTAGCATACTCCAACAAATAGTCTTCATAAGCTCTTACCGCATCCATGTTTAAAGACCCTAAATAATCCAAGGCCGCGGCCAAACCAATCACGCCGGCAATGTTTGGGGTGCCTGCCTCAAATTTATAAGGCAATGGCGCATATTCTGTGGATTCAAAAGTGACATAATTGATCATCTCACCGCCACCTTGATAAGGCGCCATGCTATCCAATAATGCCTCTCGACCCCACAACACACCTATACCTGTAGGCCCATACATTTTATGACCTGAAAAAGCATAAAAATCACACCCTAAGTCTTGTATATCAATGGGCAAGTGGCCCGTCGCTTGCGCCCCATCTAAAAGAACCAATGCCCCATAAGCGTGAGCCATTTCAATCATTTTTTTTACAGGGTTAATCGTTCCTAGTGCATTAGAAACATAACCAATGGCTACAAATTTTGGATGACGAGCTAATTTTTTTTCAAACTCATCGAGCAACACTTCACCTTTCAGTGAAATCGGTGCCACCTGGAGTTTTGCGCCTGTTTTTTTACAAACCATTTGCCAAGGAACGATATTTGAATGATGCTCCATGTGGGTAATGAGAATCTCTTCGCCAGGCAAAATACGGGGTGCCACAAAACTTTGTGCGACCAAATTAATCGCATCCGTTGTGCCTCGAACAAAAATACATTCCTGCACATGAGGCGCATTGATAAAACGGCGAATCTTCTCACGCGCTGTCTCAAACTGCTCTGTTGCGCGAGCACTTAATGCATGAATACTCCGATGAACATTCGAATTATCATGCTGATAATAATGCGTTATGGCATCAATGACACTATTAGGCTTTTGGGTCGTTGCTGCATTATCAAAATACACCAAGGGATGGTTATTAACCGTTTCCTTCAAGATCGGAAAATCTTGACGTATAGCGTTTATATCCAGCGTTGCAATCAAATCACAAGCGTTGTTCATTCTATTACCCCACCTGCTGATTCAATAAGGTAGCGACCCAATCTTTAAGACCCTCATGAGTAACGCTTCGTAAATTCTCTATGGCAAAAGCTTGCACTAAATAACGCATGGCATCAGGCCGTTCTATGCCTCTTGTGGCTAAATAAAATAAAGCATCTTCATCGAGCTGCCCTACCGTGGCACCATGGGTACAAATAACATCATCAGCAAAAATTTCTAATTGCGGCTTGGTATCTATTTCTGAATTCTTAGATAACAACAAATTTTTATTTTGTTGTTTAGCATCTGTGTGCTGCGCATCCTTTGCAACAATCACACTGCCATTAAACACCGCTCGAGAATGGCCACTTAATATCCCTTTGTAATCTTGTGCGCTTGTGCAATATGGCGCTTGATGATGAACAACCGTATGATGGTCCACGTGTTGCCCCTCTCCTGGCGCATAAACCCCATTCATAAAGCAATGGGCACGAGGCTCTGATAATGCAATAGCAATATCACTGCGCACCCATTTACCGCCAACGCTAAACGAATGGCTGTTAAATTGACTACCAGCCATTTGTTTTAGAGCGAGATGGCCTGTGTGATAAGCCAATTTGCTCTCACACTGCAGTTTATAATGAGTAACATTTGCACGAGGTGCCAAATGGATTTCAGTGAGTGTATTGGTAAAATAAACCGCTTTTTCTTCACCTTGATAATCATCAATCACAGTGCAAGAACTTCCCTCTTCTGCAACCACCACATGACGCAGATAAACCGCTTGATGAGCTTTATCCTGCCAATTCGCAAGATAAATAGGCGCCTCTATGCAAACATTTTTGGGAACATAAATAAACACACCGTTTTGAAGCATGGCGGTATTTAACGCTTGAAAAGCGTGCTTTTGTTCAGTTATTTGATTTAAATGAGGTCTGATTTTATCTGCATGTAACCGAATAGCATCGCTTAAAGAAAGCACCAAAACACCGGCGGGTAATTTTTTTTTCAATGCTTCGGCAATGGATAGTTGACCGTTGTTCATCAAAACGTCTGGGGTAGCATGTTCAAACCCTACACACCATTTTGAATCAAACAACGACGCTTCATTTAATGAAGCAGGCTTTGTTGAAAACGTCTCTTTTAAAAAAGTATCCGTGGTCGTGTATTTCCAATCTTCACAATGGCGCGTTGGAAACCCCATGCGCATAAAGTCAGCAACGGCCTGTTCTTGAAGATGGGCAAGCCACGGTGTACGGGATAACCGAGACGCGGCCTGCTGTTGATAAACATCAAGCAATTCTTTCATGACTACTCCGTCTCATCCAACCAACCATACCCTTTATCCTCTAACTCATGCGCTAGTGATTTATCCCCGGATTTAACAATACGACCATTTGCCAACACATGGATAAAATCAGGCTCAATGTAATTTAGCAATCGTTGATAATGGGTAACCAAAACAATACCCCGCTCCGTGGAGCGCATTGCATTTACACCTTCTGAAATCACTCGCAAAGCATCAATATCAAGACCGGAATCAGTTTCATCTAGAATGGCTAATTGAGGTTCTAACGCCACCATTTGCAAAATTTCATTGCGTTTTTTTTCACCACCTGAAAACCCCTCATTAATGCTACGGTATAAAAAGCTTTCATCCATGTCTAAGAGCTTACATTTTTCACGGATAAAACTTAAAAACTCAATTGCATCGAGGGTTTGCCTGCCCTGACCTTTGCGTACCGCGTTAACAGCCGCTTTAAGAAAATTAATATTAGTCACACCAGGAATTTCTACGGGGTATTGAAAAGACATGAACAAACCTGCTTGCGCACGCTCTTCCGGTGTTAAAGGCAATAAATCTTTACCCAAATAAGTAATACTTCCCCCAGTCACTTCATAAGCCGGATGCCCAGCCAAGACCTTTGATAACGTGCTTTTACCTGAACCATTAGGGCCCATAATGGCATGCACTTCACCGGGTCGAACATGGAGATCTATCCCTTTTAAAATGGATTTATCTTGTGTAGAAACACTTAATTGATTGATATCTAACATATTAGCCTACTGCCCCTTCCAAACTAATGCCTAATAACTTGGTGGCTTCCACCGCGAATTCCATCGGTAACTCTTTCAATACTTGTTTACAAAAACCATTCACTATCATGGATACTGCATCTTCGGTATCAATACCGCGTTGCTGACAATAAAATAATTGCTCTTCACTGATTTTGGAGGTTGTGGCCTCATGCTCCACTTGAGCCGACGGGTGCTTCACTTCAATATAAGGAAATGTGTGCACTGAACATTCGCTACCCATCAACATGGAGTCACATTGCGTATAGTTACGTGCATTAAGAGCCGTGGGCGCAATGCGCACTAGACCCCGATAAGCATTATGAGAGCGTCCCGCGCTAATCCCTTTAGAAACAATGGTCGAGCGGGTATTTTTACCTAAATGAATCATTTTGGTACCCGTATCGGCCTGCTGCAAATTATTAGTCACCGCCACCGAATAAAATTCACCTACCGAATCATCACCCAGCAACACAACACTTGGGTATTTCCAAGTAATGGCCGAGCCTGTTTCTATCTGAGTCCAGGATATTTTTGAACGCTTTCCACGGCAAGCACCACGTTTGGTTACAAAGTTGTAAATACCTCCCTTACCTTCTTTATCTCCAGGGTACCAATTCTGCACGGTTGAATATTTGATTTGTGCGCCATCCAAAGCAACCAGCTCTACCACGGCTGCATGCAATTGATTTTCATCACGCATGGGAGCTGTGCAACCTTCTAAATAAGAGACATAACTATCATCATCCGCAACAATCAATGTGCGCTCAAATTGCCCAGTAGACGCCGCATTGATCCTAAAATAGGTGGATAACTCCATTGGGCAACGAACACCTTTTGGAATATACACAAAAGACCCGTCGCTAAAGACTGCCGAGTTTAGTGCAGCATAAAAATTATCGCGATAAGGCACAACAGTACCTAAATATTTACGAAGCAACTCAGGGTGCTCATGCACTGCTTCTGAAAAAGGACAAAAAATCACACCTTTTTCAGCGAGCTTGGCTTTAAACGTGGTCGCTACAGAAACACTATCAAACACTGCATCCACGGCAACGCCTGCCAACATTTCCTGTTCTCGTAAAGGAATACCCAGCTTTTCGTATGTACGGAGCAATTCAGGATCAACTTCATCCAAGCTTTTAGGACCATCTTTTAAATTTTTAGGTGCTGAATAGTAAGATATGGCCTGAAAATCTACCGGAGGATAATGCACACTTGACCATTCAGGAGGCGTCATTGTTTGCCAATGACGAAACGCCTTTAAACGCCATTCCAGCATGAACAAAGGCTCGCCTTTGATAGCGGACAATTGACGTATAACGTCTTCATTTAACCCAGGGAGAAAGGTATCGACTTCGATATCCGTGATAAACCCATGCTGATATTCTTTTTCGAGCACGGCATTAAGTTGCTCATTGTGTTTAACCACGACTGACTCCAGTTGCTATTTGCTTGATGCGGTCGAGATCGACAGCCAAAAGGGTAGGTTTAGCCATCGCATCCAAGCTTACACTTGCAAGTGCTGACTCTATGGATTGACTAATCAGCTGCCAATTTCCTTGGATATGACAAAACCCTCGTAACGAGCATTCATTAGGGTGCAAACTACACTCGGTTAACCCACGCGACTCATCTAAAGCGTAGATGATTTCTGCGACCGAAATCTCAGTCGCTGGCCGCTGTAACCTATACCCACCATTCATTCCCCGAACCGATGTTAATAATCCTGCGATGGTTAACCGCTTTAATAATTTACTCACCGTCGGAACCGTAAGATGCGTGTGCGACGCAATGTCGCGCGCATTGCATAATTGCTCTGAGCGCTTGGCAAGGTACACCATCACTACTGTTCCATAATCGGCCAATTTACTGATGCGGAGCATATCATTCCTACGTTTAACAATCTAGTACCAAATGAGTCTTGATTAAAAGGGCACGACGGTGGCGGACCCATTAACATTGAGTCCCTTATATATAATATAGCACTAATATGGTTCTATTTATAAAAAATTGCCCCATGATACACCAATCTGATTTTTAAAAGCAATCATAAATAAGCTTTAACTAGGGACAAACGCATCTAATTTTTGAGCACAGAACACCCTAAAATCGCCCACTTACCGTGCATAAAGCGGCGTTGTTGCAGACTTAATCGCGGTACATAGGCGCTTTAAGATATTTAAAACCAAATTGTCACTAAACCCTGAGTACTCAGCTATAAATACCTCGTCCGGGTTGTTACAGATATCAATTCAACGTTATAATGCGCGCCTTCAATCGTCCAAAGAGATCTTCATGAAAAAAAATCGTGTTATGAGCAATGTTTTTTTTAGCCTCATTTGTACCGTTCTATTAAACAATGCGTCGTTTGCAGAACCCGCAAATCTTTCGCTCTTAAAAAAAGAAGTCCAGGTTTATCATGATTCTGGCACCTACCAAAAAGAACTGACCAACGTGCTTACCTACGCTGAAATTTTTATTATTAAACGCGCCAATACCAATGCTCACAGTGCACATCCTAAAAAATTAGCCATTGTGCTTGATATTGATGAAACAAGTATTTCCAATTACGACAAACTGGTTGCGCGGGAATTTGGTGGTTCACACGCACAAATCCACCGAGAGATTCTTGAAGCGAACTCACCCGCGATTAAGCCGATGCTAACATTTTATGAAACTGCCTTAAAACATGGCGTGGCTGTATTTTTTGTCACCGGCAGAACAAACTCTGAACGCCACGCCACAGAGAAAAATTTAAAGCTAGCGGGGTATCATGATTGGTCAGGCCTTTATCTAAAACCAAACAACTATAGACAAGCATCAGTGATTCCTTTCAAATCAAAAACACGAGAAGCCATTAGTAAAAAAGGTTACACCGTTATTGCCTCCATTGGTGATCAATACAGTGATTTAAAAGGTGGAACTGCTGAAAAAACTTTTAAATTACCCAATCCTTATTACTATATACCCTAAAGATAAATATGCTTAACTAAAGCTGGCATAGAAAATAAAAGCCAAATTGAATTAATACAACAGTTGGTTGATGATTTAAAAGATGATTTGAAAAATGGAAACACAAACATTAACTATCTTTTTAAAATCAACCTTCTTTGCAACCTGATAAAATCCAGCTTATTAAAAGATCGCCTTGAAAAAAATTTGTCTTAACCGCACTTTTTTTAAATCATCAACCATTTGTTTAATATGGTAAAGCATACATTACCCCTAAAAATTGCATAAATGATTATTTATTAATCATGTAATTTTTAAGAGTGACTTTTTATAACAATTTATAGACTAAGCATGATTTAATAAATACACACACCCAAACCGGTGGTTTATAGTCGATTAAATTTTAAATGACACATTTTTTTTAGCCAAATGTAGATATGTCTTGGCTTTTCCGGAAAACATAGAGATAGATACCGCTAACAAGCAGCTGTACGTGGAGATTTAGTCCGTTAAAATTTAATTGACTATAGTCTTGTTGTTAACCAAAGAGCTCATCGCACAAAAGCCACAAAAAGACATAATACTCATCCTTCTTGGGACGTGAGCTATTACCTGGATTCGAGCGAGAAACTAATATTTACTCTTTATTCCGTGCTTTTCAGACCCTCTACAGAGACCTCTTCATGGTAAACGTAATGCTGAATAACTTGTTGGGCTTGTTCACTGGTTATAGGCTTTGTTAGAACACCGTCCATAAAATATTCTTTGCAGTCATATTTAACCACTTCGGCTTGATATGACGTTAAAGCAATAATGGGAACGTGGTGCGGGGTATGCTCTTCCATTTGACGAAATTTTTTGGCAACCATGTAACCTGACGTATCTTGCAAACCAATGTCCATAAACACAAGATCATATTTACCTGGACCAAACAATTGCAATGCTTTATCCCCAGAATCTGCAATATCGACTTCACAATGCAAGGCAATAAGCAACGCCTCTTCTACTTTTTGAGCAACAATGCTGTCCTCAACCATTAAAACACGCGTCGGGTCTTTGCGGTCATGCGAGACAGCAGCATCATCAGGCTGCAAAGCAGTTAGCGACTCTTCAGCACTTATTTGAGGCGTAATGTCCATTAAAACAACCACCAACTCCATTACATGGTTGTTGCTATCAAATAGCGGTACCCGAGTGGCGCGGTAATAAGTGGGATTTTTATCGTCATTATAAACGGGTAGCTCTTCGATATTGTATTTAGCTTCGCCTGAAAATAAAACGGCCATGTCGTCCAATTTAAATGCTTCTATACGTTGAGGAGACCATTTGGTAAATTTAGCCATTTGATCATAGGGGGTACCCGCAAAATCTTGTAGACGCTTTAAACCTAGTAATTCCACAAAATTATTATTGCACCCCTTAAGAGTACAATTAAGATCTACCCAATAAACAATACCGGGCATGCAATTGATAATGTCCATGTAATAATGGTGAGTATCCAAAATATCCTTTGCATGATCCTTAGAGACACTTTTTTTTATTCCATGAGACATAGCAATGCACCGTTATAAATGATCATTATGAAAGTATAGTACAACAACCCACTACCGCCGTGGCTTCTATGGACATAATACACCCCATTACGCACATAAAAACCAAGGAATAACATTCACAAAAACATCTAAAAATCACTGCTTTTTAATCACACAGATTAGTTCATGAGGTTTTAATAACCTAGATAATTACGGTTATATCACTTCTACAATAACAACATAAACCCTATTCATACTCAACAGCAATAATTTCGTACTCAACAATACCGCCAGGAGTTTTTACGACAACGGCGTCATCTATTTCTTTACCAATCAATGCCCGTCCAATCGGTGAGCTATACGAAATTTTATTTACTTTAATGTCAGCTTCGTCTTCACCTACAATTTGGTAGGTTATTTGAGTTTCAGTTTGTAAATTAAATAAACTTACTCGCACACCAAACACAACTTTGCCTTGATTAGGTAATTTACTGATATCTACAATTTGTGCATTAGACAATTTAGCTTCTAACTCTTGAATACGGCCTTCTGCAAAACTTTGCTGCTCTCTTGCCGCATGATATTCTGCGTTCTCTTTCAAATCCCCATGCGCTCGTGCCGTCGCTATTGATTCAATAATACGTGGGCGCTCTATGGTTTTTAGCCGGTGTAACTCATTTTTTAACAGCTCCGCACCCTCAACTGTCATTGGATGTTTTTGCATATCTACTCCATATTAATGTAAGTCTTGTAGCCTCGTTACTGTTTTTCTATCTTCATACGTCATCGCTAAACATGCGGCTTCGGCACCTGATAAAGTGGTAGTATAACTAACCTTGTGCTGCAATGCATTGCGACGAATAGCAAAAGAATCAGCAATCGCTAATTTCCCTTCGGTGGTGTTCACAATAAAATCTATATCGTGATTTTTAATGTAATCTACCACGTGTGGACGCCCTTCTGTTACTTTAAACACACGCATGCAATGGATCCCCGCAGCTTGCAAAACCAATGCCGTGCCACGAGTTGCGATGATCTCAAAGCCAAGCGCTATTAATCGTTTTGCAATTTCACCCACGCGAGCTTTATCAGCATCACGTACAGATACAAAAGCCCGGCGTCGTTTTACAATATTAGCGCCAGCTCCAAGCTGTGCCTTCGCATATGCTTGGCCAAACCGCTTCGCGACCCCCATTACCTCACCCGTTGATTTCATTTCTGGGCCAAGAATTGAATCAACCCCTGAAAACTTGATAAAAGGAAACACCGGCAATTTTATAGAATAAAAAGCGGGGCGTGGATAATGCTCCGTCAAACCCTGTTCTTTTAAACTAATACCTACTTTGCAAAGAGCCGCAATTTTAGCCAATGACAATCCCGTGGCTTTTGAAACAAAAGGCACGGTACGGGATGCACGGGGGTTAATTTCAAGCACATAAATATCATCTGCTTGTATCGCAAACTGAGCATTGATCAAACCGACAACACCTAGCTTCAAAGCCATGGCTCGTAACTGCTCTATCAAGTCTTGTTGCACCACCACGCTCAAACTGTACGGGGGTAATGTACAGGCAGAATCACCGGAATGAATACCAGCTTGCTCAATGTGCTCCATAATGGCACCTATCAAAACATCTTTACCATCGCAGACCGCATCAATATCCACTTCAATAGCGTCATTTAAAAAACGGTCTAAAAGAACAGGGGAATCATTTGAAACCGTTACTGCGTGCGCTAAATAATGGCGTAAATCTTCTTCTTGGTACACAATTTCCATGGCCCTGCCGCCTAATACATAAGAAGGCCGCACCACCAATGGGTAACCAATACGATTAGCCAACACAATGGCTTCTTCTTCGCTACGAACCGTTCCATTTGCAGGTTGATGCAATTTTAAAGCAATAACCATCTTTTGAAAACGCTCCCGATCTTCCGCCATGTCGATAGCATCAGGCGACGTACCAATAATCGTTACACCATTTGCCTCTAGTGCACGGGCTAACTTCAACGGCGTTTGTCCACCATAATGCACAATCACCCCCATGGGTTTTTCAACTGCTACAATCGCTAAAACATCTTCCAACGTTACAGACTCAAAATAAAGCCTATCTGAGGTATCCACATCCGTTGAAACTGTTTCAGGGTTACAGTTGACCATAATAGTTTGATAACCTATTTCTCTCAATGCCATTGCTGCATGAACGCAACAATAATCAAACTCAATTCCCTGTCCAATACGGTTTGGCCCCCCCCCTAAGATCATGATTTTTTTCTTATTCGTCTCAGGCCTTGCCTCACACGTCTTTGCATAAGTAGAGTATAGATATGCCGTATCACTTGGAAATTCTCCTGCACAAGAATCAATTCGTTTATAAACCGGCATTATCCCTAACTCTAAACGGTAAGCCCGCATTTCATCTTCACTACAGTGTAATAAGCTCGCCAAATACACATCAGCAAAACCATGTCGTTTTAGCTCAAATAACTTTGACTTATCAAGATCGGTCAATTTTTTTCCAATCAAGGTATTTTCAATGCATATTAATTGATTAATGTGTGCTAAAAACCAAGGATCAACATTACTTTCTTGATGTATTTCTTCCAACGTAAACCCATGCCGAAAGGCATCAGCAATATACCATATCCTATCAGGTGTAGGCTCTCGGAGATGACCTCTTAAAACCGCCATATCCTTCCCTTTAAATAAAGATTCAAACCCACTGCGCCCAATCTCTAAACCCCGAATCGCTTTTTGTAAGGACTCCTGAAACGTAGCACCAATGGCCATGACTTCGCCTACAGATTTCATTTGTGTCGACAAGGTTTTTGGCGTTTGTGGAAATTTATCGAAATTAAAGCGCGGGATCTTGGTTACCACATAATCAATAGAAGGCTCAAAAGACGCTGGCGTTTTACCACCCGTAATTTCATTTCTCAACTCATCAAGTGTGTAGCCTACAGCCAATAATGCTGCAATTTTTGCAATGGGAAATCCTGTCGCTTTAGACGCAAGCGCGGAACTTCTGGAAACCCGTGGGTTCATCTCAACCACTAGCATACGCCCATCGTCTGGATTGATGGCAAATTGAACGTTAGAACCACCAGTTTCAACCCCAACAGCACGTAGCACGCAAATAGAGGCGTCACGCATGCGTTGATATTCTTTATCTGTTAATGTTTGCGCAGGAGCCACAGTGATAGAGTCCCCTGTATGCACACCCATTGGATCGATGTTTTCAATAGTGCACACAATAATACAATTATCGTTTTTATCACGCACGACTTCCATTTCAAATTCTTTCCATCCCAAAACAGATTCATCAAGCAACAATTCATGGGTTGGAGAAAGCTCAAAGCCTCTGGTGCAAATTTCTTCAAATTCTTCACGGTTGTAGGCAATCCCACCCCCACTGCCCCCCATAGTAAAGGAAGGTCTAATGATGGTTGGAAAACCTAATTGCGCTTGAACAGACAACGCCTCTTCCAAACTATGAGCAATCGCTGAACGCGGCATCTCCAAACCAATTTTTTTCATCAATTGCCGAAATTTTTCCCGATCTTCAGCCTTATCAATGGCATCACGTGTAGCTCCAATCAGCTCTACATTGTATTCAGCCAAAACACCCTCGCGAACTAAATCTAAAGCGCAGTTAAGTGCCGTTTGCCCACCCATGGTGGGCAACAGTGCATCTGGGCGTTCAATCTCAATGACACGAGCAACTTCAGGCCATAATACCGGCTCTATATAGGTTGCATCAGCAAGCTCTGGATCCGTCATGATGGTAGCTGGATTAGAGTTGACCAATATGATACGATACCCTTCTTTTTTTAACGCACGAACAGCTTGTGTACCCGAATAATCAAACTCGCACGCCTGCCCAATCATAATAGGGCCGGCACCAAGAATAAGGATGGATTTAATATCGGTTCGCTTTGGCATGGTCACTACTAAAAAAATCTAAAGTGACCTATGTTATCGAATTTTGCTAAAAAATTATACCCACGACGTGAACGTAAAGACGATATTTTTATGAGGAAAAAGGAAGAAAAAATAGCCTAACCATGCAATAGAAACGCCAAAGAGATCTGCGTGCAGCTAAGAGCAGGACAAGAGCATGTTCGACCAGGAGCAAGTCTATGAATCTAGCCAAATTGCTAGATACTGCGCATGAAGCGCAGTACGTTGGCGATTAAGCTATTTACGACCATTCATGCCCTACCTCTGTAACGATAAATCAAACCCCAGACATAGTGGTATTAATAACGGTAATGATCAGGCTTGTAAGGACCTTGGACTGGAACACCAATGTAAGTCGCTTGTTCAGCTGTTAACTGGGTTAACTTTGCGCCAATACGAGCCAAATGCAAATGAGCTACCTTTTCATCCAAATGTTTTGGCAAGACGTAGACTTGACTCTCATATTGCTCTGCACGTTGGAATAGCTCTATTTGTGCCAACACTTGGTTAGTAAACGATGCAGACATAACAAAACTTGGGTGACCTGTTGCACAGCCCAAATTCACCAAACGACCTTCAGCCAATAAAATAATACGCTTACCATCAGGGAAAATAATATGGTCAACTTGTGGCTTGATATTATCCCACTCATATTGGCGTAAACTTTGAATATCAATTTCTGAATCAAAATGGCCAATATTGCATAAAATAGCTTGGTTTTTCATGCGCAACATGTGCTCATGTGTCACCACATGAAAATTCCCAGTAGCGGTAACAACGATATCGACTTGTTCTGCTACATCATCAAGAGTCACCACACGGTAACCTTCCATTGCCGCTTGAAGCGCACAAATTGGATCAATTTCTGCGATACAAACACTGGCACCTTGGCCTCGTAATGCTTGAGCACAGCCTTTACCAACATCGCCATAACCAAGAATCAAAGCAACCTTACCAGCAACCATGACATCTGTAGCGCGTTTTAGACCATCAAGTAAGGATTCACGGCAACCGTATAGATTATCAAACTTTGATTTAGTCACTGCATCGTTCACGTTAATAGCGGGCATTTTTAACAAATCTTTTTTAGCCATGTCATAAAGTCTTGCCACACCAGTGGTGGTTTCTTCAGATACGCCTTTTATATCTTTCAATAATTCCGGGTATTTTTCATGAATGATTTGAGTGAGATCGCCACCATCATCCAGTAATAAATTAGGTGTCCAGCCATCAGGCCCGCGTAATGTTTGTTCAACACACCACCAATATTCTTCTTCTGTCTCACCTTTCCAAGCAAAAACAGGAATACCTGCAGCAGCCATTGCAGCAGCAGCGTGATCTTGTGTGGAAAATATATTGCAAGAAGACCATCGCACTTCAGCACCCAATGCAATCAAGGTTTCAATCAACACCGCTGTTTGAATGGTCATGTGCAGGCAACCAACAATACGCGCACCCTTAAGTGGTTTTTCATGACCAAACTCTTCACGAAGCGCCATCAAACCTGGCATTTCCGTCTCTGCAATAGCAATTTCTTTTCGGCCCCAAGCCGCAAGAGATAAATCAGCGACTTTATAATCAAGCTCTGCTTCAATTTTATTAATTGATCTCATAATACATATTCCCTAAAAATTGTTTCCATATGCTGATAAGCATCATGGAAGTAGGCCTTATAATGCTTTCTTTAATTCAGCAACTTTATCTAAACGCTCCCACGGAAAATCATCACGCCCATAGTGGCCATACGTGGCTGTTTTTCTGTAGATAGGACGCAATAAATCATGATGATTAATAATGCCTTGTGGTGTTAAATCAAAATGGGTATTGATCAAATCAATGATCGTTGCCGTTTCAAGACGTCCTGTACCAAACGTTTCCACATGAATAGAGGTAGGTTCAACCACACCAATGGCATATGACACTTGGATTTCACATTTATCGGCAATTCCTGCTGCAACCAAATTCTTAGCCACATGTCTTGCCGCGTATGCTGCAGAGCGGTCTACTTTTGATGGGTCTTTACCTGAGAAGCACCCACCACCATGACGCGCCATACCACCATACGTGTCCACAATGATCTTACGACCTGTTAAACCACAATCACCCAAAGGCCCTCCAATCACAAATCGGCCTGTTGGATTAATAAAATAGCGTGTTTGAGGCAGTAACCATTCGGCAGGCATAACATGTTTAATAATTTCCTCACGAACACCTTCTATCAAGTCCTCATGACTCACACTATCAGCATGCTGAGTAGAAAATACAACGGTATCAACGGAGACCGGTTTGCCATTTTGGTAATTTAGCGTTAATTGGCATTTTGCATCTGGACGAAGCCAAGGCAGCGTACCGTCTTTACGTAATTTAGCTTGGCGCTCCATAAGACGATGAGAATATGCGATAGGAGCTGGCATGAACACGTCTGTTTCACGGCTTGCATAGCCAAACATTAACCCTTGATCCCCTGCACCCAGTTGCTTTGTTTGTTGATTATCAACACCTTGTGCAATATCAGTTGATTGTTTACCGATAGCAGACAACACAGCGCAAGACTCCCAATCAAAGCCCATGGCTGAACTGTTATAGCCAATGTCCTTGATAACACCACGTGTGATCTCTTCAACATCCACCCATGCGCTGGTAGTTATCTCACCACCGACCAGCACCATTCCTGTTTTAACAAACGTTTCACAGGCAACTCGTGCACGTGGATCTTGGGCGATTATCGCATCCAAAATAGCATCAGAGATTTGATCCGCGATTTTATCAGGATGCCCCTCTGACACTGATTCTGAAGTAAAAACATATTCTGATTTCATAAAACTTAAACTCCCCATCGTACAGCCATCATTTTAATAAATTCATTGAAAATACCCTCAATATCATGAGGGCCTGGACTTGCCTCAGGATGTCCCTGAAAACCAAACGCGGGTTTATCTCGATGCTTTATCCCTTGCAAACTCTGATCAAACAATGAGCGATGGGTGGCTTCTAAACAATCTGGCAATGACGCCTCATCTATGGCAAACCCATGGTTTTGACTGGTAATAAAAACACGCTTCTTACCGCCTAATTCCATTACGGGATGATTAGCACCATGATGACCAAATTTCATTTTAAGTGATTTAGCCCCACAAGCTAAACCTAAAATTTGAAAGCCTAAACAAATGCCCAACAAAGGCATGCCCACATTTAAAAATTCTTGAACAGCACGAATAGCATAATCACACGACTGAGGGTCCCCTGGACCATTCGACAAAAACACACCATCGGAGTTCAAAGCAAGCACCTCTGCAGCAGAAGTCGTGGCGGGCACTAACGTTAAATGACACCCAAGATCATGTAAAATACGTAAAATAGTGTGCTTAACACCAAAATCATATGCGACAACATGAAACTTCAGCGGCTGCGAAGACTTACCCCATTCACCACGACCCTCATGCCAACATTCCACGGTTTGTCGTGAAACGACTCGTGCTAAATCAACACCCGAAAGCCCACCAAACCCTTTGGCCAGCAGAAGCGCTCCATCAATGTCAGAAACATTCGTGCTAATGCAGGCATCTATTGCCCCCGTTTCACGTAAACGCAGCGTAAGTTCACGAATATCAATACCGGCTATTGCAACCACACCTTGCTTTTTTAACCAATCGGGTAAAGAAAGATGAGCCCGGTAATTGCTGTGCACGAGTGAACAATCACGCATGACCAAGCCTGTAGCCCAGGCTCTTGATGATTCCATGTCATCAGGATTGCACCCCGTATTACCAACATGAGCAGTGGTTAAGGTAATGATTTGGCGTGTATATGAGGGATCGGTCAACATTTCTTGATAACCGGTCATTGATGTATTAAAAACCAACTCGCCGACACCTTGGCCGCTAGCCCCAACAGAGATACCTTTAAACACAGTTCCATCGGCAAGGACTAATATTGCAGGCTTATGGGTCATTACAAAACTCTTTTAAAGTAAGAAATTAGGGACCGAATTTAAAAAACGACCAATTGTAGCCTATATATTAAGCCAGCTGAAGCACAAAATAAGGGGCAGTTAACAATTTACTCTATAGGTTCTACGTACTGCGGCTTTTCCGCGGTACGTAGGTATTTTAGAGTAACATGTGTGAAACACTGGGATGTTGATTATTGGCGAAACAAAACTAAAGCTTCATGTCTTCAAAAAACTTCTTCACACCATCAAACCAAGAACTAGAGCGCGGCGAATGCGTGCTTTTACTTTGCTCTAAGGAATCATGAAAAGAGGTTAACATGTCTTTTTGTTCACGTGATAAATTAACGGGTGTTTCCAACACGACTTTGCACAACAAGTCCCCCGTTGCATAACCCCGCACTGACTTTACGCCTTTGCCTCGCAAACGAAAAGATTTCCCTGTTTGCGTTTCCGCAGGAATTTTTAAAGTCACCCGTCCTTCTAGGGTAGGCACCTCAATAGAACCACCCAGTACGGCTGTAACAAAACTTATAGGAACTTCACAATGCAAATCACTGTCATGTCGTTCAAAAATGGCGTGCGGTTTCACACTGATTTGCACGTATAAATCACCTGCTTCCCCACCATGCGTTCCAGCTTCGCCTTCATTGCTCAAACGCACCCTATCACCATTATCAACACCCGCAGGTATTTTAACGGTTAAGGTTTTACTTTCACGCACCCGGCCTTGACCATGACAATCACCACAAGGATTTGTTATCACTCTACCTTCACCATGACAACTTGGGCATGTCTGTTGAATAGAAAAAAACCCTTGTTGAATTCGCACTTGCCCCATGCCTTCGCATGTTTCGCATTGTTTAGGCGTTGAACCTTTCTTTGCACCACTACCATCACACGTTTTACAACCCACGTGGCGAGGAACCGTGATTTCAATTTGTTTGCCTTGAGCTGCTTCCTCTAGAGACAATTGCACGTTGTACTGTAAATCAGAACCCTGTTGTCCACGTGATTGCCGTTGTTGACGACGGCCACCTGAAAAAATATTTTCAAATATGTCTTCAAAGACATCACCAAAGCCACCAAAACCACCCGCGCCACCGCCCATCCCATCAACGCCAGCATGTCCAAATTGATCATACGCTGCACGTTTTTTTTGGTCGGATAAAACAGCATAAGCTTTTTGAACTTCTTTAAATTTCTCTTCGCTGTCTTTATCGTCTGGGTTACGGTCAGGATGATGTTTCATCGCTAACTTACGATACGCTTTTTTAATTTCAGCTTCATCCGCGCTACGATTAACGCCAAGAAGCTCATAATAATCCTGCTGCATTGAATGCTCACCCTATATAAAAGCAAAGGGGGCGTTACAAAACGCCCCGCCCATTAATGAATCCATTCATTGTTATTTTTTATCATCTTTTACTTCTTCAAACTCAGCATCGACAACACCATCATCCGATTTTTGATCATCTTGTTGAGGAGCATCACTTGGTTGAGCTTGGCCTTCAGCGGCTTTTTTTGCATAAATGCGTTCAGACATTTTAGCACTAGCATCGGTTAATGCCGTTAATTTACTTTCGATGTCGGCTTTTTCATTGCTTTTTACGGCTTCTTTTAATTCAGCAATGGCTGTTTCAATCTCTTTTTTCTCATCATCTGATAAATCTGCTGCCAAATCTTTCAGCGATTTTTCGCTGCTATGAATCAAAGCATCTGCTTGGTTACGAATATCTGCCAACTCTTTGAATTTTTTATCATCTTCAGCGTGAGCTTGCGCATCTTTTACCATTGCATCCACTTCTTCATCACTTAATCCACTAGACGCTTTAATCACAATAGATTGGGCTTTGCCAGTGGCTTTGTCTTTAGCAGACACGTTCAAAATACCGTTTGCATCGATATCAAAGGTAACTTCAACTTGTGGCACACCACGAGGTGCAGGAGGAATATCAGTTAGATCAAACCGGCCTAATGATTTATTAGCAGACGCTTGATCACGCTCACCTTGCAACACATGCACAGTCACAGCAGTTTGATTATCATCTGCTGTTGAAAAAACTTGGTTTGCTTTGGTAGGAATGGTCGTATTTTTTTCAATTAGCTTCGTCATGACACCACCTAACGTTTCAATCCCTAAGGACAATGGGGTCACGTCTAATAAAAGAATGTCTTTCACATCACCAGACAACACAGCCGCTTGAATCGCCGCACCCACGGCAACCGCTTCATCAGGGTTTACGTCTTTACGAGGCTCTTTGCCAAACAAATCTTGTACTGTTTTTTGAACCATTGGCATTCGTGTTTGACCACCAACCAAAATCACTTCATTGATTTGTGCGACAGTAAGGCCTGCATCTTTCAGTGCTGTTTGGCAAGGCGCTATCGTGCGCTCAACTAATTTTTCTACTAAAGACTCGAGCTTAGCGCGTGTCAGCTTGATATTTAAATGCTTTGGACCAGATGCATCTGCTGTAATATAAGGCAAATTCACATCGGTTTGTTGAGCAGATGACAATTCAATTTTAGCTTTTTCAGCCGCGTCTTTAAGACGTTGCAATGCGAGAGGGTCGCTATGCAAATCAATACCGCTGTCTTTTTTAAATTCTGCTGCCAAATATTCAATAAGTGCCAAGTCGAAATCTTCACCACCTAAGAAAGTATCACCATTTGTAGCCAATACTTCAAATTGATGCTCGCCATCCACTTCGGCAATTTCAATAATAGAAATATCAAACGTACCACCGCCTAAGTCATACACTGCAATCACAGCGTCACCACGTTTTTTATCCATACCATACGCTAACGCTGCAGCCGTAGGCTCATTGATAATTCGCTTCACTTCAAGACCTGCAATTCGTCCAGCATCTTTTGTGGCTTGGCGTTGTGAGTCATTAAAGTACGCGGGAACTGTAATAACGGCTTCGCTCACTGTTTCGCCCAAGTAGTCTTCAGCTGTCTTTTTCATTTTTCGCAATACTTCAGCGGAAATTTGAGGAGGTGCTTTGTCTTCATTATTAACACGAACCCATGCGTCCCCATTGTCTGCTTTAATAATTTTATAAGGGACCATTTTAATGTCTTTTTGAACCACTTTATCGTCAAAACGACGCCCAATAAGACGCTTGATAGCAAACAAGGTGTTGTCAGGATTAGTCACCGCTTGACGTTTTGCAGCAGCGCCTACCAATACCTCACCTTCTTTTGTAAACGCAACAATAGATGGTGTTGTGCGATGCCCTTCCGCGTTCTCAATAACACGTGGCACACCGCCTTCCATAACAGCAACGCATGAGTTGGTTGTACCTAAGTCAATTCCAATAATTTTTGCCATTTTTTCTTGCTCCAATTCAGTTGGTTATTCTGCAATGTTCTTTAATATGGGGGTATAAATTTAAATTTCAAGGCTTGGCCTTAGAGACAATCACCCGAGCCGGACGAATCACCCTCTCGCCACTTAACACGTAACCTTTTTGAAACACCGATAAAACAGTATTAGGGGCAACATCTGCCGTTTCTTGAATTGACATTGCCTCATGTTGTTCCGGATTAAACGCCGCACCTTCCGGGTTTAATTGCTCTACACCATGCTTTTGCAACACATCCATAAATAACTTCATGGTGAGCTCAAGCCCTTCATGCATGCTTTTGTCCCCGCTTTTATCTGCCAATTGCAACGCTTGCTCTAAACTATCCATCACAGGCAACAAGGACGTTATCAATTTTTCCTGACTGTAACGATGAGCGTTCGTCACATCACGTTCGGCACGACGCCGTACGTTATCAAGCTCGGCCATGGCACGAACGGATTTTTCCCAATTTTCATGCGCTTGTTGCTCAGCCAGGGTCAATTTTTCTTCAAGCTCTAAATAAGAAGAATGCTCCAGTGCACTCGTATTGCGCTCATCACCCTCACTGGCTGAGGTACTTTCATCCTCCAAACCACTGTTTTCTTCTTTAAATTTCTTCCAGTCTTTATGTATTTTTTCACTCATCTTACAAACTCCGAATTAACTAATCCTGATAACTGGGGTTAAACAACAAAATATCAAGTCCCATGACTAAATAAAATAAGTCTAGACTACTTCTAGAATAGTGCTTAACTTGCCATGGGTGTTCATGCATTGCATAATTGGATTTTTATAAAATCACTGAGTTTGAAATGAAAGAATGGTCGCCACTCTCTTGGTCAGAATATTCCTATCAGCAGGCGCCTAAATACCCTGATGAAGTTCAATTAAATAAAGTCGTGGAGCAATTAGGCCAACTCCCACCGCTTGTAACCAGCGGTGAAATCAAGCAATTAAAACAAGCAATAGCTCGTGCGGGCCGTGGTGAGGCATTTATATTGCAGGGTGGCGATTGTGCGGAATCGTTCAATGACTGCCGTTCAGACATCATCACAAATAAACTTAAAATTCTTTTACAGATGAGTTTAGTATTGTTGCATGGCATGCATAAGCCCATCATTCGTATAGGACGTATTGCAGGCCAATACGCAAAACCACGCTCATCCGATGATGAAACCATAGATGGTGTGACGCTCCCAAATTATCGAGGTGATTTGGTGAATTTGCCTGAATTCACCAAAGCGGCACGCATTCCCAACCCAAAACTGTTATTACAAGGTTACAGCTGTGCTGCAATTACGCTAAATTTTATCCGAGCACTTTTAGACGGCGGTTTTGCGGACTTGCATCACCCTCAACGATGGGATTTAAGCTTTGTAGAACACTCTAAGCAAGCGGATGAGTATCACCATATTGTGCGCTCCATCGCTGATTCCTTGGATTTTCTTGAATCCATTGATGGCCTTCGTAGCAGTAACCTCAGCAAGGTGGATTTCTACACCTCACATGAAGCACTGCATTTACATTACGAACAAGCATTAACCCGTCAACTGCAGGATGGCAAATGGTATGATTTATCAACCCATTTGCCCTGGATAGGCATGCGCACCGCCAAGCTAGATAGCGCACACCTTGAATTTATCCGTGGTATTCAAAACCCTATTGGCATTAAAGTAGGCCCCACAGCAACACCTGAATGGCTACAGCAAGTTTTAGAGATTGTTAACCCTACAGGTGAGGAAGGCCGCGTCATGTTGATTAGCCGCATGGGTGCAAAAGACATTGCCCAATGTCTACCCCCTCTAATTACCGCAGTAAAAGCAACAAAAATCCCTGTGACGTGGTCCTGTGACCCAATGCATGGCAACACAGAAACCACTGCTGAGGGCATTAAAACACGACACTTTGATAATATTTTAAGTGAATTACAACAAGCCTTAAAAATTCACCGTGAAATGGATAGCCACCTCGGAGGAGTACACTTTGAGCTCACTGGCGATAATGTAACAGAATGCATTGGTGGAGCACGCGGCCTAGCAGCAAATGACCTAAAAAATGCCTACCATAGCTTGGTAGACCCTCGTTTAAATTATGAACAATCGTTGGAAATGGCCATTCAATTGAGCAGGGAGTTTAAACCCGTAAAATAATAAGGGTAATGAGGCCTTTATGGATTCAATCCAAACAATAATACTTAAAAATGGTGAGCAACTTGTTATTTCTAAAGCGCAAGTTGACGATGCAAAACCCCTGATTCATTTTCTAAATAGGATCGGGGGAGAAACTGATTTTCTCACGTTTGGTTTAAATGAATTTTCTTTAACAGTGGATGAAGAAAAAAACACTATTTCACAATGCCTGTCATCTCAACAACAATTAATGTTGGTTGGAAAAATCAATCATGAAATTGTCTCTCAGCTTTTTCTAGACCGCTCAAGCACGCCACGACTTGCCCATATAGGCGATATTGGTGTGAGCGTAGGACAAAAGCATTGGGGGAAATCCATTGGAAAATTCATGGTATCAAGCGCACTGGTATGGGCCAAAAATAATGGAATCACTAAACTGCAATTATACGTTCGTACGGACAATACAAACGCAATCGCCTTGTACCAAAAACTGGAATTTACTATAGAGGGACTAATCCCGCGTGCAGTAAAAATCAATCAAGAATATTTTGATAATTACATAATGGGCCTTTCTTTGTAATGGCTAAACTTAACGTGAACACCATCATGGTAACGCTTACCCTTACTTGATGCCGCAGCGTCAGCAAAAACAATTGCTTGGCATCATTCTTTAACCTTATACTAATTTGGATTTTTAACTTCTTTCTTAAGGATAAGACATGCAAAAAAAAATCCCAACGCTATTATTGGTTTTGTGTAGTGCCACAGCGATTGCCAAACCTGTAAATCCTTTATGTACGGTGGATCAAGGGGCCGCATTTGTTCAGGGTGATGGCAGCAAATTTAATCCTTATTTGATTTGCAATCATGAACAATTAGCTCTCTTGTCTCAAGATGCAGCCTTGTTATCAAAATCATTTAAATTAGGCAAAGACTTAAGCTTTGAAGACCAAGTATTTCCCTTGATTGGCTCACCAGAAGCACCTTTCCAAGGAGGATTTGATGGGGATGGTTATACCCTTTCTTCCATCACATTGAGTGCGGAAATCAAAGCTTATAATGCACCATTTAGACAAATCAAAAATGCTGAAATTGAAAATGTAACTATCGATGACATTCATTCTGCAGGAATCACTATAAATAACATGGCGGGACTTGTGGGCAAAGCAGAAAACTCCAAACTTCACCACATTAACGTTCACCATATTAAACTTTACTCCAGAAACCTATCAGGTGGAATTATAGGTGAATCAGTTGATAGTTCTCTCTCTTATGCAGCAGTTGATGGTTCTTTAGAGCAAGATTTTGGAACAGATGCGAGTGGTGGATTGATTGGGCTGGCTGTAAATTCGGACGTGTTTGCTTCTGCAAGCCATGTGGACTCCACTATGTTATGGACAGGTCCAGGCGGTGGTGTGAGTGGTGTAAGTAGCTTGATTGGGCAAGCTGAGGCTTCTCGAATTCGCAATGTGTATGCCGATGGAAACATTGATTACTCTAATGCACCCCGCCTTGGAGTATACGGTGTTGGTGGATTAATAGGCATGATGCACAACTCATTATTGGCAAATGCATACTATGCCGGCAAAATAAGCATTCCTTCCGGCACAGAAATAGGCGCCGCCGTTGGTAGTGATGATGGCCAAATCAATTATTCCAATGATGTTTTTTGGGATAAACAAATGTCTGATATCAATAATAGCGTGCTTGGTGTTGGTAAACCTACAGCAACCTTGAAGAAAAAAACGTTCTGGGTGGCACAAGGGTTTGACACCAATATTTGGTCTGTAAAAAACAATCAATACCCTCGGTTGTTCGGGAGCAATAATTAGAAAATACTTGCCGTGGGTTTTACTCACGGCAATACTCTATTAGATAGACAAAGCAAGGATGCGAATGCGACCTTATTTACAGTGACTTCTCCGTGTTTATTTTATCGCTATCGTCATGTTTTCTGCATCATATGCCTCGCCCATTCTTCGTGTTGGCCTGCTTGAAGTTCCTCCCTTTGTAATTCAAACCAAAGATGGTTTTCAAGGTTTAGCTGTCGATTTGATTTATGGACTAAAATCGCCAAAAAAGAAAAATGGGAATATCTAGTGTATTTTTTAGATGTGGCCACCCACATTTAAATGGGTAGAGAAGAGCCCTCAAAATGCGCCTTTAAAAAAAGAGGCACACGCTCATCTAACCAATAACGTGGTCTGCCAGGAACGCGCCCGGTAATAAAACCCACATGCCCTCCCCCTTCACTCAACTCCAGAACCACATCATTAGAAAGCTCTTCTTGGGTGGGTATAACCGCTGGGGTCATGAAGGGATCATCCAGGGCATGGAGAATCAAAGTGGGTGTGGCAATGGTTGATAAATATTGGCGAGAGCTAGCTTCTCTGTAATAAGCATGGACATGCGAAAACCCATGTAAAGGTGCTGTTACATTTTCATCAAAAGTCCAAAAACAGCGCAATGAATCCATGTTGGCCATCGATGAAGGCCATTGGTTAGAATGTTTATCTTGTTTTTTCATAAACACGCCCCGTAAGCGCCGTAATAAGTACGATTGATAAAAGCGCGAAAAGCCCTGATTAATCCGATCAGCAACGCCCCTTAATTGAAAGGGCACGGAGACGGCCACAGCAGCGTTGATTAAAGATTGAAAACCTTGCTCGCCCAACCATTTAAGCAGCACATTCCCCCCCAAAGACACACCCACCACCGCTTTTTTAACATGGGGCTCTCGTATTGCTAAAGCACGTAACAGAAAGTCCACATCACCAGTATCACCTGAATGATACGCTCTCGGTAAACGGTTAGGCTCATGGCTTGCACCCCGAAAATGCATTAATACGCCACGCCAGCCAAAACGATTGTAGGCGCGCAGCTGACCTGCAACATAAGAGGAGTGAGCATCGCCCCCTAGCCCGTGCAACAAAATCACCAACGGGGTGTCTTTACTTAATCCATTAACAGCCCAAGCTAGATCAACAAAATCGCCATCTGGCAATTCAAACCGTTCTAGTCCATCAATGGGGGACTTCACATAGCGCGTTAATGTTGGGAATAAGGTTTGTGCATGTGGATTGGTAAGCCACCACGCCGGTTTAAAAGCGCTTTTTTCTATCATAGATTAAGACCCTTCATGATAATGAGAGCTCAATTCATGCACCGCGGAAACCATGGCCGCTACATTCTCCGGAGGAACATCTGGCGTAATGCCATGACCTAAATTAAAAATGTGCCCTGAACCCTTCCCATACGCAGCCAATACTTTTGCAACTTCCTCTCGGACACATTCAGGCGTTGTTAATAAAATAGAAGGGTCAAGGTTTCCTTGTAAAGCCACCCGGTCTCCTACTTCAACCCGTGCCTTTGCTAAATCACACGTCCAATCTAAACTTAAGCCATCACAACCACTATTGGCTAAAAGAGACAACCACTGCCCACCGCCTTTGGTAAATAAAATGATGGGAACATGAGGGTGCTTCGCTTTTAATTGCTCAACAATAAGGCGCATGTAATGAAGCGAAAATTCTTTATAACAGGCGGTGCTTAAGAGGCCACCCCATGTATCAAACACCATTAAGGCATTTACGCCTGCCTGAACTTGCTCATCAAGATAATCAGCAACGGCTTGGCTAAGAATGCTTAATAATTGATGCAGCGCCGCTGGCTCTTTATACATAAAGGGCAAAATGTTCTTGAAATCACGACTACTTCGTCCTTCTATCATGTAACAAGCAAGCGTCCATGGACTGCCTGAAAAACCAATCAAGGGCAAATCTGCGGGCATTTCCTTGCGAATTAGCGATACAGCATCCATCACATATCCAAGCTCACTCATGACGGAGGTCGACGGCAATGCCTTGATATCAGCTACCGTTCGAAGCGGCTTTGAAAAGCAAGGTCCTTCGTTTTCAACAAAAAAAAGCCCAAGACCCATGGCATCAGGGATGGTGAGAATATCTGAAAATAAAATGGCTGCATCCAAGGCAAACCGTCTTAAAGGTTGTAATGTGACTTCACACGCTAGATGGGGGTTTTTACACAAATTTAGAAAATCACCCGCTTTTTCACGGACCTGTCGGTACTCCGGCAAATAGCGCCCGGCTTGGCGCATAAACCAGACTGGCGTACGTGCAACAGGTTTTTTTTGTAAACTACGAATAAAGACAGACTGGGTCAAATCTAACATATAGGGCCATTATCATGTTTAAACACAGTAGCAAATTTTACCATGAACACGGCCCAATTGTGTTAATTTACTAGGGTTTGTTGACGATTTACTCACAGCCCCTAGCGTACGATTGAATATTATTGGTATTCTTAAGCCCCGTTTATGAAGAGCAATATGATGGACATGTTACATATATCAGCGCTTAGAATAATGACACACATTGGCGTGCATGCATGGGAGCAACGCATCCTGCAGCCATTACTTTTAGACATTAAAATCCCCGTTGATTTAAGCACCTGCAACGATACGCTAGCCAATACTATCGATTATGATACGCTTTCATCGCGTGTTACAACCTTGGTAGAATCTAATGCGTTTATCTTGATTGAAACGGTCGCTGAAACCGTTGCCGAATTTATTAAAAAAGAATTTCATATCAAAGAACTGACTCTCTCGGTGAGTAAACCAAACGCCATTAAAAATGCAGGCAATGTATCGATTACAATTGAGCGTTAAGACTGCAAGCAGGTGATGACTGATTTTTCGTAGACATATGAAGCGCGCCATCCCCTCTGTGGCAAAACATTGGGCTAATCGCCCCAATGAAAGGGAGCTCGCATACGGCTTTTGAGCCTTTTTTTACGCTGGCTGTAATAACCGGTTTAGGAGCATTTGCAGCAGGCTTTGGCATGCTTGCCTTTAAACGCTCGTGACTGCTGGTTAATGGGGATTCCTCAAGGACCGAGCCTTGCTTTAAATGCGTTAACGGTTGTTTTTTAAAACGATAAGCATTTAGCAAAATAAGACAGGTTTGAACAATCATTAATGCGACACCTATGCTAGGACTTAAGGTGACACCTAACGCTAATAACAATCCGCCTGTAATCAATAACGTGAGCACATTATAGCCCAAGCTTACCCATAGATTTTGTTTGATATTGCTGACCGTTTGCTTTGAAACCACTAATGCGCTCACCACGGGCATGAGTGCCCCACTTTGAATGACTGCACCAGCTTGTTTTACGGTTACCTCATCACTCCCATGAGATTTAATGGCAATACCAAAATGACTACTAGCAATTGCTGCAGCATCGTTTGCCGCATCACCCACCATAGCAACTCGATGCCGCCCTCGCTTGAGTTGCTCAATAAAAGCCACTTTATTGCGTTGAGACACCCGAGCAGCAGAACCTACACAATTGGCGTAAATATCTTCAGGTGCAAAACCTATTTTTAACCCATAACGACGTGCTGTCGCCTCCTCTTCGCCGGTGCATAATTTAACGTTTATCCCTCGTTGTTGGAGTGTTTTTACAGCAGCGACAGCATCTTCTCGAAGAGGGTCTGTCAGCACCATATAACCGATGATTTTTTTAGCTCGGGCAAGATAAACAACACTATCGCCGACGTCTATACTGGGTATATATTGAAGAGCTGAACTAACATCTATATTACAATCTTCCATCATTTTTGAATTACCAACGACATAATCGTCACTCTTTATATTTGCTCTAATCCCTGAGTGATTAGAGGTGTCCATCAGGGTCTCCTCATCATCAGGAAGTGGGGCAATACTTGACTTAAAATCTTCTGCCACGTACTCACAAATCGCCTTTGCAATGGGATGTGAGGATTTTTTTTCCAAAACATAAAAATAAGAGAGTAGCTCCTGTCGACTAAGCCACGCATCAGGCATCACCTCGCATCGATTAACACTGGGCACCCCCTTGGTTAAAGTGCCGCGTAAATCAAAAACCACCGTATCAATTTGCGAGCCTTCTTGCAGGTGTTTAGCCGTTTTAAACTGCACCCCGTGTTCAGCTGCTTTTTTCATGCCAATTTTTACAGCAAGTGGGGTCACTAACCCTAAAGTGCAGGGGCATGCAGAAACAAGCACCGAGATAGCCGCTCCTAAAGCCAAGGCCATCGTAAAAAAATGGGCAATCAATCCAAAGGATAGAATAGCCACCACAATTACCCCCGGAATAAAATACTGCAACATGCGATTGGTAGCCGTCTCTAAGGGTGCCTTTTTATCATTAGCCCGGGCAATGTGTTCATCTAAAACAGCTAAATAAGAGTGTTTACTCGCCATGCTCACTCGTAGTATTAAAGGCTTTGCATCTTTCGATAAATACATACCTGCCAGTAACGGCTCACCCTGCACAATTTGGCGTGGCCAAGGGGAGCCTGTAACAATTGTTTCTAAAACCGCGCTATGTTCAACCTCGCATATGCCATCAACAGGGATAAGCTCACCAGGCTGAATCCTCAATAGATGACCAGGCTCAATTTTATCCAAAGAAGTAAACGCTAGAGATGAGCCCTGAACCCGAGCTACCTTTGCAGGAAGCCTATCTTTGAACATCAGCCGAATGCCTATGTTTTTTTTAATGGATTCTTCAATGGCAAGCCCAACATGACGAAACCCAAAAATAAGCAAGCCTGCATCAAACATCATGGGCAACCACGGCACGAAAAACGCAGTGATCGACACAATTATGACGGTTAATGTGCTAATAGCGAACAAAGTATCCATCGTGAGGGTACCTGTTTTAAAAAACTTTTTAATCGCTTCTTTATAGGATGTTGCACCCAAGATAAAGGTCAGTGGCACGCTCACACAAGCAATACCAATGAGGGCGGCAAAGGGCATGGCACTCACGAAAAATGACAACATGAGAACCGTCATGCCGGTAAGCGTGCCTACGAAGCCTGGCAACCAATGTGTGCCCCAAAATTTTTTAGATGGTTTTTTTTTAACAGGAGCCATCAGATTTACATCAACATCATTGAGGCACTCAACCCCTATGGCATCAAGCGTCTCGTGAATGGATTGAAATAACTGATGAGGTGAATAGGTAACCTTTGGCATGATAATGGTTAATTCTTTTTTATCATGGTCTATGGAAAAAGATTTAAATCGTAATTTTTTTTGATCTTTTTTGAGTGCCTTTGCAATGGGCTCTACACACAATACACACGTAATATCCGGCAAGGAATAACGATGAATAGCAGACATAGAGGCCTCAATATTTTAGCGTGGTTTTACACAACCTAAGCATCCATCTTGCGAATCATGCCAGTGATACGTTCGGTTCGAGCCACAGACAACTGCGCCTTTTGAGCCTCAGCGCGCGAAGCAAACGGACCAATAACCACTCGATACCAATTGGTTTTTTGCTGAGCAACAGTGGCAATGCTGACTGAAAAGCCTTTAAGCGTAAGTGATGCCTTGATGCGCTCAGCGTCTTGCCGACTTCGAAATGATGCAATTTGCACCAGATAAGAGCCTTTAGTAGCAATCTCTTGCATAGGAATGGGTTTAGCCGCAACAACTGGCGGTACAAATGTTGTGGCCGCTTTAAGGGCCGCAGCTTCTATAGGCTTTGTGACCTCTATCGCCGTATGGGGGGAAGAAACGGGTTGAGGCGCAACGGGCTGCCGTGTGTCACTTGCGAGCAAAGTATAAAATTCAAACTTAGGCTTTGGCAATTGGGCTGCGGCATTAACAGGCTTTGTTGGTGCTTGAACCGTTTGTCCGGCCAAAAGCTCTGCATTTATCCAACCAATTAAGGTTGTAAAATCAAAAAATGAGGCACTTAAATAGCCTGAAAGAAAACAGACTAAAGCCATAAGTATATGCTTTGAAACATTGCCTCCATGGCGTGATGAGCGCTTATTTCCGTAGTTTTTAGCCATTACATACTCTCAGGGGCAGAAACACCCAACAATTCTACACCATTCTGCAAAACTTGGCGTATAGCTTTTAATAAACTCAACCGTGCACCGCGTAAATCGTCTTGTTCACAAAGAAGCGGTACAGCATTGTAATAACTGTGTAACCCATGGGCCAGCTCACGTAAATAATAAGCAATCTGATGAGGCTCACTGGTGGTTGCTGCAGACGCTACCACTTCTGGATAGCGACTCACCAATGAAATAAGCGCCTCTTCATGAGGGGTGGCTAATAAATGAGTGTTAGAAAGACCAAGAGTTTCATCCCAAGAAAGCCCACGCTCGCTTAATTGCCTAAAAATACTGCATATTCGTGCATGAGCGTATTGAATATAGTAAACAGGATTATCACTGGACTCAGACTTTGCAAGGTCTAAATCAAAGTCCATGTGTTGCTCAGGCTTACGCATCACATAGAAAAACCGCGCTGCATCATTGCCCACTTCATCACGAAGTTCCCGAAGCGTTACAAACGACCCACTGCGTGTCGACATTTGAACGCGGGCGCCTGCACGGTAAAGAATAGCAAACTGCACTAACAATACATTAAGCGCATTATCATCATGCCCCAAAGCATTCACCGCAGCTTTTACTCGGGTCAAATAGCCATGGTGATCCGCCCCAAAAATATCAATCACACGCGTAAACCCGCGATCATATTTATTCCAATGATAAGCAACATCGGATGCAAAATACGTGGTTTGACCATTGGCACGGACTAAAACGCGATCTTTCTCATCACCAAACGTTGTGGCCTTAAACCATAAGGCACCCGCTTCTTCATAAGTATGGCCACCATCTTTTAATGCTTGAATACCTTTTTTAATAGAACCATCATCAAACAGAGACTGCTCTCTAAACCAACAATCAAATTCAACACCAAATTCAGCCAAGTCATCTTTAATGTCAGCTAGGACTGACTCCAAGGCATGCTTATGAAAACATGCAAAACCAGAAGAGCCCAACAAGGTTTGAGCGGTTTCAATGAGAGCATCAATGTATAGCTCTTTATCACCCCCTTGAGGTTCATCCGCAGGTAAGCCCGCACAAATAACCGCCCAAGGGTGAACAAAATCTCGACCATATTTTACCAATACCTCTTCAGCAATCGCTTGTACGTAATCACCTCGATAACCATTCGCGGGGAATACAATGGGTTCTTCTAACAACGCTAAATAACGTAACCAGACGCTAACGGCTAAAATGTTCATTTGACGCCCAGCGTCATTCACATAATACTCACGGCTAACGGTAAAACCCGCGGCTTTCAATACGTTAGCAAGCGTGGCTCCAAAAGCTGCACTGCGTCCGTGCCCCACATGCAAAGGGCCTGTTGGATTTGCCGAGACAAACTCTAATAAAACGTTTTGCCCCCCACCAACATTGCTCCGGCCAAAATGAGCACCTTCTCCTATTATCTTTGCGATAATTTGCGCACGCTCGGCACTCTGCATGAAAAAATTAATAAACCCAGGGCCTGCAATATCAACTTTTGCAAGAAAAGGGTGTGCTGACAGTGCGCTTACCAAAAGCTCCGCAATTTGCCTAGGAGATTTTCCACAGGGCTTTGCCAAGGTCAATGCTAAATTAGTAGCGTAATCCCCATGGCTCGCATCTTTGGTGCGCTCAACTTTAATATCCGCCACCACATCACGAGGGAGTTTATCTGACTGCTGCAGGGTAGAGAGCGCTTGTGCTAATAATTGTTCAACCGTTGATTTCATCGGACTTATTTCATTCTTAAAAAATGCTGTTATTATGCGCTTTTTCGTATCAGTTGCAAGAGACAAGGCTTTATCCGTAGAGCAAACGCGTCTAAGATTTAAGTGCAAATGGCCTCATACTCACCATGTAGCGTACTTTATGCATGGCATTCATACGATATAATTACTATATCGCTGGGAAATCAAGGAAGGCGCGCATATAGCTACATTGACCCTGGTTTAACTCAAGCCCAAAACGATTTTTCAACCACTAACAACAAACGTTACCACTTAAACACCAAACAAGATTCATTACAATAAAAGAACTTATTGACTAAAAATAAAACATATGTTATTCTTTTATACCTTCAGCTACCCTATTTTTCGGAGAAACATGATGTTCGGTTATTCTTTAATAGAAATGGTTCTAGTCGATAATCCTAACTTAGAGGATTTTTTTACGCGCGATATATCAGATTTAAACGCGTTGGATTTGGATTTTTTAAAAGAACCATTTAACTTTACTTTTTATTTAAAACCAACATTGGCTCCCAGAAATTACCCAAAGATTACTGAATGCTCAATCTTACTTGTGTGCTCAATTCTTGGTTTAAAAGATCACCTGAAATTTATATTGAATAAATTTCCTGAACTAAAGGACACCTTAAAAGATTACAATTACGTAATTATTAGTACCGAAACTGTACAAAACAAAGATATCGATATGGCTCGAGATTTGTTGAGTATTTTAAGTCATGAAGAAAAAACAAACGCCGTGAAAAAAAATTCATATGCAATTATTAGTGGTTTTACCCACGCCAATGACTTTGAAATGGTTCAGCATTTACTTTCGCTTTTAACTGATGCAGAAATTAAAGACGCGTTAAAAGCCGATAACTATTCAATTATTGGCCATTGTATCAATACAAATAATATGCAAATGCTTGAATATTTATTTTCATTTTTAAATGATGAGGCGGAGATAAATTCGGCCATAACCTCTCTTTCTGAAACTATTTTTCATCACATGAAAATTCTTAACGCTCCCGTAATTAATTATTTTTTACGCTACAATTCAATGTTTGAACATGCAAACCTGCAGCCAACATTGGCGAATAATGTTGCCCGTTATGTGCAAGCTACCCTTGCCGAATTAAGAGCAGATAAAGAGGCAGCAAAACGATCATTAGCGTTTGATGTTAGTAAATCTAAAGCAGAACATTGCTTTTTTATCCTTCGTCATTTAATTCAAAAAAGCAATGAAAATCCTGCGTTACTAAAAGACATTGAATTTTTATTAAGTATTCCAAATGTTAAGGCGATAAGCCACACAGCCTCCACTAATAACCCAGACAATCCGTTTCGTTTACCCAATGAGCTTTTAAGTCTTGCACAAAAAATTGGAAACCAACCTGCGGCTGAGCTTTTATTAACATGCCCCCTTGTTGCATTATTCTCCCCACAAAAACAGCCAACAGCTTTCGAACAAAAACCAATAACCCAAGAGAGATTCTTTACAAAAGGGAGCGAGCCTACAAAGCATGAAGAAAAACAAAATCCCCCTAAAAAAGAGGCTCTGCCAGCTTTGATGCAAACACCAGCAACCCAAGCAGGGTTCTTTACAAAAGAAAACGAGCCTACAAAGCATGAAGAAAAACAAGCAACACCCCCGCTGCCTGCTTTGGAGCAAACACAGGTCAGCGCTTCTCCTGTAAATAATGTTATTGAAGAGGAAACATGGCAGGGAGATAGAAGCGATCACCATTGGGGGCTCGTCTGTAATATTCTTTAACGCTCATTATCATATTGTTAATACTACATTAAAGCCCGGGATAGAATGGCGTTTCATCCTATCCCGTTTTCCCTTCCTAGCTTAATTTCTCATAGGCCTTCTCCACAGAACCATCTTGTGATAATAAAATGGCAATTGGCCGTGTGGATTTAAAATGAGCAAAAACAATAAGCATGGTCACCGTAATCGGTACTGAAAGGAACATGCCTAAAACACCCCAGACGGCTCCCCACAATGCTAATGCAAACAAGATAACCAACGGGCTTAAATTCAACGATTTACTCATGAAACGAGGCTCAAGGATATTACCTACCACAAATTGCACTAAGACAATGCCTGAAGTAATCAACATAAAAGGAAGCCAACTTTGAAATTGAATCAAAGCCAACATAGCTGGAAATGCTGTAGCTACAATAGCCCCAATGTTTGGGATAAAATTTAAGAAAAAAATAAGCAATGCCCAGAACTCAGCAAAATCTAAGCCGACCCATTTCATAATGATCCAACTAGCAAGGGCTGTAAATAAACTCAACAATGTTTTTAAACCAAGATAGGTTTGTGTGTCTCTTACTATATGAGACAAGATACTATCCACGACCTCACGATGGCCTGGCTGTGGAAATAAAGCGTAAATTTTTTGCTTAAAAAAGTGCTGCTCTACAAATAAAAAAACAACATACAAGGTAATCAATACGGCTGAGCTGGTTATTGTGGTAAAAACACCATAAATATTAACTAAAATACCTTGAACACTGAGGTCTTTCATAAAACCATCTAAACCGGCTAACATTTTAATTCGATAGTGTTGGTCGATACCATTAAAAATATGCATTAAATTATCTTGGTAACGTGAAGAGGCGGCCATCACATCACTCACGTTATTGGTAATAATATCAATCAAAATCGATCCCATACCAATAAACACAACAATGGACAGTATTTGTTTTAACCATTCAGGTAAGTGAGGCCCAAGTTTAGGGATTTTCTGCATGGCCACGTTTAGTGTGTTAAGCAAGTTCCAAATGAACAATGCAATCACAATAGGAATCAGTAACCCTCGTCCAACAATCAACAAATACCCCGTTATCCATACCAAAATCAAGCCCGCAGTAAAGGTGACGATACGATTCATGCCTTAGCTCCTAGGTGTATACCTTTCAAGAAAACGTATATACTTATTTTTTTTTAAACCCCATCATACCGTGCTCACTCAAACATGTGAAACCTTGTCCGGCGTAGGCCCAACACTAGCTAAAAAATTGGCTAAATGTGGTATTCATACCGTACAAGACTTGTTATTTCATCTTCCGTATCGTTATCAAGACCGTACACGGATAACACCCATTCAAGATTTACGCCCCAACGATTGGTGCGTCATTGCGGGGAATGTGTGCAAAACCGAAATTAAATATGGCAAACGTATGATGCTTTATTGCTATGTAGAAGATAAAACCGGACTGATAAAATTACGTTTTTTTCATTTTAATAAACAACAAGTTCAATTGCTCAATAGCAGCGTAGGCATTCGCGCCTTTGGGGAAGTGCGCGAATTTGCAAATACCCTCGAAATGATTCACCCAGAATATCAATTGCAACAAGAACCAGGGGAATTTGTGGTTGAGGAAACATTAACACCCATTTACCCGACCACTCAAGGATTAACCCAAACACGACTCAGGCAATTGATAAAAAAGGCGTTAACTTTATTTCAAACGGAACTTCTTCATCTGGAATGGATGGCCCCCAATCAACTCGAACAATACGCATTTCAACCATTACATTTCGCCATAGAACAATTACACAACCCGCCCCCCAGTATCTCGCTACAAGCATTAGAAGAAGGTGCACATCCTGGATTAAAGCGGTTAGCCTTTGATGAATTGTTAGCCGAGCGATTAAGCATGCAATTTGCACGACAAGAGCGCTCAACATTAAGCGCACCAACGTTAAGAACGCTTACCACACACCTAGAACCCTTCCTGTCTAGGCTACCCTATCATTTAACAGGAGCCCAAAAAAGGGTCCATCATGAAATCACGCTTGACCTAGAGCAATCAAAGCCCATGTTACGCTTGGTTCAAGGTGATGTAGGGTCTGGCAAAACAGTTATCGCGGCTCTAGCGGCGATACAAGCCATTAGTAATGGCTACCAAGTTGCCTTCATGGCACCTACAGATATTTTAAGCGAACAACATGCCGCTACGTTAACGTCATGGTTCACCCCTTTGGGCATTCCTGTTCATCGACTCAGCGGAAAAATGAAAGCGCGTGAACGCAAAGAAACATTAGCGGCACTAGCCAATCCTGGTGGTCGGATCATCATTGGAACGCATGCCCTCTTTCAAGAAGGAGTGCATTTTTCACAACTTGGTCTCATCATCATTGATGAACAACATCGATTTGGTGTGGAACAGCGCCTGCTTTTGCAACAGAAAGGGCATCACGACAAACTAACACCGCATCAGCTGCTGATGACAGCCACGCCTATTCCGCGTACGCTAGCCATGACACAATTTGCTCACCTTAATATTTCTATCATTGATGAGCGCCCGCCAGGGCGTACCCCCATTACAACAGCCGTGCTTCATCAAGACAAGCGCCAACCCATTATTACCCGTCTTGAGGCCGCTATCACTGCCGGTCGGCAAGCTTACTGGGTGTGCACCTTGATTGACGACTCTGAAAAACTGCAATGCATTGCCGCCACCGCCACAGCACTTAGCCTTAAAGAACAATTACCCACTGTTCGCATAGGGCTTATTCATGGACGAATGAAAGCCGCTGAAAAAGAGTTGACGATGGCAGCCTTTAAGAGTGGAGATATTGATTTATTGGTGGCGACCACGGTGATTGAAGTTGGCGTGGATGTTGCTAATGCAAGTCTTATGATTATTGAAAATGCAGAGCGTTTAGGACTATCCCAACTTCACCAATTGCGTGGTCGTGTAGGCCGTGGCAGCGCACAATCGCATTGTTTATTGCTGTATCAATCTCCCTTATCACCAATAAGTGCTGAACGTTTGCGTACCATGAGAGCCACCGATGATGGCTTTGTGATTGCCGAAAAAGACCTGCAATTGCGTGGAGCAGGACAAGTTTTAGGCACCCGCCAAACCGGCTACCGTGAATATAAAATTGCACAGTTACCGCGAGATAAAGAGCTATTGGCATCCATTGCCAATATTAGCCCAGAAGTGCTAAATAACGCAGCCATGGCTCATGCCATTGCTAAACGTTGGCTTGGAGAATTTGAACAATTTTTGCAAGGATAACGTCTCGAAAGGAACTGAAACTAAGATAACCACCATCAGGCATTTATGGTTCTGGCTATCTCGTCTCCTATTGCGCGTTGTGTGGTTTTAAAGGAACATCCTATAGTAAAAAAACCAACCCCTGATAACAAAACAGCCATTCCAAAGGCCCCGGTTCCTGCTCTTAAGGACCGATCAGACATCCATAAAACAGCCATTGCAACACCTAACGCACCTATCACTGTCATGAATAAGCCCAGTACTGTCATATTACAAGGAATATTAATTCGTTGCCTTTGCTGAGCCAAATGCTCCTGCATGGCATATGAACGAAATTCAAAAAACCCCGGTGTAACACGCCACATACTATTTGGAACAATAGAAGCTTCATCGCTCAGTCTTTCTTCTTGCTGACGCTGAATATCCTCATCCGATGCCGACAACTGAAGCTCCAACACCCTCTTACCCATATGGTCTTTAAGCATGGCTTGGAGGTGCTGCTTGTCCTCTAGTTCAATGTCTCCGTAGGAACCAAAATAATGCTCAAGATAAGATTTACCACTCAAAGGGACAGGGTTATCAAAACAAAGCCCATGAATACTTTGAAGCGCACAAATAAACTCAATCATGGGCCGGTTAGCATTCTCGACGGTTTCTGCGCGTGCATCCGGTTGAAATAGCTTATCAAGTTCTACTAAAAAGTTTTCGGGCTCTTGAATCTCTAATGCTCGCTTGAGATACAACACCTTCCCACCCAAACTCAAACCACTGTATTCTTTGATTGTTAAATAATAATCACCTTCAGCTGAAACCAGGCTCTCAAGAAATTCAATTTGTGTTGGATTTGGCATGAGCCCCTCATAGGTTATGCAATATAAGATAAGTAAAATTAAACTACTCGGAAATTCTCGCATGTCAAGACTGTTTTTTCATTTTATATTTGATAAAATGTCTCAGTATTTTATTACGCGCCTTTCTTTTCTCATTGTGAATAACTATTTATACAGCCTGACACTTCAACCTATACTCACAAAACAATTATCACGCAACATAATGAAAAATATAGATAATTTTATTTCTTGATTGAACATTACGCAATTAATATTATCCACAAAATCTGTGGATAATCCTGTGCACAGGTCTAAGAACTCGTTGAAAATACAATCGATTGTACCACTGTGTTAGATCTTACCAATTTGCATTGAAGAGGAGGTCACAATACACTCTTCAACATTGATTTTTACCGGCATGTCAGTGTTTTTTAATAAAAAACAGCCAGAGTAAAATGCCCACGTTCCGCGCTTTATGCGCGGAATCCAGTACACTCCTGGCGTGAGACAGTCTGGGTGCCACATGCATAAAGCACGGTATGTAGGCACGTATGGTGGCATTTTTGCTTAGACATTAGATGCGTTTACCCTGAAAAAAAACGTTCATTGTAAAAATGAGGTTATATCATGCAAGTAGATAGGTATTGGCAAGCTAAAAAAATCACGCTCATTGGTGCTTTAGTCAACGCACTCTTAGGGCTCATTAAACTCATCGGCGGCATTTTTTTTCACTCGCATGCATTAGCTGCTGATGGTGTACATTCTTTTTCTGATCTTTTCACAGATGTGATGGTACTGGTTGCCTCTAAATATGGCAGTCAAGATGCAGATGCCTCACATCCTTACGGCCACCAACGCATTGAAACAGCCGCCACACTAATGGTGGCATTGCTTCTTATTTTAGCAGGAGCAGGTATTGCATGGGATTCTATTGACGAAATTATTCATAAAACCCATACCATACCTGGTTTAATCACATTACCTATTATAGCGCTCTCCATTTTAGCCAATGAAGGATTGTTCCATTATACCCAACGAGTGGGGAAACGAATTCGCTCCGATCTTATCATTGCCAATGCATGGCATCATCGTTCCGATGCAGCAGCCTCAATAGTCGTTCTTACAGGGCTAATTGGTAGTTTAGTGGGGTATGCTTTTCTCGATGCATTAGCGGCTGTTATTGTAGGACTGATGGTCATCAAAATGGGCTTAACTTATGGATGGAACAGTGTAAAAGAACTTGTCGACACGGCAGTTGAACCACATATCATTACTAACATTGAGAAGATCATTGCGAAGGTTGACGGTGTTCAAAAAATTCATCAATTACGGACACGCTCAATGGGGCCCGACATATTTATTGATGTTCATGTTTTGGTATCCCCTTTTATTTCAGTCTCTGAGGGACACTTTATTGCCCAACATGTGCACCATGCTTTAACCAGCACCTTAGAACACGTTAAAGATGTGACCGTTCATGTTGATCCCGAGGACGACGAGATATGCTCACCCTCCCTCCATTTGCCTAGTCGAGGCATCATTGAGGAAAGATTATTGGAGGCCTGGCGTCAAGAGTACCCCTTTATCTTAAGCTCGATGCTACATTATCTTGACGGGACACTGACCATAGATTTACTATGTGAACAAAATTTTGACCAATGGGATGGCTTATCGAAGCGCATTCAAAACGACTTGCAACAAGAATCGCAAGTTTTATGTGTTCGATTGTTTTCAAAGCACTATGAAATAATGCTTGCTAAATGAACTATTGGAAAATAATATCCTTCATCTGATGGCATAGTCATACAAAAAGAGTACATCCTTTTGTTTTCTTCCCATTTAAACTTATCAATCTAGGAAAAGGTTCTATATGGCCACGGCCTCTTTAAAATTATTTTTTGCACTCAGTATTTTTGTGGTTATCCTCATCGCTGGATGGTATCCCTTCAAGCGCCGCCTAAGCAATGCTCACGTTGATTTTCCTGTAGGTGAAACATTGGCGACGGGTGTTTTTTTAGGTGCGGCTCTTTTACACATGCTACCTGAAGCCAATGCCATGTTTATTAGCATGGGGTATCATTACCCGTTTGCATTTATCATTACGGGCATTACTTTTTTATTGTTTTTATGGTTCGAGCATCTTGGCAAAGAGCTCTATCACCACCACGACCACACTCACCCAGCTTTTGCACTTGTAGCATGGGCCATGTTATCCGTTCACTCGCTCGTATTAGGCACCGCTTTAGGCTTCAGTCATGAATACCCATTAATCATCATGCTATTTTTAGCCATTATCACGCATAAGTGGGCGGAAAGCTTTGCCATTGCTATACAACTTAACAAAAGCTCTATGCATACGGCAAAAAGCATCGCTTTTTTCCTTGTTTTTGCATTTATGACCCCTATTGGAATATTCATTGGCTATTATTTAGGGCACGGCGTAAAAACCAACTCGTTGTTTGACCCCATACTGATAGCAACCTCTGCAGGTACCTTCCTTTACTTAGGCACACTTCATGGTCTTGAGCGTTGCGTGATGGTGGAGCGCTGCTGCAATTTGCGGGATTTTAGTTTTGTTATCATTGGTTTTTTATTAATGGCTTCGGTGGCTGCTTACATTTAACATGAAGCAACGTGTGGATTGAAGTCATTTTCTTAAGTGTTTAGATATCCCTTAAGTGCGTTATAAAAACGCACTTAAGGGATATCTAGTTATCACTACTGGGCGGCAGCACTAGCCAGAATAACCTTTAAACCACCCATGTAAGGTTGCAAAGCTTCTGGCACGTGAATATTGCCTTCGCTGTCTTGATAATTTTCCATGATAGCAACCAGCGTGCGGCCTACGGCTAATCCTGAGCCATTAAGCGTATGTACTAATTCGATATCACGTGTTGTTGAATGACGGCAACGAGATTGCATCCGACGAGCTTGAAACGACAAATAGTTGCTGCAAGAGGAAATTTCACGGTAAGTGTTTTGGCTTGGCAACCACACTTCAATATCATACGTTTTAGCGGCACTACCGCCGATATCCCCTGTACACAATGCTAACACGCGATAGGGAAGTTCCAGACGCTGTAAAATGGACTCTGCATGCTGGGTTAATTGCTCTAACGCATCAAAGGAAGACTCTGGCGCTGATATCCAAACCAACTCCACTTTCTCAAACTGGTGTTGACGAATCATGCCTTTGGTGTCTTTTCCGTAAGAGCCTGCTTCACTCCTAAAACATGGAGAGTGGCATACAAAACGTAACGGTAAAGACTCTCTATTGATGATGGTGTCGCGCACAATGTTCGTGACCGGTATTTCAGCAGTGGACGTCAAATAATACCCGGCATCCCCTGTTAATTTGAATAAGTCTTCTTCAAATTTAGGCAATTGGCCTGTACCTAACAAACTATCTTGATTAACAATATAAGGCACATACACTTCTTGATAGCCGTTTTCTTGCGTATGAACATCCAACATAAATTGTGTAAGCGCACGGTGCATACGAGCTAATTGAGATTTCATGACCACAAATCGACTGCCTGTGATTTTCGCAGCCAAGGCAAAATCCATCTGACCCAAAGCCTCACCCAAGGCATCGTGCGATTTCACTTCAAAATCATACTCAAAAGGAGTACCCCAACGCCTAATTTCTTGGTTATCGCTTTCATCACGACCCACAGGAACAGAGTCGTCTGGTATATTAGGAAGACTTAGATGAATGGCCTCAATGCCTTGCAGAACGGCTTGAAGTTCTGCCTTTTTTTGCTCAAGATCCTCACTGATGCGATTAACATCAGCACGCATCACATCAATATTTTCATTACGCGCTTTAGCAAGGCCTATATCTCTAGAGCGCTGATTACGTTCATTTTGTAATGCTTGGGTGTCCACTTGCAACACTTTGCGCTTTTCTTCCAAAGCCTTGTATGCATTAACGTCAAAATGAAAACCACGTTTTAATAATTGAGCCGCAATGATTTCGGGGCTTTCTCGCAACAAATGAGGATCTAACATGTTTCTTAACCTTATCTTACAATACCACGGGTCGATTGATTTAATGCATCAATCATCGGCAACACTTCTGGACAATCATGTTTTAACACATCCAGCTCAGTGATGGCTTGCTGAACCGTTAACCCTTTACGGAAGATGATTTTATAAGCTCTACGCAAACAATCGATAGCAGAGGATGAAAAACCTCGTCTTCGTAACCCAACGGTATTAATACCGCAAGCTGACGTGGTATGCCCTGCGATAATAACATAAGGCAAAACATCTTTATTCACATACGTGGCTCGTGCAATAAAAGCATATGCACCAATATGACAAAATTGATGAATGGCCGCATAAGCACCTATATTGGCATAATCATTGATAATTACATGTCCTGAAAGTGCCGAATAATTTACCATGATGATGTGGTTGCCCACCATGCAATCGTGACCAATGTGGGTATAAGCCATGAAAAAATTATGATTACCTATGCGAGTAAGTCCACCGCCTTTCACCGTGCCTCGGCTTATCATACAAAATTCACGAATGATGTTGTTATCACCAATTTCTAGTCGAGTTGGTTCGCCTTGATACGTAATGTCCTGAGGCTCATCTCCCACAGAGGCAAATTGAAAAATTTTGTTATTTTTGCCTATCACTGTAGGACCTTGAATAACAACATGAGGACCAACCCATGTGTTCTCACCAATCTCTACATCAGCACCAATGATGCTACCAGGCCCTACTGTAACCCCTTTCGCCAACTTAGCACCAGGGTGAATTATCGCATGCTCATCTATCACTTTTTAATTTCCTTCACTGCACTCATTAATTCGGCGGAGCAGGCGAGTTTATCGCCAACGAAAGCTTCACCATGCAGGCGCCAAAAATCACGCTTTTGTTTAATTAGCTTCACTTCTAATCTTAATTGATCACCAGGAATAACCACTTGTTTAAACTTGGCATTATTAATGCCTGCAAAAAAATATAAAAACTCGTGACCGTCACTAGCAGTGCGCGATAAATTAGATAAAATAGCACTTGCTTGTGCAAGCGATTCCAGCATTAACACACCTGGCATAATGGGATTACCCGGGAAGTGTCCTGAAAAAAATGGCTCGTTAATTGTTACGTTTTTAAAGCCCACTAAAAAATCGTATGGTTTATAATCCAATACTCTATCAACAAGAATAAAAGGATATCTGTGCGGAATCAGGTCAAGAATTTTATTAATATCCACAGAGCCAATCATAGGTTATCTCTCACTTAAATTGATTCTTTATTAGCAAAGCCTATTTATAAAAAAGAATCGATGGTGGATAAACCGCTATCTAGAATGATAGCCGTTGTGTAGAAGGAACAATGATTCAGTCCCCTAGACGTACCCATAATCACTTTAGTAAATGCTGTGTTTATGAATTTTTCGTCCACTTATCAATTATCTACTATTAAGTAAAACATTACCTGTATAAACAAATTCACTAACTTCATTATGTGTTAATCAACAGGCTTTTAAACAGATTGAGACCAGCAGCTTTCTTATAGTTGACACCTTAAATATAGACTAACGTCGTCTAATTTAAGGTGTCATCATGCATTAACTAACCAATTTCTTTCATGACTTGTGCTGTGACATCGAGCTTGTCTACGCTAAAAGGAGCTGCATCTTTTTGCAAGACAACATCGTACTTGTCGTTTTCAGCAACTTTCGCTATTGCCGCACGGATTTTATTGTAAAAATCTTCCATTGCTTCATTGTGCGCAGTACTCAACTCTTGTTGATACTGTTGTCCTTCACGCTCAAACTGTTGTTGAGTGCTAACAATTTTCTTTTCTAAGTCTTTCTTTTGCGTTTGACTTAAAACAGCGCCATCACGCTTAAATTTTTCCATGTCTTTTTTCAAGCCATCTTCCATCGCAACCAGCTTGTCGCGACGTGGTTTGAATTCTTTTTCTAATTTTTCTTGGATTGTTTTCATCTGTGTTGCTGTTTGCATGATTTTCTGCAAGTCAACCACACCAATTTTAGTACCATCCGCAAAAGCATTAACACTGGTTAATACAAATGCTAACGCAATTAAAACACCACCTAATCGCTTCATTACTTTACTCCCGATTGAAGAACTTTAACCCTATTATCGAAATTGCAAAATGCCCAGCAACATCATTTTGACAGGGTACAAATGCTAGCACAATTTATACCATGTTGCGATAATTCTTATCGCCTTCATGCAACTATTCTAACCCCTCTTAAAAGCTAGAGGAAAGGGTAAACTGAAAATATTCATCCGAGTCGGTCGGTTGTTTATTTAAGGGTTTTGCTACGCTAAACGCCAAGGGACCAAAAGGCGAACGCCACTCTACTGACAACCCTGTTGAATACCGTAAAGGGCCCTCATCAACGCCACTCAAGACCACTGGTGTGCCTACAACATAAACGTTACCGGCATCAGCAAACCACGTGGTACGCACATTTTCACGGCTAAGTGGGTACGGTAAAACAAGCCCAGCACTGCCGTTAATAAGCAAGTTTGCACCGATTGAATTACCATTATTGTCACGAGGCCCTAAAGAATAACTTCTATAACCACGAACTTGACCTGGTTGTGCAATACCACCTGCAAAGTAGTTTTCATAAAACGGTAGTCCTTGTGCATTAAATGTGTTTCCATACGCCACATTGCCGAGCAATGTAAACAAGAACCCATTACGCGTCAGTGGATAAAATGTTCGAGCCTGATACGACGCCTTGTAATAATTCAATGATTTCGCTGTAGCAGGTAATGCCAGCAAAACACTCGCTTGCTGATTCATCCCTCGATTAGGATAGGGCATTTGATCGTAACTATTGCGATTCCATCCTGAGGTGAAACGAATTTGATTAAAATTACGGCCATAGACGTCCACAAAATTTTGAATTTGCTGCACAGTTCCTACGGACTGAATCCTCAAGCCCTGATAGCCGTAGCCCAGCTGCACACTACTGTTTTCACTTAAGAGAACACCATAGTTCACATCTCCACCAAAGCGATCTGAGTTGTACTGGCTCACATCCAAGCGCTTAGGATCAACTTTCATGAAGTACAAACTTACACCCCGACCCACGCCAGTGTCTGTGTAAAATGGATTGTAGTAATTAAAATTGTAATTTTGTCCCCAATAGCTCGCATCAAAGCCAAGTCCTACGGTGCGTCCTGTGCCCATAAAGTTATATTGGTTGAACGATGCCTGGAACTGAGGCCCTGTAGTACCATAACCAAGCGATGCACTTGCTTCAGACGAAGGTGATTCTTCCATATTCACATCTAAATCAACTTGATTGTTCGTACCAGGTACAGGTGTGGTTTTTACATCGATATTTTTTAAATAATTTAAAAGCCGTAATTGCCGCTCAGACTCCTTAATATTATGGAGTGACAACAATGCGCCCTCGTCTTGTCGAATCACATTGCGCAACACATAATCTGCCGTTTTTGTATTGCCATGAAAGTTAATACGACGAACATACACGTGCCGGCCAGGGTCGACCACAAACGTAATAAACACGGTTTTCTTTTTTTCATCCACCCGCGGCTCAGCATTGAGAGCCGGAAACCCAAAACCAACATCGCCTAAAGCCAAACCAATTGCAGATATACTTTCCGTTACTTTTTTACGCGAAAAAACGTCACCCGACCGCACTTGGATCATTGAGTCTATTTTTTCTTTGGGTAAAACTGTTTTTCCAACGACCGCATACCCTGAAAAGTGGTATTGAGGGCCCTCATTAATATGAACGCTGATGAAAACATCTTTTTTGTCTGGCGCTAAGAGAATTTGCGATGAAACAATCGTAAATTTTAAATAACCACGGTCAAGGTAAAATGAGCGCAATGCTTCAAGTGATGCGTCCATCGATGCTTTTGAGTAGTGATCTTTTTTAGTGAAATAAGTAAAAGCGCCGCTTGGTGCTAATTCAAACTGGGAAAGCAATTCTCTTTGAGAAAAATGATGGTTTCCAATGATTTTAATTTCTTTAATACGCGAAACGCGACCTTCAGATACCGTGATATTAAGGGCCACACGGTTTTCCGTTAAATTGGTTACTTTGGTATCAATTCGAGCATTGTATTTTCCTCGGGCGTTATAAGCTTGCTTGAGCTCCTTCTCAAGACGCTCAAGTGAGGAGCGCTGAAACACACGTCCTTTAACCAAATCTAATTCTTTTAAAAGCTCTTTCATTTTATCGCTGGGGATTTCTTTATTCCCAGCAACCGTGATAGAACCGATGGTTGCGCGCTCAACCACCTGTATAATCAATGTGTTCCCTTGACGCTCAAGAACCACCGATTGGAAAAACCCTGTATCGTAAAGAGCGCGGATAATTTGTGGTGTAGAAGAAGGCCCAACTTCTTCACCCACTTGAACAGGCAAATAGTTTAATACCGTACCAAGACTCACCCGCTGCAAGCCTGCAACTTTAATGTCTCGCACAATAAAACCATTTGCTGCCTGAATCTGGCCTGACCAAACCAATGCTGTGGAACAACACGCTACTAATACATATTTTCTACTGATTTTTTTCATTATTATTATTACACCTAGAACCACAAGAATTCCCATGCGTAATGGGAACAGCGTCAATCCAAAAATAAAGGTTATTTTTTAAAGAAAGGTCCAATCGTACCTCCTTTTATAGGAAGTCAAACACCCTGTCAACTCACTCTATTTCAGACGGTTAAAATTTGAGGTTTCCCGCAGCTCAATGTATGCACATTCATCGCCGCGAGTATATCAAGTCAATCTTGTTAAATCATTCCTTAAAGCAATAATCATTAACATCACCAACAATGCTAATCCAAAATATACCCCCATCAATTTAAATTCATCCGACAAAGGGCGCCGTCTTAACGTCTCTACAAGGTAATACAATAAATGCCCACCATCCAACATGGGAATAGGCAGCAGGTTCATCACACCCAAACTAATGCTGACCAACGCTAAAAAAGATAGATAATAGGCGACACCATTATGAGCAGACTCACCAGCACCCACAGCAATACCCACAGGACCACTGATGGTTTGTAACGATATTTTACCGGTTATTAAACGACCAATTAAGGCAAAGGTCGCACTCGTTAATCGAGCTGTTTGCATAAACGCGCTGGGAATAGCCTCTAGGGGTGCTTCACGTTGTGTACGTAACCAATGGGGAGGCCAGTTAGCTCGCTGTGAACGGACCCCAAGTAAACCTTCCTCATGCCCCTTGGTTTTAACACTCGCAGAAGTAAGTGTTAGTGTTTTAGCGTCCCCTTGTCGAATAACGTTAAACACCATGCTTGCATTAGGATGCTGCCTAACAAAATCCACCAATATCAACCAATCTGTAATTAATTTACCATTCACTGAGGTAATCTTATCCCCTACCTGCAAACCACCCACAGCTGCGGGCGAATCAACAACAACCTCACCTACAATAGGAGGAATTGTCGGCAAAAACGGCACTATACCAAGACTTGCTAAAACATCTGGTTTTTTTTCATTCATTTTCCATTCAGCCAACGGCAACGTTACGGTTTTTTGTTGACCATTAGTAAGCGATTTAAGTGTCATTGGTACAGGCTCTACCGTGCCAAGAAGTGGCATTAACGCATATTGGAAATCATGCCAACTTGTTACCTTCTTGCCATTTAAAGATAAAATTTCATCTTTCGCCGCCACACCTGCACGCGCAACAATACTCTCAGGCTTTACCGCGTCCACCATTGGCGCCAAGGATTGAATACCTATCACTAAAACCAACCAAAACGCTAAAAAGGCAAATAAAAAGTTAAACAAAGGGCCAGCAAGAACAATAGCGACGCGCGCACTTAAGGACTTGTTATTAAAGGCCAAATGGCGCTCATTTTCAGGCACCGGGCCTTCAGCCTCATCGAGCATTTTAACATAACCACCGAGAGGAATAAGCGACAATGCATACTCAGTGCCCCGCTTGTCTCGCCAGGAACCTAACACCTTACCGAATCCAAAAGAGAACCGTAAAACCTTAACGCCACAACAACGCGCCACGATAAAATGGCCGAATTCATGGACAGTAATCAGCAGGAGTAATGCAAATACGAAATAACCTAAGGTATATAACATGATCAATGCCCAAGACAAGAAAGCCCACAGTAAAAGAGCGGGGCTGCTGCAATCAAGCTATCGAGACGATCTAGAAGCCCTCCGTGCCCCGGAAAAATATGACCTGTATCTTTTAATTTACTTCGCCTTTTAAGCATACTTATAAATAAATCACCCAACATGGATATCAACCCCGTGCCTACGGCAAGGGCATACCACTGCCCCATCATCCCAGGATTAAAATAAAAAAATCCAACAGTAGAAACACCTAACACACCCAATAAACCACCGAAGGATCCTTCTAAAGTTTTGCCAGGACTCACCAAAGGAATAAGCTTATGGCGCCCACAAGCTTTGCCTGCCAAATATGCACCAATATCAGCGGCCCAGACCAAACACAAGACGTAAAGAATATAACCACTACCCTGGTCATGCTGATAAATACCTGCTAGCGTGGTTGCAAACAACGGCAAGAGCAATAAACAAGCACTCCCTACAACACAAGGATATCCCCACCATTTTTCAGACTTAGGATAAGCCACTACAGCCAGTAAAATGAAGGCCCAGAGCACGAGCCCCGCGATTAACCAAGGGGTTAATGAATAAAAACACACATAAACCAAAAACAGTAATGCGGCAATAAACAATCCTTTACTCAAAGGCTTTTGAATAGGCACAAGTTGCAACCATTCCCACCCACCTAAGACGACAAGCAGTAAAATAACAGCCCCTAATACCCATATATTTGCGTAAAAAATAAGCCCTAAAACCAAAGGGACTAAGACTAAAGACGTTAACAATCTCGCTTTAAACATGGTTTTTCTCATCCATTTGTTGTGCAGTAAGCCCATAACGACGCTTACGCAAGCTAAAGCTTGCCAATGCTTTTTCAAATTCAGCCGCTGAAAAATCCGGCCAATGTACATCTGAAAAATAGAGTTCGGTATAAGCCAACTGCCACAGAAAAAAATTACTGATGCGCTGCTCACCACTGGTTCTAATGAACAAATCAGGCTGAGGCAGCCCATGAGTGCTAAGCAGTTGTTCAAATGCCTCTTCATTGATCTCGTCGAGTAACAACTCACTCGTGGCAACTTTATGCGCTAATGTTTTAGCAGCTTGGACAATGTCCCATTTTCCACCGTAATTCAGCACAATATTTAATGTTAATTGTTGATTATGCTCAGTCAAAACTTCAGCATCTTGCATTTCTTTACACAATGCGCTGGATAATTGACTTCTATCACCTGTAAAACGCAATCGCACGCCATGTTGGTGGAGTTCTGCAATTTCACGGCCTAAGGCTTGAATAAACAGTTGCATCAGAAAATCGACTTCGACAGCAGGTCTTGCCCAATTTTCACTGCTAAATGCAAATAGGCTCAACGTAGAGATATGTTTTTGCAAACAACTCTGCACTACCCCTTTAATTGCATCAACACCTACACGGTGACCTTCCACCCTTGGCAACCCCTGATTTTCAGCCCAACGCCCATTGCCATCCATTACAATAGCAACATGTTGGGGTAGTTTTTGATTCAACCTACTTCTTCCCTCAGCAAAAATGTCCTATAGTCTAACCTCTTTATGATAAAAGATTAAGAGTGCGGTTTAAGCATCCCAATATCTAAACACCTCTGTGAACTTAATTCTTAGCCCTTCTGGAGAAATCGATGGCGAAAGGCCTTCCCTTGGTATTACTTATTCTTGATGGCTGGGGTTATAGCGAAGAGCGCGCTCATAATGCCATTGCTCAAGCCCATACGCCACAATGGGACCATTGGTGGAAAACCCGTCCACACATATTACTAGAAGCATCAGGAAGACCTGTAGGTTTACCCACAGCACAAATGGGGAACTCTGAAGTAGGGCACATACACATCGGCGCGGGTCGTGTAATACCACAAGATTTAACCCGCATTAACAATACCATCGCTGATGAGGCGTTTTTTAATAACCTTGTGTTGGTCCATGCTATTAAAGACGCCTTCGAAAAAGGCCATGCACTGCATATTTTAGGCTTACTTTCTCCTGGTGGCGTCCATAGTCATGAAAAACACCTCTTTGCTTTTCTGGCTTTGTGCGCCAAACTTCACTTCACAAATGTGTTCCTTCATCTCTTTCTTGATGGGCGAGACACCCCCCCTCAAAGTGCGTTAACCAGCTTAAAAAAATTACAAGATGAACTTATCAAACATCCTGTTGCAACCATTAGCTCCATTACAGGACGTTATTTCGCTATGGATAGAGACCAACGCTGGGACCGAGTAGAACCGGTGTATCAGTTACTCACAGAACAATTGACTCCGCATCAATTTAATACCGCAGAAGACGCTATTGGGGCCTTCTATGCGGAAGACATTCATGATGAATTTATTCCACCGAGCCGTATAGGCACTGGAAAAGCTATTGAGGAAGGCGACGCGGTCTTTTTTTTCAATTTTCGAGCAGATCGAGCGCGGCAATTAACGCAGGCGTTTCTTGATGAACACTTCACAGGCTTTCATCGAAATAAACACCCAAAGCTCAGTACGTTCATTAGCATGACTCATTACGCAGATAATCTTCCGACAACGCCCGCTTTTCCGCCCTTAGCACTTCACAATACCCTTGGGGAAGTGATTGCGGAACACGGCTTAACACAATTACGTATTGGTGAAACGGAAAAATATGCTCACGTTACTTTTTTTCTAAATGGTGGCTCGGAACAAATATTTGCTAACGAAAAACGTATCCTCATCCAGTCTCCTAAAGTTACCACCTACGATCTTAAACCTGAGATGAGTGCGGTCGAGCTTACTCAAGAACTAGTCTTGGCCATTCTTTCTCGAAAATATGATGTTATTATTTGTAATTATGCCAATGCCGATATGGTTGGACACACAGGGAATTTTGCGGCAACTGTTCAAGCCATTGAATGCTTAGACAGAGCCTTACATGATATTGGGCAAGCATTGATGAGCGTTGGTGGGCAATTGCTGATCACAGCCGATCATGGCAACGCTGAGGCCATGTTTGATGAAGGCACTCATCAGCCACATACCGCCCATACAAGCGAGCCCGTGCCGCTCATGTACATTGGCGAGGGCTGGAATTTTAACACCACCGAAGGAAGCTTAATTGACATTGCCCCAACCTTGTTAACCTTAATAGGCATTACGCCTCCCAAAGACATGACCGGTAACATCGTATTGGTCAAAAAAAATATCACTTCTAATTAAAAAGGCTGAAGAAATGCCAAAAAAATGTTTGTTCATCGTGGGGTTATGGGTATTGCTTTTGGGCGCTCATGCACAAACCTCGTCTTTAGCGAAAACTAAAATTGAGCTAAAGCAATTAGAGTCTAAAATTAGTCATGTGCAAAACACCTTGACCCATGCACACAACAAAAGCGGCGTGCTTCATCAAGAGCTTTTACAGACTGAAAAAAAAATTAACGATGATGCACGTCAACTGCATACCATTCAATCAAACATGAACAAAACTCGCGACAAAATTGCTCATTTACAACGTCAAGTCGACAGCTTAAACAAGGCCTTACGAACGCAGCAAGATTTGCTGGCCAAGCAAGTCCGTGCCCGTTACATGATGGGTGAATATCAGCCTTTAAAGTGGTTACTGAACCAAGACGATCCTAGCTCCACAAGCCGCTTGCTTACCTTTCACACGTATATCGTTAGCTCACGTCAACACATGATCGACAATGTTCACCAGACTGAAGGACGGCTTACCCAAAGTCAAGAAAAATTACGGTTAGAAATTGACCAACAACGCCAGCTACAAAACGCATTAAACAAACATCAGCAGACCCTTGCAAAGGAAAAGCGCTACCACACCAACCTATTAGAATCCCTCAATAAGGAAATTTCAAACCAACAACATGTATTAAACGATTATCAGCGCAATAAAGAAAACCTCTCGCGTTTGATAAACACCTTGATCCAACAAAGTGTGGTACGTCCACGTTACCCATTTTTTTCAATGAGAAAAAAATTACAACGCCCCATACCCGCAAGTATTGGCAATTTACGAGCAATCAATCAAGGCATTATTATTTTTGCACCTGAAGGCACGCCGGTCTCCGCGGTTTATCCAGGAAAAGTTGTTTTTAGCGATTGGTTAAATGGATACGGGCTTTTATTAATTCTTGATCATGGTCAAGGCTTTATGACGTTATATGCTCATAATCAGTCTCTCCTAAGACACAAAGGTGAGATTGTCAATCAAGGAGAAAAAATAGCTTTTGTTGGACATAGCGGTGGAATTAAACAAAACGGTCTATACTTCGAAATAAGGCAGCGTGGAAAAGCAATTCCACCACTCAAATGGTTGTCTGGCACATAAATTGCCCCAGGTTTATTGAACTAGAAATGACAATGAAGGTCAAGGCCTAACTGCCCCTCTAATTCAACAAACCTCTCGGCAACAATAATAACAATGAAAGAGGGCACCTGAAACAAGCCCGACTTTCGAGGAGAAACTTTATGTTAACTAAAAAACTATCTTCCAGTGCTTTAGTAGTGACTTTTTCAGCCATTTCATTTTTTCCTCTGCAAGCCTTTTCAGACACAGAGAACGAACGCCCTTCGCAACGCATTCCCATGGAAGATGTGCAACGTTTTTCTAATGCTTTAAGCGAAATAAAAAAATATTACGTGAAACCTGTCAGCGATAAAGAATTATTTGACAATGCCATTCGAGGCATGTTGAGCGGCCTTGACCCCCATTCAAGCTATCTTGATGAAGATGATTTCAAAGAACTGCAAACGTCGACCAATGGCGAATTTGGTGGTTTAGGCATTGAAGTAACCATGGAAGAGGGTGTGGTAAAAGTAGTAACACCTCTTGTAGACACCCCAGCGTATAAAGCGGGCATTAAATCAGGCGACTATATTATTAAGTTAGGCTCTCAATCTGTACAGGGCTTAACGCTTAAAGATGCCGTAAATCTAATGCGTGGAAAACCAGGAAGTACAATTGATTTAACCATCCTGCGCAAAGGGGCGAATAAACCATTGAATTTTGTTCTTGAGCGCCAAAAAATTCAGATTCAAAGCGTCAAAAGTAAATTGTTGGATACTCAATACGGTTATATACGCCTAACGCAGTTTCAGGCATTAACTGAAAAAGACATGCAACAATCTATCAGCGATCTTAAAAAGCAATCCGGTGGGCAACTTAAAGGACTGGTTCTTGATTTACGCAATAACCCTGGTGGACTTCTAGATTCAGCCATTCAAGTGTCTGATGCCTTTTTGGATAAAGACAAAAAAGGCAATCCAGAAATGATTGTCTATACGGAAGGTCGACTCCCAGGGTCTAAATTCACTGCCATGGCCAACCCTGGTGATGTGCTTAACAAGGCCCCTATCGTTGTGCTTATCAATAACGGCTCTGCTTCAGCCTCTGAGATTGTTGCTGGTGCTCTAAAAGACAACAAACGAGCTATTATTTTAGGCACTCGAAGCTTTGGGAAGGGCTCTGTGCAAACGGTCTTACCGCTAGACAGTAAACGAGGAATTAAATTAACAACAGCTCTCTATTTCACGCCTTCAGGCACGTCTATTCAAGCCAAAGGAATAACGCCAGACATCGTGATTGAAGAGGTCACTGTAGGGAAAGGCGAACAACACAAGGATGTATTTGCAGGGATTGCAGAGGCTGATTTAAGTGGCCACATCCTTAATAAAAATGCGCCTGAAGAAATAAAACCTACTGTAGCGACCAAAACAAATGACGAGCTGGATTTAATTCATGAGGACTATCAACTCTATGCAGCATTGACCATTTTAAAAGGTCTTGCCGTGGCTGGACAATAGAATGCGACCAACTCAACGACTATTATGTCCACTGCTCGCCTGCGTTTTGCAGCCAGCAGTGGCCAGTGTTGAACATCATTTTTCAACCATTCAATCTGATCCCAATGCGCTCTATGCTTTTTTCAAAGAGATGCCTAAAGGTGGCGAATTGCATTATCACCTCGATGGTGGCGCCTATCCTGAAGTTATGTTGAGCTTGGGCCTAGACGGTGATTATTGCCTTCAACTTAAAACAAAATCCATTAACAAAATAACACCCTGTGATGGTATGCCAATAAAAGAGCTTGTTACAAAACAAGATCTGTATGATGAGATTATTCAAGCCTGGTCAATGAAAAATTTTGTCCCTGGCCAAGAATCTGCAGCACACCATTTTTTTACAAGTTTTTCAAAATATACACCACTCATGGCTGATTTTCGTCCGCAGTTATTAGCTGATGCCATAAAACGTGCAAGCAATCAACACGAGCTTTATTTAGAAATCATGGTTTCACCTGACAATGCGAATGCTACAACGTTTGCGCCACTTGCAAGCGGACCGATTGGTTTTGCAGCTAAAAAAAATGCCCTGCTCGCTAATAAAAATTTTGAAGCCAACATTGCTAACACCGTTAAAGAAAGCCAACGCATTTTGGAAGAAGCACGTCTAGAATTAGGCTGCGACACCGCCCCCACACAAAACAAATGTTTATTGGTCGTTAAATTCCAATATTATATTTTACGGGAACAACCCCTAGAGAGTTTTTTTGCACAAGCACTGAATGGCTTTGCAGCCGCAAGCCTTTCCAATGATATTGTAGGCGTTAATCTTGTCCAAGCCGAAGACGGCATTCTTTCTTTAAAAGACTACCGTGAACAAATGCGTATTTTTAAATTTTTACACCAGGCTTATCCTAATGTTCACATCTCTTTACATGCAGGCGAACTAGCACCAACGGATGTTATTCCTTCTGAATTAGGCTTCCACATCCACGAGGCTATTTTCACAGGGAAAGCTGAGCGCATTGGCCATGGTGTCAGCATAGGCTATGAAGAAAATGCCTCGAAGCTACTAAAACACATGGCAACCACCCCAATTCCTGTGGAAATTAACTTAACCAGTAATCGCCTACTTCTAAATGTTTTTGGAAAAAACCACCCGCTTCATTATTATCTGAATAACAATGTCCCCGTGACGCTATCCACCGATGACGAAGGCGCGTTACGTACGGATTTAACACGAGAGTACGTTGCCGCCGCTTATGAACATGGTCTTGACTACCCAACCATTAAAACCATAAATCAAAATGCCTTAACGTATAGTTTTTTACCTGGAAAAAGTTTGTGGACAAACCCTAAAAAGCACCTTCGGGTACCTGAATGCCAGAATCTCGATAGCTCGGCATGTCAAAAATTTTTAGATGAAAATGAAAAAGCAAAACTCCAATGGCAACTTGAGAAAAATCTTACGGCATTTGAATTAACTTATGAAAAGTAAGGTGCTGAATCCAGTCCGATATTTACGTGAAATCGTGTGGATACCGTGCATAAAGCACGGTACGTAGGGAAAGTACAAGGTCATTATAAAATCGAAATACCAACGTTCCACGCTTTATACGCGGAATCTAGTACGGTATTATCGGAAGAATCCAACCCGATATTTTACATCGGTCGGCTTATCTAGATGGTCCTGGTCGCGCCTTGGCCTCGTCAGTATTATCAACCGTATTATTTGGTTCACTATTTTCTTTTTTAATGGCAATTAAGTCTTCTTTTACCATTTTTTGTTGTTCGAAACGTTGTTTATCTTTAACCTCATCTGCTGAATCAAATAAAAGCTTATAATTCAAATTCACTATAGCATCACATATTCTGTCCAAAATACCGCGTACTTTAGGACTCTCCACTTTTAAATCGTCTGATTGTGCATACTTTGTGAATTCTTGAGCGGCGGCCTTGTATTCTTGGATCAGAGCTTCTTTCTTTAACGTACTGGAAGGACCATTATTTTCTCTTAGCACCTTATCTAATTGCGTTTCAATTTTAAATACCGCTTGGTAATTAAGGCTATCATACCCTTGTATTGATAGAAGCTCTGAGGCTGCCGCCTTAACCATGTCATGAAAACTCGTTATTTTTTGTTTTGCATTAAGGAATGCGTCTGAAGACTCTTTAGAATCAACCAGTTGTTCGTTTAACGTGCTAATTCTTTCTCCCAATTCTTTGATGCCTAGACCTGTGAATGCACTCGTTTTATGAATCGCTTCTTGAATTTTAAATGTTTCTTTAAATACCGTAATTTCGCGCTCAAACTCGTTGAGTTTTTCATTGTCTTTCTCTTTTTGATCCATTTGAGTAATAGCTATAATAATTGGAGCATTAATATTTTGTTTTTGTACTTCTTGGCAGTAACGTTTAGCGTCGGTCAATGAATCCTTGTCATTTGCTTTTATACAAATCACACTGATATCCACATTTGAGGTAGGTATCATCGCTATTGTATAAGGTGCATTAAGTTCACTTCCTCCAGTATCAAAATATCCAACTGTTGAATTTTTATTTGTTTTACGCACTAGACCTCGTGTTGGATGGGTTGCTTCAAGCCTTTTATCAGGATTAACTAATTGTTCAAACAGCGCTGTTTTTCCAGCCCCACCACTGCCATACAATGCAACACTGAAAGGTTTCTTCAACTCAGGAGCATTCGACCTAGGCATGAATAAATCCTCTTATATATGTCTATTTATATACAAGTTATTATAGCTTCTTTTTAAACATGTTGAAAAATACGCCAAAACCTCCTTTTTCAACGCAGTTTTTTCACATTAACTTTGCGTCCCTTCAATTTTCCATGTTGTAAATAACGATACGCTTTATCGATTTCACTTTGTAAAATAGCAACATAAGAATAAAGCGCCGTAACATCAATTTTTCCAATAGCACTTGCCGGTAAGCCTGCATCTTTTGTCAACGCACCTAAGACATCACCTGGTCGAATTTTATCTTTTCGTCCTGCACTTAAACACAACGTTGCCATGGACGGCGCCAAAAGAGAGCTTTTCGATAAGGTTAAGGCACTCACCGTGGCCCAAGAAAGAGCTGCCCCCTGCCCTGCCTCTATCGCTAAGAGACGCTCCGCATCAGCGGGCGTTGTAATGCTCAATGCAATACCTTTACTGCCGGCACGCCCTGTTCTGCCTATGCGATGAACATGAATATCATAAGCATGTGCTACATCAAAATTGATTACCATTGGTAGCTCTTTTATATCTAAGCCACGTGCCGCAACATCTGTAGCCACTAGAATAGAAGCGCTTTGATTAACGAAGCGAATCATCGCCACGTCTCGTTCGATTTGTTCCATATCCCCATTCAGAGCAATAGCACTAAATCCTTCTTTCACCAACACATCAACCAATTGAGTGGTTTGCTCTTTCGTATTACAAAAAACAAGGGTTGAAGACGGTTGGTAATGCAATAACACAGCCTTTAATACCGCATATTTATTGCTTTGATAGGTCACTTCATAAAAATTCTGCACAATATCCAATTCAGTGTGAGCATCCTCTATCACTAACCGCTCAGGGTTCATCATGAATTGAGTGGCCAATGCTTTAATCTCTTTAGGGTACGTCGCTGAAAACAGCCATGTTTGCCTTTTTTTAGGGCAATGCTTGATGACATTTTTAATTGCATCAAAAAAACCCATATCAAGCATGCGATCAGCCTCATCTAAAACGAGCATTTGCAGATCATTTAACGTTAACGTTCCTTGATCGATATGCTTCTGAACACGCCCTGGCGTACCCACAATAATATGAGTCCCATGCTTTAACGACTCTACCTGAGGCTTGATAGGCATGCCCCCAGACACATTAAGCACTTTAACATTAGGCATTAGCCGCGCTAACCGCCGCAATGCCTGGCTAACTTGCTCGGCTAACTCACGGGTGGGGCACAATATCAGTGCTTGTACTGCAAAATGGCTTACCACTAAACGGTTTAACACGGCCAACCCAAAAGCCGCCGTTTTACCACTCCCGGTTTTTGCCTCAGCAATAACATCTTTTCCATTCAACATGATAGGAAGGCCACGGGCCTGAATGGGTGTCATTTGCTCATAACCTAAAGAAGCAAGGTTACTTAATAAAGTATCTTGCAACGCTAGAGCAGAAAAAGAAATGCCATGGGTTTCATTAGGCACGGGATTATTCGTATTATCGGAAAGAGAAGAGTTCATAGGGACATGGCGCTCAGCCAAATGCTTCATAAATTTATTTGTTCAGATTATACACACATTCCGCTATCTAGCAATTCAAATGGATTCTCTGTCTTAGGGCGATAAACATTGCTTCATCCACCCAGTTTGGGTAAATGTATACTCCATCACGTCCGAGAGCTCATCCACCCGATAGGCGTAAAAAATCATTTTGGCAGGTTGAATCCTAACACCACAATAATCTTGACTGAGAGGTAATATTTTACTTTCATATTGTTGCTCGAGCTCTTTTTTTAAACCCTCCAACACATCTTTACTTTTAATGGGTTTAGACGAGGTCGGAGCATAACTACAGAACCTTATTTGTGCTTCCCGAGGGTAAGTTTGCCAGTAAAAATTATTCTCAATCTCTGTCAAAAAATCAGCACTACCTTCAATAATAACTTCTCGCTGCAACAACTCAAACCAAAAAGTAAGAGCTACTTTGGGCGTGTGAAGTAACTCAGATACTTTTTTAGTTTGCTTTTGGGTAAAAAATAATAGTCCTTTTTCATCCACCTCACGAATTGCAACCACTCGCGCATGAGGAACTGCATTTAGAGAAACGGTAGACAAAATAGCCTGTTGAGGATTAGGTGCTCCTGCAACGATTTCCTCTTCCAACCATTTTTTTAACATGGCTATAGGGTTTAACATATTATTTTTATGACCTTTATGTACGGACGACTTAAGCCGTGATAATGAATAATATTAAAACACAGATGCGCAGGACCTGATAATTTAATTGCTATGAAAACCATGAGTAACGTATCATGCCAATGCAAGAATTAACCACTGACTTCTTTGGGTTTCGTCTATTAACAACTATGATATGAAACATATCTTAGGAGACTCGTTTAATTGGTACAAAATGACATTAAGCCCGCCACGATAAATATATTAACCGGTTGTCATGTTTTGCTGCTGATAGCAAGTAACATATTAGTACAATACCCTTTTAATGTATTTAGCTTTCATACCACGTGGGGAGCATTTACTTATCCCGCTATTTTTATTTTAACCGACCTTACTGTCCGGATATATAACATTCATATTGCACGAAAAATCATTTTTCGTAGCATGTTGCCTGGCCTACTGATTTCTTATGTTATAGCAAGCTATATTGAAGAAGCTCGCACGCTTCATTGGAGTGATTTATTTACGATACATTTGATGCCATTTCGCATCGCAGTTGCATCTTTTATTGCCTATATCGTAGGTCAGCTTCTAGATATGTTTGTTTTTCAGCACTATAGGTTCAATTCATCTTGGTGGTTAGCGCCGGCTCTTTCAAATACCGTAGGGAATCTGGTAGATACTGTTTTATTTTTTGCTATTGCGTTTTATCAGAGCACTAATCCCTTTTTAAGCCAACATTGGCCAGAAATAGCTGCCATGGATATCTTTTTTAAAATCACCATCAGTTTAATGGCTTTTGTTCCTATATATGGCTTTGTTTTAAACATTTTTCGTGTGAACTTTAGGCCGAGGGAAGGCATAAAAAAAGCAACATTCTGAGGATACACCATGATCATGGATTTCGAATCATCCCCAACGCTAACAGGCGACAGCATACAATTAGAGCTTATTTCCAATCAGCATCGAGATGGTTTATGTCATGCTGCTAACCATGAGCAAATATGGCAATACATGCCACAAAAAGCAACCAAGGATTCGTTTAATCCATGGTTTGATGAATGCCTACATAAAATGCTATCCGGAGTGCAAATTACCTATGTGGTACGCAATAAAGCCTGCCAAACGATTTTAGGTGCTACTGCTTATTATAATATTCAATTGAATAATAGATGCCTTGCCTTAGGTTATAGCTGGTTCATGCCTGGCGCGTGGGGAAGCACAGCAAACCCCGAATCAAAGCTACTCATGTTAATGCAAGCATTCGAATGTTGGAATGTTAATCGAATTGAAATCGGCACAGATTCTCGCAACACTCACTCCTATAATGCCATAAAAAAATTAGGAGCCACTGAAGAAGGCGTATTGCGGCAGCACATGATTCTTCAAGACAATGTAATAACCGATACCATCATGTTTAGCATTCTTTCTATTGAGTGGCCTGAGATAAAAAAGAAATTAATGATGCGACTCTCTTCTGATTAAGTTCATCATTACTTAAAATAAAGTGTGTTACATGATTATTGGCCGCTTGATTACAGCATTGGAAGCGGCCAGCGGACTTGCTTGCACCTTTATGTTAATCAATGAGTGGTTACCTAAATCAATGCGAAAAGCGGCCATGGCCTATTCCGTCCTATCCTTCGCTCTTGGTGTAGGAATTGCCGTGATGCTTGGTGGATTAATTACCGAATATTGGCATTGGCAAGGTTGTTTTTGGTTTTTACTGGGACATGGCCTTGCTATGTTGTGGGGAACATGTGTTTTTTGTGAAACACTCGTCACCCCAAAACCTATCCATGCGGTGACTATTTTTCGTGATTATAGAGCTGCACTTTCTTCATCAAAACTTGTGGTTTTTTCTTTGGTGGTTGGGTACTGCTCAGCAATATCCTACTGCTTCTCCGCGGCGGGCCCTCAACTTTCGAAAGATCTCTTAAGATTATTGGCAGCCCGGTATGGCTATTGGAATGGCCTTAATATTATTGGCATGCTGCTCGGAGGGCTTCTTATAAAACAATTACTTGCGCGTTTTTCCATAAACACGGTCATTGCCATTGGCTTTCTGGGCATGGCTTTCGAGATTGGTAATTTGTTTATCATTTGGGGAACAGCGAGCCAATCGGCATTATGGTCTTTTCTAACGACAGCTAGTTTGTATTTATTCAGCAGCTTATTATTCTCTGGGGGCTCACTGGTTGCATCTAATGCACTTAAGGATAAAGCAAGTGCTGCCGCTATGATGAGCTTTGTTAATATGTGTTTTGCAACCCTCTGCGTCATACTAATGGGCTATCTGGGAACCAATCCATTATTAGGTTTTGCCATCATTTTGAGCTTTATTTGGCTGCTGGTCGTTGGACTTTTATTCATGAAAAAACAATGGGCTATTTCAAGGCACTAAAAAAACATGCTCTACAACCCGTGGAGAGCATAATGTTATATCTCTATTGTCAGTCTTAACGGTTAATGCCTTAAAAAATAAATAAAGATTATCTTTAGGCCATGGCATCCTATCTATTTCAGTATAACCTTGTGTGGGATAAAATGTATGTGCCATATAATGAGGAGATGTAAGACGTATGTTGCAAATGTTTATTTTTTCTAAATAAGACTCCACTGTTAATAGTAATTTCGCACCATTACCAGTACCACGAATGTTAGGATCTAAAAATAACAACCCTAAATGTGCTAAATTTAAAACATAGGCAGGCATTTCAAAAACAGCAAAACCTAAAAAAACATTATCATTATCGCGAAGTGAAAAAGTAATCCGTTGACGTGCTAATTTGGATTTCAACTCTATATATTGTTTGTAATACGTGTTTTCTTCGTTAGCAATTGATAAACCATAATGCTCTGAATCATAAGGTCTATCATCAAGGCTCGTGCTTAAATCCCCACTGATTATATATTCCTGATAACGTAACTTATATTTTTTGATTGTTAGCCCAGAATTATCTGTTGGAAGTTTACTTGACTCAAACGTTATGTGCACTTCAAAATGAGTAAAATTTTTCGATCGGCAAACATTCTGTACCTCTTTTAACAAATAATTTAACGTGTCTTTACTTAGCTTTGTTGGATCACAGGTGATATCCACAACCAATACATTATTAGAGTGGTATAGCTTTTTATCAACATAAGCAACCACCTCATGCTCTATCACTAGCAGCAATCTATCATCAATGACAGAAAACGTCGGATGTAAGAACATACCAAGTTGTTCAGGATAGGTTAGTTCAAATTGATGATTAAAGTATTCTAATAGTTGTGTAGGAGTATTATAAAAAATTTCCAACCTAACTTCTGAATCCTTAATATCAGGCCACATATGTCTATGACCAATCCACGCCCCTCCCAGTTGGGACATTTCATAAGGATTTATCCTAGGAACATAGTCAATATCAAATGTTGTGCGTAAAAGAGAGTGCAGTCCATCAAGGGCGGCTATTGTGACTTTTTTGATTGTATCTGATTTTTTTTTCTTGTCTAAAAGTTCTTGATTCTGAGCTTTTTCAGTTAATTCCTTCATAACCATCACCATCCTGTGGAGTGTGTCCGGAGAAAGAATTAACAATGGCATTCATGCTATGCAAATTAGCATGTACTCTTCTCTATGACATACAATAAAACTAATCTTAACGCGCTTTAGTGGTCAGTCACAATAAAATGACTCTCTTTGCTTTAGGATGTTTAATGCATTTTCGCCCCCGTTCGCAACATAGGGGTCAATTGTAGCCAGCCATATTGAATTGTTATGATCTGAAAAACCTAATAATAAAAACTGTGAAGTAAATCCTGCAATATTTTTTTCACCTAAATTGATGCATCCAATCACCATGCGACCTACCAATGCCTCGGACGTATAATGCACTGTAATTTGTGCGGAGGTTTGGAGTATTTTGAAAAAAGTCTTAACTCTCAGAGCCTACAAAATTAACACTGCATGATTTTAACTTTTCACCCAAGTTTATTGTAAGATAGTACCATTCAGCCAGTCTTTGCTATCGCTAAATGGGGTTAATTAATTGTCAATACTTAGGCTTATTCTTGCCGACCAGCTTAGTGAGTCGCTCGCAAGCTTAAAAGAAACAGAAAAACAAAATGATGTTATTTTTTTCTGTGAGGTGATGACAGAAGCCACTTATGTCCCGCACCACCCCAAAAAAATTGCTTTTTTATTTGCTGCTATGCGCCACTTTGCCGAGACACTTCAAGAGCAAGGTTTTAAAGTGCGATACATTACATTGGATGATCCGGCCAATACCGGAAGTTTTAATGGTGAAATCGCCCGTGCGGCCAACGAGCTCAAACCGCAAAAGATTATTCTTACCCATCCAGGCGAATGGAGAGTACTTGAGATGATGATGCAATGGGAAGGCTTGCTGGGTATTCCTGTTGAGATTTTAGAGGACAGTCGCTTTTTATGCACCCACACTGCTTTTAATTTATGGGCATCAGGTAAAAAGCAGTTTCGCATGGAATTTTTCTACCGTGAGATGCGAAAAAAATATCACATACTGATAGATCCGGATGGCAACCCCGTTGGTGGTGAGTGGAATTATGATAAAGAGAACCGTAAGCCACCCAAGTCTGGCTTAACTATTCCAAAACGTTTAACCCATAAACAATCAAAGGTTACCGAGGAAGTTCTAAAATTAGTTAAAAAGCGATTTGCACATCATTTTGGCACTCTTACTCCCTTCCACTATGCCGTTACACGTCCTGAAGCACTGTTGGAACTAGAACATTTTATCGACAAAGTACTTCCTTATTTTGGCGATTATCAAGATGCAATGCTGCTGGGAGAGCCTTATCTGTACCATTCTCTGATTTCATCCTATCTTAACGCGGGCTTACTATTGCCGCTGGAAATATGCCAGAAAGCAGAAAATGCATATCGCTCAAACAAAGCACCACTCAATGCGGTGGAAGGATTTATACGACAAATCCTTGGCTGGAGAGAATATGTGAGGGGTATTTATTGGCACCAAATGCCAGCTTATGCAGATCTTAATTATTTTAATGCAACATTACCGCTACCCGATTTTTATTGGGGTAAGGAAACAAACATGGTGTGTATCAGAGAAGCAGTTCGACATACAAAAGACAATGCATACTCTCACCATATTCAGCGTCTTATGATTACTGGTAACTTCGCATTGCTTGCAGGCCTGGATGTTCGCCAAGTGCAGGAATGGTATCTTGCGGTTTACTCGGACGCATATGAATGGGTTGAAATGCCAAATACTCTTGGAATGGCATTATTTGGAGATGGGGGTATCATGGCAAGCAAACCCTATGCGGCTAGTGGAAAATACATACAACGCATGAGTAATTATTGCGAAACATGTAGATACAACCCCAATGAAATGACGGGTGACACGGCCTGTCCATTTAATGCGCTTTATTGGGATTTTCTAGCGCGCAATGAAAGCAAACTGCGTGGAAATCAGCGCATGCCTTATGTATTTGCAACATGGGATAAATTTGATCCTAAAAAACAAAAAAACATCAGATCCCAAGCAAAGGTTGTTCTGCAGCGCATGCAAGACAAGCAATTATGATGACTGGATTTAATTCTATTTCTAATTGTTAGCTATTGCTCTTAAAAAATCATGCATTATGTAAGCCCCTCTCAACAGACAGGCTTTTGGTTAATCGATAAAAAATCCACACAAAACACATTTGTAACAAAAAATAAAAAAATACGATTGCGATGATATTCATTTTATACGTATGATTTTCTGGTAACAGTAAACCGCTAAAAGTGGAATAAATAATCAGAATATTGTTGCTTGGGATGTTCTACCCAGATATTGAATAGAGATTTTGCTGTTCCTTTTATTTTAAAGATCAAGATTGATTCAAGAACAGCTTAAATAAATAGAGTTTTTTTCTATGTCTAAGTCCTCTTTGTTTGGTGTCACTTTTAACTAAGTGTACCCCGAGGATTTCAATACTTTCTAGAAGATGGTCGGGACGGAAGGATTTGAACCTTCGACCACTAGCACCCCATGCTAGTACGC
>CAYTZN010000012.1:0-71053 GCA_964442495.1 uncultured Legionella sp. | reverse complement strand
CACGATAGACTTTTATTACCTCACTGCCATTATCATGAAGAATAAAACTATCCTTACCACGCATTGATGATATGTAATGCTTTTTTACATTCATTAACACGTTTGGAGCCACGCAAAGTCCTACCATCCACAGCAATAATATCTTCTGCTATTAGCCGAGATATACGCTATTTTGCCCCTAAGTTAATAAGAGATTATGCAAATTTAGATGCGTTTACCGTGATCATTAAAGGGCCTCAAGAGATTATTTTTCTAATGCATCATATAATAATTTAAATTCCACATGATCCATAAAGACCCTGCAATAATGGATATTAAAATGACGCCGGTGAATAGAAAGGTCATGATGTTTGTTTTACCTTGCTCGGTCTGTGTGCTAAGGCGAAGAAAGCAAATTACCTGCACCAGAAATTGAATGCACGCTGAGGAAAAAATGATGGTGAACACTTCAATTTTTGAAAATTTTTGAGACATTACCGACCAAAAAGAAATCAGCGAGAGTAGGGTACAGCTTATAAAACCGATAATATATAAACCTAATTTTTTTTGACCTGTGCCATAATCAGGTTCATTCATTTGAGGATGTTCCATGCTAAATAGCCCCCATGAGGTATACAATAGTGAATACAAAAACCCAGACAATGTCTAAAAAATTCCAGAACAATCCTAAATAGGTCATGCGACGTCGTTTAACATGATTTGATTTAATTTGGGGAATTTGGATTATCATCAATAAAATCCATAACAAGCCAAAACCAACGTGTAGTCCATGAGTACCTACTAACGTGAAAAATGAAGAAATAGCACCACTCACATCCCATTTAAAGCCTTCATTGGCGAGATGAATAAACTCATTGACTTCTAAGGTGATAAAACTCGCCCCAAGTAAGAAGGTTATCCCAAGCCATGCCTGAACTTTTCGTAACTTATTTTGATATAAATTCAAAATGGCTAGGCAAAACGTTAAGTTAGAAACCAGTAATAAAAAGGTTTCAATGAGCACATCATGTAAATTGATATGATCTTTCAATGCAGGCCCGGGGTATCCTGGATTGTTTAGTACTAAGAATGTTGCAAATAAACAACCGAATAAAATGCAATCCGTCAGTATATACATCCAAAAACCAAACACATCGGTGGAGTCACTGTCATGATGATGTGCCTCCGCGTGGATAGCATGATTATGCATTAGACAAGCTCCCTAAAGTGAGCTAATTCAGTTCTTTTGACTGTTTCAGCATCGATATAATAATCTACGTCAGTTGAAAATGTTCGAACAATGACGGTGGCGATAATACCTAGTAAACCCAAAATCCCTGGGATAAGCATTTGCCAAACTAAAGCAAATCCTGCGATGCCAGAAAAAATCGCAATGATAAATCCAGTGGCAGTATTTTTGGGCATATGAATAGGGTCGTAATGAATTTCCTGAGGATGGATATGACCCTCTGCACGGTGCTTTTCTTTATCCACCCAGAACTGGTCTAGCGTATGCACCGTGGGTAATTTAGCAAAGTTATACAGCGGAGCAGGTGAGGCAACGGACCACTCCAGCGTACGCCCATTCCAAGGGTCACCTGTTCGGTCATGCAGGGCATGGCGATTTTTTATACTTACAAGTAATTGTATCACCTGACAAGCAATGCCAATCAGAATCAACAAAGACCCCATGGCCGCAAAAATCAAATAAGGCTGATACATGGTGTTAGCATAGTGATTCGTACGACGAACAAAACCTTCGAGGCCTAAAACATACAATGGCATAAAGGCACAATAAAACCCTATCACCCAAAAATAAAAAGCCCTTTTACCCCATTTTTCATCCAAGCGAAAACCAAATGCTTTAGGAAACCAATAAATAATTCCAGCAAAATATCCAAAGAGTACGCCACCAATAATCACATTATGAAAGTGTGCGACAAGAAATAGGCTATTGTGTACTTGAAAATCAACAGGCGGCACGGCCATCATGACGCCCGTCATTCCACCTATAGCAAACGTCGTAAAAAAAGCAGTGACCCAAAGCATGGGCGTTGCCATGATGATGCGGCCCTTATACATCGTAAATAGCCAGTTAAATACTTTTACCCCTGTAGGAATGGCAATGATCATGGTCGCTATTCCAAAAAAGGAGTTCACATCCGCCCCGGCACCCATCGTAAAGAAATGGTGGAGCCATACAACGAACGATAAGAAGGTTATCATCGCGATGGCCCATACCATGGTTGTATAACCAAATAATTTTTTTTGACTGAATGTGGCAACCACTTCGGAAAAAACGCCAAATGCTGGCAAAATCAAGATATATACTTCGGGGTGTCCCCATACCCAGATTAAATTAATGTACATCATGCTGTTTCCACCAGCAAAATCCGTAAAGAAATGCATGCCGAGCATGCGATCTAACGATAAAAGGGCAAGTGTTACGGTTAACACCGGGAAGGCAAGTGCTACTAAAATCATGGAGCATAAAGCTGACCACACAAACACGGGCATTTTCATTAATGTCATGCCGTTGCAACGCATTTTAAAAATGGTTGCAATAAAATTAATTCCCGCAAGTAAGGTCCCAACCCCTGAAATTTGTAAAGACCATATATAGTAATCAACACCTACATCCGGGCTGTAATACAATTCAGATAAGGGGGGGTAACCAAGCCAACCTGTCGATGCAAATTGCCCTACCACCAGTGAGATATTACAAAGCATGGCCCCAATAAAGGTCAACCAAAAACTAAGTGAGTTTAAATAAGGATAAGCCACATCACGCGCGCCAATTTGCAAAGGGAGTATCATATTAAGCAGGGCAAAAACAAGCGGCATGGCAACAAAGAAAATCATAATAACGCCATGTGCTGTAAAAATTTGGTCGTAATGATCGGGGGTTAAAAATCCAGCGGCGTGCCCCGCTGCAACGGCTTGTTGAGAGCGCATCAAGAGTGCATCCGAAAAGCCGCGTAGAAGCATTACAAACGCTAGGATTAAATACATAATCCCAATTTTTTTATGATCAACCGATGTGACCCATTCGTTCCAGACATAAGACCATTTTCGAAACACGGTCAGTAATACCAGAACCCCAATAAATCCTAAGACCATAAATACACCTGCACCCATGGCAAAAGGGTTGTGAAATGGAATGGCATCTAGGGATAATTTACCGAGTAATAAATGTTGAAACATAGTTATTCCTTATGGAATTGAATGGCATTTTCACGTGGATGCGCCGGGCCTATACTGTTCATATACGTCATTATCACCCCATTAAACAGGTCATCTTGTACGCCTGAAAATAGTTTCGGTTGGTCGGCAATTGATGGGAGTAACAATTGGTTATAATCAGCATTGGTTAATGTGTTAGGCGATTTTTTTACGTCTTCAAACCATTGTTGTAGCGCTTGAGGTTCTACAACGTGTACCTCAAAATGCATGTCTGAAAATCCATCTCCGTTGTATTGAGTGTTTAAGCCATCATAAACACCAGTTTCATTGGCTAAAAGGTGTAAACGGGTTCGCATTCCGGCCATGGCATAAATCTGACTGCCTAATTGTGGGATAAAAAAAGCACTCATTGGAACATTGTCGGTTGTTATCCAATACTCAACTTGTTGGCCTAATGGAATGGTAAGATAGTTGACTGTTGCGATGTTTTGTTCTGGATAAATAAATAACCATTTCCATGGCAAGGCAATGACTTGAACCAACATTGGCTTTTGATCTTGACCTGCAATTTGACGATAGGGATCTAACTCATGCGTTTTTTTCCACGTCATGATGCCTAAAATCAATATAATCACACAGGGAATGCCCCACCATAGTATTTCCAAGTAAAAACTGTGACCCCAGTTAGGTTTATAATCCCTGGTGCGGTGTGATACCTGATAATGATAAACAAAGGTGATGCTCATGATGATGACGGGTAAAACCACAATCAACATCAAGGCTAAGGTATCAAAAAACAATTTGCGCTGTTCGTAGGCGATAATTCCCTTAGGATTAAGCATACCAATAAAATGCTCTTTACAACCCGTTAAGGAAAGCAGTATTAACGTGCCTGAAACGATAAGTACAATTTTGAAAAGCCAACGAAAGGCTTGAATATTAATTAAAGCAGTTCGCGTCCTTGCGAGCATAAACACTCCTTGTTGCCATACTTTCTTAGATCTCAACATGATGATACGATTTAATCTGAAATACAAAGATTTTTTTAATAAGTTTTTAACTACTATGGATGGGTACTATGACTTATATAATATTTGCTCGTTGGTTTGGTTTGGTGTCCGTCATACTTTCTTTAGGTATTTTGTTTAATTTAGAGGATGCTCGCGATATGGCCAAGCACATGGTCAAATCCGATTCTGGCTACATCATGGGTGGCGTTCTTCCCACTATCTTTGGTACTTTATCGTTAATGTTTGCGAACAGTTATGAAATGGGATGGACGTTAATTATCACCTTGATTGGAACAAGCATGGTGATGATTGGAATTTTTAGAGTCATTTTTGTTAAGCAATGGAAAGCGCTTTTATCACACTACATACAAGAAATTCCTTTTTTGTTTAGTTTATTTGGCTTGATGTTTGGTGTCATCCTGCTTTATGTTGGTTTCATTGCAAATTCATTTGCGTTCTAGAAAAATTCATTGTTGCTTAAGTAGGCGTGCTGTTGTAATCAAACAGACGCCTGCCATATATATCAGATAATCAGCAGGCGGTATGTTTGAATCTGTATGACATTTTATTCAAATGATCTTTGCTCGATTACACCCTCATTTTAGGGCGTACTCTACTAAGCCCCCCATCAACTGCTAATACTTGTCCAGTAATCCAATTATTTTCAGGGTTTAAAAGAAAAACAATGGCACGAGCAATATCTTCAGGACTACCTATCCGGTCTAATGCATGCATGGCTTTGGATGCGTTGAAGGCCAACGCATTTGAAACAAGATGGGCGGTAAGTGGTGTATCCGTCATTCCTGGTGCTATTACATTGAAACGTAAATTTAACGGAGCATAAGTTGATGCGGCAGACTGCGCGAGCCCGATAATCCCGGCTTTCGCGGCAGCAATGGCTTCATGATTGGCGAGCCCAACAAGTGCTGCAGCTGACGATATCAATACGACAGATCCGCCACTTTTCATGTGCATTCCAGCCGCACGAACCGTTGCAAATGCGGTGGTTAGGGAGGCATTGATTGTTTCGTGATATTGCTCTTGTGAGGTTGTGTGCGCGCTTTTTAATAATAAAGAACCTGCGCAATTCACAACACCATCGATTGTGCCTGCGAGCTTAAATGCCTCATTGACGGCATCAAAATCCGTGGCATCTAATAACACATCAGGTTTGATTTTGCTGTTATCTCGAGCGGTAGTAACGACAGTGTCGCCTTGTGAGATTAAAATATTAACGACAGCCTGACCAATAGAGCTACTTGCTGCAATCACTAAATAGTTAGCCATGATTTATTTTTACCTTTTTAACTCGGTGTTCAAATAAAATAAGCTATTTATTGCTAAATTGACAACAATTGATGTGGCCTCATGGATGTCCGCTGGTTTTTGAGTAAAAAACATCCAGTTAATTGTTATATGGTCTACAATATAAAGAGAAGGCTATCGTTTATTACCGAAGCATTCGTGAATTAAAGGTATACCAATAGCAGTATGATTCTTTGGGGGAAAGCAATGCTAAACTCATCTCGTGAAGATTTAATTCATGAGGTTCAAACCAAATCGAAATCAATCGCTTTGATTTATTCACCTATTGAGTTAAATGAGTATATCGTTGAAATTATATCTAAGAATTCAGATCTCTTTATTTGTAAGAATAATGAGATATCACAATTTCATGCGGTGAATGATGCCATTTCTCATGCCTTACAATATGGGGCAAAAGAGTTTTTTCTTTGTTTAAATAACACCTACGATGAGTGTGGTTCAATGGGTTTGAAAGCCTCAAAGCCGCTGTTTGATTACATTCCAGTTCATTTAAAACACAATGATTTTAATCACTAGAAGCAGGTAATGTTGACAATGTTTTTTGCACGTTTAATCACAACCAAATTTTGCTGATAGAAGGTTCGCTTTAGGAATTTTTTTATCGAAGTTTTTTTAATAAAAAATACTCTAAAGACTCGACTGCTTTATTGCTATTTTGTTTTTTTAACAATGATATTGGAATGTCTGCTAAAGGGGGGAGGGCTTTATTTTCTAATGGTTTCAAATAATCAGGAATCATTGTTTCTTGAATAATAGTAATACCTAAACCTGCTTTTACTGCGGCCATTTTACCCGCATAACTTGGGCTCGTGTATGAAAGACGCCATTTTATACCGGCTGTTTCTAATGCGTGGATAGCACTTTCTCTATATACGCATGGCCTTGGGGATAGGACTAAAGGCACGACAGTCTGTTCATTTATGACAGGAAGTAGCTCCGGTTTTCCAATCCATTTTACAGGTTCTTTCCAAAGCGTGGTTTGATCTATGAAGGATTTAGGGGGCGTCATTTTTATTAATATTAAATCAAATTTCCCGCTTTTAAATCCATCAAGGATATTAACGGTTAGATCACACTCAACGTTTAATAGAATACGGGGATGAAGTCGTGAAAAATCCACTAGCACATCCGATAAAATGACAGTTGCGAAATCCTCTGGTAATCCAAAATGAAGTTCACCCTGTAGATCAGGTTCTTTAAATCGGTCTAATGATTCACGGTGTAATAAATACATTTGCTTTGCATAACCAAGAAAAATTTCACCTTCTGTCGTGAGAGCAAACTCTTTACCTCTATTCACTAATGGTTTTCCAACCAAGTTTTCAAGTTTTGCAATTTGTTGGCTGATGGCGGATTGCGTTCTTCCTACACGATCGGCTGCTTTGGTAAAACTCCCTGTGTCAGCAACGGCAAGAAAGCATTGCAAGGTAATTGTGTCTAAAGACATTAGAATTCCTAATGATTTTGATTAGAATTTTTAAGTTTACTAATATTAGCATGTCTACTATATTCCATCAATATAAACAGAATAGTTAATAAGGAACCGATTGATGACAAATAGTAGGATGATGTATTTATTAATGTTTCTTACGGTAATCCCTCTCATTGGATTAATGTTAAATGCCTTATTCAATAAAAATCACCAAAAAGGTGCCCAATTCGCTACGTTAGCAATTAGCGTAGGATTAGCACTGAGCTTCTTTTTACTTGGGTGTTGTTATGCAGATGAAACACCCATTTATTTTTTTGGGTTTAAAGCAGATAGCCTAGGGTTTTTGATGACCTCTCTCGTTTTTTTTGTGAGCACGGTTGTTCATAAATTCTCAATACGTTATATGGCAGGTGATCGCAATTTTAAGCCCTACTTTTATAAATTGTCCTTGATAACAAGTAGTGCCGTTTTCATGGCGCTTGCTGACAATGCATTATTGTTTGTTGCAGCGTGGTGTGTCAGTAATTATTTATTAATATCATTGATGATCCATAAAAAAAATTGGGATGCTGCTGCCTACTCAGGAAAACTAGCATTTAAGACGCTTTTTAGAGGCACAGTGTTGCTCATGATAGCGATTGTTTTGATGTATTTTGAGGTGGGTAGCCTCGCTATTTCAACTATCACACAAACATCCACGCAATCTCCTACCATCTTGCTGGCACTTCTTTTATGCATTATTGCGGCAATGACACAATCAGCACTCTGGCCTTTTCACCGATGGTTAACGAGCTCATTAAATTCACCTACGCCTATTTCTGCAATCATGCATGCTGGTTTAGTTAATGGCGGTGGGTTTCTTTTAGTAAGGTTTTCTCCCATGCTTGCTGACGAGACCTTACTACTGAATTTTATTTTTCTTATTGGGGTCATTTCCGCAATGCTTGGCACACTATGGAAGCTTGTGCAAAGTGATGTAAAGCGGATGTTAGCTTGTTCCACGATGGGTCAAATGGGTTTTATGATGATTCAATGTGGCCTGGGTCTTTTTCCTGCGGCTATTGCTCATCTTATATGGCATGGTCTATTTAAAGCCTTTCTTTTTTTGAGCGCAGGTTCAGCGGTCGCTAGCAAAAAAGCAGACGGTAAACGGCGCACTAGCTCCTTGAGTGTCTTTATTGTCTCGTGTGCTTACGGGTTACTAGGAGCCTATAGTTTTGCCTGGTTTAGTGGTAAATCATTTTTTTCAATGAACACGACGGCCTTTTTGGTGGGCTTTGCATTTATTGCTTCAACACAAGTGGCTCATGCCTTGCTACAAAACAAAGTAACTTTTTTAAAGAATATATTAGCGCTCATGGCCGCAGTTTTTTCAGGCGTAATATATGGATGCAGCATCCATCTGATTGAGGCAGCAATTCCTTCAGTTATAACAGTAGAACACCCCTTAAATGTACTGCATCTCACCGCATTTATTACATTCCTTGTTATCTGGTTAGTTTTAAATGTAGATGGTTTGCGTTTTATTCAGAGAACACCTTTTTGGAAACGTAGTTATATGGCTGTATTGAATGGTAGCCAACCTCACCCGAAGACAATTACCTCAATTCGTCATTTTTATAAATATTAGGAGCCATCACAATGACCCTTGAGCGGAGTGAAAAAATGCGTGCTGTAAATTCAACAAGCACCGGTAAAAAAAACATATCGAGTGCTATTGATGTTCAAGCAATGGTATACCTCGCAGCAAAATCCATCTCACCAGTTTGGCCATTAAAAACGTTTATTGCGTGTAATGCTCTACAAGGATTTGAAACGGAGCATTTTGATAGTGCATTGAATGATGCACACGCTTTGTTTATAGACGGTAATCTTGATTATCAAGACATTAACCGAGAAACCATCAAATGGTGTGCGGCGTATTTTGATGAGGGCCAAAGTGTTATTGAAATGCCTGGTCGAGATAGGGGCTTTTATTCGGCATTTAAAGTGCTTTCTAAGCATGACCACATGCTTCATAAAGGTTTAAAGAAAAATGTGCGATGGTTAAATGAATTGCCTGATAATCCCGAAGACGCCATTATCGAATGTTTAGAGCACTTGCGCATTGCTGAAAAGGAGCATTTGTTATTTTTAAAAAAATCATTGGCACACCTGTCTGGTTGGTCAGGGTATATCAAGTGGCAAACTGAGTGGAAATGTGCTTCAAATCAATCAGATAAACAGTCAAATATGCTAATCGATTTTATGGCAATTCGACTGATCATTACGGTTTTATTTCATCCTGAAATGAATGTTAGGAAAGATATATCTAGCCATCAGCCTGCGGTTATACATCCTATGTTAGACACTATAAAAAAACTTGAGGGACACTATAAGAGCCATTTAATTCGTGCCCTCTTAAATAACGCAGAAACCATGAATACCATTTCACAACCATCCTCAGATGTTCAGTTGGTCTTTTGTATAGATGTTCGCTCAGAGCCTTTTCGTCGTCAATTAGAGGTATTAGGCTCTTATGAAACATTGGGCTTTGCTGGGTTTTTTGGGCTTCCTATTCGTCTGCATGACTACAACACCGGTAAAGTAACGGATTCTTGCCCGGTGTTGTTAAAACCAAGATACGACATTCATGATGGTCCTCGTCAGGAAAATATGGGGACTGAAAAAAAGCATGAGCAGGGCAAGACATTGCTCAATGTTCTGACGGATATGTATCAACAGTTAAAATATAATTTTGCAACGCCATTTGCGTTGGTTGAAACTTTGGGTGCTTGGTGCGGTGTGCTGATGTTATCCAAAACGATGAAGCCCATATTTACAATATCGTCGCTAAACAAATGGGTTGAAAAAATACGTCCAACAGTGCCAACTTTGCCTCTTGTTGATATGAGAGCCTCTGATAGTTGCAATGGTATTTCTGAAGCAGAACAAGCTTTTTATGCAGAAGCCGTGCTTCGTATCATGGGATTAACAGAACACTTTGGATTATTTGTTATTTTTTGTGGTCATGGTAGCAGCACTCAAAATAATCCCTATGCTTCTGGTTTAGATTGTGGGGCTTGTGGGGGTAACCATGGTGGCGGTAATGCTAAAGTATTAGCGGCTATTTTAAATAAAGAGTCTATTCGAAAAGCACTGGCTCTGCGCGGTATTCACATCCCTCAGAATACCTGGTTTTTAGCGGCTGAACATAATACCACAACTGATGATATGGTTATATTTAACGATGGCACGCAGTTAAATCCTCATGAAAAAGTTTTAACTGAGTTACAAGAAAATTTAAAGAAGGCGAAAGCAAAAAATACGGCGTCACGGGTAAAGTATTTTGATGTTGTAGGTGATGTTAACCCTATTGAAGAAACATGTCAGCGAAGCCAAGATTGGTCAGAGGTTAGGCCTGAGTGGGGTTTGGCACGTAATGCCGCGTTTATCATTGGGCCTCGGCATCTCACCAAGGCTCTAGATCTAGAGGGCCGATGTTTCCTTCATTCCTATGATTGGACGAAAGATGAAGAGCTAACCTCACTTGAAACCATTTTAACCGCTCCAATGGTTGTTGCAGAGTGGATCAACACACAATATTTATTTTCTACCATCGATAATGTGATGTATGGAAGTGGTAGTAAAGTGACCCACAATGTGACCGGAAAAATGGGTGTCATGCAAGGTAACAGCAGTGATTTGATGCACGGGTTACCCCTTCAGTCAGTAAAGTCTACCGATACGCTCAACCACCATCAGCCTCAAAGATTAATAACCGTTGTTTATGCACCAAGGGAAAATGTTAGTGCAATCATTCATCGTCAAGAGATTTTACAAACTTTATTTTTTAATGCGTGGGTTCATTTGATTGTGATAGAGCCAACAGAAAACCAAGCCTATCAACTTCAATCCACTGGGAAATGGTGTTTAATGGCATAAATAGGAGAAAAAAATGGGAGTTACTAATAGTTATCAGGAAGATGATAGCAAAATAACATTGCATCAAATGAAAAAAATAGAAGTCATCGTTTCTGGAGAAAATCAAAATTTAATATCCAATATGTTAAATGAGGCGAATATTTCCGGCTTTACTTTGCTTCGAAATGTATCAGGAAAAGGTCATCACGGGTTTCATGAGGGAAAGCTATTGTTCAATGACAAGGCGGTTTTGGTGATGTTTATTGCGGTTGCTCCAGAGGAGGCTATCGCAAGCATTGCACTTGGCATGAAATCCTTATTAGAAAAAAGTTCAGGTGTCATGTTTGTTTCAGATGTATCTGTTGCGAGGGTTGATTATTTTTCTTAATTCCGTTGTCAAAAATCACTTTAGTCGCCTTAGCTGCTAAAGTGATAACAGAGGTTTTATATGAATTATGCTAATAAACTTGTTTTGCTCGCATCAAAACATAATAAAGAAGACGTTATTGAGCCCGTCTTTCGCCGGATACTTGCGTGTCATTTGTGTATAGAAGATATCGATACGGATCAATTCGGTACCTTTACTGGAGAGGTTCCTCGCGCTTTATCTGCCTATGAAACATGTGTTTTAAAAGCGAAGCATGCTGCAAATGAAAAGAAATATGGATTTTCTATTGCGAGTGAAGGTAGTTTTGGCCCTCACCCATCTAATCCATTTATGCCCCATGCTCATGAAATAATGGTATTTGTAGACTTAGAAAATAACTGGGTTATTTCAGAGCAATTATTAACACAAAACACAAATTATAAAATGATGACAATTCATCAAGATACAGCGCTAGATTCCTTCTTAGCGTCAGTTCATTTCCCTAGCCATGCTCTAACACTACAGTCGGAAGATAGGCGAGATGTCATCGAAAAAGGAATTAATGATCATCATAAGCTTCAGGATGCCTTATTGGCGGGTTTTAAAAAATACAATGCATTATTGATTGCAACGGACATGCGCGCAATGATGAACCCTACTCGGATGCAAACTTTAGCCGAGCTAGCTGAAAAACTTGCCCTTCGAATAAAAACGCTTTGTCCTGGCTGCGGTATTCCTGGGTTTGGCTTTAAATCAGTGAGTGGCCATTTACCCTGTAGCTCATGCGGGGATGATACCAACATGTACCGATATGAAACGTGGGGATGTATTCAATGTGACTATCAAAAAGAACACCCACGAAAAGATAACTTAATCTTCGCATCCCCGGCCCATTGTGATTATTGTAATCCCTAATTTAGAAGGGTTTTTATGACAACCATTATAGATAATATTGATCTCGCGTTAGAACAACTTGAACAGGGGGGCGTCGTTGCTATTCCCACAGAAACGGTATACGGATTAGCCGCCGATGCAACCAATGAGTCGGCTATTAAGAAAATATTTTCTATTAAAAAAAGGCCTCTTAATCACCCACTTATCATGCATGTGTGTCACGATTGGAATTTAAGTCAATGGGTTTCCACTGTTCCTAAATATGCGGAGCAAATGATGTTAGCCTTTTGGCCTGGCCCGTTGACCCTTGTTTTTAATTGTAAGAAAAATGCTGTCAGTGCGTTAGTGAATGGCGGGCAAAATAGTATCGCGATACGTGCACCAAATCATGGTTTAACACAAGCACTCTTAAAAAAATTAAACCGACCGTTAGTGGCACCATCAGCCAATCCATTCGGTGCAATAAGCCCAACAACGGCATTGCATGTTGCTCAAAGTTTTCCTAATGAGGACTTTTTGATTTTGGATGGGGGGCGTTGTGAGGTGGGGATTGAATCATCCATTATTCAAGCAACACACCACACTGGATATTCTGTTTTAAGGCCAGGAGTAATCGATGTGCATACCATGGGCGCTGGATTTGAAAACCAGCAAGATTTAAATGTCTATACACCAAGGGTGTCCGGACAATTAGACAGTCATTATAAACCGCAAAAAAAACTCTACTATATTGAGGATTGGCAACAACTTCGGAGGTACAGTCATTTATTAACAGGGAAAATGTATACCCTTAGTCTTTCAAAGCACCCCCCTAAAGAGGCGGGCTTTCATTATCAATTGCCAACTGATGATCAAAAATTCGCCTATCAACTGTATAATGAATTAAGGTATGCTGATCAAACTGACGCGGATTTAATCGTCATTGAGCTACCGCCTGAGCATATAAAATGGCATGCTATTCGAGAGAAAATCATGAAGGCAGGGCAGAATATAAATACTATCTAAAATGATCCATCAAATAATTGAGTAAAATAATATGAACGAAAAAGATAGCTTACAAAATCAACCTGAGCCTCAAAGCTTTTTAAAAAGCGCTTTGACATTGAAAGGTTCTGTTACACCAAAGGTGATGAAAAAAGTAGGTTTTATTATTATTTACACGGCCCTGGTCTCTTACTTGTGCTACCTATACCCGTTAGCCGTTTTACCCATAGGTCCTTTTGAGTATGGTGGGTTGATCATGGGGTTAATTCTTGTGTTTAGAATTAATGCAGGCTATGACCGATGGTGGGAAGCACGAAAAATATGGGGCAATATTGTAAATCAAAGCAGGAACTTGGCTATTATTTTAGTCAATTATACCAACCAAGCGGCGCAGGATTGGAGAGTTAAAACCACCAAAATGATGTCTACGTTGCCCTATCTCATGAAGGATAATTTACGAGAAGAGACCAATTTGCAATCCATAAGTCATCTTATTGATATGAAACACTTGGATGAGTTAAATAACTCAAAGCATCGTCCGGTCATGATGGCTTCTAGCATTGCACAAGAGCTCCAAATTGCACGAAATAGTCATGGCCTCGACTCTTTCGCCTTTCTTCGTGCACAAGAGCAATTAGAGCATCTGATTGACGCACAAGGCGCATGTGAGCGAATTCTAAAAACTCCCATGCCGTTTGTTATGGCGGTAAAATCACGGCGCTTTATTTTGTTTTTTTTATTAATGTTGCCTTTTGCATTAGCAAATGTCTCTTTATTTATTAGTCCATTAATTGCCGGTATTGTTTCTTATGCGCTTTTTTCACTTGATCAAATTGGCGTTGAATTACAAAATCCATTTTCTGAAAAAAATTTAAGCCATCTCCCCTTAGATACTATTTGTAAAACCATTGAGATGAATATTCAGGAAGTTAGGCAAAATATTGTCACCCCTTAAATTAATTGCCCCCCTGTTTTAAAAGGGGGTTACAAACCCTAACTGCTAACGGAGACTATCAATGTTAAAAAAAATAGTAGGCTTGATGGGTTGGATCATCGTTTTTCAATTAATGGGCTATTTTTTAGGGCATATAACCCAAACGAACATGCAAACGTGGTATGGCACCCTGCATAAATCAAGTCTAACGCCTCCACCGCTCGTTTTCCCTATTGCCTGGTCTCTTTTATACACGATGATTGCCATGTCGGGATGGTCACTATGGCAGCATCGTAAAGATAGAACGGCACGAATAGCGTTGGGTTTTTTCAGTGCTCAAATGATATTAAATTGGGCCTGGTCACCGCTATTTTTTAACCTTCACCTGATTGCGTTGAGTTTTTATTGTATTGTCTTGATAGCCATGCTGACGTTAATAACCATTCTTCTTACCAAAAATAAATTTAAATTCAGTAGTATCATGTTGGTTCCTTATTTAATATGGCTTCTTTTTGCGGGTTATTTGAATGGCGTTCTTTGGATGCTTAACTGATCAAGGGTTGTTTAAATGAATATTCTTATTGCTGGAGCCTCTGGATTTATTGGAACCGAATTGGTTAACGCTTTGGTGCCTCAGCATAGTATTACAGTATTAGGTCGAAATGCTCAGACCCTCCAACAGCATTTTTCAAAGAACATCACCCTAGCTACGTGGGAGCAATTGTTGCAATTGGATGCTACAACTTATGATGCGGTCATTAACCTCTGTGGTCACAATATTGCGGCGTCCAGATGGAATAAGCACATTAAAGAACAGTTGATTTGTTCGCGCGTTGATACAAATGAGCAGCTAATTCGTTGGTTAATGAACAAAAATGCCAAGCCACATTTTATATGTGCAAATGCAGTCGGTATTTATGGGTTGCAAGCCAATGGTGACTCCGTTGCATTTGATGAGAATAGCCCTATAGACATCGAGAATCCACGTGATTTTTTAAGTGAAATAGGGGTTCGTTGGCAGGTGTCCTTGGCGCCTGCTGTAAAAGCTGGCATACCTGTAACAACCTTACGTTTTGGCGTGGTCTTAAAAAGGAACCAGGGCTTCTTGAAAAAACTGGCTTTAAGTTTTCAGATGGGGCTCGGCAGTATTTTGGGCGATGGGACCCAAATTATTTCTTGGGTGCATCTTCAAGATGTGATTGGCGCGATTATATTTTTACTCAATCGACCTGATTTAGTGGGTGCGTTTAATATCACGTCACCTTATCCTGTGAGTCAAGAGCAGTTCGCTCGACTGTTAGCAAAAACACTACATCGCCCATTACTATTAAAACTGCCAGTGAACGTTATTCGAATATTATTTGGCGAAATGGGTGAGTGTTTGCTGCTTAAAGGACAGCGCGTTGTTCCCAAACGGTTACTAGAGGAAGGCTACACATTTGCTTACCCACAATGTGCTGATGCTTTAAAGCAGGAGTTTTAATGAAGAGTTCAAAAGTAGGTGTGTTGTTAATTAACCTTGGTACTCCAGATACGAGTGAGCCAAAATCTATTTATGTTTATTTGAAGCAATTTTTAAATGATCCTCGTGTTATCGATTTACCAAGAATCATACGTTATTTTTTGGTTAATTGGCTTATTATCCCTTTCCGATACAAGCAATCAGCACATGCTTATCAGCAAATATGGACTAAAAAAGGCTCTCCATTATTAACCCACAGCCAGGAATTAGTCAGTGCTGTAAGGAAAGCGTTTGGCACGACAGTTCAAATAGAGTTAGGCATGCGATATGGTCAACCGAGCATTCAATCGGCTCTTGATAAACTTAAGTCTTGTAAAAAAATAATAGCCATTCCGCTGTTTCCACAATATTCATCAGCAGCAACAGGCTCAGCAATAGAGGCATTATTACGAATACTTGGTGAGCAATGGAATATTCCAGAAATAAGTGTCACGAGAGATTTTTATAATAATCCTGATTTTATCAATGCTTATGCGAGTCTTATTAAAGACAATTTAAAAGATAAAAAAATCGATACACTTATTTTTAGTTATCATGGTTTACCTGAAAGGCATATTGAAAAAAGTGCGTGCTTATCACCTTGTTCAAGAGTTGAGCCGTGCCCCAAGCCTGATGCATCAAATACTTTTTGCTATCGAGCGCAATGTTATGAAACCTCGCGCCTTATTGCAGAGGAGCTTGATTTAAGCCCTACCGATTATGTGGTTTCTTTTCAATCTCGGCTTGGTAAAACGCCCTGGATAAAACCTTATACTGATCTGGTCTTGGCCGAGCTAAGGCAAAAAAAGGTAAAGAGTATTGCCATTGTTTGCCCATCCTTTGTGTCCGATTGTTTGGAAACTCTTGAGGAAATTAACCTGCGTGCTAGGGCCCAGTGGATAGAGCTCGGTGGGAGCGACTTTATTTTTATTCCCTGTCTTAACACGCAACCCATGTGGGTAGATGGGCTTGTAAATATGATAAAACGGCACGGTATTGCAGAGTAACAGGGGCTTATTAAAGCATGGCAAGTCAGTGGGATAGCAATACTTATAAACATCCTTCATCATGACCGTAATTTTAAGTAATGAATAAGACTTATGCATACACCCTATTTAACGCCTAAAATATTACATGAAGCGATCATTAGCGGCTGTCAATCCGTCCTTTTTGCAAAGGAGCAGTTGAATGCAATCAATATATTTCCAGTCGCTGATAGCGATACAGGTGATAATTTAGCCTCAACGGCACATGCCATTATTGCAAATGCGCACTTAACCTTACATTTTAATGAAATGCTCCAATCGGTAGCAGAGGCAAGCCTATATGGCGCCAGGGGAAATTCAGGCCTCATTTTTTCACAATTTTTTAATGGGTTAACGGTGATTGATCATGATAAAAAAGCAATGGATACCCAGGCTTATTCTGAAACATTGCTCATTGCGGCAACGAGTGTAAGGGCCTCTCTTTCCTCACCAGTTGATGGAACCATGCTCACCATGATTGAGGACTTTGCAAGTGCGTCGAGCAAGTTTAGCCAATACACGATTTGTTTTAATGAGCTTATGGATAAATTACTTCCTGTTTTGAAGATAAGCTTAAACAAAACCAGAGAAAAAATCCCCTCTCTTAAAAAAGCAAATGTTGTAGACGCGGGCGCATTGGGGTTTTATTTGTTTGTAGAGGGTTTTGCGTCGTTGCTTGCCGGCAGGGCGCTGGTTCAAAACAATTATCTGAAGGATGTAGAACCTCAATCTGAGCATAACCATGCCCTGTTCGAGTCAAAACCTACCCATAGGTATTGCACTGAAGCCATTTTACAGTCTGACGTGATTGATACAGTAAGTTTAACCAAAGTACTTCAAAAACATGGGGATTCTTTAGGCATTACAGGCAATGCAAAGATGTGTAGGTTACACATCCACACCAATACCCCATCCCATTTTTTTTCTACCTTAATGGAACAGGGTAGTGTGATGCACCCAAAGGTTGATGATATGTTGCGTCAATTTGAGGTGTTGCAGATGCGTAAATATGATATAGCGCTTGTGACTGATTCCAGTGCCGATATTCCCCAGGCTGTACTGGATGAGTATCAAGTACACCAGATTCCTTTAAATGTTCATATCGATGATCATCACTTGCTGGATAGGCATTGCTTTGAGCCCAATGTTTTTTATAAAAATTTAAACACGTTAAAAAAACATCCTAAAACATCGCTGGCTTCACCTCTTTTGTTAGAGGAAAAACTATCTTTTTTGTCTAAGCATTATAAACATGTTCTTGTTATTTCTATTGCAAAATCAATGAGTGGAACATTTGACGCGATGACACAGGTTGCCAAAAAACTCTCAAATGTGAGTGTTATTGACTCTCGAACCAACTCTGGTGCACATGGGCTTTTAGTTCAATATGCGGGTGAGTTAATTCGTGAGGGGAGGCATTTTCAATCGGTGATTCAGTGTATTGAAGATGCCATCATGGAAACATCCATTTTTGTAATGGTTAACTCTCTTGAGGCAATGGTTCGTTCGGGTCGTATTAATAAACTTGCTGGACGAATAGGGCAATTGTCTGGAATAAAACCAATTATTTCAGTCGATAAAACTGGAAAAGGCGTTCATTTTTCAACAGCATTAAATAGCGACCATGCTTTATCAAAAATGATCACTATCATTCAAAAAATGCAGTCTTGTCCTGGAAAAACATTAGAGCGATACTGTATTGTTCACGCAGGGGTTGATGAAAAAGCCCATGATTTTTCAAAGCGCACGACAGAGGCTTTTCAAAAGGCTCCTGCTTATATAGAAAACGTTTCATCAGCGATTGGGCTACATGCGGGATACGGTTGTATTGGACTGGCCATGCGAATCATGACAAGCAAATAAATATGGCGCAAAGTAGGAAGGTTTTCTCATACGATTGTGAGTTTTTGGGTTTATAAACCACTAAGAAAAGGCGCTTTTATGATATTTTTACTCGCTGTAGGTTTGATATTTTTGCACATGTTTTTGATTTGGGGGTGGTACCTTTACCGTGGGAACCCGTCTGTTGTTGATGTTGGTTGGGCAACTGGGTTAACCGTAGTGGGTTTTTTTTATTTATACAGTCATCCTTTATCATGCAGATCAATTGCTCTCAGTTTGCTTTTATTGTTTTGGGGCGCGCGCTTAGGTTTATACCTTTGGTTAACGCGTATTTATCACGGTAAAATTGATGAGCGTTATCTCTCCCTGAGTGCAAAATGGAAAATGAACAAACCGTTGGGGTTTTTGTTGAATTTTCAATTGCAGGGGCTTCTTATTTTAATGGTCTCATTGCCTTGGTATTTTATTTCAATCTCTGGAAAGCAACACGTTAGCGGGTTAGATTATGTTGCCTTTTTTCTTGCGTTGTTCTCCATTATTTTAGAAACCACAGCGGATAGACAGTTACAACAATTTAAAAAAAATCATCCGGGTAAATTATGTGATACAGGGCTATGGCGTTTTTCAAGGCACCCCAACTATTTTTTTGAATGGTTAACGTGGTGTTGTTTTGCAATGTTGGCATTCACCAGCCCATATGGCGTGTTAGCTTTGATTTCACCCGTAATGCTTTATTTACTCATGACAAAAGTCACGGGGCCAATGACTGAGGCTCAATCAATTAAATCTAAAAAAAAGGCGTATTTAGCCTACCAAAAAAGCACACCGATGTTTTTTCCTAAATTGTTTGGCAAAAAACAAAGAATAGAGCATTGAGGTGAGTTTATCATTGCCGACTCAATCGTTTGTTTTTATCATTAAACGAGCAGTCTTCTGTTGTACGATAAGGGTTAATATCCAAGCCGCCTCGGCGGGTGTAGCGCCCATAAACGGTCAGTTGCTCAGGCTTACAATGTTTCATAATGTCTATAAAAATACGTTCAATGCATTGCTCATGAAATTCATTATGGTTTCGGAAAGAAATAAGATATTTTAAGAGACCTTCCCGAGTAATTTTTTTGCCTTTATAAGCAATTTGAACACTGCCCCAATCGGGTTGATGCGTCACAAGGCAATTTGATTTTAATAAATCGGAGTACAGCACTTCGTCAACGCGTTCATCCGTTGTGGAAAGAAACGAGGGCTCTACTAAATAGACTGAGCATTCGATGTCCAGGTTATCAATGAGCTCGCCTTCAAACGTTTGGTGCAGGGTATATTGGGGGGCTGTTAACGAATAGATTTTAACAAAAACCGTGGCTTCAATTCGCTCTTCAAGGTCTTTTTTAATCAGTAATTCAAGCTCTCCAATGCTGTTCATTTGGGTGTTATTAAACGAATTAAAATAGAGTTTTAATGATTTTGATTCAATCAGTTTCGGCGAATTGCAATCGTAAATGATTTCAGCAATTCCAACCATGGGCTTGCCTTTTTGATTAAGCCAAGAGACTTCATAATGATTCCAACAATCAAACCCTTTAAAGGGTAACTTATCCGGGTTAATACCAATTTCTTGGCGTTTCGGCGCCCTTGGTATGGGATAAAGCCGGTTTGGATTATAGGTGGACTCATAAGCAGAGGATTGCCCAAGTTCCGATTCAAGAGAAATGGACTGGTATTGCTTTAAAACATCATCATTCATTGGGGTTGGTTCCTATAGTGTAATTATTGACTAAGCTGATAAAAATGTTTTTGCTATAGGGGCATTTTCTAGTTGTTCTCTTGATGTAACAGGTGTTTCCCATGGTCTTTTAATAAGTGGAGTTTTTGTGCAGTAGGCATTAAATTTTACAAAGGAAATAGGTATATCAACTTCCTCCTGTAAAACTTTATATCCATCTTTTACACTGAGCTTCATTTGGCTATAAACATCTTTTTCGTATTTTGAGAATTTTAGCTCACTAGTTGAGCTGTCCCACACTAAAGATTTCCGTCCATTCTCTGTGACACAAGCTATAAGTGTGATTTTGTCACGAATAATGACGGAGGGGGCGTACTCTATTTTTGATAGATAATAGTTGATTTGAGCCTCCGTGATAGCTTGCAGCTTAGTTTGACTGAGTCTTAACCATCCTTGAGCAGTTTTGCGCTCCAATACATGCACATCTTCAATTTCAATTTTTTGAAATTTAAATGCGTCATCTCCTTTTATTTTTTGTGTGGAATCCATGTCTTCCATGTTTGGAATAGGATACTTAATTTTTTTAAAATAATGTTTAAGAGTAATAGGCATAAAAAAAAGCATGAAAAAAAAGATAAGCATATCATACAAATATAAACAGATCTTAGACTGGATCTTTTAATGAGGGTAAGGGCGGAATTTTTAGCGAGCAATTCTAGTGTTTACATTTCTAGATTTAGCTCTGTCATATAAAAAGCTACTCTCATGTGGGCAAATCAATCAATAAATTAACAACCAACACTTTATCCGATTGCACCGTTGGGCTAAAAATCCATTGATTCATGTAGCCAACGCTTAAAGAAGTTGTTTTGGAGAGTTGTTGGACAATACCCGCATAAGCTCTGTTTTGGTCCCAGGTTTTGGTGGTTATCCATTGTACCTGATTGAGATTGACTAAAAGCTCATTGCTAATGGCCAAGGCGGTGTTGGTAGTGAGTGGAATGTTGATTAAAAGACGCTCGCGAATACGATTTGCCCAGGTGGCGTAGTCAAAGGATTTGCGTTGCTCAAGTCGCGTTCTTGATGTAAGTGTCGTTCGATAAAAAGGGTGTTGCCAAATAGCTTGCTCCCAAACACGGTACTCTTCAAAATCACCAGGGTCTGCATCTTGAGACGTCGTGCCTAATGTTTGGCCTAACCATAATTGCCAGTGGGGGGTGATTTGATAGCCCCCGCCTGCGTTGGCTAAAAATTGATTAAAAGGATTGTTCGCTTCAATGGCTCGAAGCTGTGGTTCAATACTGTATAAAAACCAACCATAATTGCCGGACAAAGTTACAAGTGACCATGCTTTGTTATTGCTTATCATTGCATAACTTGAGCTTATAAAACCCGTTAATGAAATGAGAAAAAATAGCGTTATTTGCTTCCCAATCATTTTGCGGTATTTAGAACATTTAAACATGAATGCCTATTGTTGGGTTTAAAGTGGAGGCCCTGCGTTGGCGAGTCTAAGCAGAGAGATAAAAATGAGATATCATGATAGGTGTGTGGGCCAGCTACTCTCCTTTTGATTTCTCAAATATTAACAAGGATGCACCTAGTAAGCAAAAGCTTACGGGCTCATTTTTAAGAGGTAACGTTTCGATGAACATTCCACGTATTATGTTTAATAAACAGGTGATTCCCTCGAATCAAGCATGTCTGCATTATAACGATAGAAGCTTTACGCTTGGGCACGGGCTCTTTGAAACCATTTTGGTTAAACATGGGGTAGTACCTGCGCTCGATTATCATTGGAAAAGGCTTAAAAAAAGTGCTGGGATAGTGGGGATTACGCTGCCCTTTTCCTATGAAGAACTCGCACAAATGATTGACGAACTCATTTTAGAAAATGATTTAAAGCATACCCTTGCCGGCGCTCGATTAACGGTATCGAGCGGGGATTCACTGCGGGGGGTGGTGCCATCAGGCGCATTTACGCCGAATGTTATTCTTTCTGTGTTTGAACATGCGCTAATTAACGGGCCGTGGTCAGCGACGGTTGTGAGCATTAAAAAAAATGAGCAGGCTCCTTCATCGCGGCTTAAATCCACCAGCTATATTGATAATATTTTTGCTAAACAAGAAGCTCTGAATTTAGGTTATGATGAAGCCATTTTATTAAACACCCAAGCTAACCTTGCCGAAGGCGCAGTTTCTAATGTGTTTATGATTAAAAATTCATGCATTATTACACCACCTGTTTCCGATGGTGCGCTACCTGGCATTATCAGAAGCATTTTACTTGAGGAATTTGCAGGGCTCTTTTCGATAACAGAAAAAACCATATCTTTAGCAGAGCTAATGATGGCCGATGAAGTCTTTTTAACCAATTCATTGATGGGGGTTCAGTCATTGTGTCGATTGAACAACAAAACCTTTAATCGTTTTAACCTAACCTGTGAAATAGCAGATACGTTACGAGATAAAAAAAATTATATCTAAGATGCTCTTTGTTTAATGGTTAAATTTACCGTGATCAAAAAAATGTAATATTTGGGCTTCTACTAATGCATTGTTCATCATGAATGTATGGCTCACAGGCAACACCATAAAATCATCCATTTTTGCAAGTTGCGTGCTGGATACAGCTACTTTTCCATCGTTTGGTTCATGAAAAAACCATTTCGCAAAAGGAAAAAAGCTAAAGCTTCCAGCAATGATTCCAACAGGATAAGGCAACGATACTGCCAAACGGTTTGGAATGGAGGTTTTTCCAGTAGTGAGCTGCTGCCCTGCAGGGCCTGTTATGACCTTAAATAACCACACTCCCTTGAAAAAATCTACCCAGGGACTGCCGTGATTGGGTGGGCCAAGCATCACGATTTTTGCGCGTTTTATAGGCAGAGGATGTTCTTGTAGGTACTGACGTAAGACCACGCCGCCCATGGAGTGAGTAACAAAATAGAGACTATCCGGATGATGTTTTAAACAATCAGCCACCATAAGCGGTATTTCCTGATACGCAATCTCTGTAATGGATTTTTTTCGAGAAGGGTAGTCTTTATTTACCACGATATAGTCATGGGCTTGCAGGTTTCTTGCAAGCTTTGTCATTGAATAATGCGAGCGCGCTAATCCATGTAACAATATAACGCAACGTCCTGATGCTTCACTGAGCGTTGGAAGTAACATCAGAACAAATGTCATCATCAATAAATATCTATGTTGAATGCGTAACATTTTTTACATGTCCTTGGGTTTATTGCTCAGTAATGTTCAACATTTTATAAAGCACTAGTATAGAGCTTTGTCTCTTTACCCTGTAATTATTAACAGAGCTTAACGTAAATGCCATTTATTTCATTGATAAATATGTGCCACTAACGTCATTCTTAAAGGATAATCGCATTAAGCACAACAGCCCTCTATTCACCTACTTATCGCGCTTTATACGCGGTATTCATACGGTCTTGCATCAAGATCGTTGCTGGATTCCGCGCATAAAGCGCGGAACGTGGGCACTTTGGTTTTATAATGCGTATTTACATGTGTTTGCTCAGCGTGCTCTTGCCTGCATCGGTATTTTTTAGCTCCTCTAGAATAATATCAAAATGTTGATCCCAAAAATCTTTCGCTAGATTTAGCACAGCGCCTTCCTCGGATGCGTCGTCTTTATTTGCGTTTAATTGGTTATGCATGCCGTCAATTTTTCGGGACATGTTTCTTATCAACGTTTTAATGGTTAATAAATTTTGTACAGCATCACCCTTTTTTATTAAAGGCAGTCTTAATGTTTGAATTTGACCATAAATTTGTTTTATTTTTGTAGTGAGGATTAAACAGGTTTCATGCTGAGGTGATTTAGGTGAGTACTTTTCGTTTAAGCATGTGAGCGTTTTTTCTATATCGTCAATAAGTTCCTGTGTGTCGACTTTTATTTTATTGCGGCGGTGCACGGTTGGTAAAAGAGCTGCCGTGTGTAAGAAAAAAAAGCCTAAACCAGCGGCAGTTATTCCCCTAGTAAGAGGACTGCACTCGTTGCTGTCATCATTGCAGCTTTGAGCTGCTAGTATACCGCATGCTGCAGCAGTAAAAACAATGCCGCCACGAATAAAAAGCTCTCGCCACGTGTAATTATTCCATAATCCCCAGAGTGTTTTTTGCGTACGCTCCTTTGCTAAGCCCCCAATATTAAAAAAATCCACCCGGTTGCCACTGGCTTCAGTGAGTTTTGCCTTGATTGAATCGGTCATCATTCCCTCTAAAATTTCTTTAATATTGATATATAGATAACATATTTTTCAATTAGGTGATATTTTTCGGCTACACTACGCAGTATTTTCAGGTGTTAGATGAGTTGGTCGTGAAAAATCCAGATGTTATTGTGATTGGGGCAGGTGCCGCAGGGTTGATGTGTGCAATTGAGGCAGGACAACGTGGGCGGCGGGTTTTGGTTATTGACCATGCGAATAAAATGGGGAAAAAAATTTTGATGTCAGGCGGGGGCCGGTGTAATTTTACCAATTACGATGTTCAAGCTCACCATTACCTTTCAGCCAACCCCCATTTTTGTAAGTCGGCCCTAAAACGTTATACACCTTATCATTTTATTGATTTGGTAAGGCAACACCACATTCCTTTTCATGAAAAATCCCATGGGCAATTATTTTGTGATAATAAAGCTTCGGATCTTGTCGTGATGCTATTGTCTTGTTGTGAAAAAGCCAAGGTTTCTATCCGTTTAAACACGAGTGTTAGTCAGGTTGTTGCGGACGGCTCACGCTTTGATGTGGTGCTTAAAAGCAATGAACGATTATCGTGTCAATCACTCGTGATTGCGACAGGGGGGCTTTCTATTCCCACGATGGGTGCATCACCCTATGGTTATCAACTGGCGGCTCAATTTGGTCTTCATGTGCACCCTACACGTGCAGGATTAGTGCCTTTTACATTGCAGCCAGAGGAGAAGGCTCGTTTAAGTGTTTTATCTGGGGTATCGCTCCCTTGTCGGGTGGAGTGTAACGGCCAAGCCTTCACTGAAAACATGCTGTTTACCCATCGAGGGTTAAGTGGTCCTGCCATGCTGCAAATCTCTTCTTATTGGCAACCCGGGGATACGCTATCCATCGATTTGGATGCAAATGATAAGTGGGCAACGTCTTTAACAGAGCGTAAGCGCCTAGAGCCAAGAACGCGATTAAAGCATTGTATTGCTGAAGCACTTCCTAAGCGTGTGGTCAATGTGCTTTTTCCTGAGGCGTTAATAGAAAGCGAATTGCAGCAACTGTCTTTTCAAGCCCTTGACGAGATAACCACTTCTTTAAAACAATGGTGTATCAAGCCTAATGCTACAGAAGGTTACCGCACGGCTGAAGTCACGTTAGGTGGCATTGACACAGATGCTCTTTCTTCTCAAACGATGGAAGTTAAGTCTGTACCTGGGCTTTATTGCATTGGTGAAGTGGTGGACGTGACAGGTTGGCTTGGCGGTTATAATTTTCAATGGGCCTGGTCTTCAGGATGGGCCGCAGGGCAAGTGGTGTAATGTATTCATTGGCCTTAATCAGGATGGGCTCGTATTGGTTGCACAAAGGGCCATCTTCCTCTAATGTAGATAAAATAATGGACTGGGAAGGGTGATTATGTTCGTGCGGTTTTTTTTATTGATATGTTCAGCAGTGCTCTTGTCAGGCTGCACCCATTCGTCTCAAAAACAGACCACGTTTCCTTATCATAGCAGCAAACAGCATCGACAAGTGTCTGATTTTACTCGTGTATCTGTAGAGGGTGTTCTTAACGTAACTTTACGCACGGGTTACGCTCACCCGCAAGTCACTTTAAAGGGCTCCCCAGATGATCTCGCGCATGTTGTGATTGGGGTCACAAATGGTACGTTGCATGTAAGTTTGGGCCGAGGCTATCCGAAGCATGGTGGAGTACATGTGGAAATTGATAGCCGCTATTTAAATGCTTTTGAATACCATGGCACGGGCGTTATAGTAGGTAAACATTTGCATACAAGGCTGCTTGATGTGGTGATTGATAATCAAGGCAGCACATTGTTACAAGGCACGCTTGGGGTTCGTAAACTTCAATTGTCAGGTTCGGGCGCAATAGAGATTAATGGTATTAATAGCCCGGCGCTGCAAGTAAAACTTGCCGGTAAATCTCGCGTTAAATTGGGTGGTTTTGCTAATCTCTCATCGTTAGATTTAAACAACGATAGCTGGGTAAGCATGTACTGGGTAAAAAGTAAGGCATTAACCATTCGTGGACACGGTCGAACTTTTATTCAGTTAGCAGGCATTGCTGAGCACTTGGATGTTGAGCTTTGGGATAATGCTCATTTTAATGGTCGATACCTACGTGCCGAGCGTTCTTTTGTTAAAACACATGGCAAATCTGTTGCGGAAATTGCGGCAGTAAAGCGCCAGCATACGCTTGCTACCGATACCAGTGATATTCTCTTTTATAACATTCCTGTCATGAAAGCAGACTTTATGGCTTTTAACGGCGCCGTATTGGACATGCGTGACTTAAGTCAGCCTTATATACAGGAATATGATCAATATAATAAATAAGCGCTCTAAGTTGTGAGCTTAGGCGCCGCGCTGAAATTGTTTTTAATGCAGGTAATGATCGTATCAATATCACCGTCTAATGGTAAAACATGGGCGGATTTTTCGAGCCAATGCGTGGTGATATTCGGCAAATCAGCAAGGCGCTCCGCTACTTTATTAGAGCTCACGGTTTGATCAAATCTGCCTAAGAATAAGTCGGTGGGGCAGTTGGGTGGCATAAACTTAAACTCATTCACGAGCGTTAAAATCTCAATGAGTGTTGTGATAGGAAGTTGTCGATAAGCAATTTCACTGTGCACTTCAGAGTGTAAGTTTCCCGCACGATTGCGCAAATAACTAAACCCAAGTTTTCGTAATATTTGCGCTATCTTTAATGCCCAAGGGACGTTGACTTGAAGTGCGAGAGCCGGTGCTAATAAATACAAGTGATTTAACGTCATTTTTTGGCTTAAATGACAGGCCAGCAACCCTCCTAATGAGAGTCCCAACACATCTACTTTGTGATATTTTTTTACCAACTCTTGGCAGGCCTCTTCGGCTGCTGTGATCCAATCCAATGCTTTTGCTTTGGCGAACGCATCAAGACTATTGCCGTGTCCGGGCAGGGTTGGGCTTATAATGGCATCATAGGTCGGGGCAATGGCAGGGGCCAGTTGGCGAAAGACTGCAGGTGATGAGGAAAACCCATGTAAAAGGAGCAATGCGCGCTTGGTACCTTTGCCGTGTATATTAATGGGATGCAATAAGTGCGCCTCTTTAGGGCTCAAAGTTTTTAGGCGTTTGCCACGCCACATGTATCGAAAATCATCAATGTTCATCAACATCCTTTTAATGGTTTTTCAAAAAACATGTAAAAAATACGTAAAAAATATGAATTTAATCATTTACGGGCTGTGTTTTGATTAAAATTAGACCATACGATGGAGCAAGAAAATAGCATCATATGTTCATCATGTTATGACGCATTTCTAGTGCTTGGTCAATTATTTTCGCAGCATTGTTAATGAGCGTCTATAATTAAATCAGATAAACCATATTGATAGGGGAAGATCATGGCTGGTGAAGATGATAAAGATACTGAACAAGTGTCGTCTCAAGCGGATAATCCTGATACAGGTAAGAAAGACGCTCCAGCGCCTAAGCCCTCTAAAAAGGGCAAAAATGATAAAGATGATAAGAAAGACGATAAAAAAGATGACCAAAAAGACGCATCGTCGCTATCAAAAGATAAACCTAAAGGTAAGGAAAAAGAGCCTAAGGGGGGTATGTTAGCTGGGCAAGTTGAATTTTTACAGATTGGAAAAGACATGGCTGAGGCAGGTAAGGAATCTGCTAAAGCCGTTGGTGGTGTTTTGGGTGATACCGGTAAAAAAATTAAAGAGATGATGAAAGGCTCTGATTCTAAATCAGAACCAAAGCCTAAGGTTGATGATAAAAAATTAGATTCAGCCTCTCAAGACAGCAAGTCATCACCTAGTCCAAGTCCTGGTGAAGGTAAAGATGAAAAGAAAGAAGACAAAGAAGAACACACACCTGGCATGCCATAAACAAAAGCGAGCGGTATTCATTTTGGGGTGACGTCTAGTCACCCCATTTTTTTTACCTTATATTTTGATATCATGATGAACGCGTTATCTCCCTCTATAAGGTTAAAGGTTCTCCATGACTGAAATGAAATACACCCTTGTTGAAGAAAACATGCAAAATAGACTCGACAGTGAGGATCCCGTAGCATTTTTTAAGACCGAAGTGGGAAAGCATATTTTAGCAAAAACTGCTAGAGAGATTGCATTAAACGAAGAAGATATAGCGCTAGTAGAAGAAGAACTAGCATTGGATGTTGAGTTACAGCGTGCTTCTGAAGGGCGCTCAATCCTTATGGATAAGGAGCGTGTCGATGGTGGTGAGTCATCGTTAGCAACGCAAGACATCCATCGTGTCGATTCTAAACCCATGACATCGCCTAAGAACACACATGAGCACTCTAACGAAAAAGACTGGCTCAACACCCTAGAGCCAATAAAGCTTATGCAAGGCTCGCATCACGATAAACAGTTGTTAGACGTTCTTCATTTTATAGAGCAGATTGAGAGTCTACCAAAAACCAAATCCATTACTGAAGTCAAGACGAGGATAATGGAGCTCGTTATGGGTAAAGACATTGATGCCGAGAAGATTGCTAGGTGGTTAGAAGAAAAAAAAGACGAGGAGGCCAGGGCCTTGCAGGATGATTTAATCTCTAAGGCATTACAAGCGAACATCCTACAAGACCTGTTGGCAGTTCTTCAAGACGAAAAAGAGATGTATAACCAATGGGGTGAGCAAGTTCACCTATTTAAAGAAGCTGCATACATGGTTTCTTCTGATAATAAATTATTAAAAGATGGAGACACGTTTTACCTTCTTAAAAAAAGCGACGTGTTAAGCGATGAAAATCGAGATGCATCTAGGCAAGCATTTGAGCGGTTGAAGCTTGATGTTACGCCAGTAAGAAGCGCCATATCAAAACTCTCTGCGTTGGAAGGCGCTATGTTAGAACAAGAAACTTTTCGTATCAGGCAAACAACAAGGGCTTCAATGGGCGAGGCCACTATGGAAAAAAGTCCTTTTCAGTTGTCAAATTTAACGCCATTATCCGACGCTCGACTCACCATGTTACCGCCAGTTTTAACCCCGTTAAAAGAGCGTGATTCACTGCGATTAACACCTGAGGTAGAGGTTGAAGCACGTTATCGTAACGAACCTCAACCTACCTTTAGAAAGTAAATTGTTAAACTGTGTTATCCTTCTAATAATTTGTGAGGCAAGCTTTCTAATCTTCCTGCTTGGGTTACAATCACATAATTTAGTTTTCGTTGAAGCTCGCTGACAGTGTCAGCCCCAGCATAAGTTAGACCTGAACGTAGTCCACCAACAATATCTGCAATAATGGCATCTTGGTGATCGCGGTAGGGAACTTCCGTTGAAACACCTTCAGCTGTTTTCCACTCGTGCATTTGGCCTAAAAAATCTTCTTGTGCTTCGCGAGAGGCCATGCCACGGTAACGTTTTACCTGGGTGCCGTCTTCCTTGGTGATAACGTCGCCGGGAGTGGTTCCAGTCCCTGCCAACATGCCGCCAATCATTACAAAATCAGCACCAAAGGCCAGCGCTTTAACAATATCACCAGAGGTACGAATTCCGCCATCAGCGACAATGGAGCGGTCGGTGCGGGCGCAATCTTGAATGCATGTGAGCATGGGCACACCAAACCCCGTTTTAATACGAGTGCTGCAAACAGAGCCGCCACCAATACCGGCTTTGATAATATCCGCCCCACACGACGCCAAATAATCTGCACCAGCGTAAGTCGCAACGTTGCCCGCCATGATGCAGCGGCTACCTAATAATTGCCGAAGGCTTTTAAGGGTTTTTCCTACATATTTAGCATGGGCGTGAGCTACATCTACACAAAAGAAATCAGCACCCGCATCACGAAGTGCTTCAGCGCGTTCTAATTCAGCAGTGGTGCACCCAACAGAAACAAACACTGGTCCTTTACACGCTTTAAACTGTTTAATATTGTCTTCAACGCTTAAAAAACGGTGTAAAGCCCCAATGCCGCCTTTGCTGTGCATGAAGTTGGCCATGTTACTTTCGGTAATAGTGTCCATGTTTGAACTTATAACAGGCAGTTGTAAGGTCAATTTTTCAAGACGATCAGTTACGCTAATGTCCACTACACGTCGTGATTCGTGGTGATTATACGAAGGGATCAGTAAAACATCATCAAAGGTTATTGCTTGTGTGGACATTATTTATCCTATTTAACAGCCAAAGGGCGTACTATAAATGCTCAGCGGCATAATATGCAAGCCTTGATCGCTCACCACGGTTTAATGTCATGTGTGCGCTGTGTTCCCAATGCTTAAATCTGTCCACAGCAAAGGTGAGCCCGGACGTGGTTTCACTTAAATAAGGCGTATCAATTTGCTTGATGTCACCTAAGCAGATAATTTTGCTTCCGGGACCTGCACGTGTGACCAATGTTTTGATTTGTTTGGAGGTAAGATTTTGTGCTTCGTCAATGATAATAAAGCGGTTTAAAAAGGTGCGGCCGCGCATGTAGTTGAGTGAGCGAATTTTGATTTTATTTTGCAACAGGTCTTGGGTGGCATTGCGACCAAAGCTACCTCCTTCTTGCACACCTTGTAACACTTCGAGGTTGTCCATCAATGCGCCCATCCAAGGGGTCATTTTTTCTTCTTCGGTTCCGGGTAGAAAACCAATGTCTTCACCTACGGGGATAGTGACACGTGTCATGATAATTTCAGTGTAGCGATTTTGGTCGAGCACTTGGGTTAACCCCGCAGCTATGGTTAATAATGTTTTACCAGTTCCTGCTGAGCCTTGGAGGGTAACGAAGTCGATGTCTGGGTCAAGCAATAAATTTAAAGCAAAATTTTGCTCTCGATTACGAGCAGTGATGCCCCATATGGCATGTTTCTGTTGGGTGTAATCTCGAGCCATTTGCACCACGACGGTGTCGGCTTCAATATGACGTACCATGGCTTGGAATTCATTGTTTTGAGTACTAAGGCAATCGTTAGGGTTCCATTGGTGAGTTAAGGGACCGCTAATGCGATAGAAGGTGTTTCCACTTTCTTGCCATGCTTCCATGTTTTTAGAATGTGTGTCCCAAAAATTATTTTCAAGAAGGTGCATGCCGCTGTGCAATAAAGTTACATCATCCAACACTTGATCATTGTAATAATCTTCAGCAGGAATTCCTAGAATCCCTGCTTTAATGCGAAGATTAATGTCTTTAGAAACGATAACCACTTGTTGGTCTGGGTGTTTTTTTTGCAAGGCCAATGCCGTAGCCAAAAGCGTATTGTCTACTTTGTGGCCGGGCAAGGAAATAGGCCGAACTTCTTCAAAATCATCTGTTTGAAAAAAAATGCGGCCACTGGTTTTTGCATTTTCTTTACCTAAAAAACAGGGGATGGGAAGACCGGCTACAAGTTGTTCATGGGTAGTATTGGTCATGAGCTCAACCAACGTTCGATTTACTTGCCGAACGTTGCGCGCAACTTCAGAAATACCCATCTTGTGATTATCAAGCTCCTCTAGGACCACCATGGGCAAATAAATATCATGCTCTTCAAAGTGATAAATAGCACTTGGATCATGCATCAATATGTTAGTATCGAGCACGAATAATTTATGTTCCTTATTAGGCTTGTCCATGGATTTTATCCTATTAAAATCAGATAGTTCATTGTGATGAGGGTCCGGGTCTCAGTCAAGTGAATTGACAGCTGATTTTTTAAATCTGTTGTAACGATGCCAATGTTTTAAGCACCTCCGTTACGTGGCCTTTAACAGATACCCTACGCCATTCATGTCGAAGGATGCCCTCAGGGTCAATAATAAACGTGCTTCGTTCAATGCCACGCACCGATTTACCATACATGGACTTCATTTTTATCACATCAAGTTGTTGACAAATAAGCTCATCATGATCACTGATTAGTTCGAACGGCAGGGCTTGTTTCATTTTGAAATTTTCATGTGATTTTATGCTATCTCGCGATACGCCTAAGACGATGGCATTGAGTGCTAAAAAAGCGGGGTAATTATCACGAAAATCTTGGCTTTCAAGTGTGCAACCTGGGGTTGAGTCTTTAGGGTAAAAATACAAAACCACCCATTTTCCTCGGTAATCATCAAGCGTTTGTTTGAGATCGCTGGTGGCTTCAAAAGGCTTTAAACGTATTGGCTCTTTCGTCTTCATTAGGGCTTCCAAAAATAAGCAGTTTAGGCAGTATATCCCAGCAAATCGTAAGTTTAATAGTCTATTTTGAAGTGTATAATGCGTCTTTTCTATGGCCGTTTAAAAGCTGATATTCAAAGAAGCCAAATGCCCCTACTCCTGCTATAATCCTCTCTTTTGAGCATTGATTTTAGGTGTCTTATGACGACCAACAAACAACAAAGCGCGACCATTGTTGTGAATAAAAAGGCGCGCTTTGATTATTTCATTGAAGATGAATATGAGGCGGGGCTTGTTCTTGAAGGGTGGGAGATTAAAAGTTTAAGGGCTGGGAAAATCAATTTATCAGATGCCCATGTTATTATAAAGCACAGCGAGGCTTGGTTACTCGGTGCTCAAATTCAACCTCTACCCACAGCATCCACTCATCTTCATCCAGACTCAATTCGTACGCGTAAATTATTATTAAACCGACGAGAGCTTGATCAACTTATTGGTAGTGTGGAGCGTCAAGGGTATACGCTGGTGCCTTTGTCGCTTTATTGGAAGCGCAATAAAATTAAATTAAAAGTAGCCTTGGCAAAGGGTAAAAAATCACATGATAAACGAGAAGCCACCAAAGATCGGGAATGGCAAAGAGAAAGCTCGCGTATCATGAAAAAGCATTAACAGGGCGCTTTGTCGACTACCATCGAGACTGCTATGCTACGTAGTTTGGTTTGAAGTATAAAAATTTATGGGAGTGCGGTATGTGTGGGATAATGGGAGCTGTATCACGACGGGACATCAGTAAAGTTTTGCTTGAAGGACTGCGTCGTTTGGAATACCGTGGTTATGATTCAGCAGGTATTGCCGTTATTGATAGTGGTGCTCGTTTGAAACGCCTCAGAGTTCAAGGAAAAGTACAGGCCTTAACCGATGCCATGGCGGAAACGGCCATTGGAGGCAATACAGGCATTGCGCATACCCGATGGGCCACGCATGGTAAGCCTTGTGAGCAAAACGCCCATCCACACCTATCCAAGGGCGAAGTGGCAGTCGTTCATAATGGTATCATTGAAAATCATGAAGAACTTCGCCATTATTTACAAGAATTAGGGTATGAGTTTACATCGGAAACCGATACTGAGGTTGCGGCTCATTTAATTCATCATCACTACCAGCAAGAAAAATCTCTTTTACTTGCTGTTCAGGCCACCGCTGCACAAATGGAAGGCGCTTTTTCTTTAGGTGTTATTCATCAAAAAAAACCAGAAGAATTAGTGGCTATTCGTAAGGGGAGTCCTTTAGTGATTGGTCAAGGCATGGATGAAAATTTTATTGCATCTGATGCGCTAGCCCTTCGTTCATTTGCTGAGGCGGTTATTTATCTTGAAGAAGGAGACAGCGCGAGGCTTACTGCAAATACAATGGAGTTTTATGATTTAAATAATAACCTTGTTCAGCGTGAGTCGCATGTTTTAAAAGATGATGGTTTGACCGTAAATAAAGGCAATTACCGTCATTTTATGTTAAAAGAAATTTTTGAACAGCCTAAAGTTTTGGCCGATACTTTGGAAGGGCGTATTGCCAGTTTAGAGGTCTTGCGCGCAAGCTTTGGTGAACAGGCTACTCGTATTTTTGCTGAAGTTCGGCAAATTCATATTGTGGCTTGCGGGACTAGTTATCATGCAGGCATGGTTGCTAAATATTGGTTAGAATCACTCACAGGCTTGCCCACACAAGTCGAAATAGCCAGTGAATACCGTTACCGCGATGTGGTGGTTGGTGATCAAACACTCTTTATTGCGGTGTCTCAATCCGGCGAAACTGCAGATACCTTAGCGGCACTTCAAAAAGCAAAATCTATTGATTATTTGGCGAGTTTTGCAATTTGCAATGTGGCCAGTAGCAGTTTAGTTCGTGAGTCTGATTGTGTGTTTTTAACGCGCGCAGGGGTCGAAATTGGAGTTGCCTCAACTAAAGCGTTTACCACACAACTAGCGGCTTTTTTAATGTTAGCTGCCGCGTTGTGTCCCGATGAGCGTGCAGAAGAAGTGCGAGCTCAATTGCAGGCATTGCCTGCGCATTGCAAGCAGGTTTTAAAAATTAATGCAACAATTGAAGAGCTTGCTGTCATGTTTGTAAACAAGTCGCATGCGCTATTTTTAGGTCGTGGTGTGCAGTACCCTGTGGCGCTTGAAGGGGCTTTAAAATTAAAAGAAATTTCATATATTCATGCAGAAGCTTACCCTGCGGGTGAGTTAAAGCACGGCCCACTCGCGTTGGTGGATGCCGAAATGCCTGTGGTAGCAGTAGCACCTAACGACGAGTTGTTAGATAAATTGAAATCTAATTTACAAGAAGTGAGTGCTCGCGGGGGGCAACTGTTGGTTTTTGTGGACGACTCCCAAGCGTGGCTTGCGAATGGGGCTCATTTGATTCCTGTTCCTACCTGTGGCCAGTGGATAGCGCCGCTTATATATACCATTCCTTTGCAGTTATTGGCGTATCATGTGGCGGTAGCGAAGGGCACTGATGTTGATCAACCGCGTAATCTTGCGAAATCAGTGACGGTGGAGTAGAAAGTTCGGTTTTTTAATCAAGTTCGCTTAATAAAGCGGAATAGCGATATAATAGCCACGTTTTTTATCATGTTTTACGGGGATGTGAATGACTCAAGAGATGTTGACGACAGCTGCAGTAATTGCGAAGGAAATCAAAGCGAAGGTTTCGCAAGTTGAAACAGCAATTCGCTTGCTTGATGAGGGTTCTACAGTGCCATTCATTGCACGTTACCGTAAGGAAGCGACAGAAGGGCTTGATGATACCCAATTGCGATTGTTAGCTGAGCGCCTGTATTATTTACGCGAGCTTGATGAACGTCGACAGTTAGTGTTGCAAACCATTCGTGAGCAAGAAAAATTAACGCCCCAATTGGAACAAGCCATCCTTACGGCCGATACCAAAACTCGTTTAGAAGACTTATACCTGCCCTACCGACCTAAACGTCGCACCAAAGCACATTTAGCAAAAGAAGCCGGGCTTGAGCCGCTTGCGCTTGCCTTATGGCAAGATGCTTCACTCATGCCAGAAGTGCATGCAGAGCAATTTATAAACCCTAAGGCGGGGATTAACACGGTAGCTGAGGCGTTAGAGGGGGCTCGCCAAATTCTCATGGAGCTGTTTGCTGAGGATCCTGAATTATTAAATGAGTTGCGTCATTATTTATGGCAAAACATTGTTCTTAGTTCGGTGGGTTCAAAGACGACAAGCTCAAAAGATAAAAAAGCGTCAAACAATAATAAATTCTCCGATTATTTTTCGTATGCTGAGCCTATTCATAAAATCCCCTCTCATCGGGCTTTGGCGTTATTTCGTGGTCGTCGTGAAAATGCGTTGCAATTATCACTTACTTTATCAGGCGATGAGTCCTATGGTGAGAAACGCATAGCGACTTATTTTAAAATAGCAGAACAAGAACGCGCTCCTGACAGTTGGTTAATGGAAACGGTCCGGATGGCATGGAAAATCAAATTGTTCACTAAGCTTGAAGTAGAGCTGCTAAGCCGTTTACGAGAGATTGCAGATGAAGAGGCCATTCATGTTTTCGCTTGTAACTTGCGTGATTTATTATTAGCAGCCCCCGCGGGCCCACAAATCACTATAGGTTTAGATCCTGGCATTCGCACAGGGGTAAAAGTCGTGGTGGTGGATGTGACCGGTAAATTGCTCGATTACACGACGGTATTTCCATTTGCCCCGCAAAATGAATGGCATCAGGCTATTGCAGCATTGGCTAAATTGGCCGCCAAATACAACGTTAATCTTATTAGCATTGGTAATGGAACGGGGTCACGTGAAACAGAGCGGTTGGTTCTGGACATGATAAAAATGTATCCCGATTTAACCTTGGCTAAAGTCTTGGTCAGTGAAGCAGGTGCTTCTGTTTACTCAGCATCTGAACTTGCGGCCAATGAGTTTCCTGATTTAGATGTATCTCTTCGAGGCGCGGTCTCTATTGCTAGACGGTTACAAGATCCCTTGGCCGAGCTGGTTAAAATTGAGCCGAAATCGATTGGTGTTGGCCAATATCAACACGATGTAAACCAACCTCGGTTGGCTCGTAGCTTGGAGGGCGTGGTCGAAGATTGCGTAAATGCTGTTGGTGTGGATGTTAATACGGCCTCAGTCCCTTTGCTTACACGTATCTCAGGACTCAACGAGTCACTGGCCAAAAATGTGGTTCAATACCGAGATGAACATGGTGCATTTTCTAACCGTGAGCAACTAAGACAAGTGGCACGCATGGGTGAAAAAACGTTTCAACAGGCCGCGGGCTTTTTACGGGTCATGAACGGCGATAACCCATTGGATGCCTCCAGTGTTCACCCTGAAGCATACCCCCTCGTTGAAAAAATATTAGCTGATATTAACATGAGCATTAGTGATGCTATTGGCAATCGGGAGCTCATTAAAGGTGTTAATGCAGCAAATTATGTAAGCGAACAATATGGCTTGCCGACCATCAATGATGTTTTGCAAGAGCTTGAAAAGCCTGGACGTGATCCACGGCCTGAATTTAAAACCGTGAGTTTTAAAGAGGGTGTAGAGGAAATCGCTGATTTACAGGAAGGTATGATTCTTGAAGGCGTTGTCAGTAATGTGACAAATTTCGGTGCCTTTGTGGACATTGGCGTTCACCAAGATGGCCTGGTGCATATATCAGCGATGACCAGTCGTTTTATTAGTGATCCGAGGGTGGTTGTAAAAGCCGGTGATATTGTTACTGTAAAAGTGGTTGATGTAGATAAAGAGCGGCGTCGTATTGGTTTAACGATGCGTATCAATGAAGAAAAAGCACCTGTTGTACAAAAAAAGAAGGAAAAGACGCCTGCGGTAGACAATGTGCAGTCCATTAAAAGACCGTCTCATACGAAAAAACCTGAGGCAGCCAAAAAACCTCCTGTGGCTAAAAAAAACACGCTGTTTAATACGGCAATGGCCGATGCCTTGTCTAAATTAAAGCGTGGGTCTGAATAATGTCATTGTCTCAGGCCGAAATCACAATCCAAACCTTAGCGATGCCAAGTGATACAAACGCGAATGGTGATATCTTTGGGGGGTGGCTTGTCTCTCAGATGGATTTGGCCGCCGGAATTTTGGCTAAAAAATTAGCCAAAGGTCGAGCAGTCACTGTTGCCATCCACTCCATGTCGTTTCTTAAGGTAGTTCGTGTGGGTGACCTGGTCAGTTGCCACGTGCAATTGATAAAGCTCGGTCAAACTTCAATGACCATTGCTGTAGAGGTTTGGACTGAAAATTTAAGCACTGGAGAAAAGGTGTGCGTTACCGAGGGAACGTTTATTTTTGTGGCCATTGATGAGCATGGAAAACCCCGACAGGTGCCTAAACCCGTATGACATTATCTAACATTCAACAACTGGACGCCTGGATAGCCGACATGGCGCTCTTGCTCGATAAAAACGAGGATCCTGCACCTGAGGATTACGCTTACTTTTTGCAAGAGCCTGAGTTGGCGTTGCATTTGGTGTCTTTGATAGACGGTCTTGATGAAACGTATGTCGATGATGAGCGATCGTATTATTCAGCGTCTGTGTTTGCCTTGGACATATGTGTTGCACAACTTCAAGTGGCTAGTGAGGGTGGTAATAAGTTAGCAGGAAAAACCTTAAATCAACTCATGGCGGCTTTGGCTATTGCCATTGAAAGCCACAAGCACACGTTAAGTTTTTGGTTGCCTTTTTTAAATGCATTTTATGATGTTCATGTGGAGTTATCTCATGAGTTGAAAAACGCATACCTCGATCTGGCGAGCGAGGAAGGTGAGGATGATTTAACTCCTGAGGAAGAGGTTTCCCATTTAAATTCGATTCGTGATTTGATTCATGAGTTATCTGACCTTTCTATTTTTGATATTGCTGAGAATTTTTTTGCGCAAAGCTATGCAATGCCGGCTGATTTTTTCACAGATTTGGTCATGGATTTATACAGCATTGAAGAAGGTCAAGATATTGCTCTGTTAACCCTCATGCATCCAAAGCAAGATGTCCGTGATGTCGTGGTGGCAACGCTTGAGCATTTGATGGATAACATCGTTTTAACGCCAGAGTCTTTGTCTCGTTTGCAAAGCATTAAAAATTGGTACCCCGTGTCTTATCATGCGCAATTTGACCGTTGGATAAAGGCGCAGCGTAAAAAAGGTGTGGTTTTTAAAAATGAAACCGCAGCGCCGGCCATTCGTATCAAAGCAAGTGAAGTTGATGGCAGTGGGGCACAAGGTATTTTTATTCATCTTAAGAAAGATCGAAAAAACCGCCTTTGTGGTTTGCTCTTCAAGCACGATTTAGGCATAAAAGACGCATGGATTACGCCACCCATTTCAGCGAAGGACATTCAGCATTATTACGATGAGGCCTTTGATGACAGTGTTATGTTACGTGATGTCGATACCTCTTATTTACTGATGATGACCAGTCACTTTTTAGCCTTAACGATCGAACGTGGTGGAATGCCTGATTTGCACCTATTAGAAATGCAAGAAGAATTGGGTGTGCATTGGCAACCACGTCAATTGGATGTTGATTATTTAATGGAGCAGTTGGGGGTGCAAATCAGTCCTTTTACACCAGACAGCATGGAGGCTTCGTTAAAGCGCTCTAAATCTTGGCCTAAAAATAAGCGATTTACAGAATCATGGTTTATTGAAAATTCACAGATTGATAAATTAGTGAATCGTTGTTGCAGTTTCATTGATGGCGTAAAAGTATGCCGTTTTGCAGATGCTATTAAAGCGGTATTTGCTGAAGAAATGGAGTTGCATCGCGACAGATGGTTGTTCCATTTTTTATGGATAGCCTTGTGGGTTAAAGCCAAAGCCCGTAAAAATGAAAAAATTTGGCAAGACAGCTATTTTATTGCCTATGCTATTCAGCAAGGTACGCCCTTGGACGCCATCCCTATTATGCATGAGATATGCCACCAGTCGGTGGTGAATAGCATTGAAACCATGCAGGAACGTCGTACACATCTTAATCGTCAATAATTTATCCTGGCGTCATTTTTGCGGTCTACTGTCCATAAAACATGGGATATTGACTCATAACGTAATGAATGATCAGTAATTTTTTTATCCTCGAGGCCTATCGAATTGCAATCGTCCATAAGAAAGAGCAATATGTAGATCGAAAAATTTGGTCGAGAATTTAAGCCCATGCCGTTACTAAAAAAATTATTATTAATATTGACAGTTGTCATGCTGGTTAGTTGCAAATCTATTGGACCTTGGCGTGTACACATGGATAGACAAGTGTATAACACCGTCCTCCGTGATACAGAGCAAGAACAGTTATTGGCAAACATTGTGCGCTCTCGGTATTTAGAAAACACACAATATATTCAAGTGGGTGGTTTAACCGCTAATTATCAATTAAGTGAGTCACTCGCAAGTACCGCTACGTCTAATTTTAACCGTCCAAGTGCTAATACTTATGTGGGAAGTTTATCACCAACAATAAACTACTCCGACAACCCAACCATTTCTTACCTTCCGCTTAGTGACGCAGATTTTGCAAATTCTTTGTTAACGCCTGTATCTATGCTTAATTTTATTTTATTACTGCATGCTGGTGGGTTTGATCAAGTGGCTTTATTTGATGTGTTTTTTGAACAGCTTAACTACATTGATGGCAATATGTTAACCCTTGCAGGCAGGAATTATACGACACAAGAGCAGATACGATTTTGGCATATCATGAAATTATTGCATGATATGGAAAAAAAGGATGTGTTCGATTTGCCTCGCTCAGTATTATATAAAAAACAATTGGGGATTATGATACGTTTTAAGAATAACCTTGAAAACTCTTCTGATGCCCTTGCATTAAAACGTTTATTAGGGGTGGCACGTAATAGTAAAAGCATTGTTTTTATGGAGCATACTTTTGATGAAGATCTCCATGAAGAAAAGGGTGTTTTAGTAATAAACCAGACACCAACGTTGCCGCGAAACCTGGTGTATGTGAGGCTTCGCTCCATCATCGCAGCTATAAAATTTTTAGGGTATGGGGTACAAATTCCTGAGGAAGATATAAGAGCACATATCACGCGAGAGCTTATCACACCCGATGGTAGGCGGTTTGACTGGTCGCATAAAATGAAAAATATTTTTACTGTTTACTCCAGCAATAACGAACCTAGAGCAAATGTATTGGTTAAAACCAGGATTCATAATCATTGGTTTTATATAAAAGCGTCAGATTTGGCCACCAAAGAGACGCTTATTGCGGTGCTACGGTTATTCACATTAACCTCGGTAACGACTCACCAAACCAATAATTTGCCGGTGATAACCATACCTGTTGGAAGATAGGTGTTAGATCATAAGCGTTATTTAGGCGGTTTTTTTAATAAATCAAAAATGGTTTATTTTTAATGCGATGCTTACAATTTCTTAAAACCTGCTATATTTTAAAGGTGCTCAACGGCTTATTTAGTGTTTTTAGATAAGAAAAAATGTGTTAGGGCACTGGTAAAGTGTTGTATTGAAGTGATAAAAAACGTTGTTTTCATTGAGATATTATTAATATTTACTCCATGTAAATTGGCAGAAAAATTGACGATTTAGCATGGAATACAAGGAGAGTAAAAAATGAGAGTAAAAAAAATTCATTTGGCATTAGCTGCTGTTGCTGCTCTATTCATAACAATGGATGCTGCTGGTTCACAAACAATAAATCCAGCATGCAAGACATCATGCGATTCTGATAGAGTGCAATGTAATCAAATGGTCAAAGTTCCTGCTAAGTGCACATCTCAATATAATACTTGCCTGGCTGCATGTCCCAAATCGTAGTATGTTCTGAAGTCCCTTCACTTTGTCTGTGAGGGGACTTCAATATCTGCAACTAGACTCGCTAGTGTTGAAAATCATCTTCTGACTGATTTTTTAGAGTGAGTATGCCAGTTCTAATCTATTGCAAACAATTATTCCTAGAGGACTGGGGGTAGGGTTGGTCAGGAAAAGGAATATTCCATACCTAAAAATCCAGCTTGTTGGGTGGGGATGTGTGAAATGGTAAAATCACCCGCGCTGTTCAGATGGATGCCCGCATTCTTTTGACTATAAATGCCTTGATAGAGAAACGTCAGCAGAAGATGGTTGGTAAGGTTATAGCCAAAGCCTCCTTGAAACTCGCCATTGACCTTATTTAGGCTGTCTTTTGAGGAATTTCTGTTTTCTAAAACGAGTTGTCGATAAGCAATTCCACCTTTTACTATTGCAAACAGTGGAAAAGTCGGCCTAAATTGGTATTTAGCAGTTACCAATCCATCAATGAAAGGTTTTAACGTTGATTGAATAGGCAGTCCGCCCGCTATGTCGATGACTTCAGCAGGCGCATGTAAGCGCATGGTATTGCCAGACTGAATGCCAAGCTCTGCACCGAAAAAAATATTTTTATATTGTTTTGCATGAATTCCAAATGCTAAGCGCGCCTCTGCAACATTACCATCTTGTTCATGGGCTCCATCAACCGTGCCATACCCTCCAAACGCACCCACATAAAATTCTGGCAATGGACTGGTGAGCTTTAATTCACCCATGGTGCCGGCTATAATTGGTAGTGGGCAACTGAGAGCCATTATCGCTGTGACGAGTATTTTTTTAGCCATTACAATGTCCCTATGTGATGTGCGAGTACACACACTCTACATAACGTATAATATAGTCGTATGTCAAAAAAACTAATGAATGCCAAGTAATTCTCGAGCATGAGAGCGGGTTTGATCAGTAATTACCAATCCCCCTAGCATTCTTGCAATTTCTTCAATCTTCTCAGGTTCAGCTAAAGACATCACATGTGAGAAGGTTTGATCATTTTCTATCTTTTTTTCGACCATAAAGTGATGATGCGCCGAGGATGCTACTTGGGGTTGGTGAGTGACGCAAAAGACTTGCAACCGTTCGCCTAAGTTACGCAACAGTTGCCCGACCAAGGCTGCCGTGGCACCGCCAATACCAACATCCACTTCGTCAAAAAGCAGCGTGGGCGTCGCGCCTCGCTGGGCTGTTATCACATGGATAGCAAGACCAATGCGTGAAAGCTCACCACCTGAGGCTATTTTTGCAAGTGTGTCTGGTGCCATGCCTGGGTTGGTGCACACACGGTATTCAACCTTGTCTAAACCATGGGCTTGCATGGATTCTAAAGGGGTGATTTCAATGGTTACAATGCCTTTGGGCATTCCTAACTGGCGAATGCTTAAACTGATTTCTGTGGCTAATTTTTCCGCATAAGCCTGCCTTGAACGACGTAAAGCAAGGGCCGCGTTTTCATAAGCGCTCAATTGCTCGGTATATTGCTCTTGCAGTTTTGACAGCTCAATTTCTGCATCTTGCAAATAACGAAGGTTTTCTTGCAGAGAAAGGGCATGAGCCGGCAAAAGATTGGCATCTACATGAAATTTACGAGCCGCTTGGTGAAGCTCGCTGATCCGCTCTTCCACAACGTGTAAACGTTCCGGGTCAAGTTGTACGAGGTCTTGAAACGCTTGCATTTCATTTAGCGCTTCATCGCAGTGGATAAGGGCTGAATTGAGAAGTTCACTGGCATTTTTAATGCAGGTCTCTTCTTGGGGTAAGGCATCGAGGATATGCAATGCTTGATGCAATCCTTGACAAAGGCTTACGTGTTCTTCTCCCTGCAAAAGCTCTGTGAGCCGTTGAATATTTACCAAATAGTCATGGGCATGGTGAAGGCGTTGGTGTTCCTCATGCAAGGCTTGCATTTCGCCTTCCTTCGGCGCTAATTGCTGAAGTTCCTCGATTTGTAGAAGCAGTAAATCCATTTTCTCTTCTGAGCGCGCGTCATTTTGCAGTTGATGTAGCGCTTGCTTAATAGACTGGCACTGATGATATAAACGATAGACCTCCTCTTGCAACGAGGAGTGATTGGCATAACGGTCCAATTGTTGACGGTGTGTCGCATGTTGCAATAACGTTTGGTGCTGATGTTGGCCATGGATATCAACGAGCATTTCACTGAGTTCTTTTATTTTTTGCAAAGGGTATGGGCGGCCATTAATGTAGGATTTAGAGCGTCCCTCCGCATAAATAACGCGTCGTAAGAAAAGCTCACCATCATCGGTCGCGAGGTCATTCTCTTTTAACCAAAGTGCCGGCTCTGAAGCGGCATCAATGTGAAAGCAGGCACTGATTTCACATTTTTCAGCAGGGGCTCGAATAATAGATGCATCTGCACGTCCACCTAAGGCGAGCATTAAGGCATCAATCATTATTGATTTACCTGCACCGGTCTCTCCTGTGAAGGCAGTCATACCTTCTGAAAGATCGAGTTCAAGATGGGATACAATGGCAAAATTTTCAATGATTAAGGAGGTTAGCATGATGATGTTTCATCCAAGAGGTTTTTTAAGGCCCAGGGTTAGTGCATGAGTGGCTGTAAAATCACCTCGTCGCCAACTTCTAACGCTTCATGCGCGGTCGGGCTAGATTCATGGATCTAGCGGACAAGCCGCAGGGCATGAACAATGTGGCCAAATCAAACAAAAACAAATCTTGTTGTCTTTTTCTGGTTACACCTGCTCTTGTCCTGGTTTAAAGCCCCAACCCAATTTAATTCTTAATGTATCATAATACTGATAATCAGCGGGATGTAATAGGCGCAATTCCTGGCGGTTTTTTTCAATGGTAACGTGTTGACCAGATTTTACCAATCGCGACTCATGTCCATCACAACTAATTTGCAAATCACTTTCCATGCTTGTACTAATTTTTATATCAATACGTGCTTGTCCATCGATGACCAATGGTCTTGAATTTAACGCATGAGAAAACATCGGGACCATGACCATGGCATTGAGCTGTGGGTGCATGATGGGTCCGCCTGCAGAAAGGGCATAGGCGGTAGAGCCTGTAGGCGTTGCTAGAATCAGCCCATCTGAGCGGTAGTGACTCACAAATTGCTGATTGATGTAAACATCAAACGCAATTAAGTGTGTTTCTTTGCCCCGACTTAACACCACATCATTAAGTGCATCACCTTGAAAATAGGAGGTATGTTCATCATGAATGCGGGTTTGCAAAAGAAAACGGCGCTCTTCTGTGTATTGACCAGCCAATATAGCACCCAGTTGTATTTCAATGTCCTGGGGGGATATATCAGTTAAAAAGCCTAAACGGCCGCGATTAATACCAATCACGGGAACATCTACTTTAATAGCCATGCGAGCGGCTGATAACAAACTGCCATCGCCACCGACAACGACTATCAAATCCTGTTTTTTTCCCATGGCATCGCGTGCTAACACAGGAAGTGGTAGCTCAAAACTGCTGGCTGTGTCGCAATCAAGGAACGTATCTATGTGCTGGTTTTGCAGGAACTCAATCAAGCGTTGTAGCGTTTCAAAGACGCCTTGATTGGCACGGTGTTGGCGTGCATACAATATGACTCGTTTAAATTTTGGTTGTGTCATGCTGCAATCCATCTTCATTGTGGAACACGGAGGGTAAGACCATACAAGCTAATATAAATAGAGACCAATAACACAAATACAGCATTCAAAGAGAAGGTATTTGTGTTAAGAATCTCATCATTACATTGTTAGGTTAAGCCTTGTCATCACTATTGGCGGCACGTGATGTACGTTTACGATCTTGTTCTTTTAACTCTTTTTTGCGCAAACGAATCGATTGTGGAGTAACCTCTACAAGTTCATCATCATCAATAAATTCCAATGCTTGCTCTAAAGAATATTTGACGACAGGTGTGAGCACAATGTTTTCATCCGTACCAGAGGCACGAACGTTCGTGAGTTGTTTTTCTTTGGTGACATTGACCACCAAGTCATTATCGCGAGCATGGATACCAACAATCATACCTTCATAACACGTGGTTTGAGGCTCTATGAATAAACGACCACGTTCTTGCAAATTAAAGAGAGCAAAACCACGCGCTGTACCTGCGCAATTCGCAATTAATACACCACTTGCTCTTTTTCCAATACGACCACGAATAACAGGACCGTAATGATCATAGACGTGGTACATCAAGCCCGTACCTGAAGTGCTTGATAAAAATTCAGTATGGAAACCAATAAGGCCTCGAGTGGGTATTACATAATCAAGACGCACACGCCCTTTACCGTCTGGAATCATGTTTTGTAAGTCACCACGTCGCTCACCCAGTTTTTCCATGATCCCACCTTGATGGTGTTCTTCAATATCCACCGTGAGACGTTCATAGGGCTCAAGTTGCATGTCGTTTTCATAACGTATGATAACTTCGGGTTTACATATGGCTAATTCATAACCTTCACGACGCATGGTTTCAATCAGAATGGATAAATGCAATTCACCACGACCAGAAACCCTAAATTTATCAGGGTCTTCTGTGTCTTCCACGCGTAATGCCACATTGTGAAGTAATTCAGTTTGTAATCGTTCACGTATTTTGCGGCTGGTAACAAATTTACCTTCTTGTCCCGCAAGCGGGGAGTCGTTCACTTGAAACGTCATGCTAATGGTAGGTTCATCCACCATTAACGGAGGAAGTGCCTCTACAGTGGCTGGGTCACAAATGGTGTCAGAGATGTTTAGGAGGTCAACACCGGACACTGCAATGATATCTCCAGCACGTGCTTCTTCAATTTCAACACGGTCTAGACCTTTAAAGCCCAGCAATTGCAAAATACGGCCATTGCGGATATTGCCATCTTTATCAATGATCTTAACGGGCGACTTCGCTTTGATATGACCACGGCTGACTCGGCCAATTCCTATGGTACCAACGTATGAGGAATAATCGAGAGAGCTGATTTGCATTTGGAAAGGACCTTCAGCATCCACAGCCGGTGCGCTCACACAATCTACAATTGTTTGCAGCAGGGCGTTCATGTCTTCTGTTGTGTCTTCCAAATTAAGTTTGGCATATCCACACAGTGCCGACGCATAAACCACTGGGAAATCCAATTGGGCATCGTTCGCACCTAAGTTATCAAAAAGATCAAACACTTGATCCATTACCCAATGCGGTCTTGCGCCGGGGCGGTCAATTTTATTGATAACAACAATAGGGTTTAAACCACGAGCAAATGCTTTTTGTGTCACAAAGCGGGTTTGTGGCATAGGGCCATCCACAGCATCAACCAGGAGCAGAACACTGTCGACCATGGAAAGAATACGCTCAACTTCTCCGCCAAAATCAGCATGTCCTGGAGTGTCAACGATATTAATTTGGTGACCTTCCCAATGCACGCATGTGTTTTTAGCAAGAATGGTGATTCCGCGCTCTTTTTCTAATGCGTTGGAATCCATGAGTCGTTCAACTTTAGGTGCGCGTTCATTTAGCGTACCTGTTTGTTGCAACAGCTTATCAACTAATGTTGTTTTACCGTGGTCGACGTGAGCAATAATGGCGATGTTACGAATTTTTTCAATCATAGGGACCTTCAATTGGCAATAATATAGAGCTACACGGCTTTGCAAAGAGACATGTAAAAGTAGGTTAATCGTGCATAACTTACCATTATACAATAAATAAGCGCTGAACCCCAAATAATCACGCACTGTTTGTTTAATGGCACGTGAAAAACACCCTATGTATATTGATTTATCAGTCAAATTACTTAAAGTGACCTATCATGTGGCATAAATTTTGCTACACTAATAATGAGAGACCTAAAAAGGTGGAAAAACATGAATAAATTGATTTTGCATCCCACCGATACCAGTCAATGGCATGCCCTTGTTAATGAAGCGCAAGCAACTACCCGGCTGGTTCTAAATGAAAGCACGGAAAGTTATCTGGTTTTTTTGTTGATGCGTTTTTCTCACACGACTCATTTAATGGAATCTGTTATTGCGTTGGATTTTCTTGAATCTATGCGCGCGTCTGGAAGTCGACAAATTGAGCGTCTGCGAGAAGTGGGTGATAAAAGCCTATTGTTTTGTGGTTTATTCCCCGGTATGGCAGACAAGCGCCATGTTCGACTTAAATATTTTAGTGACATGGGGCAAGCGGCATATTTGACCGTTAGTGAATTGCATGCAGCTGAATCGGCGCATTTATATTTTCAGTTAAGTGAGCAATTTATTATCATGCAAAATATTTTGAACGCCATGCGGGGGCTTCCTTGTTCACTCGGTGAACTTGAGCAAAATAGGCCAGTCTCTGCAACTTCGTTTCAGGAACCCGGCCTCCTAAAAATAAATTAGCCTCTTTTCTTATTCAGAATTGGGTTCGGGTGTATCCGGTAACATGGGCTCGGGGGGCTCTGTAGGCGGCGGTTCTTCCAATGGTGGTGCGGATGGGAGTTCATTAGGTGCATCGGGAATTTCTTTTGTATTCACAATAATACTCTTATGAACAGTGTATATTAAGTATAGACGACTCAGGGTAAACGTATTTAATGTTTAAGCACAAATCTGGCAAGAGCTTGTATGACCAAATAAGACAAACAAGATTTTATTTGACTGACTTGGCCTCATTTCCAAGGTCCTTTGACATATCATGACCCACAAATCTGTGTAATGATAGTTTGTCGTTCCTGCGAAGGCGGGAACCTATCGTGCGCTCATCAATGCGCCCTATTTTGGAATGGATTCCCACCTTCGCGGAAATGACATAACTGGTGTTTTTTCTAACCCACAAGTCTTGCCAGATTATTAGATACCGCGCGCATTCTGGCTTTATAATGCGTCTTTGTTGGTATTCCGCTATTTTCGAAACAGTAACGTAATGTCGATTGGATCAAAAACATATTGTTGGTTGCAAAAATCACAACTGATTTCAATATTTCCTCGTTCTTTTAATAATGCCAGCATGTCTTCTTCACCAAGTACAGTGAGTGCTTGCTTCATTTTTTCATGGCTACAACGGCACTGGAATGAAACAGGGCGCGCACTGTAAAGACGCAATTCTGTTTCATGGTACAAGCGGTGTAATATGGTTGTATTATCAAGGGTTAATAACTCATGTTCACTGATGGTTTGACCAAGTTGTACTGCATACTCCCAGAATTCTTCGCGTTGTTGTGTGTTTTGGCCTGGCATTAATTGAATTAACATGCCCGCTGCGGTGTCGTCATTGACTGCGAGCCATACTTGGCTTGCGACCTGTTCGGATTGGGCGAAATAGTGGGTTAAATTCTCTCCCATGGAGGTTGAAAGTATGGGCACGACGCTTTGATAGGTTTGAGTCTGTTTGTATTGATTAATGCTTAAGATCATTTTTCCTTCTAAAAAGGCATTGGCATAATCCACGGTTTCCGAGTCTTCTTGGTATTTTGCAAAGGCTCTAATGTGTAACTCGTGGTCGCATTGGACGAGCAAGAGAGGGAGGCGTTTATCCCCATGAAATTGTAAGCTGACTTCGCCTTCAAATTTAATGCTTCCTGCGAGCATTAAACAAGAGATCAACGCTTCGCCCAATAAGCGTTTAACCACTGGTGGGTACGGGCGTTGGTGCATGATGGTTTTATAAGTATCGTCTACATGAGCAATTTCTCCGCGAATACTTGCATGCTCAAACATAAAGCGTTGTAACGTATCAGTTTCTTTCATGGGATAAGGTCATTTTTTAAAGCATTCTTGATTTTAGCACAAAGTAGATTGATTGCTCGGGATATAAACGTAATAATGTGTTTTTTTTGCGCGAGTATAAAGTATGCTAAATCCTCAACAGATGGCTGCGGTTAAATTTATCGATGGCCCAATGTTGGTGTTAGCAGGAGCCGGAAGCGGTAAAACCCGCGTGATCACTCAAAAAATTGCGTATCTTATTGAACAATGTGGGTATGCCGCTAAAAGCATCTGTGCTGTAACGTTTACCAATAAAGCGGCGAATGAAATGCGTCTTCGTGTGGCGTCTGTTTTACCCTCTCATGTTCGGCGCGGGTTAAAAGTTGCTACTTTCCATACGTTAGGCTTGCGTATTCTCAAACGTGACGTGGCGCGTTGTGGTTTAAAACCTGGATTTTCTATTTTTGATACAGAAGACTGTTTACAGGTTTTGAAAGGCATATTGCCGACGGCTCGTGCAAATGACCGTGACTATTTATTTCAAGTGCAACAGTGTATTTCACACTGGAAAAATGAAATGTTATCGCCAAACGATAGGTTAACCTTCAACACACCCTTACAGGCAGAGGTTTTAACCATCTATCCTCGCTATCAAGAACTATTAGAGGCTTATAATGCAGTTGATTTTGACGATTTAATTCGTTTGCCGGTTTCTTTGTTGAGAGCGCACGCAGATATTTTAGACCATTGGCAAACCACTATTCGCCATTTATTGATTGATGAATATCAAGACTCAAACACGTGCCAGTACACGTTGGTAAAATTATTGGTCGGCACACGTGCGCATTTTACAGTGGTGGGGGATGATGATCAGTCGATTTATGCGTGGCGAGGTGCTAAGCCTGAAAACCTTGTGCAATTAAAAAGTGATTACCCAAACCTTAAGGTTATCAAGCTTGAACAAAATTACCGCTCTACAGGGCGAATTCTTCATGCAGCTAATCATTTGATTGCTCAAAATCCCCATTTGTATACCAAGACATTATGGAGCGAGCTGGGCTCTGGTGATTTATTACGTGTTTTATGTTGTAAGGATGAGCAAGATGAGGCCGAGCAAGTGGTGGCTGATCTTATCAGCCATAAATTGCGGAATCGTATGCCTTATGGTGACTTTGCGATTTTGTACCGTGGGAACCATCAATCACGAGTGTTTGAAAAAGTATTACGTCACCACAGCATTCCTTATCATATTAGTGGTGGGCAGTCATGGTTTGCAAAAACAGAAGTTCGCGATATTTTTGCATATCTTAAAGTGTTGTGTAATGAAGCGGATGATGCTGCTTTTTTAAGGATAATCAATACGCCCAAACGTGGCATTGGAGAAACAACATTAAAAGCGTTAGGTAACTATGCGGAATCTAGACGGCAAAGCCTTTATGCCTGTTGTGATCATTTAGCCCTATCAGAACCTATTGGCGAAAAGCCCCGGGCGGCATTGTATAAATTTAAAACCTGGCTTCATACCATCAAGCAGCGGGTACTTCATGAGCCTATTGAGGCAGTGCTCCGTGACATGGTGGAGGAGAGCGGGTATGAGGCCCACGTTTACGAGCAATGTGATACGCCTCTTAAAGCCCAGAAATGCATGGAAAATGTATGGGAGCTAATCGAGTGGGTGGGGCGCTTGTTACAGAAAGAGCCTAATAGCCAGCTGCCGGATGTTATCAATAAATTAATCCTTATCGATATTTTAGAGCAATCAGATACGCATGATACAGATACGCTTCAGTTAATGACCCTTCATGCCTCTAAAGGGTTAGAGTTTCCTTTTGTTTATTTAGTGGGAATGGAGGAAGAGCTTCTCCCGCACCGTGTTAGTATTGAAGAGGACCACATTGAAGAGGAGCGACGTTTGGCCTATGTAGGAATAACCCGCGCTCAAAAAGCATTGTGTTTAACCCTCGCCAGGCAGCGACGGCGAGGAGGCGAAATGCAGGCTTGTTTGCCTAGTCGTTTTTTAGATGAATTACCTGAGGATAGCTTGGAGTGGTTTGGTCGGGGTGGTGTGCGTGATGAAGAACGTTCCAAGGCGCTTGCCCGCTCTCATTTGGAGGGTCTAAAAAATTTGCTCGAGTAAGGAATGCCTGTTAGTCAGGAAAATAACGGGTATATATTTTAAGGTAGGTTCCATCGTCTTCCATGTGCAGCAATGCTTGATTAATTTGAGATATGAGAGCGCCTTGATTTGGGTTGGCCATGATTCCATAGCCTCCACCCACAGGAATGGGGGCCCCAATGAGCTTATAAACGTTTGAGTTGTTCATTACCCAGTTTTTAGCCGCTTCAGCATCCATTAACGCCACATCAATTGTTTTGTTGTTCAAACTATCCATCAGATCGGCAATATCCAAGACATCAACCAAGGTCACGCTGTTTTTATATAATGAAAAGGCAAGCTCTTTAAAAGGGGTTCCTAGACGTGTGCCAATTTTTTTATTTGGGATGTTTTCAAGGGTATTTATATTTGATTGTTGAAGAGTAATAAATTGGCCTCGGCTTTCAAGATAAGGCAGGCTGAAAAGAAACTCTTGTTGGCGATAGGGGGTAATAACGATGGCAGCAATAGCAAGATCAATGTTTTCAGTGCTTAATTGAGTGAATAAACTATTAAAGAGGAGGGGTATAAATTGGCAGCGAGCTTGTATGCGGTTACAAATTTCACCCATGATATCAATATCAAATCCATAGAAATGGTCTTTTTGATCGGCAAGTGAATTAAAGGGAGGATTTTGAGAGGTGGTACCTATGGTTAGATTTTGAGCATATGACAGAGAGAGCGCAAACCAGAGCATTAAAAAAAGCAGTCGTTTCATAACATCAATCCTTTGAAGATATTAACACCGTCGTGGTCTTCGTCGAAAATCTAACTAGACTGCTCGTTGCAGCATAAAGCCCTGTAGGTTGGCGTCTAGTTTATTTAACGACCACTCATGCTCTGCAATTCATAATCAATAAGCCTCATCATATCATGCGGTATTTTTAGTAAAATACGCAATCCCTATATGGACAAGAGTTAAGGACTTATTTGTGTCGCGATTGATTAACCACTGACAGTGCCTCCTGAAATTCCATAAAAAAATTATGAGCACCTAATAAATCAATAATACCCGCTTTTTTAAGTTTAGCTTTAACGGTTGCATTTGTACCCGTTAAAATGACACGTATTCCGCGTTTTTGAACATCTTGTATCGTTTCTTCAAGGGATTGTAACCCTGTGATATCAATAAAAGGCACCCAACGTAAACGAATAATAAGCACCTTGGGGTCACTGTGAGTATTGGCTAGGGCCAGCTCAAAATGCTCAACGGCTCCAAAGAAAAAAGGACCATCGATTGCATAAACTAGAACATCCTTTGGCAATGTGGGGCGCTCTTGAAGGGGATGCTCAAGGGCTAATTCATCTTCGCTTTGTTGTTCCACCACCACACTGTCTGCCATGCTTAACAGAAAATGAAGAATGGCAAGAATCACCCCTATATTTACCGCAACAACCAAGTCTACGAAAACAGTCAGTAAAAATGTAATCAGTAGAATGACAATATCAGCACGTGGAGCACGCTTGATAAGTTTAATGACATGTTTTGCCTCACTCATGTTCCAGGCCACTACAAAGAGAATAGCGGCGAGGGTTGCAAGAGGCACATTTTTAGCCAATGGTGCGAGGAAGAGAAGAATAAGAATTAATGTTACTGAGTGAATAATGCCGGCTAAGGGGCTATTGCCGCCATTACGAATATTGGTCGCTGTTCGTGCAATAGCGCCGGTGGCGGCAAATCCGCCAAAAAGAGGCGCTGCAATGTTAGCCAGGCCTTGTCCTATAAGCTCGCGGTTGGAATTGTGTCGAGTGCCAGCCATTCCATCGGCGACAACAGCCGATAAAAGGGATTCAATAGCCCCTAGCATTGCTATGGTGAAGGCCGGCCCTATGAGCTCAAGGATGCGATCAACACTTATTTCAGGTAGATGAAAGGAGGGTAGGCCTTGGGGAATTCCACCAAAGGCGTTCCCAATCGTCGCTACCCCTTTAAATTGGAATATCGATTGCAAGGTTGTGGCAAAAACCAGGGCAATGAGTGGTGTAGGCAAGCGTTTTATGAGTGGTAATTTATTCGCATAGAGCACAATCACTAGCGATGCACATGCCAGTGCGGTTGTTGTTAAATTCATGGCGGGGAGCACGTTGATTAACTGCCATAATTTTTCGTGAAAATGAGCGCCAGAAACGGGGGGTAATCCAAAAAAATATTGCCATTGCCCGACCCAAATAATAATAGCTATACCTGCCGTGAAGCCTACAATGACTGGGTCAGGAATAAATTTAATGATAGCACCAAGACGCGCGAAGCCCATCAGCAATAACATGAAGCCCGCAATAAGGGTAGCGATTTGTAGACCATCAATGCCATATTTACTCGTGATCCCTGATAAAACCACGATAAAAGCACCGGTGGGCCCGGCTATTTGCAAGCGACTGCCGCCAAATATAGAAACAAGCAAGCCTGCAACAATTGCTGTATAAAGACCTTGCTCGGGTTTTGCACCAGATGCAATCGCAAACGCCATGGCCAGGGGCAACGCAACCACCCCTACAATGACCCCCGCTACAATATTGGGTAACCACCATTTTTTTTGAAAAAGGCCTGCTTTATAAGATTCAATAAGTGTTTTCATCGGTTTTTTTATGCTGATGCATTCGTCATTGATTATAATACAGTTTTACCATACTGTGCATCATTTACTCTTGTACTTCGTGACAGTGAGCTTTGAATTCAACCCGTTAATGACTCTGGCCCGTCTTTTATGGTCTATTATTATACATATAGGCAGTTATTGACTTGGCTGAACCAAAATGACAATGCCAATTAGGAGATTCGTTTGAATTGTATGTGTGTCAGTTTGCATCAGCAGATAAACCTAATTACATTTCATAAAATCACCGCTCTGAACGTTTATTGACGGCTCAGATACGCAAGAAATGACTGCCTCTTCTTCTTGCTCACGAAAAGCCTATTACGCACGACGGATAAAAATTTTCTTTGCAGTTCTATCAAAATCCCTATAAAATGCATAAAAATTAATCTTAATGGTAAAAATCTATCATGATATGGCGTTTTCTTTTGTTGTTGATTGGCTTGCACCCACTCCATGCTCATCAATACTCAGTGAGACTGGGGGACGCCGTGGTCATTGTGAAACAGCAATTTCATGGAAATGGCCCTGCATTTGTTCACTTGCATCAAAATGAAAAAACGGCCTTAAAAGCTGCAAATGCCGTGGTTAAACATCAAGGTGGAAGTGTTTTAACCTTGGTTCACTCAGGCTCACGCAATGTTGTTTTTCATTTGCATCATAAACGCTATGAATTTGATCCAAATCGTATTTTTACAGATGTAGGGATAAAAAAATCGCTTTATCAATTTGGCCCGTATACCCCAGAGGCTCATCGAGAAGTGAAAAAATTAGCGCAAAAGATAAAAGTGCTTTTGCCTAAAGGTAAAATCATTGCGGTTCATAACAATAACGATTATTCACTTAAAAATTATTTTCCAGGACAAAATCTTGCGGCAGATGCCCAAGCCCTGAATATTCGGACCCCGGGCTATTATCGTAATTTTTATTTGGTGACCCAACGGAAAGATTATCGTCGTTTGAGAAAATTTAATAGCATCTGGCAAGCATTAAATGTTACCGATGATGGGTCTTTGTCCGTTTATTTGGCGGGGGCTGATTATATTAATGTTGAGGCAGGCTACGACCAATTGGCCGCACAAATCACCATGTTAAAACACGCTTAACAGGCCGCATTTGCGAAATATGAAATCATGACGCATAATTTATATACATAATGTATGCAAGGAAGCGTTCATGAAAAAAACAATGTTGGCTCTTTGTATTGTTTCTTCTGCCACATTAATGAGTAGTTGCGCGGTGGACACAGCAGATACTGGTGGTCCCTATAGTCCTGGATATTACAATACATACTCTATAGGGTATGCGGGTTATGTAGGGGATGGTACTTATGGTAGCTATACGCCTTCCTACTGGGAATCACGTTATGATTACTTACCTAAATACAGGAATAATTACTGGGCTGGTGGTTCTCGTTATGGATGGGGTGGTGGGCGTTATGGTGGTTATCATGGTTATGGTCGACGATGATAAAAACAAGGGGATGAGTAAATTTTTTCACTCATCCCCTTCTTTGATTATTCTTTAGCGCGGGATACGTATTCGCCTTTTCTAGTGTCGATTTTAATGAGTTCACCGGTTTGCACAAAAAGAGGAACGCGAACAACGGCGCCCGTATCTAATGTTGCAGGTTTGCCACCGCCACCTGAGGTATCACCTTTAAGCCCTGGATCTGTTTCTACAATGGTCAATATCACAAATGTAGGTGGCATTACTAATAAGGGCTCATTGTTCCATAACGTTACAATGCACATGTCTTGTTCTTTAAGCCACTGAGCTGCCTCTTCAACTGACTTAGGGCTTGCGGCGTATTGTTCAAATGTGTCGGTGACCATAAAGTGCCAAAGCTCACCATCGTTATAGAGGTATTGCATTTCCACGTCCACCACATCGGCTGAAGGGAATGTTTCATGGGCTTTATAGGTTCGCTCAACAACGCGACCGGTAAGAAGGTTTCTTACTTTTACGCGGGTAAATGCTTGGCCTTTTCCAGGTTTAACAAATTCACAATCAACAATATTACATGGTGCATTATCAATCATTATTTTTAAGCCATTTTTAAATTCATTGGTGCTATATGTAGCCATCAGTGCTCCATGGTTGAGATTTTGTTACAATTTCGTTAAAGTCCGTGCAGTTTATCAATTCTGTATACTGAATGCGAGAATCAATGCCTTCTTGGCAAAAAAATTTGGCCCAAGGCTTTTCATCGGCAGCTGATTTGTTAGCTTTTCTTCAATTACCTGTCGATTTAACAACAAAAGACGCTGAAATTCAATTTAAAACCCGTGTTCCTCGTGGCTTTGCGGCCAGGATGGAGCCAGGAAATCGTTTTGACCCTTTGTTATTGCAAGTCTTAGCTGTAGAGCAAGAGTTAAATACCGTTGATGGTTTTGTGGCTGATCCCTTGGAAGAAATGACCAGCAACCCCTTGAGTGGGCTGATTCATAAATACCAAGGGCGGGTGTTACTGACAATAGCGGGTGCTTGTGCTGTCAATTGTCGCTATTGTTTTCGGCGTCATTTTCCGTATCAAGAAAATAACCCTGGTCGAAAAGGGTGGCTTCCGGTTCTTGATTACATAGCAAATGACCCCGACATTCATGAAGTCATTTTAAGTGGGGGCGACCCCTTAATGGCCACAGACACGGCGCTCCAATCGTTATTTTCACAGTTAGCGGAGATACCGCATCTTAGAACGTTACGTATTCATACTCGTATCCCTGTGGTTTTACCGGAAAGAATAACTCCGCGTTTTACTGAGTTATTGGCTACGTGTAGGTTAACCCCGGTTGTCATCATACACAGTAATCATGCACAAGAGTTAGATAATCATGTCTTAGAGGCTTGTCGTGCTCTTCGCCAAGTGGGTTGTCATTTGCTAAATCAATCTGTTCTACTTGCAGGTGTTAATGATAAGGCAACTGTTTTAGCGGCCTTAAGTGAGCGCTTATTTGTTTGTGGTGTTTTGCCGTACTATTTGCATTTATTGGATAAAGTGAAGGGCGCCGCTCATTTCGATGTGTCTGAAGAGCGGGCACTGATTATTTTTCACGAGTTGCAAGCTTTATTGCCCGGTTACTTAGTACCACGCCTTGCCCGTGAAGAAGCCGGTAAACAACATAAAACGATCGTTGTGTAGGGGCTGTTAATTTGGTTTTAAATATCCTAAAGCTCTCGGCTCATGGTTAAAGGGTAATCAGCGACGATAATCACGTGGCTCGATAGACGGTGGAAAAATCGTTTCACAATAAAGGGTCAATAATTTTTCCTGGGCGCTATGCTTACCATTTCTCATGGGCTTATAGGTGCCATCGCTCTGCATTTCCCATGTGTCACGATTATCTTTTAAGTAATTTTTAAAAATTTCCTGTTTAATCCGCTTACGGCAGCCCTCATTCAGAATGGGGAACATGACTTCGATACGCGTGTATAAATTACGCTCCATAAGGTCTGCACTTGAGCAATAATAGTGCTCATGATTGCCGTGTTTAAAATAATAAACGCGATGGTGTTCGAGGAAGCGCCCAACAATAGATACCACCCTAATGTTCTCAGACACCCCGGGGATTCCGGGTCTGAGGCAGCATACCCCTCGAACGATAAGACTAATTTTAACGCCAGCTTGGGACGCGATATAGAGTGCTTGTATCATTGTAAGGTCAGTTAAACCGTTTACTTTAATCATGATCTGCGTATCTTCACCATTTGCGGCAGCAGCACAGCATTGTTCAATCAATTGGAGTAATACTTTCTGCAAGGTAAACGGTGAATGGGATAACTCTTTGAGTTTAATGGTCTTGCCAAGGCCTGTCAGTTGCTGAAAAATAATTTGTGTGTCTGCGGTAATGGTGGGATGTGCGGTCAGCAACCCTAAGTCAGTGTAAAGTTTGGCGGTTTGTTCGTGATAATTTCCGGTACCTAAATGCACGTATCGTTTTAATTTCCCATGCACGCGACGAACAACCAACGTCATTTTTGCGTGGGTTTTAAAGCCTACGACGCCATAAAGGACTAATACCCCGGCCTCATTTAAACGGTTTGCCAGTTTTAAATTTGATTCTTCGTCAAATCGGGCCCTCAGCTCAATCACTGCAGTTACTTCTTTGCCCGAGCGCGCGGCTTCAACCAAGGCCTGAACCATAATCGAATTAAAATGAGTACGATAGAGGGTTTGTTTAATGGCGAGCACGTTTGGATCCGCCGCTGCTTGGCGTACGAAATCAATTACTACTTCAAAGCTTTGAAATGGATGGTGAAGCAAAATATCTTGTTCATCTAAAATGGCAAATAAGTTTTGTTTATACTTGGGAGACATTGGGAATTGCGGTGTAAACGCGGGATAATTTAAATCGGGACGTTTTATTTTATTAATGGCGCTTAGATAACGTTGCAGATTAACAGGGCCGTCACAGTAGTAGACGTCTTCATGACGCAAATGGTATTTTTGTAATAGAAAATCTGTAATGGTTTCAGGGCAGTTTTTTTCAATCTCAAGACGCACCACATGGCCATAGTGACGAGAAAAAAGTTCCCGTTGCACTGCCGCGGCTAAATCTTCTACTTCTTCATCGCGCAAAAATAAATCACTGTTACGGGTTAATCTAAACGCATAGACCCCATCGATTTCCATGCCTGGGAAAAGGCGGTGAATGTGTGTTTTGATAATAGAAGATAAATATACAAAATGGCTTCCCTCATCACACAGCTCCGAGGGCAGATGGATAATACGGGGCAAGGAGCGGGGGGCATGGATAACCGCATAATTAATGTTGCGGTCAAATGCGTCTGTACCGCTTAGCGACACGATAAAATTCAAACTCTTGTTAAATAAGCGAGGAAAAGGATGAGCTAGGTCAAGAGCAATAGGGCTAACAATGGGCAATACCTCGTTTTTGAAATAATGTTTGGCCCACAAATGAATGTCATCAGTCCACTCTTCAGCATCATAAAAATGGATGTTTTCTTTTTGCAACGCGGGTAACAGCTTTGTATTGAAAATGGTATAAAGTTCGTCGATCAACAAATGAGTTTTTTTACTCAGTTGACTTAGTACTTCCTCTGCAGAGAGGCCATCAATGCTTAATTTTGGTGAGGAAATAGCAATTTTTTCCCGTAAGCCCGCAACCCGAATTTCAAAAAACTCGTCTAAATTACTGCTACAGATACATAAATAACGCATGCGCTCGAGCAGCGGTACTCGCTCGTCTTTAGCTAATTGGAGAACCCGTTCATTAAAGGCTAACGCCGTGAACTCGCGGTTAATATAATAAGTTGAACAGTCCAGTGAAGTTGTCACATTTGGCTCCCAAAAAAATCCTTTATTTAAGGTAAATCATTACCCTAAGACAAGTTGATAGTCCTGTTTATCGCACTAGAAAAAAACATATGCCAATAAAGCCAATAAATCCCCAGAAGGGGGATAACTGTAGGAAGGCAAGGGCCAAGAAAAAACATACACAAGCCAATACCAATGGCAACGAATAATAAGTTGCCACTACGCCCTCAGCAATGGAGTAAGAGGCTGCAGCAAGCAGTGCTAAAGACCCATACTGGACTGAAACCATGATTTTATGGGTCATGGGGCCATTATTACTGGTTAACCATTTATAACCAAAAAGGGCTAATATTAAACCTGGTAAATTTAGGCAGAGGACTGCCACTATCAAACCAAGCATTCCCGCAGCTTTATAGCCAATTAGAGCAGCAAGTTTGACCGCGGTTAATCCCGGAAATAAAAAACTACTGCCCACCATGTTAATAAATTCTTCTTGTCCTATCCAATGCCGATAGCTGACGGCTTCATATTCCAATAGCTTTAACATGGAATTTCCACCGCCTAGTGAAATAAAACCAATTTTTCCAAAACTATACATGATAGAGAAAAGTGTTTGCATAGCCGCCTTAGGCACGAATAGTTAGCCAACTTTTGTTATTTTGATATGTTTCTAAGAAATTGAACATAGTCAGAGGCCATTCCATGTGGGATTATTTGTTTACTCAATGATTCTACTAATACCATGGAATGGGATTCGATACTTGCACTATAGTAGTTTTTATCTGCGACACAAAGCCGTGCTATTTCTAGTTTAGTCGGAGGTGTTGTGTCAAATTTATAAATTAACGCTTCTTTCTCAACGTGGATTTTAATCCCCTCCTTTCGAATACGGGTCATAAGTGTTTGCACATCTTTTTCTTTTATGTTGGGAAGATGCATGTTGAGAGGAAGTTCTTCCAGATTGATTTTTTTTCCATAAGATACTGTGCCAGATTTTTGGGTCAATATTGGCTTATAAAAAAGTTGTTCACGGCGTGTTTTAATATTGTAATCAGTATTGGGGATTAAATAGTAGGTATCTTCTCTGTGTTTTATTTGATATTGAGATAAGGCTAAAAAATGCTCGTTTAAGCCATTTAAAACAATGATGCTATTTTCTGGCCAAAAAAATCGCGACTCCCATCGGCCCACATCGCTACCCATGGCTTCAGGTATGTCTAAATGTGGCGGGGCGTTTATGTTAAGCTCAAAATTCCAAATAAAACGCTTATTCATGATGAGAGTCATCTTTATAAAATTTAACGCTAGGGTATTCTGAACATCAATGCAAGCATTGAATAAATTATTTTAATTAATTTATTCAGCTCAAATCTCGACAAATATTCGTTTTTAGCTCAGTCTAGTGCGTTTGCTAACACATATCGAAGAAGGGATTAACATGGGTATTGTTTTGTTCTTATTGTATTTAGTATTTTCACTAATCGTGCTCTATCGTTTAATGAGCCCGCGAATATGGGAAATAGGGAGTGTGGTCTATTTAGCTATTGCCACGTATTACACAGGGTTTCCTTTGGTTGTAGGCACTATTCTCTGGGTATCTATTTTGGGTGTGGTTTTAATTCTACGGGTAGAAGTGCTTCGGAATATTATTAGTGATTTTTTATTTCAACGTGCGATTAAATCTATTCCTAAGCTATCTAAAACGGAAGAAGAAGCATTAAATGCAGGGGATACGTGGTTAGAAAAAGATATCTTCACAGGTACACCCGATTGGGAAAAACTATCCGCAATTTCAACAGATCTTACCCAAGAAGAGCAGCATTTTATTGATAATGAAACAGAAGCACTCTGTTCAATGCTGAATGAATGGGAAATTAGTCAGGCACACGATTTACCCTCCAATGTGTGGGCATTTATGAAGGAAAAGGGATTTTTTGGTTTAGTCATTGCAAAAGAGTTTGGTGGCAAAGGGTTTTCGGCACGTGCGCATTCTGATGTGGTAATGAAAATTGCTAGTCGCTCAGGCGTTGCAGCTGTAACTGTGATGGTGCCTAACTCCCTAGGGCCAGGTGAATTACTTCAACATTATGGAACAGATGAGCAAAAAGCTCACTATCTGCCAAGGCTTGCTAAAGGTATAGATATTCCTTGTTTTGCTTTAACAGAACCTGATGCAGGCAGTGATGCGACATCCATTAAATCTGAAGCCTTGGTGGTGATGAAGAAGGTGGGTGGTAAGTCCATTTTGGGCCTTATGCTGACGTTGAACAAGCGCTGGATTACATTATCACCCGTCGCTACTCTGATAGGTCTTGCCGTTAAGCTTAAAGACCCTGAGGGTTTGCTTAAAGGGCAAGGTAGTGAGGGTATTACCTGTTTGCTTATTCCTCGCGATACAGAACATTTAGAAATAGGTAATCGCCATTTGCCTGCAGATCAGCCCTTTATGAACGGTACCATTCGTGGTGAAAATATTTTTGTTCCTATTAGCAGTATCATTGGTGGGCAAGAAAAAGCCGGTAAAGGTTGGCAGATGTTGGTCGAGTGCCTTTCTATTGGTCGCTCTATTTCTTTACCAGCCTTGGGGGCTGCATCTTCCTCGGTGGCTTATATCACTACCGGTGCATTTGCGCGGATTCGTCGGCAATTCAGCGTTGAAATTGCTCAATTTGAAGGTATTGAAGAAAAGTTAGCCGAAATTGCTGGGTTAAACTATCTTATAAATACCACCCGATTATTAACGGTTGCCGCTGTAAATGAACATAAAAAACCGTCTGTGGCGTCTGCAATTACTAAATATTTCAACACGGAATTGGCGCGTATCGTGATAAATGCATCGATGGACGTGCATGCGGGGCGAACGGTTGTTGTTGGGCCACGCAATTATATGACTAATTACTACCAAGGGATTCCTATTTCCATTACGGTAGAAGGCGCAAATATCATGTCACGTAATTTATTGATATTTGGACAGGGTTCCATGGCGTGCCATCCGTTTGTACGGCAGGAGTTTTATGCTGTTTCTAATCAAGATAAACCCGCCTTTAGAGGGTTAATTTGGCGACATGTTTGTTATTTTTTACAAAATTTTGCAAAAACCGTTTGTTCAGCCTGGACTGGGGGTTTGTTGATTGTGGCTCCCAAAAGCTCGCTACATAGAGAGTATCAACGTTTGGCACGCTTGAGTTATGCTTTTTCTTGGTTAGCGGATCTATCATTGATTTATTTAGGCGGTGATTTAAAACGCAAAGAACGTTTATCCGCCAGGCTTGCTGATGGTATGTCCTATTTATACATGGCAATGGCCGCTCTTCGACACTGTCAGCAGCATGATGAGCAATCCGCTCAGCAATTGCATGCTAAATGGGCTGTGACCTACTGTTTGTACCATGCTCAGCATTCAATGATTGCTTTCTGTAAAAATTTTCCAGCGCGTGGGCTTGGTTTTGTGGTTCGGCTCCTGGCTTTCCCTTGGGGGCAAAGTATGCGCTACCCAAGTGATAAGTTGGATCATCAATTGGCAAGCCTGATGACGGAAAATAATGCTTATCGAGAGGAAGTGCTTCAATCGATTTATTTAAGTGGTGATGCAAAGGAGGCTGTTGATAAAATGGAGCATGCATTACAACTTATTCTTAAGCATGCGCCGCTTTATAAAAAAATCCATGATCTAAAGCGCTATACGGCAGGAAGCTTAAAGGAAAAATTGGTTGAAAAAGTCAGTAAAGGCGAGCTAACTCAATCAGAGATGAATGATCTAGTTGCCGTTGAAAAAGCGCGTTGGGATGCGATGCAGGTGGATGAATTTACATTTGAATCGATGAAAAAGAAAACCTTTGCGTCTGTTACAGATGAGCTCCCCACTCCTTTGGACTAAATTTTTACAATTTTTTAACGGATAACAAATCAATAATGACAGAAATATATCTTATTGATTTGTTATAATGTTATGTAATGGTCCCCTTTTGTGTAAGAGGAATGGTATATGAAAAGCGGAAAAGATTTGCCCTTGGTTAAGCCACGGGGAAAAATGGCTTATTTGCCTGATTCAGACACGATTACAAAATGTATGCAATTTAAATCAGAAGGTGCATTAAGTTATTTGTATAATCGTCTTGTTAGTATCTTCGATGCGGCTAAAATGCGTACCGAGTCTATTGAGGAAAATGTGCTGAAACCTATAGCCGCTTACCGTGACTACATCATATCTGCTAACTCAGGTGGGGACATTTGGGGTGGAAAAGCACCGCCAGACGCCTACCTTGAGTTTCTCCTTAAAGATGCTGTTAAAGCATTTGATGTGGTTAAGGAAAAAGCCATCGACTTCGATTTTGCCATCAGTGATGATTCAGAATTTGTGCGACGGTATGCAGCTAATGGAAACGATCTTGATAGCAATGCTTCTCAAGCGATGGACGATATATTCAATGCGTGGTTAGCTGAAAATAAAATGTTTAGTCGGGGAGGGGTGATTTATGAAGGTACACCTGCAACACAAACTCCTGTAAGGGCGTCTGCTGAAACCCTGCGTGAAAAAGTGGTTGATAAAAAATCAGGCGTTGCCGCCTTCGTTGACACCCATTATAAATCGATGAAACTTAATGCAAATCAGCTTGAATATCCCAAGCGGGAAGGCCCTGATTCCGGACCTTCAGCAGCTGGTACTTCTGGAGCGGGCTCGTCCATGGCGGGGAGCTAATGACGATAATGAAACGCGCCTACTCTTGCTGATTAGCTCGTCTGATTAGCAAGCCGCAGGCGTTCAGGTGTGCCAATATCTATCCAGATGCCTTGATAAATTTCTCCAGTGACCTTTTTATTGTTTGCTAATTGTCGTAGCAAGGGCGTAATAGAGTATCGTCCGTTCTTCATGTTTTGAAAAATCTCAGGGCGATACGCGGCAACTCCAGAAAAAGTATAGGTTTGAGGACTATTTTCTATTTCATGCGACGTGGTTAGACCAAAATCACCTTGAGAGCCTTTTGGGGGGGAAACGAGTATCAAGTGCACCAAACTGTGAGCAGGTAATGAAAAGGAAGAAAAATCATAATCAGTAAAAATATCAGCATTTACCGTTAAAAACGGCTTATCGCCCAAGAGGGGTAATGCATTCACAATACCACCACCTGTTTCTAGTCCGCCTGGAGGCTCAGGCGAATAAGTAATTTTAACGCCAAACCGTGCTCCATTTCCTAAATGCTGACGGATTTTCCCGCCTAAATAAGCGTGATTAATAATTAAATGCTCAAATCCTGCTGATACAAGGTTTAAAACGTGATGTTCAATAATGGGAATGTTATGTACCTTGCATAGGCTTTTAGGGCAGAATTCTGTTAGCGGCTTTAGGCGCTCCCCCCTCCCGGCAGCTAAAATCATGGCAGTTTTCATGCTTTAACACTTTCTGTAGAAGGTAGCGCAATTTTTTCTTTCATGAATTGGGCTAAGGGTTGGAGCGCTTCATAACGGCTTAAACAGGTGTTGACGTAATGAAGGGTCAAGGGCAGGTCGCGTAAATAAGAGGCTTTATGGTCTCGTAAATGGAGGCGACAAAATATACCTAAAACCTTTAGATGACGCTGTAACCCACAAAGATCAAAAGCACGAGTGAAATCAGCAAAAGAGAAAGCCGTATTTTTAGGCAATTGATCATAAAAGTAAGACAACCAATGCATGATCTTGGCGTGAGGCCACTGTTTATAACAATCTTTTAACAGAGACACTAAATCATAGGTGAAGGGGCCTCGCATAGCATCTTGAAAATCAATAACCCCTAGTGCATAGGGTTCAGCTTTATTCGTTACGATTAAATTGCGTGAGTGATAATCTCGGTGAATGAAGACTTGCGGTTGGTTTGTTATTTCTTGGGTGAGCCATTCAAATGTTTTTTCCAGGCATAGTGTGTCTTCAGTTGTAAGTGTTAAGCCGAGATATGCCTCTAAGAACCATTCTTGAAACAAGGATAACTCTTGTAACATAAAGGACGTATCAAAGGCTGGAAGATCTGATGTTGGGCACTGTTGTATCAGGGACAGTGTGTTCATTGCCTGTGTGTAAAGGCCTTCGGCATTTTTAGATGAGAGCATCTTTAAAAATAAATCATCGCCTAAATCCTCAAGCAATATAAACCCTTGTGTATATTCAACTGCATGGATGCTCGGTGCATGAATGCCCTTTTCTGCAAGAAGACGAGCGATGTTAATGAAGGGCTCTATTGTTTCTTTATCAGGAGGCGCGTCCATGACGACGCGCGTTGTATTCCCCGCGTGCAGCCGAAAATAGCGTCGAAAGCTTGCGTCCCCCGCTAGAGGCGCTATCGTAAAGGGTGTATCTTTGAAAATTTCTTCAAGCCATTTGTTAAGTGCGTTTTGTCTTGTATGCATGATATACTTCCTGCCCTCGCTTGCCGAACCCAAATTAAAAATTACCGCACAAGGATAATGTGTGCATCATAAGGCATTTTAGTGGCGGTGAATATTAAGTTTTATTATATCTTAAGTGGTCTTGCTCTTGCAGTGGCTGGTTTGTCTGCAGGATTAGCCCTTCCTACAGCCTTTTCTGCTGGGAGTCCGGCTTTTCCTGTAAAAGCCTGCGTTGTCCCACGAGAAATGCCGCTGACGCCTATGCGGCGTACTATTTTTGCAAAATGTCTCGGTTGGCAGGCAGATAATTCATCGTCTATATGCCGTGGATCGTATCAATCCCCTATAAACACGCCAATAGTGACAGACGACGCCATTCATGTGAAAGCGAATGAAGTGTCTCTCTATGAAAATGGTCGTTCAGAACTTCACGGGAATGTTGAGGTTGGGCAGGCGCAACAAATGGTTTCCGCTGAAACCGCCTATATTTATCACGATGCAAAAACCAATCAAGTGACTAAAATAGAGCTGTTAGGTGGGGTTCGCTATGCTGAACCTAATCGCATCATGATTGCAAGAAAAGCGACCCTTAATCCCGTGGATAAATCCGGTAAAGTCGAGGATGTGCTCTATCTTTTTAATTCACAACGTTCTGGCGCGGTTTATCCCGCGTGGGGGCGTGCTCGTTTCATTGAGCGCTTTGCTAACAAAGATTATTTATTACATAAAACGACCTATACCACGTGTGCACCCCAGGATAAATCCTGGCAAATTGAGGCTGGCAGTATAAAAATAGACCATTCTGCAGAGAGGGGAGTGGCCAAAAATGCGGTATTAAAAGTGGCTAATTGGCCCTTGTTGTACACTCCTTACTTAAGTTTCCCCACATCAAAAAAGCGAAAATCTGGGTTTTTAATGCCAATATCTGGCTATTCTAATGTCGGGGGCTTTGACTTTGCGCTGCCCTATTATTTGAACCTTGCCCCTAATTATGATGCCACTCTTGTTCCTCATTTATACACACGTCGAGGAGTCATGATGGGTGGGGACTTTAGATTTCTGACCGCGAATTCCACCGGTATGTTGGGAGGGAATTTTCTACCAAATGACAAAGCATTCAATTCATTTTTAGATGCGAATGAAAGCCAATACCCCACGTTGCAGGATTTATCACGGGATAGATGGTCTTTATTGTTTCATGAAAGCACCGCCTTTACGCCCAACTTACAAATGAATATTAATTATCAACAGGTCTCTGATGATTATTATTTACAAGATTTCAGCAGTAATCTTGCAATTTTGACGGAAAATCAGTTGTTGCATCAAGGTGACGTGACTTATACAACCGAACATTGGTTATTTGCTGGTAAAGTACAAAGTTATCAAACACTACACCCCATCAATCAAACCCCGATTGCCGATGTGTATGAGCGTTTACCTCAGCTTTTAGCTAATGCTTCTTATAATGATTTACCGATGCATGCTAATTTTAGTATGTTGGGGGAGTTTGATTATTATCGTTGGCCAATCGAAACCTTTACGCAACCTCAAGGGCCTCGTTATCATTTGAGCCCGGTCTTATCGCTACCTCATATTAAACCTTGGGGATATATCACGCCGTCTGTAGAGCTTGTGGAGGACTATTATGATGTTCATTACAATAGTGAGCCTCTCTCAAACGCTTTTAATCGAACCATACCCCGTTATAGTTTGGACAGTGGTTTGACATTTGAGCGCCCTACATCGTTTATTGGTAATGCTTTTACACAAACCCTCGAACCGCGCCTTTATTATCTTTATGTCCCTTACCGAAATCAAACGTCTATTCCTGTATATGATTCAGGCTATATGATTTTTAACAATGACCAATTGTTTCGCTCTAACCGCTTCTCAGGGTTTGATAGAGTGGGTGATACAAATCAGCTGGCTTATGCGCTAACAACAAGATGGTTATCTGAAACCAATGGGCAGGAAAGAGCAAGTGTCTCGGTAGGGCAAATTCGATATTTCGCCGATAGAAAGGTAGGCCTTTGCTATCAAAAAAATGGGGTTTGTGTCGACTCCCCGTTAACATTAGGTTATTTGTCGCCACTATCAGGATCATCACCCATTGCTTCGCGAGGCGTTTATAATATAAGCCCTGCATGGATCATGAGCGGTGATTATGTGTGGGATCCTTATACGCGAGCGACCAACAATGGGGATTTGAATTTTCATTACCAGCCCGCGGTAAATCATATTATTAGTTTTGGTTATAGCTATCTCACCAATGGCAATTTACTAAAGGTTGGTAATAGTCAGGCACAGGACAGCGCACTTCATCAGGCGACAGTTGGTTATGCCTGGTCATTTACTGAGAAATGGAGTGGGTTAGGAGCTTATAGCTACAATATCAGTAATAATTACAGCATGATGACGCTTTTAGGTCTTCAATATGACAGTTGTTGTTGGGCAATGCGGTTACTTGGGGGCAGAGCGTTCCAAAGCCTCTCTCCAAATTCATTAAAGCCTGAGTATAATAATAACGTGTACTTGCAAGTCTTGCTGAAAGGCTTAGGTTCTGTGGCCAATAGTGATCCTGCCACAACAATCAATAGCTATTTACCTGGGTATAGAAATATGTTCTAGTGGGTTCGATGAGTGGCACCAGCATTTTGATTTTAATTTACTCAAATTAGCTTGTGTTTTGATGATGAATGTCCTAAATTGCAGCTAAGTTTTAGGTCTTAAGACATAGAGATGAGGATTGTGGCATGCGAAAGAAAATATTACTATTTTTGATTTTGCTACCGGTATTTGTTGTTGTTAATGCAGCTGAGCCACTGGATAAAGTGGTCGCTATTGTAAATGAAAATGTTATAACTGCCAGTGAACTTGAGGCGCAGATTAATGTTTTACGCCAGCAAATTTTGGCTAAAAACATGAAATTGCCTTCAGACGCTATTCTTCGAAAGCAAGTGTTGCAGCATCTTATTGATGTCGATCTGCAATTACAATTAGCCAAAAAAAATGACATGACTATCGATAGCGTCGATTTAAATCAAGCCATAGAAAAAATTGCACAAAACAACAAGCTGACATTAACGCAGTTACGTGAGGAAATTAATAAACAAGGTTTAAGTTGGGATACTTATCGGGAGAATATACGTAAAGAAATGTTAATAGGCCGCATTCAACAATCTGCTGTTGGTAAGGAAGTTAGCGTTTCACCCCAACAAGTAGAAGATTATTTAAAAACGGCGATTCATAATGAAAAATCTCAACAAACATATCATTTGCAAAATATAGTTATTCCCTTAGCAGAAGAGCCTACAACGGATCAAATTGTTAAAGCAAAAGCAAAAGCTAGCTCTCTCTTCGAAAAAATTAAACAAGGTGGGGATTTCAGTATGATGGCTATTGCTGAGTCCAGTGGGGAGTATGCTTTAGAAGGCGGTGATCTGGGTGAGCGGCATTTAGCCGAGTTGCCAGAAGTGTTTGCAACGCGTGTGGTCGATATGAAAGTCGGGCAGGTGGCAGGACCTATTCGTACCGGTAATGGTTTTCAACTGATAAAATTAGTCGCTATAGGTGGTGATAATGGTCAGCACTTGGTTGAAAAAACTCACGTGCGTCATATTTTATTAAAACAAGATTTGAGCATGACCAAAGAAGAGGCATTAAAGCAAGCGAATAACTTGTATCAGCAATTACACACAGGTAAAGACTTTGCCTTAATGGCAAAGCAATATTCTCTCGATGCAGCGAGTGCAGTAAAGGGGGGCGATTTAGGATGGGTGACTGCTGAAGAGCTAGTCGCGCCCTTCGCTGATGCAATGAGTGCCCTGCCTTTACACACAGTAAGCAAGCCTGTGAAATCCCCTTTTGGATGGCACATCATTGAAGTATTGGAACGTAAAACGGTTGACGATTCAAAGTCATATCAGCAACAGCAAGTAAGACAATTTTTACAACAACGCAAATTTAGTGAAGCCGTTGAAAATTGGCAACAACATTTACGCGCCGATGCTTATATTAAAATCATGGACAAGGCGTTAACATGATTTTTAAAAGGCCACTACTGATTAGTAGTGGTGAGCCTGCGGGGATTGGGCCTGACCTTTGTTTGGCACTTGCGGGGTCGGCAGTACCTTTGGTTGTCCTCTGTGATAAAGTTGCATTGGCCGCGCGTGCCCAGCAATTGGGGCTAAATGTTGTTTTAGAAGATTATAGAAAGGGTGTACCTCCCTCTCAAATACCAAATCATTTAACAGTATTATCAATTCCTCAGGTTGTTGACACCATACCTGGTCAACTCAATGCCTTAAATGCTCAGTATGTAATTGAAATGTTAACTCTCTCAGTAGAGCGCTGCCTCAACGGCGAATTTTCAGGATTGGTAACGGCCCCTGTTCATAAAGCCGTAATAAACGAAGGCGGATACTCTTTCACTGGCCACACTGAGTTTCTCAAAGAATCTTGTCGTACTAAAACAGTGGTGATGATGTTAGCTTGTAATGTAATGAAAGTTGCTTTAGTTACAACGCATCTTCCTCTTAATGATGTGTCTGAGACTATTACTGAATCATTAATAATCAACGTAATCAGTGAGTTGCATGCATCATTAAAACACGATTTTGGGATCTCTAATCCTCTCATTCACGTTGCAGGACTGAATCCACATGCAGGCGAATCAGGTTATTTAGGGCGAGAAGAAATCGAAATTATTTCCCCAGCATTAGCAATACTTAAAAAACAAGGTATACAAGTACAAGGCCCATACCCTGCAGATACGATGTTTATTTCTCGTCAAGCTGATGCGTTTGTAGCAATGTATCATGATCAAGGATTACCAGTATTGAAATATGCAGGATTTGGCCATTCCGTTAATGTAACCTTAGGTTTACCGATTGTGCGTACTTCAGTTGATCACGGAACCGCCTTGGACCTTGCAGGTAAAGGATTTGCTGATTCTAATAGTCTAAAGGCAGCTGTAGAAATGGCGGCATCCATGGTTTCCCACCGAGAAAATAGTCATGACGCTCATTAGTCTTATTGCTGCTGTTGATGAACAAGGCGGTATAGGTAAAGAAAATAAACTGCTTTGTCACTTACCGGCAGATTTAAAGCATTTTAAAACCCTAACATTAAACAAACCTGTAATCATGGGCAGGAAAACATATGAGTCCATTGGACGTCCTTTGCCCGAAAGGTTAAACATTGTATTAAGCACGCAGTCGTTATCAATTGATGGTGTGATTGTTGTGCATACACTAGAAGATGCATTGGTTTTAACTAAAGACAAGCCGGAAATCATGATCATTGGTGGGGCGGCAATTTTTTATCAAGCGTTGCCTATTGCCCATCGTATATATCTAACAGTGATTCACGGAACATTTGAGGCCGATGTTTTTTTCCCAGCGATTGATAAAAACACCTGGTCCTGCAAAACAATCAGCAACCAATCCATGGATGAAAAAAACAACTACGATATGACCTTCTATTGCTATGAACGACACATTGTCAATCAACAATTGTAACGCAATTGATTCACTTGGTTTTTTTTAGCTCGTCTTGGATGGTTGGCAAAATTTATTCAATTTGCTACCGATTAGCTAGCAATAGAATTTAGATGAAAATAAACGAAGAAAAACGCAAAAAGTGTTTGACACAGAAACTCAGATGAGTAGAATACGCAGCACGCCTTCGGGGCATGGTTCATTAAGA